>JBCCWL010000003.1:0-333005 GCA_039193885.1 Pseudomonadota bacterium
CGCCGAGAATGACACAGGGGCCGTCGTCGGACGCCTCACAACCATCGACCCCGATGCCGGCGACAGCCACAGCTACGCCCTGTCTGATGACCGGTTCGAAGTTGTCGGCGATGAGGTCCGCCTCAAGCCTGGCATCGCGCTTGATTTCGAGGACGCAGCCCAGATCACCCTCGAGGTCACCGCAACAGATACCGGCGGCCAATCCCTCACCCAGAGCTTCGAGATCAATGTCGCCGACATAAACGAAGGGCCGCAAAGCGTCACAATTTCTTCGACGAAAGGCGGCTCTTCGTCCGCTGGATTGCCCCAGGAAGGGCTTGTCCTGAACCTAACAGCGACCAGTTTCGATGGGGATGATCAATCCAATTCGTCGTTCAGACCAACAGTTTGGGAAGACCAATCGGGTTTCGATCATGATGCTGTCAACCGAGGCGACTCAACTTTGAACCAAGCTGGCGACGGCGTGGATTTCGGGGGTGCTACGGACGAGTTCAAGATCGCAAACAGTAGCGATTTGAATCTCGGAAATTTCGTCGAAAAAACTTTCGCTGCATCGTTTACGACAGGCGGCGACGTTGACGGGTTCCAAATGGTTTACGAACAAGGCGGATCTGTCAGAGGCTATAGCCTGTCGATTGCGCCAGATCCTGATAGCGGAGAACCTTCCCTTTATGCCTTTGTTTGGAACAAGGCAGAGTGGTCATCAGGCGACCAAGAAAAAGCAATTAACCTTGGAAAAATAGAGCCAAACGAAGTCTATGATGTCGTGATGGTCCATGATGCGAAATCGGACGATCCTTCGGAGCGGACATTCTCAGGGTACCTAAATGGTGAACCGGTTGAAACGCTCACACAGGTTGACATGCAATATCGCCACCCAGGTGACATCGCCATCGGTAATATCGGAGCCAATACAGTACACCCTGTAACTCACAAAGTTATATCTGGTAACGCACCGTTTGGTGGAGAGATCCATGAGATTGGATCTTGGAATCTGGCTCTGGATGAGGTGGAGGTCGAACAGGTCTTCAATCACTTTGATTTCATTCACGACACTCCTTTATCTGTCTCCGAGAACAGCGCAGGCGCGGTGATCGGTCATCTCGAAGTGGTCGACCCTGATGCCGGCGACAGCCACAGCTACGCCCTGTCTGATGACCGGTTCGAAGTTGTCGGCGATGAGGTCCGCCTCAAACCTGGCATCGCGCTTGATTTCGAGGACGCAGCCCAGATCACCCTCGAGGTCACCGCAACAGATAGCGGCGGTGCGTCTGTCACCCAAAGCTTCGAAATCAACGTCGCAGATCTCAACGAAGGGCCCGAGAGCGTTAGTCTGTCGAACACAAGCGTGGCCGAGAACACCGCCGGTGCCGTGATCGGACAGCTGGACGTGGTCGACCCCGATGCCAACGACAGTCATAGCTATGCGCTGTCGGACGACCGGTTCGAGGTCGTGGACGGCGCGGTCAAGCTGAAGGACGGCGTCGCGCTCAACCATGAAGAGGCGGCAACCCTCAACCTGGAGGTCACCGCGACAGATACCGGCGGTGCGTCTGTCACCCAAAGCTTCGAAATCAACGTCGCAGATCTCAACGAAGGGCCTGACTTCATAACACTTGAAAAGGTCGGCGTTTCTGGCCTGTCCATGAATGAACAAGGCAGCACGGATCAAGTGGCGATTGCACGCGACGTGAATGATTTTCCAACGGACGCATTGAGCGTTGAGATCCGGTTTCAATCCATTGACCCGGCCCCAACCCACGGGGTTCCGCTATTCTCCTACGCGGCTGACGACGGGCACAACAATGAGTTCTTGATTTGGATTCCCAATGGAGTGAACGGTACGGTCAATGTCTTCTTTGCTGGGAAGCGGATCGACACCGGGCTAGATGCCTCGAAACTGCTGGACGGTGAGCCCCACGACGTCGCTGTGACGTGGGACCAATCCGAGGGGATGTTCAAAGTTTTCATGGATGGCGATGAAAGCTTCTCGGGTGATGTCTCTACACGGGACTTGCGACCGGGCGGCACGATTACGTTGGGGCAAGAACAAGACAGCGAGGGCGGTAGGTTCGACGCACAGCAAATTTTCGAGGGGATGATCAGCGAAGTTCGCGTATTCGATCATGCACGCAGCGCCGAGGAAATTGCTGAAACGGCTGGCTCCATCTTGCCAAACCCTGCAACGACCGAGGGTTTGTTAATTAACTGGACGATGGACGGGGCAATAGACGGAACCGTAAAAGATCATGCCGGGGCCCATGATCTCGACATCGCCAACGGCGCGTATCTGGTTGGAGTCGAAGAAACAAGTGGCCTGCAGCTGGCCGAGAATGACACAGGGGCCGTCGTCGGACGCCTCACAACCATCGACCCCGATGCCGGCGACAGCCACAGCTACGCCCTGTCTGATGACCGGTTCGAAGTTGTCGGTGATGAGGTCCGCCTCAAACCTGGCATCGCGCTTGATTTCGAGGACGCAGCCCAGATCACCCTCGAGGTCACCGCGACAGATACCGGCGGCCAATCCCTCACCCAGAGCTTTGAGATCAACGTCGCCGACATAAACGAAGGGCCGCAAAGCGTCTCGCTTGACGGGAGCACGATTGTAGCAGGCCAAGATGGTGCTGTTATCGGCCAGATTCAGACAACAGACCCAGACGAAGGTGACAGTCTCAGCTTCACACTGTCCGATGATCGATTTGAAGTCATCGACGGTTCAGTGAAATTGAAAGAGGGCGCTGCGGTCTCGCCTGAAGAAGGATCCGTTGAACTTTCGGTAACCGTAACTGACAGCGGTGGCCTCAGCATAACTGAAACGTTCGAACTTCACGTTTTCGATCCGCCTGACGTATCGGTTAGTTCTGGCTTCACTGCCGAATACTTTGACGTGAACACATCCTTGCACAAAATTGATGATATCGACTGGAGCTCCGATCCAACCCATTCCGAAATTACTCAGGAGATCAATTACACGAACAGTGGTGGATCCTTCTGGGAAGGGGGATCAAAGGATACTTTCGGTGTCAAAGTCGATGGTACAATTGAAGTCGATGAAGCTGGGACATTCAAGTTCCTGCTGGGCGGCGACGACGGTGCGATGCTTTATGTGAACGGCGTCCAAGTCATCGACAATGACGGGCTGCATGGTTACCAAACGCGGACCGGCGAAATCGAACTCCCAGAGGGCAATCATCATATTGAAGTCAAATACTTCGAGAACTATGGCCATGCTGGTCTCAAACTAGAATGGGAAGGCCCCGGCATTGAGGGTCGGCAGATGGTAGAGCCAGCCAATGACGGCACATCTCTGGGGATAGAGGGTATCTCAACACCTTTGGAGTTGGATATAAGCAACGTCTCAAATGAGGCGGAAATCTACCTTGAGGGTCTCGGCGCTGGGGCTGTCACACATCTCGGTGGACAAGAACTGATCGCTGATCAGGACGGTGTCGTGAACCTGACAGGCCACGATATTTCGGGCCTTTCGATCACACCACCGATCGGGTCGGCAGAAGACTACGCACCGCAACTGAAGATCACACAAGCCGGCCCAGATGGTCAGGATATCGAGGTATCTCATCCGATCGATATCGATGTCACGCCCGCGTATTTCCCGGCCACCAACATCGAAATTGGTGGCGCATTTCAAGCCAGTTATTTTGATGTCGATCACCGGCTCTCTCGACTAGATCAGATCGACTGGGACGGTGAACCCACCCATGCGGAGACCGTCTCAGATATAGACTACCAGAATGGCAGTGGTTCATTTTGGGAAGGTGGGTCGCGGGACACGTTTGGTGCGCGTATCGAAGGCGATATAGTGATTGAAGAAGGCGGCAAATATGATTTCTTTGTAGGTGGCGACGATGGGGTCATGCTTTTTATCGATGGTGAAGTTGTCGTGGACAACGACGGGCTGCACGGGTTCAGGACGCGGAGTGGCGATATTGAGTTGGAGCCTGGGGAGTATTCGATCGAAGTACGGTACTTCGAAAATAGTGGAAACGCCGGTCTGAAGGTAGAATGGAGCGGGCCAGACACAGACGGTCGAGAACTGCTTAAAGCAAAGCCCGATCTTGAGATCGAACAAAACGGCTCGACGCAATTAACTGTGGACCTCGGCGATACCGAGACTACCGAAATGATCACAATCAATGGCATGCCGGAAGACACAATCGTTTTTATCGATGGTGAGGTATATGTTTCGGACGGCCAGCCCATCGATGTTACAGGTCAAGATCTGAATGTGCTGGAAATTTCGCCACCGCCTGGTTTTGAGGGTACGATTGAAGGTGAGATTACAACCGTATCTCACGCCTTCAATGGACAAGAAGTCAGTGCTTCGACGCCTATCGAATTGACCGTCGGCGACCCGCTGAGCGACCAGACATCTGGTCCAGATGGCCCAGGCGACCTTTTGATAATGGAAGACTCTGAGGACCTTCCGGAAAATGCAGCTTGGACAGAAAGTGAAGCTGGCAACGAGAATGACGATGGAAACGATGTTCTTTCAGAAGAAATCGCCGATTTTCAGGTGTCAGACAATACCCAAGAACAATTCGACACCTACGAACGCTATGATTGGTAACGAACCAAACGCTCTGTGTTTTAACAATGATCTCAAGACAATCGACTTAAGAGCGTGGCCATAGAGCAGGTTCAGTCGCGTATACCAAATGCATCCATCCACGCGAGGCTCGCGTCCGTTTGGTCAACCGGCTTGTATTCGGCCCCGAGAGGCTGCGTCCAACCCAAGGCCTCGATGGCGTCAAATAAAAACCGGTAGTCCAACTCACCGTGATCTGGGGGGCCACGATCGGGCACTGAAGCGAATTGAATATGGCCGACGATTGGAAGCAAATTCGACAGTCGCGAAATCACGTCCCCTTCATTCCGCCCAACATGGTAGCAGTCAAACATCAGCTTGAGGTTGCTCACTCCAATCTGCGAGATGATATGCTGCGCCTGATCTGTCGTTTTCAGAAAATACCCGGGCGCATCATGGCGATTTAGCGGTTCCACCAGGATCTGAACACCGATCTGCGCCGCCGCATCGCAGGCATAGCGCAACGTAGCCAAGAAGCAATCATGAGCCGCATCGCCTTCTGCAAAACCGGCCATGACATGCACAGACCTTGCGCCCACAACCTCGGCATATTTCAAAGCTTCGTCAACGGCGGCCTTGGCGGCCTCTTCGCATCCGGGAACGGCTGACAAACCGTTCTGTCCCGCCTCTACATTCCCCCGCGATGTATTCAACCCAAGCAACGGCAGACCAGTTTCGTCCAACGCTTGCTTCACATGTTCGGCCGGCACAAGATATGGCCAGTGGCATTCGACCGCATCAAACCCGGCAGCCTTCGCTGCACGGATCGCATCTGGTAAAGGACGATCCGTCCACAAGAAACCAAGATTCGCTGAAAAGAGCCTCATGTCTCTCGATCGCCCGGCAAGGTCAATCCAGCGTTTCGCGCGTAAACTTTTGCCACAGCAGCATCATCTTCATGTCCATATCCCATTCCGGCGGCCGCGAGAAACTGCTCAAGCGCGGCCGTTGTCATCGGTGCTGCGAAATTCGCTGACTTGGCGATTTCCAACACGATCCCCAGATCCTTTGGCCAGATGTTGACTTGGCTGTGCGGCGTGTAGTCGCCCGCGACAATATGCGGTGCGCGATTTTCCAGCATCCAACTCGATCCGGCACACCTGCTTATCACTTCGACAAATTTTTCCGGCGCGACACCTTGCGTGATCCCAAATGTCAACGCCTCGGCCATAGTCGCAATGTGAACCCCGGCCAACAATTGGTTGACGGCTTTCATGGCCGAGCCGGGACCAGCCTTGTCCCCTAACTCAAACACTGTCTCTGATGTCGCATCCAAAACGGTCTTTGCCGCGGCAAACGCCTCAGGCGTTCCCGAGGCCATCACGCTGAGTTGGCCCTGTGTCGCCTTGACCGATCCGCCTGAAATCGGCGCATCAAGATAGTGAACCCCCAATTTGGTGCAGCGGGCCTCCATCGCTTTGGCAAATTCAGGTGGCACGGTTGCACAAGCTATGACAACCGATCCAGGTTTCATCCGCGGCACGACGCCATCCGAGCCAAACAAGACATCCTCTGTCTGTGCGGCATTCAAAACAACAATAATCGCTGCATCGATATCAAAGGCAACATGAGCCACCGACCCAACCGAGCCGCCGAGTTCCTCAAAGCGATCCGTACGAGAAACGACCATATCGAAGCCAAAGGTGACCAAGCCATGCGCCAGGCAAGACTGAGCGATTCCGAAACCCATCGAGCCAAGCCCAAAGACCGCCACTTTTTGTTCTGCCACTCACTTTTCCCTTTTGCCACGCCCAACCGAAAGGCCCGTTGATTTTATCGATGCTTCGTTCGCTACCTTTTCAATAATGCGTCCGGGTAGATTTCATACGATGAGCTTCTGACTACATAAGCGCCAAAAGTTCCTTTGCTGCGCGTTCCCGGTGGTTCTTAAACAGATCATGAGCGCGTTGCGGGTCACCGTCAGACAAGGCCTGGAGTATATCGCTATGTTCACGTGTCGACTGAACAGGCATTTTGCGTTTGTTCAATGTCATCACACGGGCGCGATGCGCCTGGTCGTACAAGACAGATACCATTGCAACGATGCGGCTGTTTCCCTGAAGTTCCAAAAACAACGTGTGAAATGCATCATCGGCCTGGGCCCAGGCTTCAAGGTCCTCAGCTTCGACGGCTTTTTGCATATTTTGAACAGACTCGTAGAGCGGCTTAAGCACTTCGGCAGATGGGCGGCGCTCGGCCAGCTTGTAGGCTGCCGCGGGTTCCAACACACTCAAGATGTCGTAGATCTCCTCCATGTCTTTCTTGGAGACAGGAAGAATGAGCGCGCCATGACGTGGAATGAGTTTGACCAAACCATCAGAAGTCAGCCGAATTAAGGCTTCGCGGACTGGGGTCCTGCTCATACCAAGCCGACCTGCAATCTCTGGTTCTGTGAGCTGTTCATTCGGTGCAAGGTCGCTGGAACGGATTGCTTCCTTGAGCCTGAGATACGCGTCGTCAACACGTGTGATTTTCTCGCCGGCAGTTAACGACATGGGCCGTCCCGAAAGTCAGTTAAGTTCTACCGGCAAGATTAATGTATTCATAGTTGATTTGGCAACCATTCACACTGAAGGGGCACCACCAGGGCTGGTAGAGCTCAACTGAGCATGGCCATCTATCCATTCAGACTGACGTGCAAGAACCTCGGCCCAGATTGCCGACCTTTTGGACAAATGGGATGTCTTTGACACCAAAAGTGCCCCTTTGAGACCCACATGACGCGAGACCGCCCACAGGTTCATCAGAAAGCGAGCAGGGCGTTGGAGGTAGGGCGGGAAGTGATCATTTATCAGTTGAATCTTCGCCTTAAGGAGTCGGACAAGTTTGTCGGCTGGTACACGTTCGCTGGCTCCCCCGTAGTGAATGATGACCGAGTTCGGAGAAATCAAAGGCCGCACATCAAGCTGTTTCCGAGCCCTCAGGCATAGGTCTGCTTCTTCCCCGTACATCTTGTACTTCGCATCGAAACCGCCGAGTTTGTCCCAGATTTCTCGCCGGATCATAAAGAAGCAACCGCTGACGATATCGACCTCTCGCTCGTAGTCCCGCAACCAACCGCCATAGGCTTCTGGATTGAAAAGCTCTGATCTTGCAAAGATTTTGTTCAGCCCAACCGCCTGACAGAACAGCGACCAAAGCGACATCCGACGCCAACATGACGACGGGTTCAAGCGCCCATCTGGATATAGTGTGCGCCCACCCCAAATCCCGGCAGATGGCTTAGATTCTGCAAATGCCATCAAACGGTCAATCGATTTCTCCAGGACAACAGTATCAGGATTCAGGAGCAAAAGATGGGTTCCAACTGCGTGGCGTGTCGCGATCGAGTGCGCCGCACCAAACCCATGATTTTTCGTCTCTGCAAACAGCCGAGCCTGAGGAAATCGCTCTGCGATTGCAGCTGCAGATCCATCCTCGGACGCATTGTCGACAACCAACAGCTCAAACGATATCGACGTCTGCGCGTAGAGGGACTCCAGACATTCAAGGACAAGTGCTTTGGTATTGTAGCTGATCACAATGATCGAAAGGCTGGGCGATTGGCTCATGGGTTTTTCCTGCTGCTCCGGTACGAAGGCTAGTCCGCTTTCATTTCCGAATAATTAACCTTGATCGCCTCTTGATCGCTGACAGGTACGGACAGCGAAATTCCCGGAGGCAAACACGTGAAATGGCTTGAAGCTGTTCAGGGCGGTGTCTGTGCGCTTCTCGTATTGGCCGCGGTGGGATTTGGGCTGCGGGCGGTGCCGTCAGAATTTGTAAGTGATGTGCAGCAAGACTTGTCGTCGGTCAGAGCCACTGGAGGCTTTGACGTCGATCTAGCACGAAAATTAACCGAAGCCGGCAGCATCACTGACCGTGTCTTCGGCTTTTCGACAAGTTTGCAAAAGGCGTCACGCATGGAAATTTCTGTCTCGAATTCGGTCACTAGCGGAATCCAATCCAACGCGGAGAGCCTCTTCACAACGCTGCCGGCTATTATGCCGAAGTCCGGAACGGTTGGGACCGTTTACACCGTTTCTGAAGGGGTGGCACCAGGCGCGACACTCACCATTGCGTTGACCCTAGACGGTGTGGATGTCTCGTCAGAACTTGTCCCCGCAGGCGCAAACTTCACCTATACGTCAGATCAGCCGGGGACCTTGCAATGGGAAGTCACCGCTCAAGCAACGGGGTCAGATCCGCAGATCTATGCCACCGGTGCTCAGGTCAATCCCGCCGAAGCCACAGTGATTGAAATGAACGGCGTGACATTTTCCACCAGCCAAGCTTTCCAGACCGGATATGATGCTGCGGGAAAAGCCTACATTGTGATCCCAACAGGAAGCGAAACCCTCACAATCGAGCGCGGAGCAACGCAAGAAGGCGGTTTCGCGATCAGCGGCGCGCAAATCAATCCAACGCGTCTGGGCACTGCGCAACAGATGCAGGGCTATGACGCACGCATCGCGGACACCTATGACCCAGCGCTCAACATCGGTAGCAGCGTCGATGTGACATCCGGCGATATTGTCATGGTCGCCAAATCCGCGAGTCCGAAGCTTGGAGATGACGGCTATATCGACGACTGGGCGTCGCTCCATGTGTTGGATCAACCCTTGCCGGCTGGTGCGATACTGACCGCCTCTACCGGGTGGAGCGGGCGTAGCGACCCGAGCCATTACGCAATCGATGTTGCCGCTCTGTTGTCCGGAATTCCAACATACTCCTCTGCCGGTCTGAACATCACGCCTTTTGATCGACTGATGAGTTCGCTCTCGAAATTTGCGGGCGCATACGCACAAAACACAGCCACAAATTCACAATGGGGCTATGAGAATTTTGCACCAAACGGGTTAAGCGGCACGCCTGGCTCTGGCTACGGTCGCGATATTGCATCGATGATAAATATGGCGTCCATCGCCTTGATGTCGGATGCTTACACAGCGCCTCAACGTGAGGCCGTGGCGCTGAAACTCATTCAGCACGGGCTGGAATGGGGCGATCCAATTCGAGGATCCGGCGTTAGCCTGACTGTCGATGGCGGACATCACCAGTTCCACCTCGCCCCTGCTGCACTTGCGCTTGAGGCCACCGGACGTCGCTCGGAAATTTCAACGATCCTCGGTGATCTTGGCGGCAACTTTCGCCAGGCTTTTCAGGTCACGTCGCAGCTTATCGCGTCAGAGTTTGCACCGCATGACGACCTTGAAAAACCGGGATTTGCACGCCGCCGTACTCTTCCAGCACAACCTGGCGGCATCGCCTTAACCATTCCGACAACATACGGTGGAACGGGAGGAATCCACGGCGATTGGCAGCAGGTCGCATTGCATGAAGGTATGCGCGTTATTCGCGAAAGCGACGGGGCCGAGGCCACTCTGATTGAGACATCCAGCTTTCCAATGACAGCCAATGAGGATCTGTCCTTGGCCATCAACCAACAACCGAGTCCCGCGTTCACGGCCGGCGATATCGTTTATCTGGCTCCGCCCGCCGGTTGGATTGAGGATGGCCAGTTTGACTGGGCTCTACGGGGTGGGTTTTCACCGGATGGGGCGGATGGACGGCGATCCTATTTTTCACCCTCCGCAACTGTTGCTTACCGCGACCTGCAACGCTGGGGCGGGCAGATCATGCTGATCAAATCCCTTGGCTTGCTGCCCAATCAATTGGAGGCTGCGGAAGGCTATATGCTTCGAGCCGCTGCTAGCAACACACCGGCGGCGATCAACGATTATCCACCGGTCTTTGGCACATTTACCGATGTCCAGGGTTCTGTCTATGACAGCGAAGCCAACTTCTTTACGACCCATTGGCCAACGATTGAGGCGCTGCCACAAGTTCTTGATGTGGACCTGCCAGCCGTGGGATCCATCACCACTATCGGAGTTTCCGCGCCCGGCACATTGATCGACGGGCTTGTCGTAGGACTGCCGTCTGGTGGCACGGACAAAGACGTTGATATCCGCGGAACCGGTGAGACTGGTTATACCGTTGAAGCGCGCGTGCTGAGACAATCTGATGATACGGTCGTTGTCGACTGGACATCCCTTGGCGCGGTCAGCGCAGGCGGCTTTGGCGGCACTCTCAACGTGCCCAAATCGGACGGGTGGTTGAAGCTGGACTTGCGGTATGTGGGCCAGACAGAGATCGCACAGGATACACGGCGCTGGGCTGTCGGTTACAAAGTGCTGTTGTTGGGCCAGTCGCAAATGTCGATCTTCACCAACGCGGATGCGACCCCGGCTGTCTACTCCATGACACCCGCCAACCATGACACCGCAAGTTTTTGGCAAAACCAGGAGCCCGGTGGCGAAACAATCTCACTGCTCGGCGCGTCTGATGATCGGGATGGGTTATCCTCTTTCGTGGATCAATTCCGGCAGTTTGATCAGAACACACCTATCTTTCTGGTTCGCGAGGCAATCGAAGGCACAAGTGTCCTGGACCTCGTGGACGATAGCCGCACCGCCCGGAATTGGAGCGACTTGCAATCCAAGATCGACCGTTACGGTGGCGACTATACGGCCGTGATTTCTCACTGGGATACAAGCAACCGCGGTGGCGCAGCGCTTGGCGATCAAGCGGGCCAATACTTTGACATTATCACCGGGGCAAATGCGCATGGCTACACTGTTGATCACAGCCTGGCCGACATTTTGGACCCGACCTACCGTTTCATTATCAACCCCGCGACACGCCACGGCTACTCGATCGGCGACTGGCGCGAGAACGCTGTTCTTGAAGCGAATGCGCGCAACTACACGGTCGGCCCTCCGATTATCGATTATCCACTGAAAGACAGCGCGCATCCCGAAGGCAGTGAGCAAGGCAACGCCGTTATGGGCGAACGCTTGGCTACAGCATTGGCGCGAGATCTCGGGCTCGACACTTCGGTCAACCCTGCGCTTGCCGGAACCGCCACCCGCGCGGCAGGCGGCACGCATGTGGATGTCGATATAGATTTGCGAAACGGCGGGTCGCTGTTCTCGCCAACACCGAATAACCTACAGGGCTGGCAGGTCTCAACAGACGGCGGCAACAATTGGAGCTATACTGGATTTACGGCCGGCATCGTCGGCAACACAGTGCGCCTCACACCGACAAGCGGCACATGGCCACCAGGCGTACAGGTTGCGAAAGTTGGCGACCCTTACGGTTTCACTGATATCGCGACAGAAATTTCCATCGCAAATGGCGAGCTCTATGAATCCTGGTCCGAGAGCGGGCTAGGTCTGGGCCTTCCGGTGCACGGCCTTATCATTGGCGGCGAATGGACGATGCCCACACGGGCCGCAGTTTTGGCAACCGACGAGGTAACCGGTCCCGGAAGCTGGACACCCGCCAATTTGGCCTCCCTCGCAGCGTGGCATGAAATAACCGATGGCTCCGAAGTGACAGTCTCAGCGGGAACAGACGTCGCCACCTGGCTCGATAAATCGGTCAACAACCGGACGTTGACTCTGAACTCAGCTGTAGGCTCGGTGGTGTACGAAACCCAGGGCGCGGCTGGCGCAGCAGCCTTGAACTTTACCCAAGGCGGCATGAGCTATGCCAGCACGATTCCGGACGTTCGTGCCGTCTATTTTGTAGCCCGTGACATGAGTTTCGGATCCAGCGGTTCCGCCTTCGTGACACCCGTTGTTGGCGAGGATCATATCTCGGGCTCTGTCGTGAACCACGTCTTTGTCCGCGGCGGCGACAAAGCGGACTACACAGTCTCCGTCGATGGATCCGGATCTACGGGGTCTACCGGCAATGCCGCGATGAATGGCCGCCCCATGGAGCCATCCGGACAAACCGGCACGAATATCGCGCTCAGCTATGCCACGATCAATGCGGAGGCCAAACGCAATGCCGAAGCTCTGTGGGCGATCAATCTTGGGCAGAATATTCCAGTCGATCTTGTCGGCATGATGGAATCGAGCAGCGCGGCCTTCCTGGGGAATGGAACGATCAGCGCGTTGGTCCTTCTGACCGAGGTCCCATCGCTTGAGGATCATCAAAGGGTGGAAGGCTACCTGGCGCATCTGACCGAAACAGAAGACCTTCTGCCGATCGACCACCCGTATCGGAGCGCGGCTCCCTAAAGGTTAAGACAAAAGTAATTAAAATCGCGCAGACCTGTGCGGGCGATCACCACCGTCGCGCCGGGTCAGAGGATGGAATGGGGCTAACGCGCGATCTTGAGCTACTGGATTTGATGGCCCCGCGGGACGTGCCGGTGGAAAAACCGCCGGCACGGGTTCGGCTCGACCGGCGTTCCGGCTTGGCCATTCTTTTCGTCTGCCTACTGCTTCCGGCCTATCAGGAATTTGCCGGACTTCGACTGAGCCCTCTAAGGGTGTTCCTGATTGCCTGCTTCGTTCCATTCACCATTAGCGTCCTGATGGGCAAGGCCGGACGGATATCGAGCGCTGACCTCCTGATTCTGGCTTATTGCGTCTGGATCTTCGTGGCCCTGTCCGTCGTTCATGGGTCCGACCAACTGCCCTTTGCCGGCATAAGTGTCATCGAGGCGCTTGGCGGCTATATGGCGGGGCGCATATTGATCCGGAGCACGGTCGACTACAAACGGCTCATAAAGATACTGTTTGTAAGTTTGGCTCTCCTTGTTCCAACTACATTGATCGAGGCGTTCACCGGTTGGATGGTTATTCCCGAGCTCATTGATCAGCTGGTTCTGTCGAATACCCGTGACCCCAGCGCCTATGGGCGCTTGGGTCTTGATCGCGTCTATTCTGTGTTTGAGCACCCCATTTTGTTCGGACTATACTCGGTCGCTGGTCTGACGAGTTTCTACTACATGCTCGGACAAAAGCTAAGCTTGGCCGCCATCGCTTTATCGCTGGGGATGACCTTCTTTGCCCTTAGCTCTGCACCACTTATCGCCGCTGCTGCGCAGATCTTCCTGATACTGTGGGCAAGATTGACCGGTGGACGCTGGCACACGCTGATCCTGCTGTCGGTGTTTCTTTATGTTTCGGTTGACCTGCTATCGGACCGGACGCCCGTCACGATCTTGATCGAGAAGCTGACCTTCAACCCGCTGTCGGGTTGGACCCGTATTGCGATTTTCGACGCCGGGATTACGGCCGTGATCAACAACCCGGTCTTTGGCATCGGCTTCAACGACTGGCCGCGCCCAGCTTGGCTCACAAGCTCAGTCGACAATTTCTGGCTTCTCAATGCGATGCGCTACGGCATGGTCGGCGGCGGTCTGCTGATCGCGGCCTTTCTGGCTCAGACACTTCGCGTGGTACGCGCCGAGTGCACGACGCAAGACGAAAAGAACACTCAGCGCGCCTATGTCATCACCCTAGCGGCGATCTGCTTTACACTGTGTACAGTCCATGTCTGGGGCTCTCTCGGCGTTTTTGTGATGTTTTTTCTAGGTGCGGGAGGCTGGATGGCACCTGCGCACCAAAAGCGCGCAAAATCTCTGCGGCTGCCCGACCTCCCGACATCCAGAGCCGACCCAAATCAACAAGGATATTCTTTATGACTGCCCCTCCCGTCAGTGTTGTCGTGCCCTGCCACAATCGTGAAAAAACCGCCCGACGAGCCATTCAGTCTGTGTTGGATCAAAGCTATCGCAATATCGAGGTTATCGCGGTCGACGATGCGTCCCGCGACAACACGTCAAATGTATTGGCAACGATAACTGATCCCCGGTTCTCATTCCTGACATTGCGCGCAAATGTCGGTGCCGCTGGTGCCAGAAATGCCGGTGCGGCACTGGCGAAAGCCCAATGGATTGCGTTTCAGGACAGCGATGACGTCTGGCACCCTGAAAAACTGGAACGCCAAATGGCCGAACTTGAAGGCTCCGACGCCGTCGCTTGCTATTGCGCAATGACCGTGCATCAGGACGGCATCGAGATCGGCGAAATCCCCACTCCAACCCAGACACGTACATCCGGAAAGATCGCTGACGCCTTGCTTGCAGACAGCTTTATATCGACCCAGACTGTCATCATTCGCAGCGACGTCTTTGCCGCAATCAGCGGCATGGACGCAAATTTTCGCGCGCTTGATGATTGGGACCTGATGCTGCGCGTCGCCCAAAAAGGCCCAATCGCCTTTGTGCCCGCCCCGCTTGTAGATCAGCATATGTCCGAAAATTCGATCACCAATGACAAAACCAAAAGGGTGTTCGCGCAGATACAGTTTCTGGAAAAGCATTACGCCAAATTGGTCGCGCATCCACGTGTCCTGGCGCTTCATCGCAACCGCATCGCCGGAGGATTGCGCCAGCTGGGCCAACCTGGCCGGGCTATGTCGCACGCGGTGAAAGCCCTGCAAACCGCCCCCGGGAATCCGCGATATTTGGCGCAAGTGCTACGGTGTCTTGTAAGCTATTTCTGGATGCGCCACCGGCCGCTCTGACGGCTTTAGACCGGCTTTGGGGAAGCGGCCAAAGCTCAGCAGCCCGTCATGTGTGGAGATTATCTTGGCCGGGTTCCCCGCGACGACATGGCCGGCAGGAACCGACTTGGTAACCACAGATCCCGCGCCAACAATGCAGTGATCGCCGATCTCGACACCAGGCAGGATCATCGCGCGCCCGCCGATAAAGCAGTTCTGACCGATCCGCGTCTGAAGCCGCAGGTTGCGGGTCATGTCATGCGTCATAATCCGTGCATCAAAGGCAACGTAGCTATGGGCCCCAATATGCACGCCCTGAGGGTAGGTCCGATCAAGTTTTGCACTTAGCGAAAGTTGAGCGCTTGGATGAATATCCATGCCCCAAACACCCCGCAACCACGCTTTCCGAATACCCACCAGCGCAAGGCGCAACGGGCGTAACTGATTTAGACTTTTCATTGTAGGGACGCTCCGCAATGCAATCTTCTGATCTGTCCCCCTGTGTTCGCGAACCGGGGTTAACAAAGCGATAAAATGTGACGAACTCCTGCAAGATTTAGGGAATTTGGTAAGTGAATATTTACCTTAGCAACCAAGGTTGTCTGTATCGTATGAGCGGGCTCTTTCTGCCATGCGTGGTCTTGTGCAGGAGCGACATATCGTGGCGACCCTTTCTTTTGGAAAACGGCTGATCCCGGCCCCCCTTAGGCCGCAAGCTCAAAGGCTTTATCATGCCGGTCGCCTGGCTGTGAAAGCACGCCTTGATCAAACGGGCGCACTGCTTCTGGAACAGGTGGTGTTTCGATACGGCTTTGGACAGATCGCCTTTTTCCGGCTGTTTTCGTCCGCCTTTCTGCGAGAAGAACGCGCCGTGGCCGCCGGGCGCAGGGCTTTTGCGGACGATCGACGGGCTGCGCATAAAGGCAGCTTTCTTCTGCGACGCAACATCCACCGGATCGAAAAGGGGCTGATCGCAGATGGTCCGGCGCGGGTTTTTGCACGCGATTATATTCTCGAAACGGTGGATGAGCTTGCCCGGTTTGACCAAGTATCCGAACCCAGCGCAGAGCGGATTTGGGCCGTTGATGTTCTGACCGCCTATTTCGCAGCGGTCCCAAAGTCAGACTCGGTCGTGGCGCAAGCCCACGAAGCCTTTCAAGCCATTTTGCGGCCAGAAACCAACGGGCTGAGCGCGCCTTATCTGCGCGCATTGGATGAGGTTGTTCCCTCCATCGAAGCGTTGCAGGCTCTGGCCATTCGTCGCAGATCAGTGCGCCATTGCCTGGACAAGCCGGTTGACCGAACGCTGGTCGACAAGGCACTGGACGTAGCTCGCCAGGCACCATCAGCTTGCAACAGGCAGGCATTTTCATTTCGTATTTTCGACAGCGCACAGGCAGCCCAATCTGTTGCAAGCCTACCCATGGGGACAAAGTCCTTCCTGCACAACATCCAGAATGTGGCCGTTCTAGTGGGCCATTTGCGCGCCTATCCTTACCCGCGTGACCGCCACGCCATCTATATCGACGGCGGGCTCGCAGCTATGAGTTTTGCCAATGGTCTGGAGGCGCAGGGGTTGTCCTCCTGCATGATCAACTGGGCAGATCAGTCCGGTCCGGACCGCGCGATCACCAAGAAACTGAAGCTTGCAGCCGATGACAGGGTCATCATGCTGATCAGCTTTGGATGGCCAGATCCAACCGCACGCGTGCCGTTTTCGGCCAAAAGATCCTTGCCGCAAATTCGCAGTTTCCATGCAGAGGTTTAGCCCATGACGCGTCACACTCCCGGAGACCTTGAGGCCTGGCCCGCATCCGGCGCGCCATTGACGGTTGAAGTCGTGGGGATCGACCCGGAAAACCAAGGCGCATGTCTGATGTTGCTAGCGATCAAGCAGGAATTGTCGCGTCGCTTCCCGCATGTTCGCATTGGCGTCGACGTGGCCACACCATTTGAAGATCGCATGCGCCTGGGCGTCTGGGGCGTCACACCGGCCGATTGGCAAATGGGTTGGGGTGCGAAGCGGGCAAAAGGTTGGATCGCCAGTTCCTTTGCCCAGCAACGCCACCGTATAGGACTTCTAAATTGTCGCGAGATCGACCTTGTGCTTGATGCCTCAGGGTTCGCCTATGGCGACTATTGGGGCCCGGGAAAGTTTGATCACTTCATCGCCAGACGCATGCCGTTCTGGACCAAGCACAACACCCAACGCATCGCATTGCCACAAGCCTGGGGTCCGTTCTCTGCGCCTGCGTTTCAGAAAAATATCGCACGCCAATTGTCGGAATTTGATCTGGTCTATGCGCGCGACGGTGAAAGCTTTGATCACTTGCGCTCAAGCGGCGTGATGAACGTTCGCGAGGCCCCGGATTTCACCAACTTGCTCACCACCAACCATGATCTATGCCCGGCCAAGTACCGCGGCTATGCGATTTTGATCCCAAATGCAAAACTCGTGGCGCAAGCAGATGCGACGGCCCGTGCAAGCTACCTTGATTTCATGCAAAACGCGCTGATGAGTCTTTCACTCACTTCGGACCGTGTTGGCGTTTTAATCCATGAGGGCAAAGGCGATCGCCAACTCGCAAGCGAACTGAACGGATCCTTCGACCTGATCGATCCACGCGATGCGCTGACTTCCAAACATATTTTGGCGCAGGCACGCGCAGTGGTGTCAGGGCGCTATCATGGGCTGGTCAGCGCCTTGAGCGCCGGCGTCCCAAGCCTGGCCTGTGCCTGGTCCCACAAATACCAACATCTGATGAATGACTATGGGCTTGATTGGGCCTGCGCGACGCTCCGCGATACGCGATCCGATCTCGAAAGCCTGGCTCGATTGGTCGCTCTGACCGAAGACGAACCAGCGCTTTCACGGTTGCACGAACGCGCAGCAGCCCAAAAGCGCGCAGCACTACAGTGCTGGGATGAGATCGCGCGGGCCATTCACCAGAACGCTCGGATCCCGGCATGAGATCTCAAAGCTGCCTTGTCACCATCCCGTGTCACAATGCGCAAGACTGGCTGGAGCGGGCGATCGTATCGGTTCTCGAGCACAAAGACCCGCGCGTCGCCATTCTTGTGTGCGACGACGGCTCGAGCGATGGATCCCTCGAAATCGCGCGGTCTTTCAAGGATCAGATCCATCTGCAACACGGCCCAAATCGCGGCGCTTGCCATGCTAGAAATCTGGGGCTGACTTTTGCCCTGGAACAGGGATTTGAACATGTTCTCTTTCTGGACGCCGACGATTATCTGTCCGATCAAATGCTTTCCGGCGCGATCGACACAGCACGTCGCACCGCCGCTGATATGGTGGTCTCAGATATGCATGTGCTACGCGCGGACGGCACCCTGCATCTCCGCAACCGCTATGGGGGTCGGATCCAACCGGTCGAGTTCTTCGGTGGCTGGATGGCGGGCGACTATGTGAACCCGTCGGGCATTCTCTGGCGCACGGGATTTCTGGAACAAATCGGAGGCTGGGACGAAAGCCTGGCCCGGGCTCAGGATTTCGACATAACTCTGCGGGCCATGTTTCACGAACCACGTTTGTTCAAGAACCCGACCGGGGCTGCCATTCACACTCAGGTCAACCCAAACTCGATCACCCGTAACCAGTCCGAGAACAGTCTGCGCAGTCGGTACCGCGCCGTCGGAGGTTTGCTGGCCAGTGCCAAAGGGACGGCGTTTGACACGTTCAGCCCGCAACTTTGTCAGGAACTTTATCACATCGCACGAGCCGCTTTCCGTGCAGGACACCGACCGCTAGGCCGCGAGATCCTCGCCAAACTGGCCCATGAGAACTACGACAGACATCCCGGTACGCGCCTGCATGGGCTTGCGGCCCGGCTGCTTGGACTAGAGACTAAGGTACGGCTCTGGCGGGCTTGATCACGCGGGCAATGTCGCCCCGAAGCGATGGGCTGAACCCAATTCGCAGCAACAAAGCTCCACCGATCGCTATAAGACCCAATAGGGCTTCTTCAAAAAGCCGAAGCTCAACGAAATACCGTGCGCACAAACCCAGTACGCAGGGAAACAGTGCATGTACTGCTTCCAGAGACACAAAACTCAGCAGTCCTCCGAAACCCAGAGGCGTGTAACGCGAAACTACACTCAACAGAATGCCGCCACTCAGAAATACCAGGGTGAAAAGGTAGGATGCGACCATCGCATAGAGGCCAAACCGCAAACTGATTGCCAAAGACAGACCCAGTAGAACCACACTTACGACCCGGAAATAAAACAGCTCGCGCGCGCGGCCGCATGCAATAAGCGCTGTGGCCAAGCACGTCAGTGTCATCGCGAAAATCGGCAAAGTTCCAAGCAATTGCACCAGAGGAATCGTGTCCGCCCAAAGCGGGCCAAGCAGTGACAAGACGACCACGTCCGGCAGAACGATCAACAGACAGCCAAAGGGCATCAGCACGAAGTTGGATCGCGATACAATCCGAAAGAACATGCCTTCAAAAGCGCCACCATTGTCTTGAAGCCGGCTCAACGCAGGAAGAACAGCGCCCAACAACGGAGCCCCCAGACGTCTTTGGGGCATTTGTGCAATGGCCTGGCTGCGATGGAACAAGGCGGCCGCAACTTCAGAGAAATGCCGCCCGATGATGATCAATTGAAGGTTTCGCATAACCTCACCAAGAAGCCGTTCAGCAGCCAGATATCCGCCGAATGACAAAGCACCACGCGCCAGGGACAGGGACATGTGCCAGGGCGGCGACGGCCGCCACCCCACGACAAAGGCCAGCGCCAGGAAGCTTGCCAACGGCTGCAGCAGCAATTGAACAACCAGGGCCGCCGCGCCCCAGCCAAGCAATGCTGCCCAGACGGCTGCGCCCGAGGCAAAAACAGTAGCCGCCAAACCAATCGCTTCGATCAGACCAAGGCGAAACTGGCGTCTCAGAATTGCGGTCAGCTGCGTGTTGAGCACCACCAGCACGACATATGGGGCCAGCATTCGAAACAGCACAGGCAAATCTGGTTGGTCATAAAACCGTGCCGCCATACCACCAAGCGCTGCGACGCCCAGACCAAGCAATAGCCCGAGGCTCAGATTGACCCAGAGCAGCGTGCTCACCAAAGCGTGGCTGATTTTAGGGCGTTGGACAACAGCCTGAGACAAACCGAACTCGGACAGGCCCGACGCGATCAAAACGACCGGAATAACCAGCGCGAACAGCCCGTGTTCCGTTGGTGCAACGTAGCGTGCCAAAATGGCGGTGGTCAGCAGCGTCAAGCAAACCTTGAAGATTGAAAAGGCCAGGATCAAAGACGCTGAGCGCCCGGTTTTGGCACCCAGACCCGCGATGGTCTGTGGGATTTCAAAAACCGCGTCTCGCGGGTCTGAGCCTTGCAGGCTCACCTGCACACAGCCTGCTTAATTGTGTCTTGATACACCCGGGCAATCTCCGAGCGTCGCAGAAAATCCAACGCGCGGTGCGATTGCGCCTGCGCCAACTCTGCCTTGATCGATCGCTCTGCTTTGCACAATGTCAGCAATCCGCGCGTTATGTCTTCGAGATTGTTGGGATCCGCCGGCTGGGCGAACCGGTCTGACTGAAAATAGCCGTCAATGGCGCGCCCCTTCGGATACAAAACCGGCGCCCCGGAAAGCAATGCTTCGGCAAAGACCATGCCGAAGCTTTCCCGCTTGGACAGCAACGCGAATGCGGTGGTTGAATTTAAGAGATTTGGCATCTCTTCTTGCGACTTCGGACCCATCAACTCAACCTGGCCTGGTGCCAGGCGCTGCGCCATGTCCGACACTGCCAAGATCGATCGCGGTGCGCCCCCACCAATGATCCGCAGCTTCAGACCCGGCACGGTCTGTCCGGCCTGCGCGACGGCCCGGATCAGAGTGTCTATATTCTTGTTCTGAAAGTCGTCGAGGTTGAATACGGTTGTTATCAGCGGCGGATGATCTGGAGACAGAACGGTCGGTGCGGTAATCGCGTCCGCGCGAGTCGGAGGGGGCATCAAAACCGTCGGGCCGGTGCGCGCGCCTAGCAAGTTCGAAATCGCCTCGGAGGCCACCGGCGCGAAAGAAAAGACCGCAGTCGCACGCATCCATATCTGACGGAAAACAGGTCTTAGATCCGGGCGTGCGCGAATGATCTTGCTATCGGTGTTGGCTTGCAAAGTCAGCGCGAACGGACGCCCTGAACGCTGCGCGATGACCGAGGCAATATAGCCGTCCATGGTTAATTTGTGTCCGTGGACAATATCATGGTGATCGCTTGTCAGGCTCTGATCGGTGTAGAAATAATCTGCCAGGCGATTGAGGTTACGTAGAAAAAACAATCCTTTGCCCGGGGCCCCATACGCGGTGGCTGTATGATCCTGACCGGCAGCGTCGGAGAATCCAAAGCTCTGAATCCCACCGCGCCAGCCTGCCCGCTTGAAGGAAAGAACGCGATGATTGAAATCTCTTGCCTCCTCCAAAAGCAACGAGCTTGCGCAAGTATCAGGTCCGATCGGATCGGGATAGGAGGAGGCCAGATGTAGAATCCGGATCGGGGCAGCAGCTGTCAAAATCAAGGCCTGCGGGTGGTAAAGAAAGAATGCGTTTACCATAGCGGGCGATGGTTAACGAAAGTCTTAAGGCCTCTGACCACATATGTTGGGCGTATTTTTTCGACAGGAGGTCTTCGTCATGGAAGATGAATTCGCCGAATACGGGCCAGGCTTGACCAGCCCGGCTGGTGCTGCAGAAGCAATTACGCCGAACGATGGTGCCGATATCGCCTTTGCGACCCGCGGACTTTACGCAGGTCAAGGCGGTGATCTCAACGTGACGTTGGTCTCAGGCGATCAGGTTGTTCTGATAAATATCCAACCAGGTATCATCTACCCGCTGCGCGTTAAACGTGTGTCAGCCACGGGGACAACAGCCGCGGATATTGTCGGCCTGCGCTGATTTTTTGCACTTAATCGCTGTCGTAGTCATATCCGATTGTCTCGGACGTGGTCTCGCACTGATTGAGAACGATCCCCAAGACATTCGTGTGTAGCGCAACTTCGCGCTCACACGAGTCGATCTGATCGACGCGCGTTTCGTTGGCCTGTGCCACAAGCAGCGCGCAATCAACGTTCTTCAAGAACCCCCGCGTATCATCGTTCACCAGGAACGGCGGCAGGTCAAAAATCATGATATCAGGGGTATAGGTCCCCTGAATTTGGTCAACGACCGCTGCCGTCTTTTCGCTGTTCAACATGCTTGCAGGATCCGGGACAGTGTTTCGAATTCCAGCAATGGCAAGGTTTTCGCCCACACGTACCGCATAATTCTCGAACGAGATACGGCCCTCATAAAGCTCACGAACATCCTGGTCAGGCTTATGGCCAAGATAGCGGCTTACGCCAGGACGACGCAGATCCAGATCAAACAAAATCGCCTGCTTGTCTTCCTGACGCGTCAGACCGAACGCCAAATTCATGGCCGTTGTGGTCTTGCCGCATCCTGGGGTCGGAGAGGTGATCGCCAGTCGGGTCCAACCATTCTTCTTCATCTCCAGCATGACCTTAGTGCGTAGAATATCAAACGGCGCTGCGGCATTGCTTGCTTCAAAGGCAAGTATTCGGTTTTCGGTCAGATCCTTTGGATTGATCTGAATTTCGCTGACCCGCGTCCAAAGCCTGTCGATCTCAACATCCGGGCGCGGCGCTTCAACCTTACGGTGTTCTTTCGGAACAACCGCCGATGAGATAGCGCGTTTCTTGCGAGCGTTCTGAAGTGCGTTTTGTAGCTTTTCCATATTCGAGCCCCGTCACAACAAACGATCGATTAACTGATCGGCGATCTGATTTAGCGGTAGGTAATATTGATCGAGCAGCCATAATCCAAGCGGCACCCCGACCAGCACGACGAGAAAACTCGTCACCTGGAAACTCCGGCGCGCGAAGCGGCGGGAGGCAGATTCGATATATGGAATGGCCGCAATTGGGGTGACACCAAGGGCGCTGACCAATTCCGCAGGACGACGGATTGTCCGGTTCAATGTTTCAAGCAGGAAGAAAATCGCTGCCATCGCGAGCAGCCCCGCACCAACCCCAGCCGCCACGATCTTTCTGCGACTCGGGCCTGAAGGCACAGTCGGAACGTTCGCGTTCTCGATCACAGTGATCCGTTGCCCGCGAGAGCTGACCTCGATCCGCTCACCAACCCTGGCCTCGTTCAACCGATCGACAGCTGCGTTATACTGTCCTTGTATGTTTTCATAATCCCGCTCCAAGGCATCCAGCGCGATCTGGTTTGCCGAAGTCTTAGCAATCGACTCCTGCAGCACGACGAGTTCTTCATTCGACGCGGTGGTTTCGATCTCGATAGATTCGAGCTGAGTGTCGAGCTGCGCCAGGCTAATCTGCAAAAGCGCATCCTCACTTCCTTCGGCTCCATCACCGCCGCCTTCAGCGACAAGACCCGCAGATTCCGAAGCGAACAATTCGCGCTGTCGATCTACCTGATTTTGCAGAAGTTTGACGCGCGGGTTGTTCTCCGAAAACACAGACAGAGCCTGGGACAATTGGGCCTCAAGATCCAGCAATCGGCGTTCGGTCGGACTCATCCGCTCATCTGCTTCCGATTGCAGGCGACCGGTGGCCTGATAGACCTGAATAATACGACCGCGTTGTTCTTGCAGACCCGAGGATTCCCGCTCCAGACGGGCGACGCGTTCCTGCAACAGATCCACCCTGTCACGACGGTAGCTGAGGCTGTCGGGCAGAGCGCCGGCATTTGAGGATTTGAACACCAGTATGCGTTCGCTCTGCGCATCTAGATCGATCCCCAGCCGCTGAACCTCTTGCTCGAAAAACGCGAGTTTGCCTTCCGCTGCACGGGTTCTCTGGCGGGCATTGTCATTGAGCACAATCGTCACAAGATCATTGACAACATCCGCAGCCGTTTGCGGGTCACCATTTTCAAACTGGATCTGCATAACAGTCGCACGATCGCGTCCACTGCTGCGCGATATATCGATCGTCGCGCGCATCAGATCCAGCACTTCATCCGGCGTCATGTCTTCCTCATCAGGCAAAACATTCCGATTGTTCGCGATGTCAATCAGATTGGCCCGGGTCATCAGGCGCTGCTGGATGACTTCAAGCTGAACACCGGCATTCTCGCTCAGCGCACCGCTAGATTGAATCTGCGGCTCTTCGACCAGCAGCGTGGCCGATGTCGAATAGCTTTTTGGCGTATTGATCGCGACAAAAACGCTTGAACCCGCACAGATTAAAAACGCGGCCATCATCAGTGGCAGGCGTTTCAAGAAGAGGTTCCAGAAAAATCTAAAATCAAAGTTCATGACGTGTTCATCTCGGACGTGTCGATTCTATTGGTCAGAAACAAAGGCGCTGCGGTTTGGGGTTTAAGGAATATACCATCGCTCATCAATTCACGAATGATATTGACGGAGATCGACTCCTCCTCGGCACCCGCGCCATATACCAAAGCCAGATCGCAGATCTTATTCACCATTCTTGGCACACCTTCAGAAACCCGGAAAATAGCGGAAATCGCAGCGCGCGTAAATTCCGAGCCGGTGCCACCGGCATGTTTCAGACGGTGTTGAATATAGAAGGTCGTTGTCTCTTCATCCATAGGTGGAATGTGATACGCGGCGGCAACGCGCTGGGCAAATTGGCGCAGCGCCGGGTTTTCGATCATCGCGCGCAGTTCGGGCTGACCAACGAGGATGAGTTGCAATAGCTCATCTTTATTCGAGTTGATATTGGTGAGCATTCTCAGCTCTTCCAGCAGCTCAATCGTCAGGTTCTGAGCTTCATCGATGATCAAAACCACATTGCGACCAGCAGCATATTGATTGATCGCGAAATCCTGTAAAATCTGGTGGAGCTCTACATAGTCGGATGTTGGGTCATGATCGACGTCCAAAGCGTTCAGAACCCAGCGCAGGAGATCTCCGCGCCCGCCTTGGGCATTGGAAATAAGTCCAACCACCATCTCGGAGCTAATCGATTTCAACAAAGCCTGGACGAGGGTCGTTTTGCCCGCCCCAATTTCCCCGGTAATCACCGTCAAAGGTGATCGCGACATGATGCCGTACTCAAGTACGGAAAACGCACGCTTGTGCGCCTTAGACCAGAACAGGAAATCCGGGTCCGGCAAAAGCGTAAACGGTCTCTCTGTCAAACCGTAATACTTAGTGTAGAGCTCACTGCTCAAATGATCTCACCAATCTCGTCTAATACCAGATGCCTGTCAGTTCGACGCGCTCTGATTTATTCGTCGTTACCGCATTAAAGATAGAATAATGTCATTCATAGGGCGCACCCCGCCAAATCTGCCCTCTTTTCCCCGTAAGAGTCACACCATCGCTGCGAATCAATCTAAGCGCAATTTGAACTCATTGTTCACTGATGTCGCAACAAATCACCCGTCATATCATCATTGTCCAGATATGGCATATTTACGTTGTTGCAATGATTAGTTAATAGGCGATCAAAAATAGTGTTCCCTAAGGTAAATCGAGCTCCAAAAAAATGATTTTTATTGAATTACAAGATCTTATCTATTCCAGAGCACTTCTGGCCCTCGGAAGTGCTAGGAATAATTTCGTTACAATGATAGATTAATGAAGTATTAACCGTTCAAGGGACTGCGCGCGTATGTGGTCCTATGTCTTAAAGAGGTACGCCTGAGGGCCAAGGATTATTGAGTATGTCTGTCTTCGTTACAAATTTACCATCGAAAACCGGTGCAATTTCCGCATCGACCCCACACAAAAAGAGCCGCGTCTATAGAGACGTATTAAAGCCTTGTTTTGATTGGCTTTCTATCGCAATGGCAGGTGCGTTAGCGATGCCGCTGATCGCCGCTTTGGCAGCTCTTGTTGCCACGGATGGCCATTCTCCTTTCTATTCTCAAAAGCGTATTGGCAAGAACGGACGCATCTTCCGGATGTGGAAATTGCGGACGATGGTGCCCAATGCCGACAAGATGTTGGAGTCCTATCTGGCCGAGAACCCGGCTGCCAAAGCCGAGTGGGACGCGACACAGAAACTCAAGAAAGATCCTCGGATCACGCCGATTGGACGCCTTTTGCGCAAGTCGTCGATGGATGAGCTCCCACAATTGTTTAACGTCCTGCGCGGCGACATGTCGCTGGTGGGCCCGCGTCCAATGATGGTTGATCAACGCGACCTTTACCCGGGTCTTGGTTATTTTCGCGTCCGTCCCGGCATTACGGGCCTCTGGCAGGTATCCGACCGGAACGAATGCGATTTCCAGGAACGCGCGAAGTTTGACGACAAATATGATCGCGACATCTCATTGAAGACCGACGTGATAGTTCTTCTTAAGACGTTCAAAGTAGTCTGCCGCGGAACAGGTTACTGATCGTATTTGCGATCGCGCAAGTCCAAGGTTATAACCCCACGAAACAGGCCACCTGAAAGGGTGGCCTCTCGTGTTGACGGGGCTAAAAAGATCAACAATGTCTGATGCGAAAGGTTCCACGTGCGACTGAACAAAAAGGCGCGTATCGCCGCAATTGCCATTGCCATGCTGACCCTCGCAGCCTGTGAGTCTTCGGAAGAACGCGCGGCCCGGTTCTATGAAAGCGGCTTGTCGCTTTTGGAACAAGGTGAAACGCAGCGCGCGATCATTGAATTTCGCAACGTGCTGGAGGCTGATGAAAGCCACCAGGACGCCCGCGCCGCCATCGCAGCAGCTTTATTGGAAATCGGCAACACAGGTGCCGGTTATCGCCAGTATCTCAGGCTGATTGAGCAATATCCAGATCATGTCGAGGGCCGGGTGACGCTGGCGGAATTGTCTTTCCAGGTCAATGACTTCGAGGAGTTTGACCGACATTCAGAGGCCGCAATTGATTTAGACCCCGAAAATACCCGCGTCCAGATTGTAAGCCTGGCTGCGGCCTACCGAACCGCGACCCAAAGCCAGGATCTTGTGGCACTGAATGAAATCGCGCAAACGGCCGAAGGTCTTCTGGCCGTACGTCCCGACAGCGTGATCCTGCGCCGCATCATGATCGATGCGAAATTGCGCGATCAGGATTTCGAAGGGGCCAAGGCGCAGCTGGCCGCAGCCATCGAATTGGAGCCGAACAATCGCAGGCTCTACGGGCTTCAGGTTGGAATAGCGACGGAAGAAGGCGATGAGGCAGAGCTGGAACGTGTCCTTGTCCAGATGAACGACCTGTTCAAAGACGATCGGGAAATCAAGGAAGCTTTGGTTCGCTTTTATATGTCGCGCGATCGGGTCGGCGATGCCGAAGCGTTCATACGCGCCGAAGCCGAGGCTGAGCCCGAAAATATGGATCGCTACATATCGCTGACCCGGTTCATTGCCGATACGCGCGGTCTGGAGGCAGGGATCGCAGAGCTCGACAACAAGCTCAGCAAGACACCCGATAACGCCCTGCTCAGATCTTTGCGGGCCGGTATGATTTTTGAACAGGGCGATCGTAGCGGGGCCGTCGCTGAGCTCGAAACAGTTCTGGGCAGCGCCGAACCCTCTGACGAAACCGACCAGATCAAGATCGCGCTGGCGCAAATGCTGTTGAACACGCAAAATGACGTGGGCGCCCGCCGTCAGGTCGAAGAGGTTCTCGAGCGAAACCCATCAAACATACAAGCCTTGAAGCTTCAGGCCGGGTTCTTCATGGCCAATGACGATGTCGACGGCGCTTTGCGCGTGCTGCGCACGGCATTGGATCTAAACCCACAGGACCCAGAAACCACCTCGATGATGGCCGAGGTGCATCTGCGCGCCGGAAACCGCGACCTGGCGCGTGATTTCCTGAGCCTGGCCGCGGAAAACGCTTCTTTCGCCCCGCGAGAAACCCTGCGCTACGCGACATTCCTGATCGAGGAAGAACGCAATCTTGCCGCCGAAGACGCCCTGATCCGAGGTCTGCGCGCCACGCCCAACACCGTTAGCCTGCTCAACGAGCTCGGCCAATTATACATCACCATGAAAGATGTACCCCGGGCAACGCAGGTCGAACGCACCTTGCGCCGCATAGAGACAGATGAAACGACCAGCCTGGCCGACGAATTGAAGGTCCGGATCATCAACCTGGAGAACGGCTCGGACGAGGCGATCGCTTTCCTGGAAGAACTTGCCACTGATAATTCAGATCTCAATGCGCAGATTTCGCTGATCCGGGCTAAAATGTCTTCAGGCGACGTCGCTGGCGCACTGGCATCGGCGCGGGAATTCCAACAAAGAGATCCCGAGAACGCGACTCTGCGATACGCACTTTTCGCCGCCGAGGCCGCCAACGGAAATTTCGCGGCCGCCGAAGCCGGATACCGGACATTGATCGAAGAGGACCCCCAGCGCGAACGGGTTTGGCTGGAACTTGTCCGCGTCGTCGCCCGGAAGGGCGATGCAGCCGACACAGAGGCCACGGTCAACGACGCGCTGGCCGCATTGCCCAGCTCTGCAAATCTGCTGTGGGCCTCCGCGTCGATCCTGGAATCTCGCGGTGATATCGACGGTGCGATTGGCATTTACGAACGGCTCTACGCGCAGAACTCCGACTCCATCATCGTGGCCAACAATCTGGCCAGCCTGTTGGTGTCTTACCGCGACGATCTGGACAGTCTCGATCGTGCTTTTGCCGTCGCGCGGCGCCTGGCAGGAACCGACATCCCAGCGCTTCAGGACACCTATGGCTGGCTCTTGTTCAAACGCGGTGACCTGGGCGAAGCACAGAGCTACTTGGAACCCGCTGCTGCGGGTCTACCGCGCGACGCTCTTGTTCAAGTCCATTTGGGCATGCTATACGATGCTTTAGAGAGAAGACCTGAAGCAATTCAGCAACTTAGGAAGGCAATTAAGATTGCAGGGCCAGACGATAATCGGCCTCAGATCTTGCGAGCAAAAGAAACGCTAGAGAAGCTGGAAAAAGCCGGAACAGAGTAAGAACGGGACGCTTGAAAGCGTGACATCACCGTCACAGCTAGCTGCGTGAATCTACCGTTTGCAGTGAATCACTTCCTATTAGGAAGGTTTTTCGGCAAACAGGTATGCAGGGTGGGCCCGAAATTGAAAGGTCGAGACTATGAAGTCCGTTATTATTTTGCTTGCCGCAATGCTTTTCGCGACCGGTGCTATCGCTCAAAGCAACTACCGTATTCAAGCCGGTGACACGATTCGCATCGAGGTCCTCGAAGATCCGGAACTCAACCGTGACGTTCTGGTTCTGCCGGACGGAAGCTTCAGCTTCCCGTTCGCAGGTAACGTGTCCGCTGGCGGCCGCTCCCTGTCGCAGGTTCAAAGCTCTATCGCTGCTGCGATCGCGCCAAACTTTGCGTCCACCCCAAGCGTTTTTGCGTCGATTTCTTCCCTGCGTGAGGAAGAGCCAGGCGCAATTTCTGGTCCGACTATCGAAGTCTACTTCCTCGGCGAGGTGAACACGCCGGGCCTAATCGAAATGCGTCGTGGAACAACGTTTTTGCAAGGTCTGGCCCAAGCCGGTGGCTTTGACACTTTCGCCGCGCAAAAACGCGTTCAACTGCGTCGAACAAATGCCCGCACAGGAGCCCAGCGCTTGTTTGTGATAAACTACAAGAGCATCGCAAATGGTGCGGCCCTGTCGCAAAACATCAAACTGCACGATGGTGACGTAATCCTCGTCCCAGAGCGCCGACTTTTCGAGTGAAAGAATGAATGAGACGTAACCATTACCTTGTCGCAGGCACGTTTTCCCTCGGCTGCATTTTAGTTGCGTCTTCTTCTGTCGCTCAAGAAGTAGGCGGGTTGCAGGCCTTTGCAACTTTTCGCCAATCGCTGATCTATTCGGATAACCCTGATCTCAGAATCATTAAGGAATCCGAAACGGTGTCTCGGACCGATCTTACGCTCGGGTTTCTAACCGAAACCCGGGCGACGCGATTCCGGTTCGAGGTTGGTGGCGCGTTCGAGTTCGGTGACCGGATCGATGGGGACAACACGGATTTCCTGGATCCTTCCGCAGAGCTGTCGTTCGCACGGACTGCCGGTAATGCAGCTTTGTCCGGCAGTGCTCTGTACTCTGAATCAGATGTCAGTGATGTCATTCTCGAAGACACAACCGCGATCGGCGGTGATATCCTCAACGGCACCGGCACACGCGAAGTAACCGATCTGCGATTGCGGTTCGACGGTGGCCTGGAATCACCGTTCAGCTATGGATTTGATGTTCGTCGGCGTGAGATTGACTTCAGCGTCACCACAGACCCGGATTTGATCCCAGAAACAGAGATCGAGACAAATATCCGGCTGGGTTTCCAGGTGAGCCCACAGCTGTCTTTGGGTGTCGTCGCAACAGATATCAACTTCGATGCCGATGATGCGGTCGATACCCAGCGCGATACAACGCGCATCGCCATCAACGGCAACTATCAGGTTCGCGATGGCCTGTCGCTAAATTTCGGCGTGAACGATTCAGAAGTGACGACGGTACGGACCTTTGGAACAAGCGTCACAGACGGTATCGGCGGTGAACTTGGATTCTTGCTAGACCGTCCAAACGGAACATTGGCAGGGACGTTTACGACGATTGTCGAAGATTCTGGCCGTATCGACACCCTGTCCTTCACACGCGCCCTGGATTTGCGGGCCGGAACGCTGTCATTTGGCGCAGGGCTTGTAGACACACCATCCGGTGGCACGGATCCGCTGTTTAACATCGCCTACACTCAGGAATTGCCCAACGGTATGTTCGACTTGTCACTGAGTCAGGTCACAACAGTCAATGATGACAGCATCGACGTGATCAACAGCCGCTTGTCGCTTGGATATTCGCAGCCGATCAACAATGTTTCCGGATGGGACGCGACCTTGTCGATTGCTGACACGAACGTGGTCGGTGTCGACGATGACACCTCTCGGATTGACTTGACCTTTGCCTACCGGCGCGACCTTGGGCCCGACTGGGATCTGGTCTCCCGCTATACCTATGCCAAGGTGACCGAAGACGGCGTTACAGATCGCGATTCGAATACGATTGGTATCTCTCTCGAACGGGGTTTCTCCTTCCGTCCGTGACACGCATCAAGCATTCGGCGATCATCTGTCGTGATCCCTTCATCTCGTCAAACTGATGACAGAGAACAACCAACCCGGCCATTCCGCTGACCCCGACACGCGTTTGTTTGTCGCGCGAAGGGACTGGTCCTTAGCGCTGATTTGCGGCCTTTGCATCTCAATCGAACTGATCTTACAGGCAAGCGACCTGGGCTGGATCGAATTTCCCAGGCTGCGCCAGGCAACCTATGAATTTGCGGGGTTCTGGCCCGGGCTTCTGAGGGACTGGGGTCCAAATTACGCCGGTCAGCCCGCTTTGATGTTTCTAACCTATGGGTTCTTGCACGGTGGGTTGGGGCATCTGGTGGTCAACATGATCACGCTGTGGTCCTTGGGCCGCGCCACGCTCGACAGGGTGGGGACGCGGGCATTCTGTATCCTCTACGCCCTCAGCGTGCTGGGCGGTGCCTTCGGCTATGGCCTGATCGGGACGTCGCTGCAACCCATGGTGGGCGCGTCCGGGGCACTGTTCGGTTTGGCCGGGGCGTTGCTGGCGTGGGACTATATCGACCGCTACACCTTCGAAGACAGGCTGTGGCCCGTGGCTCGGACGGTTCTGTTTCTAATCGCATTAAATGCGATCTTGTATATCGCAATGGCAGGTCAGCTGGCCTGGCAAACCCACCTGGGCGGCTTCATCGCCGGATGGATCGCTGCAATGCTCATTGATCCACGGAGTCGGGATCACCGCCCGACGGATACGTAGTCGCTGAAGCCTGCTTTCGTCACATCTTCTTCGGAATAGATATTGCGGAGATCCGCCATTTTTGCCTGCGCCATGGAGTCGGCCAGACGAGGTAAATCAAGAGCCCGGAATTCGTTCCATTCCGTCAAAAGCACGACAAGATCTGCGTTCTCCGAGGCCTCATACGCATCGGCAGCCCAGTTGACACCGGGCAGAAGCGTTTCGCCTTCATGCTGGCCCTGAGGATCTGTCACGCGGACATTGGCCCCACCACCAACCAGCGCCGGAACAATAGTCAAGGACGGCGCATCTCGCATATCATCCGTGTTGGGTTTGAAGGTGACGCCCAGAACCGCAATTGTCTTGCCATTGAAGGACCCGCCACACAGATCGCGCAATTTCTCAATCATGCGGCGTTTGACGTCTTCATTCACCTTGATCACGGTCTCAGTGATGTGCATGGGCACAGCATGCTCCTGTCCGATCCGCGCCAAAGCACTGGTATCTTTGGGAAAACAAGAGCCACCATAGCCCGGGCCCGCATGGAGGAACTTGTTCCCGATACGACCATCAAAGCCCATACCCTTGCTGACCTGCTTCACGTCAGCACCGGTTTTCTCGCACAGTGAAGCAATCTCGTTGATGAAGGTAATCTTTGTCGCCAAAAAAGCATTGGCGGCGTATTTGATCATTTCTGCACTTTCCAGATCTGTCGTGATGATCGGGAAATCGCGCAGAAACAGCGGTCGATAAATCTCGGACATGATGTCTGCCGCGCGATCGTTTTCAACGCCGACGACGACCCGGTCCGGTCGCATAAAATCGTCAATGGCCGCACCCTCGCGCAGGAACTCAGGGTTCGAGGCGACATCAAACTCAAATTCAGGGGCCGCAGCTTCGACAACCTCTTTCACTTTGCGGTTTGTCCCGACAGGCACTGTCGATTTGGTGACAATGACAAGATAGTCTTTCGCGGTCTTCGCGATCTCTTCCGCGGCGGCCATAACATGGGTCAAATCCGCGTGGCCGTCGCCACGACGTGTTGGGGTTCCAACCGCAATGAAAACTGCCTCGGCCCCGTCAATTGCCTCATGCAGATCAAGAGTAAATGTCAGCCGGCCGGCCTTAACATTCTTGGCCATCAGATCCTCGAGACCTGGTTCATAGATTGGAACTTGACCGTTTTCGAGTTTCTCAATCTTGGTGGGATCTTTGTCCACGCAGATAACGCTATGGCCAAAATCCGAAAAGCAAACCCCAGAAACAAGCCCAACGTAACCTGTACCGATGACCGCAATTTTCATTCGAATAACCTTTCAAATACACCCCGGGGATCAGATGTCCGATGCCTCATGCAAAGTCAACGAAATGGCCCAGCTTCCACTTATTTTCTACGTCTCTGAGATCAATCCGCCATTCTTGGTGAGTTTAACACGATTTTAAGAACACTTGGGCTTGATAGCAGTGTGAGGGACTGAGGCTGCAGACCAGCCGAGCAACTATTCTGTTGAAGGATGGAGCGCTCGTGACCAAGAAGATCCTCGCCATCGCATCCGCAGGTGGACACTGGCAACAGCTTATGGCATTGCGACCCGCCTTTGAGCCCAACACTGTTGAATTCGCAACTACGTTGCGCGGATTGCCTGATCAATATGGAATTGGCACCTACGCGACGCTGGCCGATTGCAATCGAGATACGCCGATCAAGGCGTTGCGCTGCGCATTCCAATTGGCCTGGCTCATCGTCAAACAACGTCCGGATGTTGTCGTGTCGACCGGTGCGCTTCCGGGTGTGATCGGTCTGGCTATTGGCCGGATTATGCGCGCGCAAACCATCTGGGTCGATTCTGTTGCAAATGCAGAAGAGATGTCTTCGTCCGGACGAATGGCCAAACGATTTGCGAAACTGTGCCTATCACAGTGGGAAGCACCCGCGCGCGCAGCAGGCGCAAACTACATGGGGTCGATTCTTTGATCTTCGTAACCGTAGGAACCCAGCTGGCATTTCCGGCACTGATCGATGCTGTCGCAGAGCTCACTAAAGACCAAGGTGAACGCATAATCGCGCAGGTGGGTCCTGATCGATTGGACAGAGATGGCATCGAGAGTTTCGATTTCATGGACCCGGCAAATTTCGAAGCGTTCTTTTCGGCTGCGCGTGTCGTAATCGCCCATGCCGGGATCGGGACAGTTCTGTCCGCCATCAAACACCAAAAACCGCTGATCGTTATGCCCCGAAGATTCGCCTTGGGCGAACATCGAAACGACCATCAGGCTGCAACCGTGCGTCAGTTGGAAGGCCGCCCAGGAATATACGTCGCCCGAACCCAGGCGGATATCGCCAGACATCTGAGCAGCAGCGACCTTATCCCGCCCACTGCGAGCGAGACAGAGCATAGCAGTCGCCTGATCGGATTCTTGCAGCAATATATTACGTCTGCCGCCTAGAGGGCGACCTCAGACAAGCCCGCTGAGATAGCGTCCATAGTCATTCTTCCCGAAGAACTTCGCACGCGCGCTCAACTGTTCTTTGTCGATCCAGCCCAAACCAAACGCGATTTCATCGGGGCTTCCGGTTTGGAGGCCCTGGCGATCCTGCAACGTCCGGACAAAGTTTCCCGCATCAAGAAGTGAGGCATGGGTTCCGGTGTCCAACCATGCGTACCCACGGCCCATTTTCTCTACCGCCAGAATACCATCGGCAAGATACATCTCGAGCAGCGTCGTGATCTCAAGTTCACCTCGTGCCGAGGGTTTGACCTCAGCGGCGCGCGCGGGTGCATCACCATCTAGAAAGTACAGCCCCGTCACGGCGTAGTGCGAGGCTGGAACTTCCGGTTTTTCAACGATGGATTTGACCGTATCGCCATCAAATTCAACAACCCCGTAGCGTTCGGGATCCGCAACGCGGTAGCCAAATACTGTGCCGCCCGCGGTCTTCGCATCTGCGTTCGCGAGGATTTCGGGCAATCCATGGCCAAAGAAAATGTTGTCGCCAAGCACCATCGCCGAGGGCGCGCCAGCCAAGAACTCCTCCGCAAGAATGTAGGCCTGTGCCAACCCATCCGGAGATGGTTGCGTAATCCAGGTGAGTGAAATGCCCCACTGACTGCCGTCGCCCATAAGACGATGAAACTGTGCAGCGTCATCGGGTGTCGTAATCACGGCAATCTCCCGAATCCCCGCCAGCATCAACACAGATAACGGATAGTAAATCATCGGCTTGTCATAGATCGGCAGAAGCTGCTTCGACACACCCATCGTTATCGGATAAAGCCGCGTGCCCGACCCGCCCGCCAAGATAATACCTTTGCGCTTCATACCTGTTAAATCCTTGCCAATACGTTCTTTAATTCAACTCTCCAGTCTGGACGGGTAATGCCGAAAACCGACTGAGTTGTGGCACAATCGAGACGAGAATTGGCTGGCCGTTTCGCCGGAGTTGGAAATTCTTTTGTTTCAATATCTTGCACGGGAATCGGATTACCGGTTTGCGAAAAAATTTCGCGCGCAAACTCGGCCCAAGTGACATCCGGTGCACCAGAAAAATGATAAATGCCCGACTTTGACGGGTCAGCAATCAGATCCCTAGCAATTTCGACACAGGCTGCCGCAATTGCATGCGCAGGCGTAGGACCGCCGGTTTGATCCGCGACGATGCGCATTTCATCCCTGATCGCACCGTGATGCAGCATCGATTTAACGAAATTCTTGCCGAATGGAGAAAATACCCAAGCGGTCCGCAACACCGCATAAGTGCCGGCTGCCGCAACGACGCCAATCTCCCCCTGTCGCTTGCTTTCGCCATAGATATTGACCGGATCTGTCTTGTGATCTGGTGCCCAGGGTGTGGTCCCCGACCCGTCGAACACATAGTCGGTCGAAATATGCACAAACGGAATGCCGCGCGCTGCTGCCGCTTCCGCCATCGCCTTTGGTGCGTCGGCATTCACGCGAAAAGCAGCTCCCCTTTGAGATTCCGCACCATCGACATCTGTCCAAGCCGCTGCATTGATTATCGCAGCGGCTTCTGTTTGATTGATCAGCTCGGCGCACGCCTTCGGGTCGGCCAGATCAGCGGCATCGCGTCCCAAGAATTGCGCATCGGGTAGAAGCTCTGCCAATTCCCGCGCAAGTTGTCCTGTCTGACCAAAGACAAGAAACATCACCCGGTCCCCAGACGCTGCCCGACACCCTTGCGCTCTTGCAACGGGCGCCACCAGCTCTCATTCGCCAAATACCAATCAACGGTTTTCGACAGACCTTCATCCAGTGTGACCGACGGCCGCCACCCAAGCTCGGTTCGGATACGCTCCGGATCAATCGCGTAGCGAAGGTCATGCCCGGGGCGATCGGTCACAAAAGTGATAAGCTCCGCATGCGGTGCCGCATCGGGGCGACGGGCGTCTAACAAGGCACAGATCTTGCGAACGAGGTCGATATTAGTCGCTTCGTTTTCACCTCCGATATTGTAGGTCCGGCCATTTTTGCCCTTTTCGAGAACACACAAAAGAGCATCGGCATGGTCTTCCACAAACAACCAGTCACGCACATTGAGACCCTGACCGTAGACCGGGATCGGCTTGCCAGCCAGCGCGTTCAAAATAACCACGGGTATCAGCTTTTCTGGAAAGTGATATGGCCCGTAATTGTTCGAACAGTTCGTTAACACAAAGGGCAGACCGTAAGTCTCCCCCCAGGCGCGAACCAGATGATCCGAGGCCGCTTTTGAGGCGGAATAGGGACTGTTTGGGGCATAGGGCGTGGCCTCGGTGAACATTCCATCGTCGCCCAATGTCCCGTAAACTTCATCTGTAGAGATGTGATGGAATCGAAACCCATCAGGTTTGCCCTGCGCTGTCCAATAACTGCGCGCGACCTCGAGTATGTTGAACGTGCCGGTAACATTCGTCTCAACAAAATCACCGGGCCCGTCGATCGATCTATCGACGTGGCTTTCTGCCGCCAGATGCATAACGGCATCCGGCGTATGCAACGAAAAGATCGCCTCCAGCGCGGCCCGGTCACGAATATCCGCTTGAACGAAAGTATACCCATCCTCGTCGGACACCGAAGCCACGTTCTCCAGGCACGCTGCATAGGTCAGCGCATCAAGGTTAACCACCTCATGCCCCCGTGCCACAGCCAACCGCACAACGGCGGAGCCGATAAATCCTGCACCACCTGTCACAAGAATTTTCACGACACGGTCTCCCAGTCAAAGGGCGATGAAAACTCGGCAAAAGCCACGGCCGTTTCGTCTTTTTCGCTGAGAACTGGATCTCCGTTGACGGGCCAGTCAATACCGCAGCTGTCCCAGCGCACGGAACCATCTGAGCCCTTGTCATAGTAGTTGGAGCATTTGTAGACGATCTCTGTGTCAGCTTGCAGCGTTACAAACCCATGAAGAAACCCCGCTGGGACCAAAAGCTGTTTGCCGTTTTCAAAGCTCAACTCAATCCCGAAAGATTGCCCGTATGTGGGCGATCCGACGCGCGCGTCGACAACAGCGTCATACAACGAGCCGCGCCCGCACCGCACCAGTTTGTCTTGTGCAAAGGGCGGGGCCTGGAAATGCAGTCCGCGAAGCGTGCCTGCCTTGGCTGAAAGCGAGTGGTTGTCCTGCACAAAATCTAAACTGATCCCATGCTCCTCCAAAAGCTGGCGATTCCAGCTTTCACTAAAGAAGCCGCGGTGATCGCCATGGCGTGTTGGCGTGAGAACCAAAACACCCGGTAAGCCTGTCTGTTCTACTTCCATAACAGTCCTATAATCGTTTTGCTCCCAGCTAACAAAGCGCAGCCAGTGCGTCACGTAATTGTTTGGCATTCGGGGAGATTTCCGCCGAGCGTGGGCTCGATGCAGTATCGAAGATTGAATTCACGCCTTAAACTCCTTAGTTCGGAGAAAACTCAACAAAGTGGCTCATTTGACAAATCACCTTTACCAACACGATTTGCCCGACGGATTGAACTTAGGCAATGTTGTCGCAATCGATTGTGAAACCATGGGTCTTCAGCCCGGTCGTGACAGGCTATGCCTTGTACAAATGTCGGGCGGCGACGGTCATACCCATATGGTTCAGATCCACCCCGATCAGTCGGAGGCACCCAACCTCACCCGACTTCTCGAGGATGGAGAGATCTTGAAGCTGTTTCACTTTGGTCGCTTCGATATCGCAGCCTTAAAGAACCGGTTTGGGGTGATCACGGCACCTGTCTACTGCACCAAGATTGCCTCAAAACTTGTGCGGACCTACACGGATCGTCATGGCCTGAAATACCTGCTTCAAGAGCTTCTGAACATTGACATTTCGAAACAACAGCAGTCCAGCGATTGGGGCGCGAAGGATCTGAGCGACGCCCAGATCGCCTATGCCGCATCCGACGTCTTGTATCTGCATGAGTTGAAGCAAAAGCTTGACGAGATGTTGCGTCGCGAGGGACGCGATGCATTGGCGCAGTCCTGTTTCGACTTTCTTCCCGTTCGGGCTCAGCTTGACCTCGTCGGATGGCCCGACACCGACATATTTGCGCATTAAGGCTCTAACATGGCCCAATCTGAGACTAGCTCATTCACCATAATTGGCAAAAGAGTTGTCGATCGAGAGGCTGTTGCCTTGGCAGCGCTGGCCGAAAGCCTAGACGCTAGTTTTGACGCGGCAATCGATTGCATCTTGAACGCCAAAGGACGAGTGATTGTCTGCGGCATGGGAAAATCGGGCCATGTCGCCCGAAAGATCGCAGCCACTTTGGCATCGACTGGGACGCCCGCACACTTCGTTCACCCGGCCGAGGCCAGCCATGGTGATCTCGGGATGCTGGCCAAAGGTGACGTCACGCTGATCTTGTCAAACTCGGGCGAGACGCCGGAGTTGTCCGACGTCATCGCGCACGCGAAACGTTTTGGAATTCCGATGATCGGCGTCGCGGGCCGGTCGAACAGCACATTGTTGCGTCAGGTCGACGTGGCGTTGCTGTTGCCCCCGGTGGAGGAAGCCTGCGACACCGGAATTGTGCCAACCACATCTACGACCATGACGCTGGCCTTGGGCGATGCCCTGGCGATCGCTCTGATGGAGCACCGAGATTTCACCCCTGAAAATTTCCGCGCGTTTCATCCTGGCGGCAAACTTGGTGCGCGCCTGTCAAAGGTCGAAGACCTGATGCATATCGATGACGAAGTTCCGGTGACACATCTGGACACCACGATGTCCGATGTTCTGTTAACCATGAGCCAAAAGGGCTTCGGGGTGGTCGGCGTGACCGATCAAAAGGGGCACCTTCGCGGTATCATCACCGACGGAGACTTACGGCGCAATATGGTGGGACTACTCGATATGTCCGCAGCCGATGTCATGACTGAAGATCCCTCTACAATCGCGCGCGGCGAATTGGCAGAATCTGCCGTTGCAGTCATGAACGCGCACAAAATAACCTGCTTGTTCGTGACCGCCAGTGGCAATGGTGGGACGCCCGAGGGCATTCTTCACATCCACGATTGCCTGCGCGCGGGCATCGCGTGACGATGGCTCAGACCGACAATTTCTATTCCAGATTTGTGCAGTTCGCGAAGGTTGCCTTCCCTTTGGCCGCTTTGGGAGTCTTGTCGACCCTGTTCTTGTTCTCCCGCAGCTACGACCCGGATGCCGCACTTCCATTCGCGGAGATCGATGTCGCGAAAATCGCCAGCGAGCAGCTCATGGCAGCGCCGCGCTTCTCAGGGGTAACCTCCGATGGGATGGCGGTTTCGCTCACAGCTAAGTCTGCAAGACCTGATCCAACGGATCCGCGAAGATTGATCGCCCAAGACGTCGCAGCGAACCTGACGTCCCCGGATGGAACTCGCTACGATATTCTTTCCAAAATCGCGGAATACTCGGGCAGCGACTTAAAGTTGCACTTGATGGGCAATGTTGAGCTTTCGACAAATACCGGGTTTCACCTGCGAACTGCGCAGATCCTGTCGAGCTTGGGACAGATGCAACTCGACGCATCGGGCCCGGTCGAGGTTGAATTTCCCAACGGAGAGTTGCTGGCAGGATCCATGTCTTTGCTCACGCGCCAGGATGCACAGGTTCTTGTCTTCAAAAATGGCGTGAAGCTGATATACACTGCTGGTCAATGATGGGCCGGATTTTATGATGAAGCGAATTTTCTGCATAGCGCTGTTCGGAATGATCGGACCAGGGGCGGCTTTGGCGCAAAATGCCAATGTTTCCTTTAATGCACCAGCAGTTGAACAATCGGCCCCGGTCGAGGTCACAGCCGACGAGCTTTCGGTCGACCAAAACAAGGGAACGGCAACCTTTGCCGGTAATGTTGTCGTGGGTCAGGGGCAAATGCGTCTCAGCGCGAATGAGATCACGGTCAATTACCTGGTCGAAAACGGGGCCGCCACAGGTGCGATAGAACGCCTAGTGGCGACAGGCGATGTAACGCTTGCCAATGGCGCTGAGGCCGCCGAAGCGCAAAAGGCGGTTTACGTCATAGGCACAGGCGAAGTGGTGATGACCGGGCAGGTCTTGCTGACCCAGGGTCCAAGCGGGCTGTCAGGTGAAAAGCTCATCGTTGATCTGCGAACCGGAACGGGGCGGATCAGCGGTCGCGTGCGGACCGTATTCCAAACCGGGTCGGACCAGTGAGCCAGCCAGATCTCATTGTTACTGAGGGCTTGTCGGGGCTGAAGGTTCTGGGTCTTCGCAAAAGTTATCGTCGCAGGCCGGTTATTCACGACGTCAGTCTTGAACTGGCGCGCGGTGAGGTCGTGGCCCTTCTCGGGCCAAACGGGTCAGGCAAGACCACCTGTTTTTACTCTATCGCCGGACTTGTGACCCCCGAGGCCGGGACCGTACAAATCGATGGGCGCGATGCCACGCTTTTGCCGATGTATCGACGCGCCAAACTCGGCATTGGTTACCTGCCTCAAGAAATGTCGATTTTCCGCGGTCTGAGTGTCGAGGACAATATCCTGGCCGTGTTGGAGATTTCGACTCGCGATCGGACAAAACGGCGCGAACGGCTTGAGGAACTGCTCAATGAATTCTCGATTGGGCATCTGCGCAGGACACCTGCGCTTGCTCTTTCCGGTGGTGAGCGTCGGCGTGCCGAAATTGCCAGATGTCTGGCCGCAGACCCAAAATATTTGCTTCTTGATGAGCCCTTTGCCGGCGTGGATCCAATTGCTGTTGGCGAAATTCGCAATCTTGTCTCGGACCTGAAGAAACGCAACATTGGGGTCTTGATCACGGACCATAACGTACGGGAAACACTCGATATTGTCGACCGTGCTTACATTCTGCATGACGGGCATGTCCTGATGAGCGGCACCACAGAAGACGTCGTGAAAGACGAGAATGTACGGCGTGTCTACCTGGGACAGAATTTTACCATTTCTTAAGATACAAAACTAAAGTCTTGACGCCATTTTTTTGCGAGGGTGCGGAAAGACTCAGTTGACACAGATAGAGTTTGTGTCGCCAAATATCGGTGATGAATGCTCAGAGTTCACGCAGAAGCGGCCGGCGTCAGCCTTGCTCCGCTAAAGTCCTACCGGCGATCTATCGGACCTTCGGACTATGTCCGCAGACCTGTCAGATGCCCTTTTTCGGCGACAAGTAAATTATTCACGGAGGTGCTATGCGCTATCAAATCAGCGGCAAACAAATTGATATCGGGGATGCGCTCCAAACTCATGTTAAATCCGACCTTGGCGACATCGTCGGAAAATATGCCGAGCGCCCGACAGATGCGACCATCGTATTTTCAAAGGACGCGCATCAGTTTGTTTGCGAGGCGACGGTCCACTTGTCGACCGGTCTGACGACGCAAGCGAAAGCCGCTGCCAACGAGATCTATGCTGCATTTGATTCCTGTGCCGAAAAGATGGAAAAGCAACTTCGTCGCTACAAACGGCGCCTAAAAGACCATCATCAATCACGTTCGCAACCAGTTGAACTTATCGACGCATCCTCCTATATCCTCGCGGGAGCTCAGGAAACTGACGATTCGGAACCGGAGACCCTACAACCAATCATAGTTGCCGAGATGGAGACGAAAATCCCGTCACTGTCGGTAGGGGAGGCCGTAATGCAAATGGAAATTGCCGGCTCGCCGGTTTTGGTCTTCCGCAATGAGGGAAACGAGGTCCTGAATGTTGTCTACAAGCGCGATGACGGGAATATCGGTTGGATCGATCCGTCTCAGGGCACCTAGGACTCCGGTAAATAGATTGGCAGACACCTGATGCAGATTAGCGGACTATTAAAACCAGAGGCGATCAGAAACGTTTCGAGTATTTCCAGCAAGAAACGACTGTTCCAGGAAATTGGCGAAATCGCCTCCAATGTCTATGGTCTGTCTCCGACTGAAACTTTCGGCGCGCTACAGGATCGCGAAAGCCTGGGGCCGACCGGCGTAGGCCGGGGCGTCGCGTTACCGCATGCCAGATTGGACAGCGTATCCCAGGTTCATTCGGTTTTCATCCGGCTGGAAAAGCCTGTCGAATTCGAATCCGCGGACCGGCTGCCAGTTGATCTGTTTTTTGCCCTCTTCGCCCCATCGGATTCTGGCGTTGAGCATCTCAAGGCGCTCGCGCTGGTGTCGCGCACGATGCGGGACCGCGCGGTATGTGAGAAGCTGCGTGCAAATGACAACGTCTCGGCGCTTTATGCGATTTTGACCGAGGGACCCTCCTCTCAGGCGGCTTGATCCCAATCGCCAAATCCAAAGGTTATATAGTCCTTTCGATAGGCCGCTTTGCAGAGTTTCTCGATTTTAGCCGAATAGATGTCACGTAGCTCATCGTACCAAACCGGCCGCGGAAGCCGCGGGTCTGCCCCGGTGATGTGATACAGAACCGGTGCCAGAGTATCCGCCTCTCGCAAAATGGTATCCGGCACCATCACAGTTGCGATTCCGTCCAGCAATTCAGACTGTGTCGACCAAATTGGGTCGACCTTGAGGCTGGTTTCACCGGCTAGGTTGAGTTTCAGAAACTCCAGAAATCTGGCAAACGCTCGCGCAATTTCGGGCTTATCGGCGTCGCCAGCGACCTGAACGCCGTAGCGGTCCGCCAGTTTTGCCCGGAACATTTCATGCGCGGATGCCTCGCTCAAAATCGCGGCACGAAAGGCTCCATAGGCACGCGGCACGGGATGGCGTAGCACGGTAAAACTACGATGACCGACATGGCTGCGCTTCCATTTGCGCAGCTCGCCTTGGGTCAAGCCGGTTGCGATAGGGTGACCTCGGCTAGACATAAGATCCCGCACCGCTCGGGTCGGGCCCGCCGCGATCGGGGCGAAAATCACGTCCGGATTCTCCATGACGCAGAATCCAGGAACCCCGGGACCGCGCTTGGGTTCTGGGTCAGCCATAACCGCTTCTGCACCCAAGGTCTGTCCCTGAACCACGGCAAGCATCTCTTGGTGATTGATTACTTTGTCAGCCATCGACACAGGATTTTGCCGCTTCGTGGCTTTTGAGGGTGCCTTCAACTGATCTTCAGAGCCAATAAACCTGGCGAGCCCATTCAGGATACCGACATCGTTCAGGTCGCTGTAGTCAAGCACAAATGCCGTTTGGCCACTGCGTTGAAGGCTGCGGCGCGTCGTGGTTTGAAAATTCTGTCGCTCGTTCAGAAACGCCGCATATTGCGTTTGGTCGAACCGAATTTTCTTGGTCTTCCGTTTCGCCACATCACGCAGTTTCCACTGGCCAGTGGCGATGGCAATCTGCAGCGAGACGAAGCTCTCTACAGGATTTCTGCTTAGAACAATCTTTGCACATCGCCGGTTCTGCAAACAGAAGTCGAGAACCCGTGGATCGTGGTCATGAAACAGCCGAAACCCAGATAAACCATCTGTCTGCACGACCATCCGCTCGATCAATTGAAACGGGTCACGTTCACGCGCGCCCATGTCGATCTCAAACAATTCTGTGCGGTTATGAGACCCGATGAAAACCGGGTTGAACACCTCTCCGTAGCAGGTCACATCAGAAAGCTGGTTGAGGCTGGCCTCCAGAAAATTGGAACCGGTCCGCATGTCCGCCAGCACCACAAAGAAGTCAAACGGGCGTGCCATCTATTTCACGACATAAGGACGCGAGGCGGAGACATCGCGCGGGGTTGCGTCGCCAACCGGAAAGGCCCCCATATTCGCGGGGCTCATGCCCTGGTTCTTGAGATTTTGCAGAAACTTCCCAAATCCTGACAGATCCGCCATACGCGGAACCTCGGTCACGCGACTGGCCTCGCCACTGCTGAGCCGATCGATGATATATTGGAGGTGTTGCATTGGCTCATCGATAAATTCAGACAAGCTCCACATTTGGACGCGCGCTTTCGTAAGACTGCTACGGAACTGTTCCAACTGGGCAGCTTCGGCGCGTTGTAAGGCTGCCGCATGTTTGCGAACCACGGCAAAATCGAGGTTTGACTGAAACAGAGGAATGGCCCAGGCCCCAGTTACGATCGAGATCTGTGCGTTTCTGTCGGCGGCCAGAAAAGGCACGATGTCCTGCGCATCACCTGGCGACAACTGAAAACAGATGTGATCACTCCGCGCACTCCACATCATGTTGGTGAGAAATCCCACCGGGTCGTAGTCCCGCAGACCCGCAGAATTGCTGATAGTTCCTTTGAAATGCGTCTCACCATCTGCATACATGACACGATCTGGATCAAAGAGCCGCCCATGCACCGGGTTGCCCGTTCGCTTGCTCAACCAGGCCTCAAACCCATCAAACAACGAATCGAAACCTTGAAATACGGAATAAGGCCCGCTTGTTTTCCCGTTTTCCCAGCCGTGATTGGGAAATCTGCTCACCATATACAGACCAGGCCGACCCAGTGTCCGGCGTTCTGTGGCGCGGTCAAACAGCTTGTCGATCTTTAGCGGGTTAGGCTCTGCGGCTGACGGAGTTGCTGTCGAGGCTGCCAGAAGTTCCGAATACAGACGGTTCGCGTGCGGCCAGATCTTACGTGCGACGAAACACTCTGAGCGACGAAGCAGCTGCAGATGGTCGTCGTAAAAGACGTGCGGTTTGCCTTGAAAATCGAATTTCGACAGGGTCAACGAACGGCTTTCAATCTTGATCGCATAGAGCCGCGCCAAAGACTGGAAGTAGCTCTCATCCGGTATCCAGACCGCTTTGAAATACTGATCATGCACCTCACGTCGATCCGATTGCAAAATCGCCGATAGGGTCTGACGTGTCAGACACCACCATTGCGATCCCATGTGCGGATCAACGTCGTTGGGTATGCGTCGTTTAAGGCCCAGTTTGCGTTGAATATTCACATAGGCATCAAAAAGGGTCCGTTGCCGTTTCCAGGAGAACGGAAACCGCAATGTGAACCGTTCACGGTCGAGCCCTCCAACCGTCCAATCCACATCATCGGTGGTCACGGATTCAATGAAATCGGTGCGAGGATTAGACTCTAAGTAGGCCTCAAGCTCCGATATTGGGCGCAAAGAAATACAAGATCCGCTGGCCAAAAACACATGAGTGACATCCGGGTGGAGCGACAACATTTTCTCACAGGCAATTTGAGTTGCCTCAACAATCGACCACCGCCCCCAGTCACAGGTTAATCGATCAATGAAGTGAACATCAGAGCTGTCCTGAAACTGGTCTTTAAACCACCTGAAGTCTTTGTTATCTGTGCGTTTATCAACATGGATTACGATAGGGCAACCACCCGAAAGCCAGTGCTTTGCTACCTCGGTCGCGCGATCAAGCGCCGTGTGCGTGAGCATGACGAACCCGATCTTCATGCCCAGTTGCCTTTCGACATTAGCCCCAGGACCTCAAGCTGTCGCCAATTGACCAATTTATCCGAGGTCGGGCACCACAGATCCTTTTTCTCTCGCACACCTTCAAAATACGTGCGGTATTCGATGCTATTGGCGAAATGCTGCTTTCGCTCCAGCTCCTCGATGGACTTTTCCAGGAATGATTCCAAGAACTTGGCATGCAGCAACAGTCCAGATGCCTTTTCACCTCCCCATTCGTCGAAAACCGCGTTCAAACCGCGCGGCAAAAGCATGTGGGTCGAGCTGACATACGTGTAGGCACGGTGCCACTTCACCAAAGGGATCTTGTTCAGCGCCGGCGCGCGCTCCGGGTTATCGGTGAAGAACACGCGGGCCCGAGGCCCCCCCTGAATCCAAAGGTTGCGAAACACCGGATTGCGTTTGATCGTGTAATTCCCGCTATCGAACCAATTCGACACTTTGAAGGGATCGTCCCCTTCCTCGTATTTGGCATCGCTGATTGCACCTTTCGGATACATGTCCAGAACCATCGCCCCAAAAGACCGGATCGATGACGCATCCAACCAATCAGTCAAAGCCCGGATGGGCCTGGTATCGTGGAACGGGTAGACAAAAAACTCGTCTACATCGACAACCAGGCACCAATGATCATGGGCGTATTTTCGCTTGAGCCAGTTTAGCCAGTCAGTTCCAAACCGTGCCCGTTTGTAGCTATGTGCGGTGTGAAAGACGCTCACGTCAGGTTGCTCGGACAGGTACTCCCGCGTGCCATCATCTGAGTCGTTGTCGACTATGACAAAGTGATTGATCCCTTGCTGCCGGTAGTAGTCCAGGAAGAAAGGCAGCCGAACGCGTTCGTTTCGAATTGTTGAAAACAGCAAGATATCATCGGCTTCTATCCGCTCTGTTTTCACACTTTCAGGGCGCAGCTCACGCCGTTTCAAAAACGCACGGGCCCGCCAGCGCTTTCTTTGCCATCGCAGGCCATATGATTGGAAAATACCCAAGAGCGTCTTCTACTGCCTTTCCGCCAATCACGTGCTTAGGGATGACAAAGCGTCATCCACAATTTCAAAGTGAGTGTCCCATGTGGGCAAACGCGGAACCAGCCCGCGAATGCCGCTGTTTCTGTCGTTCAACACGGCGGTAACTTCATCTTTCCATGAGTAAACATCGCTGGTTTCTGCGTAAACGGGGTATCTTCCCAGCACCTCCCTGTGGATGGCAAGATCGCCACAGATTACCGGGACGCCCAGCGCGGCTGCCTCCAGACCAGGAAACCCAAAGCCTTCGGCAAAACTCGGAAACAGCAGCGCCTGCGCGCCCTTAAGGCGGGGCCACAACTCATCATCACGAAGGGGCCCCAGCTCTTTGACGCTGTCCGTTGCGCCCAGGGCATCGAGATCCGCGAACACATCTGCGTTGTTCCAGCCCCGTTGACCGATGATATGTAGTTCTGCATCTGCCCCGAGAGCATCCCAAACCTTCATCAGAAATCTGTGGTTCTTACGCGGCTCTATCGTGCCGACAGTGACAAAATATGGTTTATCCTGCGTAAATGTCGCTGTGGTCTTGTCAGTTTCCGGAAGACCAAGATGCGCGACGACACATTCTGGAACTCGGTTTGCTTTTTGGCAGAGGATCGTCTCTGTTTCGGCGGAGTTTGCGATAATCAGATCGGCAGCATTTGTGATCACATTGAGCTTCTGGCGAAAGCGTTCCACCGAGTGTGAGGCCTGGAAGTGCGGGTGGGTCAGCGGTATAACGTCATGGATCATAGCAACGATACCAAGACCCGATGCTTTCAAACTGCCAAAAATCGGCCCGACATTTGAATGGCCCACATTGATGTAGACCCCACCCTTAAGATCCTGCGGTAGATCCAACTTTGACGATGAATTCGGCACCATATGCGCTGCATGGCGTCGAATATAGCTTTCGGCACGGCCGCGCGCGTCTGGCGTCTTCAGCCCAATATGCGCGCGCATGTCCTTTGGACCCCAAAGGGCGTCCCCGCGCAGCTTTTGAAGGATGTTCTGACTGGTGGACCTGTCAAGAAGCGCGCATCCGCTGGAGGTGCGCGCAAGCGACCAGACCGGGGCGGGTCGATCCAGCGCCCAGCGCAGATAGGCCAATTCAACCCGGTCTATTCCTGTCGCCGGACCACGCCCTACGCGCGAGATCGAGCGCGAGATATCGAGTAGGACTGGCTTCAGACTATGTATCGTAATGCCCCGTTTGGTGCCAATGCCATGCATCCTTGATCATGGTCGGCAGATTCGAGCGGTCCGGCGTCCAACCAAGCTCCCGCTCCGCCCGCTGACTGCCAGACACCAGCTTCGTACAATCACCCGCCCGGCGTGGGCCCTCATCATAGGGCACGGCACGATTTGTGACATGCCGACTATGATCGAGGACCTGACGGACCGAGAAACCCGACCCAGTGCCAAGATTGAAGACGGCATTGCTTTTGCCATCTAGAAGCCAGTTTAGACCCTTTATATGCGCATCGACCAGATCCATTACATGGACATAATCACGAATGCATGTCCCGTCCTCTGTTTCATAGTCAGTGCCAAATATCGTCAGCTTGTCACGCTTACCGGTAATGGCATCAAGGATGAGCGGGATGAGATGCGTCTCGGGCTGATGAAATTCCCCCACCTCACCGTCGGGATCTGCGCCTGCCACATTGAAGTAGCGGAAAATGACATGGCGAAGGCCGTAGCTTTCGCCGAAATTCGACAGAATGTCCTCGATCGCGCGCTTGGAGGCCCCGTAAGCGTTGATCGGCATCTGCACCGTCTCTTCGGTCAGAACAACATTGTCCTGATCACCATAGGTTGCGCAGGTAGAGGAGAATACAAAGTTCAGGCAATTCGCAGCGACAGCCGCCTCGATCAGGTTCAATGAACCCAATACATTGTTCGACCAGTAAAGGCCGGGCTCTTGCATCGATTCTCCGACCTGGCTGAGTGCGGCAAAATGCATGACCGCAACTGGCCGATGGGTTTTGAAGACTTCGTCGATACGGGCGCGGTCCCGAAGATCGCCCTGCTCAAACGGTCCGAACTTAACCGCATCCTGCCAACCAGTGGACAAGTTATCGAAGCAAATCGGGGTAAAGCCAGACCGGGCCAGCACCTTGCAGGCGTGCGAGCCAATATAGCCCGCACCCCCGGTCACCATTATGTTTGGCATAAAAGACCCGTTCTATTCAGCCGCGCGACGCAGTGCCGAAAGCTCGTCCAGGTAGGTTGAGAATTCATCTTTTAGCTCTTCCCGGGCGAGGCCAAAGGCAACTGTCGCCTGAAGGTAGCCTGCCTTGGAGCCGCAATCAAACCGTTGGCCACGGAAACGGTAGCCAAACACATCACGTGCGTTTGCGATTTCTGTATCGATCGCATCGGTGAGCTGGATCTCGCCCCCGGCACCCTGCTTGATCGAGTCGAGGTTCTTGAGGACCTGAGGCGTCAGAATATAGCGCCCGATCACAGCAAGATTCGAAGGCGCGGTCCCTGCGGCAGGCTTCTCCACCATGCCTTTGACCGACACCAGATGGCCCATGTCATCTTTGACGTCCAAAATCCCGTATGAGGATGTCTTGTCAGTCGAGACTTCCATCGCGGCGACCATGCAGCCGCCAGTTTGCTCATGTGCTTCGACCATTTGTTGCAAGCACGGAACGTCGGATGCGATGACGTCATCGGGCAAAATGACCGCAAACGGCTCATCACCGATTAGACGACGAGCGCACCAGACCGCATGCCCCAATCCCAGCGCCATATGTTGGCGAATGTAGGCGATGGCACCGCTTTCCATATTCGTCGATTGCAGCACGTCCAAAAGATCGTTCTTGCCCTTTGACGCAAGCGAGCTTTCCAGCTCGGGCGCGTGGTCAAAATAGTCTTCCAACGCACCCTTCCCGCGGGACGTCACAAAAATAAACTCGGTGATTCCAGCGGCCCGCGCCTCATCAATGGCGTATTGAATAAGCGGTCGGTCAACCAAGGTCATAATTTCCTTGGGAATCGACTTTGTTGCCGGAAGAAAGCGTGTTCCAAGGCCCGCGACCGGGAAAACAGCTTTCGTCACTTTACGCGTCATATCTAACATCCTCATACACTAGGTATTCTAAGACCCCACAGGTAGCGAGACTAAGAATTCTCTCCATACAAGGTCTTCCTAAGCGTCAATCACGGCACTTTAGTGGCACAAAGAGGAAAATTTTAGTCTATTGGTCACGTCTCGGCATAAATTTGCGACACGTTTGTAAATCAAGTGTTTCCGCGCCCAATCTTTTTTCAAAACTCGCTAATCGCAACAGAGGTCCGGTTCGGTGAGACCGGCCAAACAGGCCCCCGCTTTGTATCCAAAATCCATCGGAATGGAACCACCTTTTGTGAAATATGCTGGTGCGCGAGAACAAAAATACGCTCACCGCGTCGCCTTGTTTCGCCAGCGTCCGGGCCTGTGCGAAAATCGAATGCCGACCCAGCCACCAGCCGACAAGTATGTGCGACTGAACAGGCTGGATCGGTCGCTTTATGGGCAGGAACTCCGATGCTTCTGACAGATCTGGCGAGGGTATCGATGAATTATGCTCAGCCGCTGCGCCCGACCAAAACTCGGCCATTCTGAGCGCGATGTCCCGAGGTTCCAACCGCCCATCTATCAGGGCCTGGTGGCATCGTCGAAGCTGGTGCTGGCCATGATGATCAACAAAATCGCGGGCCAAACCATGTTTTCGCTGGAAGCATCCAACGCTGCGCCCGATCACATGCAGATCCAGCGGCCTTCGGTCCGCGCCTCGAAACCAGCTGGCCTGTGTTTCATGATGCACCAAGGCCTGCGGGACGATCGCCGTTGAGTGCCCGGCCTCAAACAGCCTGAGATTCATGTCAGTTTCGTCAAGGAAATAGGCAAAGCTCTGGTCGAACCCGCCCAGCGCAACAAGGACATCCCGGCGAAAAGCACAATTGGTCCCGACCGTTTTGGTGCAGATTCCATCGCTGGCGCGAAATATCGTGCTGGTGGTGATGTTCAGATCAATCTCTTGTCCGGATGAGGTAATCTGCGCCCCAGAATACTGCAGATCAAATCCGTTTCGCCCCCATACGAAACCACCCACTGCCGCAACGGTGTCATCTTCGAACCCGCGCAGAAGCTCTTCCAACCAGGTCGGCTCGGCAATTGCATCATCATCAATAAAAGCAACAACCTCGCCACCGCTGGCCTGAAGTCCTAAATTTCGCGCTGCCGCGATATTGGGACGTTCAAACGTGATAGTTTTTGAGACCGGAAGATCAGCGCGCGCTGCCAGCTCTGCGAGCGCGCCCGAATCCGCAACGACAACACATTCAAAAATCGGGAGGAACTGAAATTTGAGAGCGGTCAGGCATCGCGCAAGCGCCTGCGGTCTTTTGTGGCTGACAATAACGACGCTGACGCGCACATCTCTCATTCCATGCCCATTTGCGCCATCATCTGCTCCAGTTTTGACACATCTTCAGGGTTGTTCAGTTCCCAAAACTGCCGGTCGCGCGACTCGACCTCGACACACAGAACGGCATGCCCATTTTCCACAAAACGAAGCTGCTCCAAGCCCTCAAGGCGTTCCAGATCACCTTCCTGCCAGCCGGCATATTCAGCCAAGGGTCCCGCGCGATACGCGTAAACACCGACGTGATGGAACACCGGTGTCGGCGCGGTCTCGGCATAGGCCTCTGAGGTGAAGGGGATGACCTCTTTCGAAAAATAAAGACCGTGGTTCTCGCGATCGAACACGGCTGTTGTGCCACCCACGCGACCGGCACGGCGATCCGCGAGCAAATCATTCAGCATCGCCCCGTTGCATCGCAATACCGGGGTCGCGACACCGGCGCCTGGGTTGTCGCGCAACCCGGCCACCAGATCCTCGATGAACCACGCGGGCGTCAAAGGCGCATCACCTTGCAGGTTGACGACTATCTCATGATCACCGCCGAGGCGCTCGGCGGCTTCCGCGCACCGTTCCGTGCCATTCCGACAGGTCTCAGAGGTCATGATGGCAGTACCGCCAAACCCCGCAACAGCTTGTGCGATCTGCTCGTCATCCGTTGCAACATAGACGGCATCAATACCTTTGACCGACTGCGCGGCATGCCAGGATCGTTCGATCAAACTGCGCGCAATCCCAGTGGCACCCCTCAAAGAGACCAAAGGCTTGCCCGGGTAGCGGCGCGACGCAAAGCGTGCCGGTATTATGATCGCAACGCTCAACTGCCGGCCTTCAAACTCACGCCGGGCGCATGGGCGATAAAGAACATGTTCTCGTATTCCGGCTTGCCGTACTCAAAGATTTCATGGGTATCAAATCGAACCATTTTGCCGCCCGCCCCGCGCAAAACAGCGTCCCCGGCTGCGGTGTCCCACTCCATCGTGCGGCCAAGACGAGGGTAGATATCGGCCTCGCCCGTGGCAACAAGGCAGAACTTCAGCGATGACCCGGCAGAGGTCATATCGGCGACCTCATATTGATTGATATAGGCATCCGTCGCCGCATCGCGATGCGATTTTGACGCAACAACAACGAGGGCCGAATTGTCGGGCGTCGATACAGAAATTGGCGTCGTTTCTCCAACATCGCCGGTATCAAATGCGCCGGTCTCTTCGAGCGAGCGTCCCTGGGCATCTGTATAAAACAGACGCTTGATCGCAGGCGCATAAACAACACCGCGTATCGGAACGCCGCCAGTGACATAGGCGATGTTCACGGTGAATTCGCCGCGACGCTTGATGAATTCCTTTGTGCCATCAAGCGGGTCCACAATGATAAAGTCGCCCGCCTGCTCTGTATGGCTGTCCGCCTCTTCCTCGGTCACAATCAAAGTGTCCGGAAACGCCGTGGACAGTCCGGATCTGATATGCGCATCGGCTGCCTTGTCAGCAGCAGTCACTGGGCTGTCGTCGGATTTGGCCTCGACGTCGAGCTCACCAGAGTCGTAGATATCCATAATGATTGCGCCAGCTTCCAGCGCCAGCTTGCGGAATACCGTCTCCAGTTTCGTGAAATCCAAAGCCTTAAACTCCTTGATGGCGAACAGGTCCGTTCATTGAATCTTGGGTCTTTACACAATAAGGTGCGCGGCAAGGCAATCGGCAAAATGTCACTTACGCCCATCCGCCAGGGCGATTGACACGACCGCAAGATAAGCGCAGGCAAGTGCATATGTTTGAAGCACAGCATCGCAACACCAATTTCCGCTCAGCGCTGGCGATGGTTGAGCTGATTTATGTCAGCACCGTGCGACATGTCCGAAAAAGCCACCGCAACCCGATCCTGGGCCTCTTGTCGAACATGCTTCAGACCTTCATGTTTGTGGCCGCGTTCTGGTTGTTCTATGCGGTGCTGGGCATCCGCGGGATGGCGATCCGCGGGGATTTTGTGCTGTACTTGCTGTCGGGCATTTTCCTGTTTCTTACCCATACAAAGGCAGTCGCTGCCGTCGCGAAATCCGAAGGTCCGACTTCCCCGATGATGATGCACGCGCCGATGAATACAGCCATCGCCATCACCTCTTCGGCCCTGTCATCGCTTTACCTGCAAACGCTGTCGGCGATTGTCATCTTGTTCATGGTCCATGTGGCCTGGCACCCGGTCGTCATCGACAAGCCGATGGGCACGATTGCAATGTTCTTACTGGCTTGGTTTTCCGGGGTCGCCGTGGGCCTTGTCTTTCTGGCCATCAAGCCGTTCTATCCCGGCGTATCAGGCTTTCTGACCACGCTTTATTCCCGGGCAAACATGATCGCATCTGGCAAGATGTTCGTTGCCAATTCGATGCCCTCGTCAATGATCGTAATGTTTGACTGGAACCCGCTGTTCCACGCGATTGATCAAGCGCGCGGCTTCACCTTCATCAACTACAACCCGATGTTCACCGATTACATGTACACTATTTATGTCGCATTGGTTTTGCTGATGATTGGTTTGATGGGTGAGTTTCAGGGCCGCCGATATGCCTCCGTCAGCTGGAGCGCTGGCCGGTAGACCTGCTACTGCGCGACCCGCAATGTCACGTTCAACCGCCCACCATTGGACAGAAGCGGCGAGGTGCCAAACTTGATCCGGTCAACCCCGTGATAGGCCAACCGTGCCGCACCCGACATCACCACCACATCGCCCGACCGCAGCCAAACGCTTTTGGTTTTGTCCCGCCGTTCTGGACCGCCCATGCGAAACAGAGCCTCATCGCCCAACGAGATCGAAACGACGGGCCACTCAAGCTCGCGCTCATCGCGATCCTGGTGCAGGCCCAACCTAGCGCCCTCGCCATAGTAGTTGATCAGACAACTGTCTGGGTCGCGATCCGCGCCCGACAACGCCCACCAAGACTGCAGCGCCAAGCGCGGGATCGCCGGCCAGTCCGAGCCATCCGCCTGCTCCGCTGCATACCGGTAGCCGGAGCGATCCGTCTGCCACCCGACGTCCCCTGCAGCGCTCATCCGAACCGAGAGCGGTTTTCCCGACGGTGTGACCGGCTGACGAAACGGGGCGTCTTTGGCAACCTGACGCAACTGCCCCACCAGGTCTTCCTGCTGATCCAACGGGAAAAATCCTTCGAAAACCTTGAAACCAAGAATGTCCAAATCAGGCTTTGGGGGAGTTTTCATAAAGAAATCCGTATTCTCCGGGGGATTGGTTGCGATTTTAGCGTGTTTTCACGGATTCACGAGATTCCATGCAAACCCCGCCTTGCAGCACCCCAGACGCGCCCTTATATACCGTGCGAACTCTGATGGGGTCCATTCCCCTCGATCTAATTGGGATCGGAGGGCAGGTGCCGAAATGGGGCTGCTCTCCTTCTAATCGCCGAAGAAAGGACGAAACATATGGCCAAAGTTATTGGTATTGACCTTGGAACCACGAACTCGTGCGTTGCCATCATGGATGGCTCGCAACCGCGCGTGATCGAGAATGCAGAAGGTGCGCGGACGACGCCCTCCATTGTTGCCTTTACCGATAGCGAACGCCTTGTGGGCCAAGCTGCCAAACGTCAGGCGGTCACAAACCCGTCCAACACCGTATTCGCGGTCAAGCGGTTGATCGGGCGTCGGTTTGACGATTCCGACATCGCCAAAGAAAAGAAGAACATGCCGTTCGAGATTGTCGACGGTGGCAATGGCGATGCATGGGTTGATGCCGGTGGCGAGACCTACTCCCCCAGCCAAATTTCCGCATTCATCTTGCAGAAGATGAAGGAAACGGCCGAAAGCTACCTGGGCGAAGACGTCACACAAGCCGTTATCACTGTTCCTGCCTATTTCAACGACGCGCAGCGCCAGGCAACCAAAGACGCGGGCAAGATCGCGGGCCTTGAAGTTCTGCGGATCATCAACGAGCCAACAGCAGCTGCTTTGGCCTATGGTCTCGACAAGAAAGAAAGCAAAACGATCGCTGTCTACGACCTTGGTGGCGGTACATTCGATATTACAATCCTCGAAATCGACGACGGCCTGTTTGAGGTCAAGTCCACCAATGGTGATACATTCCTGGGTGGTGAAGACTTCGACATGCGGGTCGTCAACTATCTCGCGGACGAGTTCAAAAAAGAAAACGGCGTTGACCTGACCAAAGACAAAATGGCGCTTCAACGTCTCAAGGAAGCCGCCGAAAAAGCGAAGATCGAGCTGTCATCTTCGGCTCAGACCGAGATCAACCAGCCGTTTATCTCGATGGATCCAAACGGTGGTCAGCCATTGCACATGGTTATGAAGCTGACCCGCGCAAAACTGGAAAGCCTGGTCTCTGACCTGATCAAGAACTCCATCAAGCCTTGTAAAGAAGCGCTGAAAGACGCGGGTCTTGCAACAAGCGACATCGACGAGGTCGTTCTGGTTGGTGGTATGACCCGGATGCCAAAGGTTATCGATGAGGTTTCCAAGTTCTTCGGAAAAGAGCCCAACAAGGGCGTAAACCCAGATGAAGTTGTTGCCATGGGTGCAGCGGTTCAAGCCGGTGTTCTGCAAGGTGACGTCAAAGACGTTGTCCTTCTCGACGTAACACCGTTGTCGCTTGGGATCGAAACTTTGGGTGGTGTGTTCACCCGACTGATCGAACGCAACACCACGATTCCGACGAAGAAGTCGCAGATCTTTTCGACCGCTGAAGATAACCAGAATGCCGTGACTCTGCGTGTGTTCCAGGGTGAACGGGAAATGGCGGCTGACAACAAGATCCTGGGTCAGTTCAACCTCGAAGAGATCCCACCAGCTCCGCGCGGGTTGCCTCAAATCGAAGTCACCTTCGATATCGATGCCAACGGAATCGTAACCGTTGGTGCGAAAGACAAAGGGACCGGAAAAGAGCAAGCGATCACAATCCAGGCGTCTGGTGGTCTGTCCGACGACGACATCGAGCAAATGGTAAAGGACGCCGAGGCCAATGCCGAGGCCGACGCCGAACGCAAAGAGCTGGTCGAAGCCAAGAACCAGGCCGAAAGCCTGCTCCACGGAACCAAAAAATCGCTTGAGGACCATGGCGACAAGGTCGACGGATCCACGGTTGAGGTTATCGAACTGGCGATGAAGGCGCTGGAGGAAACCCTCGAAACCGAAGATGCTGGCAAGATCAAGGGCGGCATTCAGAACTTGACCGAAGCCGCGATGAAGCTGGGCGAGGCTATTTACAAGTCCCAACAAGATGAGGCGGCGGCCAGCGCAGACCCTGGTGAGGCCGGCGAAGAAGACCCGCGCGGCGTAGACGAAGACATCGTTGACGCAGACTTCGAAGACCTCGACGACGACAAGCGCGCTTAAGGTGTAATCACTGCTCCATTTGGCCGGCTAGCCTGCGCTAGTCGGCCAGTTTGGGTTAAAGAAAAGGCTCTAACGCATGGCAAAACGGGATTACTACGACGTTTTGGGAGTCTCTCGTGGGGCGTCTGCCGACGAAATCAAAAAGGCCTACCGCTCCAAAGCGAAGGAACTTCACCCCGACAGAAATGCGGATAACCCAAACGCGGAAGCTCAGTTCAAAGATGCCAACGAGGCCTATGAAGTCCTGAAAGACGCCGACAAGAAAGCGGCCTATGATCGCTATGGCCATGCTGCATTCGAGGGCGGTATGGGCGGCGGCGCACGTCCTGGTGCCGGTGGGCAAGGCGATTTCGCAAGTGCGTTTTCCGATGTTTTCGAAGACCTGTTTGGCGATTTCATGGGTGGGGGCGGTGGCCGTGGAGGCCGGCAACGTGCAACCCGCGGCTCCGATCTGCGTTACAATCTACGGGTCTCGCTCGAAGAAGCCTACTCGGGCGTGCAGAAAACAATCTCTGTACCGACCGCGGTGACCTGTGACGAATGCGATGGAACAGGTTCTGAAAGCGGCTCCGAACCAATGACATGTCCGACTTGTTCCGGGTTAGGGAAAGTACGCGCTCAGCAAGGCTTTTTCACGGTGGAGCGGACCTGCCCCACCTGCTCAGGCATTGGCCAGATCATCAGCAATCCCTGTTCGGGCTGCAGCGGCAGCGGCCGAAAGCAAAAAGAACGCTCTCTGAGTGTCAATATCCCGTCAGGCGTCGAAACCGGAACGCGTATCCGGTTGGCCGGTGAAGGCGAATCCGGTCTGCGAAGCGGACCTTCGGGCGATCTCTACATCTTCGTCGAGGTTGCTGAACATGAACTGTTCCAGCGCGATGGTGTCGATCTGTTCTGCCGAGTCCCGGTTTCAATGACGAACGCCGCAATCGGTGGAGATGTTGAAGTTCCGACAATCGATGGTGGTCGAAGCCGCGTCAAAGTGCCCGCGGGCAGTCAATCAGGTCGTCAAATGCGCCTGCGCAGCAAGGGCATGCCAGCTCTGCGAGGTGGCGGATCCGGCGACATGTTTATCGAACTTGCCGTTGAAACGCCCGTAAACCTGACGTCGAAGCAGAAGGAGCTTCTTCGAGAATTCGAAAAGCTGAGTCAGGAGAATAATCCGCAGCTCTCCAAGTTCTTTTCGAAGGTTAAGTCCTTTTGGGACGAAATGAAGAGTTAGAGCGTTCTGACCCTCTCGCAAAGTAAGCCCGGCTTTCCTCTTTAACCCGCCCCTTCAAGCCAATAAGCTTTGGTCATCTGGGTTCGGGGGCAGATGTGACAACGATAAAATCTACGACCACACCGATGATGGCCCAGTATCTTGAGATCAAGGGTCGGCATCCAGGGGCGCTGTTGTTCTATCGCATGGGCGATTTCTACGAGATGTTCTTTGAGGATGCCGTCCAGGCCGCCAGTGCGCTCGATATTGCGCTTACGAAACGGGGCAAACACAACGGTGATGACATTCCGATGTGTGGCGTTCCCGTTCACGCAGCCGAAAATTACTTGCAAACCCTTATTCGCAAAGGATTTCGGGTCGCCGTTTGCGAGCAGCTCGAAGATCCAAGCGAAGCGAAAAAACGCGGTTCGAAGTCGGTTGTGAAGCGAGACGTGGTTCGGCTGGTCACGCCCGGAACGCTAACCGAAGACTCGTTGCTGGACGCCAGACGCAATAACTACCTTGCTGCCTTTTCTGTCGTAAGAGACGACGCCGCCCTGGCTTGGGTCGACATTTCAACCGGAGAGCTCTGCGTGAGTGAATGCCCTCCAGTGGTCTTGGGAGCCGAGCTGGCACGACTGGCCCCAAAAGAGGTTCTTCTGAATGAAGCAAACATAGACCCACTCCAGGAAATAGCCGAAGAACAAGGCTGTTCCGTGTCGCCCCTTGCACCCACGAGCTTTGATAGCACATCAGCATCAGACCGGCTTTTAGGCCAGTTTAGAGTCGATTCTCTGGACGGCTTTGGAGAATTTTCGCGGGCAGAGGTTTCTGCCTTAGGCGCAATCGTCGCATTTCTCGAGTTGACTCAGAAGGGTAATATGCCCCTCCTTCGCCCGCCGAAAAAACAACGCCGTGGCGGGGTTCTTTCAATTGATGCAGCAACACGGCGCAACCTTGAGCTGACCCGGTCCATCGCAGGTGGGCGTGCTGGATCCTTGATATCTGTGATTGACAGAACCGTAACGGCACCCGGCGCGCGTCTGCTCAATCTGCGGCTCACAAGCCCATCGACTCAGCTCTCGATCATCAATTCGCGTCTCGATGCCATTGAATGGGCAACAAGCAACCCTGCTGTGGCGTCAGCGCTCCGCAACGTGCTGAAAGGCATCCCTGACCTTGAGCGAGCTATGTCGCGTTTGTCGCTCGGACGCGGCGGACCAAGAGATTTGTCGACGGTCAAGCTCGCTCTGATTAACGGCGCGGAATTGTTGAAGACCGTGAAGAATCATGCGCCACCCGACCAACTTGGGCGGTGGAGAAAGCTCCCCGATGAATTGCAGAAACTGGGGGTTTGGCTGGAACAGAGTCTGGTTGAAACGCCGCCTTTGTTGGCTCGCGACGGCGGGTTTATAAAACCGGAATATTCTGGAGAGCTACAGGAAGCGCGCCATTTAAGAGAGGACGGACGACAGATCATAGCTCAGATGCAATCGGCATACTCTAAATCTACCGAGATTTCTGCGCTTAAAATCAAGCACAACAACGTCCTTGGATACTTCGTGGAGGTCACCGCTACGCACGCCAAGCGGATGCTGTCGGAGCCGTTATCAGAGACCTTTATTCATCGCCAGACAACCGCGAATGCGGTGCGCTTTACAACCGTGGAGTTGTCAACTCTGGAGACGAAGATCCTTAATGCAAATGGCAGGGCCTTAGACATCGAGGCCCGTATTTTCGCTGAACTGTCCGAGGCTGTGCTCGAGCATTCTAACTTTTTGGGTGATTTGTCAGCCATCATCGCCGAGTTCGACGTGGCGACTTCACTTGCGGATTTGGCGGTTTCAGAACGGTGGGTGAGGCCGGTCGTGTCCGAAGATCGTCAATTCAAGATTGAATCCGGTCGACATCCTGTGGTCGAGGCAGCGCTGAAACAACAAAACAGCATGTTTATTGCCAATTCATGCGATCTTACACCTGATGATGGGGCGGCGCGCATTTGCCTTCTGACTGGGCCAAACATGGCAGGAAAATCCACCTTTTTGCGCCAGAACGCAATTTTTGCGATTCTGGCCCAGTTAGGGTCTTTTGTTCCTGCTGCAAGCGCACAGATTGGTGTCGTTTCACAAGTCTTCAGCCGGGTCGGTGCATCAGATGATCTGGCACGTGGACAGTCAACCTTTATGGTCGAAATGGTCGAGACTGCCGCAATTCTAAACCAGGCGGATGACCGTGCGCTTGTCATTCTTGATGAGATTGGGCGCGGCACGTCGACCTATGATGGTCTTTCGATCGCATGGGCTACCCTGGAAAACCTGCATGATGTGAATGGTTGTCGCGCTCTATTCGCGACCCATTACCACGAACTCACCACCCTATCTGGAAGACTTTCAGGCCTCGAGAATGCGACCGTCGCGGTTAAAGAATGGGAAGGGGACGTGGTCTTCCTTCACGAGGTTCGCGAGGGCGCGGCTGATCGATCTTACGGTGTGCAAGTCGCGAAACTTGCCGGTCTGCCGCCGGCTGTCGTTGAGCGTGCGCGCGTGGTTTTGGACATTCTCGAGAAGGGTGATCGTGAGGGCGGTATCAAACCCAGCTTGTTGGCAGACGATCTGCCGCTGTTCTCTGCGACACCGCAACCACCACCTGCGCCCAAAGATGAGCCCGTGAAACTACGCTTGGAAGACATCAATCCAGATCAACTGTCCCCGATTGAGGCCCTCCAGCTGATTTATGAGCTGAAGGGATTACTTCGCGGGGGTGGATGACACGCCAACCTGAGCCGCGCGCAACAGTCGGTCCTGAAGTTTAAACCCCTGGGTCATCACTTGAATAATATCACCAGCGGCCGTGTCGGGAAGCGGTGCTTCAAACATGGCCTGGTGAAGCTGGGGGTCAAATTTATCCCCGATTTCTGGTGAAATAGTCTCTATTCCGTGCTTGGAGAATACGCTCAGAAGTTCCCGAAGTGTAAGCTCGACGCCCTCGAACACCGCTTTGGCTGCTTCCCGTTGACTATCATCGGCAGCATCCACGGCGCGTTTCAGATTGTCGAATACGGGCAGCATATCTCTGGCCAGCTTGGTACCACCATAAAGCTCCGCCTCGCGTCGATCCCGGTCTGCGCGTTTGCGAATGTTTTCGGCATCTGCGAGCGCCCTGAGCAGCCGGTCTTTCATTTGATCGCGCTCAGCCTCCACGCGAGAAAGCTCGTCCTCTTCGACCTCTTCCATAATGTCGATATCTTCCTCGGCATACGCCTCGAGAGGGTCGTCGAGAAAGTCTTCGTTTTCTTTAGCGTCGCTCATGTTCAACCTTCATTTACCATCGGACAGCAATTTTCCGACAAGTTGCGCCGTGTAATCCACGATTGGGACGACGCGTCCGTAATTCAATCTGGTTGGGCCAATAACACCGATTGCACCAACAACCTTTCGATCAGCGTTCATATAAGGAGAGATGACCAAAGAGGAACCCGAAAGTGAAAAGAGTTTGTTCTCAGAACCAATAAAAATGCGAACACCTTCGCCTTCTTCCGTCAGTTCCAGGAATTCTGCAATATCGCGTTTGCGCTCAAGATCATCAAATAACGTTTTGATTCGATCCATAGTGTCGTGATCTTCGGTATCCTCCAGAAGGTTCGCACGTCCTCGCACAATCAACCGTTCCGTGACGTGGCCCTCGTTTTCCCAAACCGCAACACCGGTTTCAATCATGTCACGAGCCAATCCATCAAGCTCCTGTCGTCGTGACTTTATTTCCTTTTGTACGCGCGTTCTCAAATCACTGATAGACAGACCAACGGCCATGGCGTTCAGAAAATTAGCCGCCTCGCGCATCGATGATGGGGTTTGGCCCAACGGTGGGACAAAGACCCGGTTTTCAACCTGACCATCGGAAAACACCAAAACCACGAGAGCGCGGTCGGCGGAAAGGCTGACAAATTCAATGTGCTTGATTGGGGCTTCATGCTTTGGCGACAAAACCAGGCTCGCCCCGTTGGTCAAACCAGACAACGCAGATCCGACCCGATCCAGGATTGAAGGGATCTCCTGATCATTTATATCCATAGATTGGTTGATGGCCTTACGATCTTCTGGGGCCAAATCTCCGACCTCCAACAATCCATCAACAAACATTCTAAGACCCTGTTGCGTCGGGATTCGCCCTGCTGAGACATGTGGACTGTCAAGAAGACCCAGGAATTCTAGGTCCTGCATAACGTTGCGGATCGTTGCGGCGCTAACTTTCTGGCTGAAATTACGAACCAGCGTGCGCGACCCAACCGGGTCCCCAGACTCCAGATACGACTCGACAACGCGTTGGAAAACCTCGCGGCTCCGATCGGTGAGATCCGCTATCTTGTTGGCGTCCGTCTTCATCTGTTTCGCAGCTATGCTTTCACTGGTGCAATCTCGCTTGCAAGTTTGACCTTCGCAAGGGTAACAGGGCTCAATTCTCAAGAAAGGATAATCCATGCGCCCATCTGGACGTGATTTAAACATGTTGCGGCCGATTTCAATCGAAACCGGTGTCACAAAACACGCCGAGGGATCGTGCCTGATCAAATGCGGCGACACCCATGTTTTGTGCACCGCATCTGTTGATGAGCGCGTACCACCATTTCTCAGAAATTCCGGGTTGGGCTGGGTCACCGCTGAATATGGCATGTTGCCGAGAGCCACAGACTCGCGAATGCGGCGTGAAGCAAAAAGCGGCCAGTCCGGCCGCACCCAAGAAATTCAGCGCTTGATCGGTCGGTCACTACGGGCCGGCATCGATCGTGTTGCCCTCGGAGAGCGGCAGATTGTCGTTGATTGCGACGTCATTCAGGCCGATGGCGGCACCCGCTGTGCGTCGATCACAGGGGGCTGGGTTGCGTTGCGGCTTGCCACAAACGCTTTGCTTTCATCCGGAACGATTACATCGGATCCATTGACAGATCATGTTGCGGCGGTCAGTTGCGGAATTTATGCGGGTCAACCGGTTCTTGACTTGGACTATGTCGAAGACAGCGACGCAGGCACCGACGCCAATTTCGTAATGACCGGCTCAAATGGGCTTGTCGAGGTGCAAGGATCTGCTGAAGGGGCCACATTCTCACGAGAAGAGCTTGGTCAGCTGCTGGATCTGGCCGAAATCGGTATCGCCCAATTGATTGCCGCGCAGAAAGCTGCGGTAGTCACCTGATATGCGTAAGTTTACCGGATCTGAACTTCTCATCGCGACCCATAACACGGGTAAATTGGAAGAGATGCGCCAGCTTTTGGACCCCTTTGGAATAAGGGTCTATTCCGCCGCAGAACGCGATTTACCTGAACCCGCAGAGACGGAAACGACCTTTGTAGGCAATGCACGCATTAAGGCGCACTCTGCTTGTAGCCTGACGGGAATTCCCGCGCTGGCCGACGATAGTGGAATTGAGATTGATGCGCTTGACGGTGCACCCGGTGTGTATACTGCGGACTGGGCGGAAACCCCAGCTGGTCGTGATTTTGTAATGGCAATGACCAAAACTTATGAAAAATTGGAGGCCGCCTCTGCCCCGTACCCAAGGACAGCTCGGTTCTGCGCGACTCTCGTTCTTGCCTGGCCGGACGGCCATGATGAGGTCTTTGTCGGGAAGATGGAGGGCCAGATCGTATGGCCGATGCGCGGCGATCAAGGCCACGGCTACGATCCTATTTTTCAACCGGATGGGTATGATCTGACATTTGGAGAAATGGACCGATGGGAGAAGAACAAAATCAGCCATCGCGGCCGGGCATTTGAGCAATTGGTGAAGACATTTGAGCACTAAAACCGAAGGCGGGTTTGGTCTTTATATTCACTGGCCATTTTGCCAGGCAAAGTGCCCCTATTGCGACTTCAATAGCCACGTTTGGAGTGATATCGACCACGAAGCCTGGACGGACGCCTACTTGGTTGAAATTGATCGGGTTGCCGAGTTTACCAACACAAGGGTACTGGACAGCGTTTATTTCGGGGGGGGAACACCCAGCCTAATGACGCCTGGCAGCGTCGATCAAATCCTCCGTAGAATTCAAGCGCGCTGGTCGCTCGCAAACGACATTGAAATCACTTTGGAAGCAAATCCAACGTCTATCGAGCTTGAACGTTTTGTCGGCTTCAGATCGGCGGGTGTAAATCGGGTGTCCGTCGGTGTTCAGGCTCTAAATAACCGCGATTTAAGTTTACTAGGCCGGCTGCATTCTGTTGAAGATGCCTTGAAATCTCTCGAGATTGCCCGGACAATTTTCGATCGGTCCAGCTTTGACCTAATCTATGCGCGGCAGCACCAGGGCCTGTCAGATTGGCAAGCAGAGCTGGACGCTTGCCTGTCTTTCGAACCTACTCATCTTTCGCTTTATCAACTTACGATTGAAGACGGCACAGCGTTTGGGGATCGCTACAAGCGTGGCAAGCTTCCAGCGCTTCCCGGTGAATCCCTTGCCGTCGAGCTATTTGAGGCGACGCAAGAGATGACCGCCGCAGCCGGGCTGCCAGCCTATGAAATCTCGAACCACGCGTCAGACAATGATCGGTCCAGGCACAACCTGATCTATTGGCGCGGGGGCGATTATCTTGGAATTGGTCCTGGCGCACATGGTCGATATATTGAAGATGGTCAGCGCGTCGCGACCGAGACTTACCTTTCGCCTGCTGAGTGGCTTTCCAGCGTTCGAGTTCAAAAATCCGGGGAAAGTGAAAGGTTTGTGATCACAAATCGTGAACAGGCGATTGAATACCTTCTTATGGCGCTTCGGCTTAGAGAAGGCATGGACCTTTCTCGACTGAACAAGATGGACCCTACTGTACTAAACGCCAATCGGGCCAACGAACTTCAAGCCGAGGGCAAACTTTCCGTCATTGGGACGAGGATGTATGTTCCAGATTCCGCTAGATTGCTTCTAAACAAAATAATAGAAGAAATTATTATTTAATTACAGAGAGATAAGACGCCTACAGAGCTCATCAAGCTCGCTGAAATCCTTATACTCGACTGTCAAAACACCGCGCTCCTTGCCTGGCACATGATCGATCGAAACTTTCATCGACAGGTTTGCCCGCAAATCATCTTCCAAAGCGCGCGTATCGGCATCCTTTGTCGAAGTGTTCTTCTTTGGCTGCGCGGGCCTTAGACTTTGTGGCTTTCGCGCCAATTCTTCTGTTTGGCGAACAGAAAGCCCTTTCGACATCACTTCCGCTGCCAACACTTCCGGATTGTCTGATGTGATAAGTGCACGCGCATGACCAATGGAAAGCTTTCCTTGGCGCACAAATGAAATCACTGCGTCCGGCAGGTTCAGAAGCCGCAACATATTGGCAATATGACTTCGGCTCTTACCAAGCGATTGGGCAAGCTGCTCCTGCGTGTGGCCAAACTTGGACTGTAGCTGCTGAAAGCCCAGCGCCTCTTCAATTGGGTTGAGATCGGCACGCTGGATGTTCTCAATGATCGCAATCTCCAGCACTTCTGTATCGTCGAAATCGCGAACGATCACAGGAAGCTCATGTATCTGGGCAAGCTGCGCAGCACGCCAGCGCCGTTCTCCGGCAACGATCTGATAATCGGCTGGCGACTGAGGGTCCGCCCGAACAATCAGCGGCTGAATAACACCCTTTTCGCGAATAGAATTCGCCAGCTCTTCCAACGCGCTCTGGTCAAAATCGCGACGCGGCTGGTCAGAGTTGGGTCGAACGCGTTCAACTGGAACCAGAAGCTCCGGCTTTCTCGCCCCGCCCTCTGTGGCGGGCCCGTCCTCCCCAGGATAATTTACCTCGGCCATCAGGGCTGACAAACCTCGGCCAAGCCCGCGTTTCTCCTTGCGATCAACCACTATCGTCCCCCCGCGCTATTCATGACTTCCTGTGCCAATGCCTTATACGCCATCGCGCCGCGCGATGTTGGATCATAATTTAACACCGGTAGCCCGTAGGACGGTGCCTCACTTAAACGAACATTCCGAGGTATCATGGTTTTGAAGACCAAAGACTTCAGGTTCTCCCGGACGTCCTGTTCAACTTGATGACACAAATTGTTGCGTTTGTCATACATAGTCAACACAACACCTTGTATTCTAAGGCGTTGATTTGCCGTCTCCCGGATTTCGCGCACGGACAAAAGAAGTTGAGATAGTCCCTCCAGCGCAAAGAACTCGGCCTGCAATGGCACCAACACGAAGTCAGAGGCCACCATGGCGTTCAATGTCAAAAGATTCAGCGAAGGCGGGCAGTCTATCAGGATGTAATCGAACTCAAGATCGTCCGCGTCTCGGCTTCGAAGGACGTCATTGAGCAGGAAAACCCGGCGCGTAGCGCTCACAAGCTCCAGATCCGCCGAGCTCAGATCTGTCGTCGCCGGCACGATCGATAGGTTTGGAACCTCTGTCTGCAACACGGCCTTTGACAAGGGTGTGTCGTTCAAAAGCAGATCATATGTTGTCTTGTCCCGGCTTTGCGCCTCAACACCCAAACCGGTGGAAGCGTTGCCTTGCGGGTCAATGTCGATCAATAGAACCTTCATTCCAGAGGCCGCCATGGCCGCCCCCAGGTTTATGGCCGTCGTTGTCTTACCAACCCCGCCTTTTTGGTTCGCGACCGACGTTATGATTGCTTTTTGGCGATTCATTGGCGAGTGCTCGATTCCAGGTTCTTTAAACTTAGTATTGCGGCTTGCGAATCCGTTTTGCTTGGGATGACCGTAAGGTCAAACTGCCAATGCTTCCGGGCTTCATCAACCTCTGATTCATAGGATCTGCCCTTTAAAAAAAGCGCGGTACCGCCGTTGGACAGATGTAGGCTGGTATAGTGGCAGAGATCGCTCAAAGGTGCGAGAGCGCGGGCGGTAATAAGATCGACCCCCAAGCAATCAAGCGTCTCGATCCTGGACGTCTTAACCGCTGCGTTTAATTCAAGCTTCGAAATGACTGTGGACAAGAAGGCAGACTTCCTCGCATCGGATTCGACAAGAATCGAATGAATCTTTGGGTACCGTTCTTTCGCAACTATAGCAGTCACCAAGCCCGGAAGTCCTCCGCCAGATCCAAAATCAGCGACGATCTTCACTGAAACTGGTATATTTTCAGAGACTTGAAGAGAATCTGCGATGTGGCGGTGCCAAATATCATCTAGTGAGTTCGGTGAAATCAGGTTGATTGCCGGATTCCACTTGCGGATCTCTGCAACATAGCGCTCTAGAAGTGTCAGTGTTTCACGTGAAACACTTTCCCTCAGATCCTCGGGTTTCACTAGGCTAATTTCCGTCCGCCAGTTCGTATATTTGCCAACAGCAACGTCAGCGCGGCCGGCGTAACCCCGTCAATTCGCGACGCCTGCGCAATAGTTTCCGGGTTGGCGGACCCTAGCTTTTCGACCAACTCAGATGAAAGCCCGCGAACCGACGAAAAATCAAATCCTGCAGGAATTCCAACATTCTCATCACGTTTAAGCGCCTCGACATCCTTGGATTGGCGCGCGACATAGCTCGCATAGGTTGCCTCAATAGAGATTTGTACCTGATCCTTGGGATCAATTTTCGCGAGCTCAGGCCAAATCTTGACCAATCTGGCAAAATCAATGTCTGGAAACGAGAGAAGGTCCAAGCCAGACCGGCGCTTGCCATCACTTTTGAGCTCCAATCCAAACTTAGCGCCCTCTTGAGGTGTAAGCGCGCGGGATGCGAGGGCATCACGAGCGCCCTCGATGCGCTCCATCTTCTGGCGGAAGGTTGCGAGTCGGTCCTCTGAAACGCAACCAGCCTCGGCTCCCTTCTCTGTGAGCCGCTGGTCTGCATTGTCAGCGCGCAGAGACAGACGGAACTCCGCCCTGGACGTAAACATTCGGTAAGGCTCAGCCACCCCACGGGTAACGAGGTCATCAATCATCACACCGATGTACGAATCTGAGCGCATAAACTTAACTGCTTCCGCGCCCTGAGACTGGCGCGCGGCGTTCAGCCCGGCAACCAAACCCTGCGCTGCGGCCTCTTCATAACCCGTAGTCCCATTTATCTGTCCAGCCAAAAAGAGGCCCCGGAGGTTTTGAACTTCCAGGCTGTGCGACAGCGCTCGCGGATCAACATAGTCGTACTCAATCGCATAACCAGGCTGTGTAATGACAGCGTCCTCAAGGCCAAAAATAGACCTAACATATTGATTCTGAACCTCTTCTGGTAGTGAGGTTGAAATACCGTTGGGGTAAATCGTGCTGTCATCCAACCCCTCCGGCTCCAGAAAAATCTGGTGCGAATCCTTGTCAGAAAACCGGACAATCTTATCCTCGATCGACGGGCAGTATCTTGGGCCAACACCATCAATGTGCCCACCATACATTGCCGAGCGTTCTAAATTCTCACGGATGATGTCGTGTGTGGCTGTGTTCGTGTGCGTGATACCACATGAAATCTGCCGGGCTTCCGGAGCCTCGGACATAAATGAAAACATTGTCGGCGCGTCGTCGCCGGGCTGCATCTCCAACCGCGACCAATCAATCGTACGCCCGTCAAGGCGTGGTGGGGTTCCGGTCTTAAGCCGCCCTAAAGTCAAATCCAGATCCGCAATGCGTCGACCCAATATATCCGACGCCCTGTCACCAACCCGACCACCAGACCGAGACACGTCTCCGATATGAATAACGCCCCGCAGGAACGTCCCAGCCGTCAAAACAACAGAAGGCGCATAGATTCTGGACCCGTCCACAAGCTCTACGCCCTGCGCAACATCGTCCTTCACGATCAAATCTGTGACTTCTGCTTCCACAACCGAAAGCATCGCGTGTTGTGAGATCGCTTTCTGGATCGCCTTCAAGTACAAACGCCTATCCGTTTGTGCGCGCGGACCCTGAACCGCCGGGCCCTTGCGACGATTTAGCAACCTGAACTGGATGCCAGCCTTGTCAGCTGCAATACCCATGATGCCGTCAAGCGCGTCAATCTCGCGAACCAGGTGGCCCTTTCCAAGGCCCCCGATCGCAGGATTGCACGACATAACACCAATAGTGCTGGCCTTTTGCGTCACCAGAACCGTTCGGGCACCTGTACGAGCCGCGGCCGCGGCGGCCTCGGAACCCGCATGGCCCCCACCGACAACGATCACATCGAAATCTGATTGTTTCACGTGAAACCCTCTATTTACCCAGGCAGAAGCTCGCAAAAATCTCGCCAAGAATCGCTTCGACATCAACGCGTCCGATAAGCGTCTCTAATGATCGTATCGCTGATCTCAGATCTTCTGATACGATCTCCGGCATCTCCAGGCCTCGCTCTAACGCGATTCTGGCGGATTTCAAAGCCTCGATTGCGTCAAGCATTGAGACCCGGTGGCGGTCTCTTGTCGCCACAGAAGACAGGCGGGAGCGCTCCCACAAAACCGATACGATCTTGGAAATCATATCGTCAATGCCTTCGCCGGTTAACCCGGAGACACCACCCCCGTCCCGCAAATCCGATTTTCCGACAACGACCAAGTCGTCTCGTCTTACATCAATATCTGGTTTCTCTGCCTCATCAGCCACCAATATAATGCGTAGATCAGCGCGCTCAGCTCTGTCCCGCGCCCGCGATACCCCTATCGCCTCGACGTGATCTGACGTATCACGTAGGCCGGCCGTATCGAGAAACGACACGGGAAGCCCTTTGAGGTCCATCGAGACCTCGATCACGTCACGCGTCGTTCCGGCAACGTCTGACGTTATTGCAGCCTCCCGTCCTGCAAGGGCATTCAACAAGGTGGACTTTCCAATATTGGGCGGTCCGACAATTGCCACCTCAAAGCCGTCCCGGAGGCGTTCTGCATATTGAACCGAAGCCGCCTCCTTCGAGAGCGCGTCGATAACCTCTGACACCAGAGATTCCACTTCTGGCCTGACATCAACCGGGACCTCTTCATCCGCAAAGTCAATTGTAGCTTCAACCAAGGCCGCGGCCCTGATTAATTTGCTCCGCCAAGCTTCAACAAGATCACCCAATGCCCCATCGAACACGCGCATCGCTTGACGCCTTTGGGCTTCTGTCTCGGCTTCGATCAGATCCGCCAGACCTTCAACCTGAGCAAGATCAAGGCAGCCGTTTTCAAGCGCGCGCCTGGTGAACTCCCCCGGATCGGCGAGCCTGGTCCCGGGTTCACGTGCAAGCAGCGTCAGCACGCGGTTTGTCACCGCCATACTGCCGTGAAGGTGGAACTCTACAGTTTCTTCGCCGGTGAAACTGTGGTCGCTCTCAAAGCCAAGGATTAGGGCCTGGTCTATCACCAAGCCGTCGTCATCGCGTAAATTCGCCAGAATCGACTGCCGGTGAACAGGTGTTCGCCCTGACAAATGCCGCGCGATCTCAAACGCATGCGGGCCCGAGACACGAACAATTGCAACACCTGCCTTACCGCGCGCAGATGCAAGTGCAAATATCGTATCCATAGCACCTAATCCATTGAAATAAATAGACTTATGTGTTCATCGAGTCGAAGAATTCTGAGTTCGACTTGGTCTGCTTCAGCTTGCCAATCAAAAACTCGATCGCATCGGTTGTCCCCATCGGATTGAGAATGCGACGCAGCACGAACGTCTTTTGTAGGTCGTTATTGTCGACCAGAAGATCCTCTTTCCGGGTTCCTGACTTCAGAATATCCATCGCTGGGAACACGCGCTTGTCCGCAACTTTCCGATCCAGAACAATCTCGGAATTACCGGTGCCTTTGAATTCTTCGAAGATCACCTCATCCATCCGGCTTCCTGTATCAATTAGCGCGGTCGCGATGATGGTCAGGGATCCACCCTCTTCGATATTCCGGGCCGCCCCAAAGAACCGTTTTGGGCGTTGCAGCGCGTTGGCGTCCACACCACCGGTCAAGACTTTGCCCGAGGACGGAACAACTGTGTTGAACGCACGTCCAAGTCGGGTGATCGAGTCCAGCAGGATCACGACGTCACGCTTATGCTCGACAAGACGCTTCGCCTTCTCGATCACCATTTCAGACACGCCGACATGTCGTGTAGCAGGTTCGTCAAAGGTGGAGCTGATGACCTCCCCCTTCACTGACCGCTGCATGTCAGTGACCTCTTCCGGCCGCTCATCGATCAAAAGAACGATCAGATAGCATTCGGGGTGGTTTGCTTCGATCGAGCTTGCGATGTTTTGCAGAAGAACCGTTTTACCTGTGCGCGGGGGCGCAACGATCAGTGAACGCTGCCCCTTACCAATCGGGGCCACCAGATCGATGATGCGCGCCGAACGGTCCTTGACGGTCGGGTCCGCCAACTCCATCGTGAGGCGCTCATCTGGATAGAGCGGCGTCAGGTTATCAAAGCTGACCTTATGGCGGGCCTTCTCAGGCTCTTCAAAATTGATCTTCGTCACTTTGGTGATTGCAAAGTATCTCTCGTTGTCACGCGGCGCGACCATGTGGCCCTCCACCGTGTCACCGGTGCGCAACGAGAACTGTCGGATCATGTCAGGTGAGACATAGATGTCATCGGGACCGGGCAGATAATTGGCCTCGGGCGATCTCAGAAACCCAAAACCGTCCTGTAGTACTTCAAGAACCCCATCACCAGAGACCTCCCATCCCTCTTCTGCGCGCTCTTTGAGGATGGAGAACATCATTTCCCCCTTGCGCATCGTCGAGGCATTCTCGATCTCAAGATCTTCCGCCATAGCGACCAGGTCGGCAGGGCTTTTCTTTTTCAGATCGGCAAGATTCAGACGGTCTTCGGACATGGAATTCGGTCCACCTTTTTAAATCCCAGAGGGGATATGTAAGTCATAAGGAAAAACACCCGCAGGACAGCAGGCTGAGTTCATTTAGGTAGTTTCAGGCCGCGAGTCAAATGTCGATCAGAACGGGCGGACCACAACAGAGATAACAATGACAAACATTAAAATCGTCGGAACCTCATTCATGATCCGGTAGGTCCGACCGGACATGGTGAAATCACCATTGAGAAACGTTTTGCGTTGTCGTCCCAGCCACCCATGAAAACCGGTCATCGCAATCACACAGAGGGCCTTCAGCCACGGCCACCAGGCCGCCCAATCAACAATTCCCGGTGTGGCAACCAATAGCAGACCAAAGATCCATGTCGCGATCATAGCGGGGCGCATAATCACAGCGTAGAGCTTGGCCTCCATCATCTGAAACAAGCCATCTGTTTCGTTGCCAGGTCCGACACGCTCTGTATGGTGGACATACAAACGAGGAAGGTAAAACAGCCCGGCCATCCAAGCGATCACCGCCATAATGTGAAAGCTCTTCACCCAAGGATATGCAAGGCTCAGTACATCAGTCATAGTCACCCTTCTCTGAACATTCTTCTTAAATATAAAGAAATTAAAGAAAAGATGTTGTTGTTTGTTGGTCTTGTGGAAACTGTGGATCAAAGGGTTATTCACAGAATAACGGCGCGGTAAACTATCCTTTCAAGAGGGCTGGATTATCATAATTAATATAATATTTACAATGATTTAAGCTTCATTGACTTGTGGAGAAATGCAGCATTGAGACGTGAATAAAACAGATCTTTCACACCCCGGAAAATTTTTGTTCACCGCGGATAAGTTCTGGAACTGAATCTGAGCTAGGTGGATAGTTTGAAAGACCTGCCCGATGACACTGGATAACGTATAGCTTACACACTTTGTTTGAGACCAGTTATCCAGTGAGTTGCCCACATGACATCGCCGCTGATCCTTGCATCGTCTTCTGAAATCCGGCGACAATTGTTGGCAGGGGCCGGGGTCGATGTGCAAATAAGCCCCGCCCGTGTGGACGAAGAGTCGATCAAGGCGTCACTTCTAGCAGAGAATGCTAAACCGCATGATATAGTCGATACCTTGGCCGAATACAAAGCTCGGCGGGTGGCGCAGAAATTCACCGAAGGGCTGGTTCTCGGATGTGACCAGATCCTGGTCTTTGATGGCAAGATATTTTCGAAGGCCGAGACAGAGCATGAGCTGTGTGACCAGCTTATGGAGCTTTCGGGGGCGCGGCATCAGCTTTTTTCAGCGGCTGTTATATACGATGCTGGCAAGCCAGTGTGGCGCTCAATTGGCAAGGCTCAGATGCATATGCGCAAGCTGTCGCGCCCCTTCGTCGAAGCCTACGTTTCGCGGAACTGGTCATACATTCGCCATTGTGTGGGTGGATACCAGTTAGAGGCGGAAGGCGTCCGGCTTTTCGAACGCGTTGAGGGGGACTACTTTTCTGTTTTGGGTCTGCCGCTTCTCGATATACTGAATTACCTGACGTTAAGAGATTTTCTGGAGTCATGACTCTACCTAAAATTCCCCTCGCTGGAGTGATCGGTCATCCGATAGCGCACTCGAAAAGCCCGAAGCTTCATGGCTATTGGCTGGCGCGCTACGGGCTCGATGGGCATTACATTCCGATGGATGTGGCCAGCGGTGATCTGGCTCATGTGCTCAATATTTTGCCGAAACTGGGCTTTAAGGGCGTGAACGTCACCATTCCCCATAAGGAAGCCGTTCTGGCGCTCGCCGATGTGGTCTCTGATCGCGCTGCGCTGATCGGGGCTGCGAACACGCTGACGTTTCAAAAGGACGGCAAACTCCACGCCGACAACACAGACGGCGCTGGGTTTGTCGCGAACCTGAAACAAGACGCGCCCAGTTGGAACCCAAAAGAGGGCGCAGCCTTGGTTCTTGGCGCAGGCGGTGCCGCCCGTGCCGTAATCGCGGGCCTGCTGCAGGAAGGTACTCCGGAAATCATTCTGGGGAACCGGACACGGGCGCGCGCCGATGCGCTAAAGGCGCATTTTGGTGCAAAACTCAAAGTGATTGACTGGACCCAGCTGGCAAGCGCGTTCTCCGGCGTTTCGACATTGGTCAATACGACAGCCCTAGGCATGGAGGGCAAGGAAGAGCTGAAATTACCGCTCGATGGTCTAAGCCCTGAAACGCTCGTCACTGACATCGTGTATCAGCCCTTGCGCACGCAACTTCTGGAAACAGCGCGCAGTCACGGATGTCCTACGGTGGATGGCCTTGGTATGTTGCTTCACCAGGCCGCCCCGGGTTTTGAGCGATGGTTCGGTCAGCGACCTGACGTTGACATGGCGTTGCGCCGCGCGATTCTCGCGACATGACAGACCCGTTCATTTTGGTTCTGACCGGATCCATTGGCATGGGAAAGTCGACAACCGCTGCGATGTTTGCCGATATTGGGATCCCCGTTTGGGATGCCGACGCCGCAGTGGAAGAGCTCTACGCCAGTGGCGGCTCTGCGGTCGCTCCAGTGGGACAACTGGCACCTCAAGCAATCCGCAACGGAGCAATCGACAAGGCCCTCTTGCGCGATGAAATCGCGAAGGTGCCCACGCTACTGAACAAGGTTGAACAGATCGTCCATCCTTTGGTTGCGGAACACCGGAACGCATTTCTGGAAGCGGCCAAAGCAGCCGATATTGTCGTCCTCGACATCCCGTTGTTCTTCGAATCTAAATCCCACCCGGACGCAGACGCGGTGTTGGTTGTCTCTGCCACGCCAGAGGTGCAGCGTGATCGGGTGCTCGGCCGCGGAAAAATGGATGAGGCAACCTTCGAAATGATTCTCAGCCGCCAGGTTCCAGACGCGGATAAACGCGCCAGTGCGGACTATGTTATCGAGACATTGACCTTGGAGGACACGCGGAGGAAAGTCGAAGCGCTTGTGACAATGATAAGGGCCTCGCTATGAGGGAGATTGTACTCGACACCGAGACAACAGGGTTTGAGCCCGGCGAGGGTGACCGGATCGTCGAGATTGGGGCGGTTGAGCTGCTCAACCACATGCCCACGGGCCGGACCTATCATCAATACATCAATCCCGAACGCAGCATGCCAGAAGCCGCGTTCGAAGTGCATGGTCTTGGGGACGATTTTCTGCGTGACAAACCTGTTTTCAAAGACGTCGCCCAGGCTTTCCTGGATTTCGTTCAGGATGCCAAACTTGTCATTCACAATGCCAGTTTTGATATGAAGTTTCTCAATGCGGAGCTTGGCTGGGCCGAAAAGCCTTTGCTCCCCAACACTCAGGCGCTTGATACGCTGGCGATGGCCCGAAAGAAATTTCCAGGATCGCCTGCGTCGTTGGACGCGTTGTGTCGACGGTTTGGCGTGGATAATTCGAACCGCGTAAAACACGGCGCATTGCTTGACAGCGAAATTCTGGCCGAGGTTTATCTAGAACTGATCGGGGGCAGGCAGCCCGACCTCGTTTTGGCTGCAACAGATCGCCAATCCGACACGGTACAAGAAGAATGGCGCGCCGCGCCGCGCCCATCGCCCCTTCCCAGTCGTCTGACGGAGGCGGAACGCGCCGCCCATGAAGACTTTGTTGCAAAGCTGGGCGACACGGCTGTTTGGAAAACCTGATCAGGCGTCTGCTTGCGGCTTGGCACCCTCTTCGCTGGCGCGCCGCGCAATCTCGTTGCGGTAGAGCGCGAGGAAGTCGATATTTTCAAGGTTGAGCGGTGGGAAGCCGCCATCGCGGGTGACATCGCTGACAATCCGGCGCAGGAACGGAAACAGCATACGCGGACACTCGATCATCAGGAACGGATGCAATTGCTCGTTGGGTACGTTCTCCACAAGGAAGACGCCGGTATATTCGATTTCCATCAGGAAAATTGCCGCATCGCCGGATTTGGTTTTCGCAGAAACCTCTAGCTTGATCGTGACATCAAATTGATTCTCTGTTGGGCGCTTCTTGGCGTCGAGATTCACTTGAACCTGAATGTCTGGTGCCCCTTCGGTATCGTTGATACCTTTTTGCGCCGCGACGTTCTCAAACGACATGTCGCGGATGTATTGTGCAAGGACCTGCATGCGGGGTTGCGCCGGTGCTGCACCGTTCTCTTCAGCCATGTGGCATCTCCTAAAGAAGCTGGTTTCGGGGCCTCTTAGCAGACCCATTCGGGTGCCTCAATGGCGGGTCCACCCGGACGGTCGGTTGTTTCCAGACCCTGGCTCGGGACCGGTGTCATCAAGGTCATGGTAGTCGCCGTCTATCACATCATCGCGCGGCGATTGAAAACCGGCACCCGCCTGTGTGTGTACAAAGCTCTGAACTCGCACTCGCGACCGAATGAATCGAAACAGGGCCAAACGCACCGGCGGGACCAGTAATAAAAAACCGACCGCATCGGTAAAAAATCCCGGCGTCAGCAGCAACAGCCCGGAGGCAAGTATCATCGCACCATGGGCCAACGATTCTGTCGGATCGCGAAAGTCGTTGAGGTTGTTCCGTATGTTCGCCATGGCTGTAAGTCCTTGAGCGCGAACAAGAAAAGTGCCCAAAAGCGCGGTCAGAACTACAATTCCAAGGGTTGGCCAGAGCCCAAGCCAGCCGCCAACTTGAATAAACAGACCGATTTCAACAATCGGCGTTGCGACAAATAGCAAAAAGAGCCACATGCTAGTTCTTTCCAGTTTGATACCTCAGGTGGACTTGTGCCGCACCAGCACCTACATAAGGACCTGAACAAGAAATTGCCAATCTGCGCCCCAACTTTGAGGTTTGAATGAGCAGCGACATGATCCAGCTTTTAGTCCTAGCCGGCATCGCCGTCTTTTTAATTCTACGTCTGAAAAGTGTTCTGGGCACCCGTGAAGGGTTTGAGAAACCACCCCTGCCGATGCCGGGCAAAAGCGATGCCGCCTCCAGGGCGCGCGATAATTTTGAAGTGATCGAGGGCGGACCAGATCGCGACATCACCGATCACGTCGATGAAAACAGCGACGCCGCTGCCGCCTTGGCGGCGATGAAATCGGTGGAGCCATCTTTCGGCGTCAGCGACTTTCTGTCTGGCGCGCGCGGTGCCTATGAGATGATCCTGATGGCGTTCGAGACCGGCAACATCGAGGAAATCGAGGCGTATTTGTCGGGTGATGTGTACGAGACCTTCAAGGAGGTCATCGACAAGCGCGAAGAGGCCGGCCTGATCGTCGAGGCCGAATTTGTCGGCACGCGCGAGGTCACGCTTCTGGATGCCACCTTTGAGAAATCAAACCGTGAGGCAGAGCTTAAGGTACGCCTGGTTGGGGAGCTGACCTCAGTCGTGCGCGACAGTGCCGGCGACATCATTGAGGGCAATCCAAACGAAATCAAAAAGCAAAAAGACATCTGGACGTTTGCCCGGTTCATGGGGTCAGATGACCCCAATTGGCAACTGGTCGCAACGGGCGAATGAGACTTGGCCGAAAGGCAGCCGGATATCTGGCAGGGGCGCTGATGAGCGCCGGTCCCGCCTTTTCGAGTACCGCGATTGAAGTTCTCAAATTCGAAGATCTTCGCGGCTGGGAAGAGGATGATCACGAAGCAGCACTTTTGGTGTTCCAAGACACTTGTATTGATATCGAAGACCCCGAATGGTCGTCCCTATGTGCATTGGCCACCAGCCAGCCCAATGCAAAGACCTTCTTTGAATTGTTCTTTCGTCCAGTCTTGGTGGGCGGTGACAAGTCGGCCTTGTTCACCGGGTATTTTGAGCCCGAGCTGCGCGGCTCGAAAACCCGTCAGGGGCCGTTTCGCTATCCGATCTATGCCAAGCCGCCTGAGGTTGGGAATGGAAAGCTCTGGTTCTCGCGCGCCGAGATTGAAGAGCAGAACCTGCTGGCCGGTCGCGGTCTTGAGATTGCCTATGTCGACGATCCCGTGGATGCCTTCTTTTTGCAGATCCAGGGATCGGGCCGGATCGCACTTGCCGAGGGTGGAGCGATCCGGGTGGGATATGCCGGTAAGAACGGTCACGAGTACAGATCGATCGGTCAGGAGCTTGTGCGCCGCGGCATCTACAAATCGCATCAGGTGTCGGCCCAGGTCATTCAGAACTGGGTCAGGCGCAATCCGGTCGACGGGCGGGACCTGTTACATCACAACCCGTCTTTTGTGTTCTTCCGCGAAGTCTCGGAAGTACCAACATCCCGCGGCCCGCTGGGGGCGATGAACCGGTCGATCACCAAGTTGCGGTCGGTTGCGGTCGATCCGGAGTTCACCACTTTAGGGGCGCCGGTTTGGGTCGAAAAGGACGGCGAGAACCCGTTGCGCAGGTTGATGATCGCTCAGGACACAGGATCGGCGATCAAAGGCGCTCAGCGCGCTGATATTTTCTACGGAACTGGCACACAAGCTGGTCGCGCAGCTGGTCGTGTCAAAGACAGTGGCCGGATGGTGATGTTGGTGCCGATCCAGCTGGCTTTTGCGCTCGCCGCCGGGGGCTAAACCGATGAGCAGACGGAAGCCCCGCAGCCTGACACCTCAGGAGCGTGACCTTTGGGAAAAAGTGGCTGATACCACCAAGGCGCGCCGCCCGGGGTCGGCAAAAAGTCTCACCCCGCAAGACCTGTTCCAGCCTAAGGCACCATCTGTTGAGCCCGCCCGACTGCAACCGTTCAAAATCGGCTCGAAATCTCGCGACCCAGGGGCGCGATCCGTATTGACCCCTTCGATCAGTGAGGCGCTGGGCAGGGCCCCGGTGCAGATGGATGCCAAAGCGTTCCGGAAAATGAAGCGGGGAAAACTGACCCCAGAGGCCCGCATCGATCTGCATGGGATGACCCTTGATCGCGCGCATCCGGCATTGATAAATTTCATCCTCGGTGCGCAAGCGCAGGGCAAACGGCTGGTTCTGGTGATCACCGGCAAGGGAAAAGTGAAGGACCAAAACGGTCCGATCCCAATGCCAGTGGGCGTGTTGCGTCATCAGGTTCCGCAGTGGTTGTCGCAGCCACCATTGCGTGGCGTTGTCATGCAAGTCAGTCAGGCAAGCGCGACCCATGGGGGTGGTGGTGCATATTATGTCTACATCCGACGGGTGCGCTAGCCGAAGTGGCTGCGTGAACGCGTAGCGGCAAGCGCCAGTGCAGCAGACACCAGCATGTAAAGGGCGACCCAGATCATCTGGCGATCGTAGCTGACGCCCGCATCGATGATGATACCGGTTAGCCCTGGACCAATGGCCGACCCAAGCACCATCACCGCCGTGGCCATGGCCTTGATCGATCCAAGATGCCGCGTGCCGTACAACTCGGCCCAGAAGGCTGACGAGAGCGTGGAATTCATTCCTGTCGTAATGCCATAGCCGGCAACCGACAGGGCGGCCATCACATAGGCCTCTGACCCCCCAAACAGCGCGAACCCAAAGGCCATTGGAAGCAGCAAAACCGGCATCAGCCTGGCAGACCCAAATCGGTCAATAGCGAAGCCGGAGACTACCATCGCGATCACGGCCGTGCCGGTATAGACAGGAAACAAGCTGACCATGTCGAGATGGCTCCAGCCTTTGGTTTCGGCTAGATGAACTTGGTGAAAGAAAAACGCCGTCCCAAATGCGGATGGCCCCAACAAAGTTGGAAAAAGCAACCAGAACACGCGGTTGCGTAAGACGTCTTGGCGCGACCAATGTCGCTGAGCCATTCCGGTGGCCTCACTCTCCTCGGCCATCGATTGCGGCGTGCGTTCACTGACCAGCAGCATCAGCAGGATCGGGATGATGGCCAAAGCTAAAACTGCGGCAAACAGCCAGGAAATGCGCCAGCCGACGGCCCCCATGACCAAAACTGCAAGAAACGGCAATATCGCTTCACCGACGGAAAACCCAAACGCTGCAATTGCCAAAGCACGCCCGCGCGCGGCAGAAAACCAGCGCGCCATCGCGACGGCCGCGGTGTGGCTTGCCATGCCTTGCCCTGCGACCCGCAGCAAGAACACGGCAAGCGGCAGAAACCAGGCGTTAGGAACCAGAGCCGCGCTGACACAGGCCAGCGCCAGAATCAGAAGCGTCAGCGTTCCCAGCCGCCGCACCCGGAAGTGATCGGTCAGGCTGCCCGCCCAAACCATGACTACCGCGGAGGCCAAAGTACCCACCATGTAGATACTGCCCCAGGCCCCATGGCTAAGCCCGAATTCGGCCTGGATTTCACCGGCAAAGACCGAGATGAAAAACGTCTGCCCGAAGGAGGACGAGAAGGTCAGCAGAAATCCGGCCAGCAGCCATCTGGCGTTGCGGCGCAAGAAGCCGAGCGATGTCACCTGCGCCTACCAAAAAGAAAGACGCGCGGGACCATTTTAGAGAACGTAGCGACTTAGATCGGCGGATTTGCTGAGCTCACCAAGATGGGTCGCGACAAAGGGCTCATCCACTGTGATCTCATCGCCGCTACGATCTGGCGCGTTGAACGACAACTCTTCGAATACACGTTCCATCACGGTGTAAAGCCGCCGCGCGCCTATATTCTCGACGCTTTGATTGACCTGTGCGGCGATCTTCGCAAGTGCGGCTATCCCGTCTTCTGTGAAGGTGACGCGCACCTCCTCGGTTTCCATCAAGGCCGTGTATTGCCTTGTCAGCGCGTTGTCAGTTTCTGTGAGAATGCGCACGAAGTCGTCTTCCGTCAAAGCGCGCAGCTCAACGCGGATCGGCAACCGGCCCTGAAGCTCGGGCAGCAGGTCTGACGGCTTGGAAATATGGAATGCACCCGACGCAATGAACAGAATGTGGTCGGTTTTAACCGCACCATGTTTTGTCGACACGGTTGTGCCTTCGATAAGCGGAAGCAGATCGCGCTGTACACCTTCACGCGACACATCCGCCCCACGGGCATCAGACCGCGCGCAAACCTTGTCGATCTCATCAAGAAAAACGATTCCGTTCTGCTCCACCGCCTCCAGCGCCGCTGTGGTCACCGTTTCCTGGTCGAGCAGTTTGTCTGCCTCATCGGATATCAGAACATCGTAGCTGTCGGCCACTTTCATCTTGCGCCGTGTCGTGCGCCCGCCCATAGCCTTTCCGAAGATCTCCCCCAAATTCATCATCCCGGGCGCTTGCCCAGGCTGGCCTGGGATGTCGAACATTTGCAGCGGGTTCGAAGTATCGGCGACTTCAAGTTCGATTTCTTTGTCGTCAAGAACCCCATCGCGGAGTTTCTTGCGAAACATCTCACGGGTCTGTTCGCGCGCATCCGGCCCGGCAAGCGCCTCTATCACGCGCTCTTCGGCGGCCTCATGAGCAGAGGATTTGACATCCTCGCGCATTTGCTCCCGCACCATGATGATCGCAGCATCTACGAGATCGCGGATGATTTGTTCGACATCACGGCCGACATATCCAACCTCTGTGAATTTGGTCGCCTCGATTTTCAAGAAAGGCGCTTTCGCCAGTTTGGCGAGCCTGCGGGAAATTTCGGTTTTCCCGACCCCGGTGGGACCGATCATCAGGATATTCTTCGGGTAGACCTCTTCGCGCAAATCATCCGATAGCTGCTTGCGCCGCCACCGGTTTCTCAGCGCAACAGCCACAGCCCGTTTCGCATCGGTCTGCCCGATGATGAAACGATCGAGTTCAGAGACAATCTCGCGGGGGGTCAGGTCTGTCACGGCGGGTCGGTCCTTCAGTCTTTCTGGATCTTGTAGACCTATGTGCGGCAGATGCAAACGCAAGGTGTGTCCTCACGTTGCGCTTACAATCGCGTGAGGGGGGTAGGCGCGCCGAAAATTTCGACGCAATGTGCAGCCAGATTCTACGCACATAGAGGACCCTCGCAATGACAACCCGCCGCCAATTCCTGAAAATCACACTTGCTGCAACGCCTGTTCTGGCGTTTGGACAGCCCCTTCTGGCCGGAGGTCACGGCCGCATCGGAACCTTCAAGGGTGAGAGCAATCACGTCACAACTGGTCGCGCCGAGGTGGTGAAATCCGGGTCCGGAAACACTGTTGAACTGCTGTCCGACTTTACCTTTGATGGTGCCCCCGATCCGAAAGTCGCGCTGGGCAAGGACGGGTATGATGCCGACACGCTGATGGGCCCGCTGAAATCTAATTCGGGCGCGTCCAGCTACGAGATCCCTGCAGGCATCGACCCGGACGATTACAATGAGGTCTGGATCTGGTGCGAACGGTTCAACGTCCCTCTGGGCGTCGCAAAACTGGGCTAGGCCTCAAGCGTCTCCACGGTCAGATTGCCGTTGGTATAGACACAAATGTCGCTCGCGATGGCCATGGCTTTGCGGGCGACGTCTTCTGCGGAGAGGTCCGTTTCCATCAAGGCGCGTGCCGCCGCCAGAGCATAGTTCCCGCCCGATCCGATAGCCGTCACATTATGTTCCGGCTCCAAGACATCACCGGCACCGGTGATCACGAACAGATCCTTTCCATCCGAGACGATCAGCATCGCTTCGAGATTTTTCAGATATTTGTCCATGCGCCAGTCTTTCGCCAACTCCACAGCTGCGCGGGCCAGCTGACCGGGCGAGGCCTCAAGCTTGGCCTCCAGGCGTTCGAGCAATGTGAACGCATCCGCGGTTGATCCGGCAAAGCCTGCGACGACATCCATGCCGCCAGGTGTCAGCCGGCGCACCTTGCGCGCGCTGCCTTTGATAACGGTTTGGCCCAAGCTGACCTGTCCGTCACCCGCAATTACCGTCTGACCGTCCTTTTGAACACCAATAATGGTGGTGCCGTGCCACCCGGGAAACTCTGTATCCGCCATGCCTGCTCTCCTCTATGGAGCAAGATATAAAGGCTTGGTGGGCATAAAAAAACCCCGGCGCGAAGGCCGGGGCTTTATCTTTACTCGAGGCTGCGTTCGACCTCTTCGCGCTCGAAGATCTCGATCACGTCCTCGGGTCGGATGTCGTCATAGGCCTCAAAGGCCATACCGCATTCCTGACCGGACTGAACCTCGGCCACTTCATCCTTGAAGCGCTTGAGTGTTTTCAGTGTTCCCTCGTGGATTACAGTGTTGTCCCGCAGCAGGCGGACGCCCGCAGACCGGCGCGCGACACCTTCGGTGACCAGGCACCCGGCAACGCGACCAACGCCCGTGACCTTGAAGACTTCTTTGATCTCGGCATAGCCGATGAAGTTCTCCTTGATCGCATTGGACAACAGGCCTGAGGCGGCCGCCTTCACATCATCCACAAGGTCGTAGATGACTGAATAGTAGCGGATCTCGATCCCCTTCTGGTTCGCAGAATTCCGAGCAGGCGCATTGGCCCGAACATTGAACCCAAAGACGGGCGCGTTCGAGGCCTCGGCCAGGCCGATGTCACTTTCAGTGATGGCACCAACACCCGAATGCAGCACGCGGACGCGCACTTCATCATTGCCGATCTTCTCCATCGCCTGGGTGATCGCCTCGGCCGAGCCCTGGACGTCGGCCTTCACCAGAATTGGCATCTCGGTGACGTTCTCGTCGTCTTTGGCCTTGGCCATCAATTGCTCAAGTGTTGTCGCAGCACCTGCCGCCGCGCGTTTATCCTTGGCGGCTTTTTCGCGGTATTCCGCGATCTCACGGGCCTGGGCTTCGGTCTCAACAACGTTTAGAACGTCGCCGGCTTCCGGAGTGCCGTTCAATCCGAGAACCTCAACCGGAACGGAAGGACCGGCTTCTTTGACCCGGTCACCCTGGTCATTGATCAGCGCGCGGACTTTACCATACTGCTCACCGACGACGAAAATATCGCCTTGGCGCAACGTCCCGTTCTGAACCAGAACCGTCGCAACAGGCCCGCGCCCCACATCAAGCTGGGCTTCGATCACAGCACCGGTGGCCGACCGATCGGCATTGGCTTTCAGCTCCAGAATTTCCGCCTGTAGAGCGATCGATTCGAGCAGTTGATCCAGACCTGTTCCTTCTGTTGCCGAAACCTCGACATCCTGAACATCACCAGACATCTTCTCGACGATAACTTCGTGCTGAAGCAGATCCGTGCGGACCTTGTCGGGATTGGCAGCGGGTTTGTCGATCTTGTTGATCGCCACAATCATCGGAACCTCTGCCGCCTTGGCATGGTTGATCGCTTCAATCGTCTGCGGCATCACCGCGTCGTCAGCGGCAACCACAAGCACAACGATATCGGTGACCTGCGCGCCCCGCGCCCGCATCGATGTGAACGCGGCGTGGCCTGGCGTGTCCAGGAAGGTCAGCTTCGCACCGTCCTGTTCAACCTGATAGGCACCAATATGCTGTGTGATCCCACCTGCCTCTCCGGCCACAACGCGTGCGTTACGGATAGCGTCCAAAACGGATGTTTTGCCGTGATCGACGTGCCCCATCACGGTAATCACCGGAGGGCGTTGCTTGAGATCTTTTTCGTCATCCTCTTCTTGCGTGATGACATCCTCGACATCGGAATCAGAGACGCGCACAACATTGTGGCCGAATTCCTCGATGATCAGTTCAGCCGTATCCGCATCGATCGACTGGGTCTGGGTGACCATCATGCCGTTCTGCATCAGCGACTTCACCACATCGGCGACCCGCTCGGACATTCGGTTGGCCAGCTCACTGACCACGATGGCTTCGGGAAGCCGCACATCGCGCACGACCTTTTCGCGCTCGACATTGCTGCCCATGGCTTTCTGACGCGCGCGCTCCTGCTTGCGCTTCATCGCCGCCATGGACCGATGACGGCCGCCCTCGCCGCCGGTCAAAGCCTGGTTGACCGTCAGCTTGCCGGAGCGGCGATTGTCATCGCGCATGTTTTTCTTTGAGCGATCATTATCGTCACGCTCTTTGCGTGGCGCTGGGCTTGGCTTTTGCGCTGCGCGTGGATTGGAGGGGGCAACCGCGGGCTCGCCGGGCACGGCTGCCGCTGCAGACGCAGATGCGGTGGCCTCGGCTTCGCGTTTCTTACGCTCTTCTTCCTCTTCCGCCTTTTGGCGCAGGGTCTCTTCGCGTTCGCGTTCGGCGCGCTCTTTCTCTTCGGCTTCGGCGCGGCGGCGCTCGCGTTCTTCAGCGCGCGCCTTTTCTTCTTTCTCGCGCCGCTCGGCGTCTTCTTGTTCCTGAGCCTTGGCTGCCTGAAGCGCTTTCATCCGGCGTTCAAGCTCGGCATCCGATATACCGGCAGGCCGTTTGGACGGATCGCCGACCTGCGGGGATCCGGTCACGCTGGGCTTGGCACCGCCGGGCTTGGGTACAACGACCCGTTTCCGTTTGGTTTCAACCACAACGTTCTTGGTTCTGCCATGGCTGAAGCTTTGCTTCACGTTTCCAGGGCGGCCGCCGCCGCCGCCACGAAGACCCAATGGTTTTTTGCCGTCACTATCGCTCATGCGTCGTTTTATCCTTTCGGGTGGAAGATCCACCGCCTGTCCCACCACGGACACCTTTTAGACGTTTGGCCTCTGCAATAACTTGCTTGCTGAGTCCCCCCGCCGTTAAGGCGCCATGTATCACACTTTCGCGGCCGAATGCCAAACCCAATTCCTGAGCGGTCAAACAGCCGACAAATACGTCCTTTCCGGGCGGGGAATGAAGCTTTCCCTTCCCGCGTTCTGATCCGTCGCTGGCCTGGATCAAAACGCGCGCCCGATCTGTCTCCAACCAGCCTTTGACCTTTTCGAAACCGGCAACCGCCTGGCCCGCCTTGCGCGCGAGCGAGATCAGATCAATCAATCGGCGCGCCAGAGCGGTCTCGGTCTGGCTCAAAAGGCCCTCTGGCACCGAGACGTGCGTCTTGGCCGCGCGCGAAAAGGCGTTCTTCTTGATCGCGGTTTGCAGCGCACCAGTATCGGCCCGAACCCACAGCCCACGCCCGGGCAATTTGCCATAAACATCGGCAACGACCTGGCCATCGGGCCCGATGACGAACCGCACCATATCTGCCGGATCACCCGAGACACTCGTGGCGATACACCGGCGCTCTGGCCCGTCCCTGACTTTATCTCGACCGCCGCGGCTCATAGCCGGGATCCCCGAGGCCTGAAATCAGGCCTCGACCCCTTCTGCGGCAGCTTCATCCTGTGCGGTGTCATCCTGCGCCACAAGATCGGCAGGATCGACCCATCCAAGCTGGATACGCGCGGTCATCACAAGCGTTTGTGCTTCCTCCAATGAGACGTCAAACTTTTCCAATACACCCTCATCTTTGACCCGCTCGCCATCGACTGTGGTCCAGCCACCGGCCAGCTCCCAGTCGGCACATGTGGCAAAATCCTCAAGGGTTTTCACGTCATCTTCCGCCAAGGCCTCCACCATTTGGGGGGTGAGGCCTTCAAAGTCAATGAGGCTGTCCTCGACACCAAGCTCACGCGCATGCTCAAGCGCCTTTTTGTTTTGCGCATCCAGGTAGTCGCGCGCACGGGCCTGCAATTCGCTGGCCGTGTCCTCGTCGACACCATCGATCACCAGAAGCTCGTCGACTTCCACATAGGCTACCTCTTCCAAGGACGTGAAGCCCTCGGCCACAAGAAGCTGCGCGAAGAACTCGTCCAGGTCGAGCGTTTCCATGAAGAGCTTGGTGCGCTCTTCGAATTCGGCCTGACGGCGTGCGCTTTCTTCCTCTTCGGTCATGATATCAATGTCGAGACCAGTGAGCTGCGAGGCGAGACGCACGTTCTGACCGCGCCGACCAATGGCCAGGCTCAGCTGCTCTTCGGGCACGACGACTTCAATCCGCTCGGCCTCTTCATCCAAAACAACCTTGGACACCTCGGCGGGTTGCAGCGCGTTCACCAGGAAGGTGGGCTGGTCTTCGTTCCAGGGGATGATATCGATCTTTTCACCCTGAAGTTCGTTGACCACAGCCTGAACCCGGCTACCGCGCATACCGACGCACGCGCCCACGGGATCGATCGAGTTATCATAGGAAATCACAGCAATCTTCGCACGACTGCCCGGATCGCGCGCGACCGCCTTGATGTCGATGATACCATCGTAGATCTCTGGCACTTCCATCTTGAAGAGCTCTGCCATGAACTGAGGGTCCGTCCGGCTGAGGAAAATCTGCGGACCGCGAGGCTCGCGCCGCACATCCTTAATGTACACCCGAATCCGATCGTTCGGGCGATAGGCCTCCCGTCCGATCTTCTCGTTGCGCCGCAAGATTGCCTCACCACGGCCGATGTCGACGATGACATTGCCGTATTCTTCGCGCTTGACCAGACCATTGATGATCGTTCCCGCGCGATCCTTGAATTCTTCGTACTGACGATCCCGTTCAGCTTCGCGGACCTTCTGCAAGATAACCTGCTTTGCGGACTGCGCGGCGATCCGGCCCATCTCGACCGGTGGCACTTCGTCGAGGATCTCGTCGCCCACAGCCAATGTCGTGCCGGCCTCCGCAGCGGCCGATGGCCCAAGTCCGCCAAAATTCTTCAATCCGAACTGATGGAAGTTCTGTGTTTCCTGAGCCAGCGGATCTTCTGTCTCGAGGCTGCGGGTGGCCTGAAAGACGGGCAGTGTCCCGCCATCCTGATCCAGAGCAGCCTGACCCTGCTCCAGCGTCAACTCGGCGCGGTCATTCTCCAGCGCTTCGGTGTCAACAACGGTGCGCACCCGCGCAAATGTCGCCTTTCCGGTTTTCCGGTCAATCGAGACGCGGATATCAAGCTCTGCGCCGTAGCGCGACTTGGCCGCGCGGGCGAGGCTTTCTTCCATCGCTTCGACCACCAGTTCCGGGTCGATCATTTTCTCGCGCGCAACGGCTTCTGCTGTTTGCAAAAGCTCCAGCTGGTTTGCGGAAGTAATGGCCATTTACGTGTCCTCCTGCCCATCAATGATGGTTTCAACTTCGTCGAATTGCGTTTCGTCTATGTCGCCCGCGTCTTTGCGGGACTTTAAAACATCGCGGATCAGTTCATCCGTCAGCACCAGCTTGGCATCTGTCAGCCAATCGAATTTCAGCCCGATTGTGCCTTCTTCGATCGTGATCAGAACCTCGTCATTCTCGGTGCCTGCCAATTGGCCTTTAAAGCGTCGGCGTCCGTCGATCAGTTCATCGGTTTCCAGCTTGGCCTCATAGCCTTCCCAGGTCTCGAAGTCCTTCAGCCGGGTCAGCGGTCGGTCGATGCCTGGGCTTGAGACCTCGAGGCTGTACTCGCCCGCAATCGGGTCCTCGACATCCAAAATAGCCGACAGCGCCGTGGAGATCTTGGCGCAATCATCCACTTCGATGCCGCCTTCAGGTTTCTCGGCCATGACCTGCAAAACCTCGGTTTTGCCGCCCATCAATCGAATGCGCACCAGCTCATAGCCAAGCCCATCGATCACGGGCGTGACGATGTCTGCCAAACGGCGGTCAATGGCGGCTTTTGCGATCAAATCTGACATCGGTTCCAAGCACAAAAAAACGGGCGCGCGGCCCGTTCGAATTTCCGGTGGAGCGCTGAGTTTGGACCTCAACACGCCGCTGTTGGGATGGATATACGCAGGAAGCCTTGAGTCTGCAAGGGTCAAGTGATGTGCTATTGTCGAGCGGCATCTCAGGAGGGCCAGCATGACACATGTAACAGGCATCGGCGGAGTTTTCTTTCGCGCCAAAGATCCAGCGGCGATGGCCGCCTGGTATCAACGCCACTTGGGCATCAACCCCACCCCGACCTCGCCTGAGGACCAGGTCTGGATGCAAGCCGCAGGCCCGACCGTCTTCTCACCATTTGCAGAAGACACGGATTATTTCGGGCCCGAGACCAACCAGTTCATGATCAACTTTCGGGTCAATGATCTGAACGCGCTGGTCGCGAAACTGGAAGCAGACGGGATCGACATCATCCATCGCGAAATAATGGACGGCGTCGGTTCCTTCGCGCATTTATTTGATCCGGAGGGCCACAAGGTGGAGATTTGGGAGCCCGCCTGATCACCCCAGCATCGCGAGGATATCCCGTCTGCTTAGCAAGGGTCTGCTAGTGACGGTTGTGCATCCGGTCATGCAGCCGGTTGATGATCCCGCTTGCGGTTTTCTCGCAGGCGAACGGCAGGAAGGCGTGCACAAGCGCGGCCAAGGCCGCCAGCGTCAGCAGACCACAAAAGGTCAAGGCAAACATCATATGTTCAAAATAGCTCTCATCGACCGAGGACGGGTGGGTGGTAAAAAGGCGGATCAGAGTGGTCATTTCAAATCTCCAAGTTTGATTTGATGCATATTCGCCCGACCCGGTTGAAATCTATTCCCAATATGACAGTCATGGCTTATAATTTTGGGATAAATTCCTAATAATCAGGTGAAAATGATAAAATATGATGATCTAGACCGACGTGTCCTTGTCGAATTGCAGCGCGATGCATCGCGCTCCATCGAGGAGTTGGGAGATCTCGTCGGCTTGTCCCGCAACGCGGTCTGGCGGCGCGTCAAGCGGTTGGAAGACTGCGGTTTGGTCAAAGGGCGGGTGGCGCTTGTCGATCCCGACCTGCTGGGGCTGGGGCTGACAGTTTTCATCTCGGTCAGAACCGACCAGCATGATGCAAGATGGTCTGCGAAATTCGCCTCGGCCTTGCGCAGTTTCGAGGAGGTGCTGGGCGTCTACCGCACATCCGGAGCCATGGACTATCTGATCCGGGCGCGGGTGGCGGATGTGAAAGCCTATGACAGGTTGTATCAACGCATGATCGAAAAAGTCGACTTGCAGGACGTCTCTGCGAGCTTTGTTATGGAAGAAATCAAGGAGACGACAGCGCTGCCCGTGCGGTGAATATTTTAATATACCGGGCTTACGCCCGGCGAAGACCTGTGACCTGACCGAAAATTTTCTTTGTAAAGCTGACTGCTTGGCGGTGCGAAAACAGCCGAAATATTGCGCGAATCCTCAATTATGTCTAAAAACTACCATGTTTTGATGCACATAATTGGTGAAACGCACGCCTGGCTCTTTAGTCCTATGAGGCGTTCCTGAAAGACTGCAAGAATGTTCCCGGCTGATCTTTAGTGACATGCAAGTGACCAGTGAAATGAAAAAACCCGTTCTGGTGGTCGATCTCGACGGGACACTCGTATGCTCGGACATGCTCTATGAGACATTCTGGAGCGCGTTCGGTGCGTCGTGGAGCACTCCAATCCATGCGGCAGCCGCGTTGACGCAAGGCAAGGCACATCTCAAGCGCAAATTACAAGCCACTGGGCCCGTAGATGCGGCGCAGTTGCCTTATAACCCTGAAGTTATCGCCTATATCGAGGCCTGGCGCGCCGACGGCGGGGCCACTGCGCTGGTGACTGCCAGTGACGAGAAAATCGCCCACGGAGTCGCAAAGCACGTCGATCTCTTTGATGAGGTCTATGGATCGGACGGCACCCGAAACCTCAAGGGTGAGGACAAGGCAACGTTCCTGCGCGACACCTATGGCGCGGACGGCTTTGCCTATATGGGCGATGCGCAGGCGGATCTGCCAGTTTGGAAGTCCGCGAGCCTTGCCATCAGTGTGAATGCATCCGTTAGCCTACGCCGCCAAGTTGAGGCGCAAGGCGTCCCGGTCGAACATCTTGGCCACCAAAATGTGGCCTACCGCCACTACATCAAAGCGATCCGGCCGCATCAGTGGATGAAGAACCTGCTGATCTTCCTGCCGATGCTGCTGGCGCATCAATATGACTGGCCGACTTTTTTGGCGGCCTTCTTTGCCTTTGTCAGCTTCTCCTTGGTCGCGTCCTCGGCCTATGTGATGAATGACCTGCTGGACCTGTCCGCAGATCGCGCGCATCCGCGCAAGCGCAAGCGCCCCTTTGCCGCGGGCGACATTCCGATTGCCCATGGCACCTGGATGACCTTCGGGATGCTGGGTCTTGGCACGATAATTGCCGCCAGTATCAATTGGGCATTCCTGGGTGGCATGGTGTTTTATTTCGCCGTAACCACGGCCTACTCGCTTGATCTTAAGCGCCGCGCCGTGATCGACATTCTGACGCTAGCAGGCCTCTACACGACCCGCATTCTGGCCGGTGGATACGCGACCGAAATCAAACTCACCGTGTGGCTGTTGGCCTTCGCGATCTTTTTCTTCCTGTCACTAGCGGCCGTCAAACGCCAGGCCGAGCTGATCGACACAGCAGCGCGCGGCAAGCTTGCAGCCAGCGGGCGGGGTTACCGCGTGGATGATCTATCGCTGATCAGTCAGATCGCGATTACGTCTGGTTACCTCTCGGTGCTTGTCTTGGCGCTCTATATCAATTCGCCAGATGTGATGCGTCTCTATACCTCGCCTTTGGCGCTCTGGGTGGTGTGTCTTATCCTGCTCTACTGGTTGACCCGGATCATTCTGATCACCCATCGCGGCAATATGGACGACGACCCTGTTGTTTTTGCAGCCAAGGACAGAACCAGCCAGGCGTGCTGCGTTCTGATCCTGTTCTGCGCAGTCTGGAGCGCCTATTTGTGAGCCCGTCCACGCTGGTCTTTCGCTACTCAAGCTTTGCGGTGATCGCCACGATTGCCAATCTGGCGACGCAACGCCTGGTGCTGACGGGCGGCAAGGATGCCGCGTGGTTCATGACCGCTGTGGCTGCGGGAACGCTGGTTGGTCTGGTTCTGAAATACGTGCTCGATAAGAAGTGGATTTTCTACGACATGTCCTCAGGGGTTGCGGCGCATGGCAAGAAATTCTCGCTCTATACCGCCATGGGCGTGGTGACGACGCTGATCTTCTGGGGCTCGGAAACAGCATTCTGGCTGATCTGGAACACTGACCTGATGCGCGAAATCGGGGCTGTCTTGGGATTGGCCGTTGGCTACGTCGTCAAATACAATCTCGATCGCCGCTTCGTGTTCACCGACGCCGCTTTAGCGGAAAGCCGTGTGTCATGATGTTAAGCGGCTGGGGTCGGTTCCCGACAATTTACGCGCCGGTCGAAGCGCCGCGCGATGAGGCCACGCTGGCCGCGGCTATCGCAAAGGGCGGTGTCATCGCGCGCGGCAACGGGCGGGCATACGGCGACAGTGCGATCAGCCGGCGTGGAACGATTGATATGCGCCGGTTCAACAGGATGATATCTTTCGACCAGGAGGCCGGCATCTTGATCGCCGAGGCCGGGGTCCTGCTGGCTGATGTTATTTCGAGTTTTTTGCCGCGCGGTTGGTTTCCGCTCGTTTCACCCGGCACCAAGTTTGTGACCTTGGGCGGAATGATTGCCGCGGATGTTCATGGCAAGAACCACCACGCGCACGGCTCCATGCGGGCGGCTGTTCTTTGGCTCGATCTCATGGGTCCGGATGGACAGATCCGTCGGTGCAGCGCGCAAGAAAACGCGGACCTTTTCGAATGGAGCTTCGGGACCATGGGTCTGACCGGCATCATTCTGCGCGCCGCCATTCGTTTGACGCCCGTTGAGACGGGTTGGATCACTCAAACCATGCACCCGGCAGAAAACCTCGATCAGGCCATGACGCTGTTTGAGGAGAATGCGGATGCGACCTATTCGGTGGCCTGGATCGACTGCCTAAGCACCGGAGCGGCCCAGGGTCGATCGCTGGTGATGCTGGGCGAGCATGCAACATCGTCGGACCTATCGTTCCGAGAGCGTGACGACGTGTTCGCCTCGGTGCAGAAAAAGAAAAAACGCCTTCCGTTCGAGGCACCGGCATTTGCGATGTCGCCCCCGGTCGTCAAGGCGTTCAATGCGGCCTATTTCTGGAATGGTCGCCGCAAGCAAGGACCTTCTCTGGTCGACTGGGACACGTATTTCTATCCTTTGGATGCCATCTTGGACTGGAACAAGGCCTATGGGCGCAAGGGCTTCCTGCAGTTTCAATGTGCGCTGCCACTTGAGGCATCGAAGGCCGGTCTGACCGAGCTTCTGGCCGCGATTTCAGGCGCAGGAGCCGGGTCATTTCTGGCGGTGCTCAAACGACTGGGCGCACAATCCAGCCGTTATTCATTCCCAATGCTTGGCTATACATTGGCGTTGGATTTCCCGGCAAATGCGAAGAACCTGAACCTGTTGCAGCGTCTGGACCGCATCACGATTTCCCATGGCGGCCGGTTCTACCTTGCCAAGGATTCCCGGATGAGCGCCGAAACCCTTCGTGACAGCGATCCCAGAACCGCTGATTTTCTGACCCAAAGACACCTCAGCAAAGCGGCTGGGGCATTCCAATCGTCGCAATCTGAAAGGCTCGATCTATGAGCACCCCACCCGTCCTGATCCTTGGTGCCCGATCTGACATCGGCTTGGCGGTTGCCCATGCCTTTGCCCAACAGGGACATCCCGTGCAACTGGCCGCCCGAGATGCTGCATCATTGGCGCCTGACCAAGCCGATATCGCGACCCGTCACGACGTCGAGGTGACGCTGCACGAATTTGATGCACTCGACATTGAAGGCCATGACGCGTTCGTAGAGTCCTTGGCGGACCTGCCCGAAATCGCGGTCTGCGCGGTCGGCCTGATGGGCGATCAGGAAGAAAACACGCAAGATATACTGGCGGCAGCGCGGGTCATGCGATCAAACTTTGAAGGACCAGCCGGGATCCTTGCCATGCTGGCAAACCGGTTTGAGACCCGCGGTACCGGCACATTAGTGGGCATCAGCTCAGTCGCCGGAGAGCGGGGCCGTGCAACGAACTACATCTACGGATCGGCAAAATCCGGGTTTACCGCCTTTCTTTCAGGCCTGCGCAATCGTTTGGCCAAGAAAGGCGTGCATGTTGTCACTGTGTTGCCGGGGTTCGTGAACACGCAGATGACAGCCGGAATGGATCTTCCGGCACCCCTGACCGCTGAGCCGAAGGAAGTGGCAGAAAAAATCGTGAAGGCCGTGTCCTCTGGCCGAAACATCGTCTATGTAAGGCCTGTCTGGAGGCTGATCATGGCCATAATCAAGGCGATTCCAGAAGGAATTTTCAAAGGAATGAAAATTTGAACCGCTGGACCCTATGTCATGTTGTCAGTTTGGATTCTCGGGGGAATCAGCTTAAAATACGCTAAGATTTGCCCTTAAAAATTCTTATTCTGTTGCTAAAAACTGACCGCATGGAAATTTAAAAACGAGCCTGATCCGACCTTGTCGCAGTCAAAAGTTGCTTGGAGAGTACCGCAATGACAAACCCCATCTACCCGATTGACCCAGAAAATCTACTGACTGGAACGGACGCCGCAAAGACTGTTGGCGCCGCCTATGCACAAGATTACCAGGCCGCAAAACCCTACAACCATATCTGCATCGATAATTTTCTGCCGGAATCGATCCTGGAACAGATCCGCAAGGATCTCGAACAATTGCCAGAATCCGAGACCAGCTTTAGCCGCGCGCAGGAGAATTTGAAATCGTCCTACATTCCAGAACGGTTGCCAGATTTCACGAAGAACCTGTTCTACGCGCTTAACTCGCGCCCGTTCATTCTGTTCCTTGAAGAGATGACCGGGATCAAGGGTCTTATACCCGATCCGTATTTCGTGGGCGCTGGCATTCACAAGACGCTGAATGGTGGACATCTGGACATTCATGCTGACTTCAATTTGCACGTTCAGATGAAAGTCGAGCGCCGCCTCAACGTTCTGATCTACCTCAACAAGGACTGGCAGGAAGATTGGGGCGGTTCGTTTGAAATCTGGGACAAGAAGATGACCAAGAAGGAGGCGAGCTTCGTGCCGACCTTCAATCGCATGGTCTGCTTCTCGACCGGGTCAGACACGTTCCACGGCAACCCTGAGCCGGTAAACCACCCCGACGGGGAGGCGCGGCAGTCCATCGCGCTCTACTACTACACGGCCACATGGGACGACACGCGTAAGTCACACTCGACCCTGTTCAAGCCGCGTCCGGGTACGGTCGACGAAACGGATCGTCTTGTTGCCCGACGAGCCCTTGTGCGCGACATCATTCCACCGATGATCTATCGGCGAATTGCCGGTCGTTTGATGCGCCTGGGACTGTAGCAGGTATTGACGAAACTTTAGGCGGCGGGCTCGGTGAGTTCCGAGCCCCGCCCCAAGGCCTTCAAGCGAGATTGAAACGCCCATTCGGCGGCTTCCCGTTTGCCCTTGGTCAAAGCACGCAGCTGGTAGCTTCGGATGAATTTTGTCACATCCGCATCGCCAAAATGCGACTCCCCCTGCCACCAGGACTGCATATAGCCGTAGATCGAATAAAGCGTTCCGGTGATATAGGGCCGCTGCTTGACGCTACGCAGCATCGATGAGGCCAGGAAGAACAGGGGATGCGCACCAAGAAGGTACTGACCTTTCCCGTGACGAACCCGGCCTTTGTAGATGTTGGCCTGGCTCGACCCCATGGGTCGCAAATGCACGAAGTTCAGGTCAGGTTCATCCCAGCTCATGGCGCGCCAGCCATGCCAGCGTGACAGATGGCAATCAAATCCATCCCAGCCAACCTCAACGACAAATCCATCGATCTGTTCAAAGCATTCTTTGCGGTAGAACTTTGTCATGCCCACTGACGCCTCGTCACCGCACATTTCCGAGGTCAGAACGCCTGTGGACGGATGCACGTAATAGGCCTTGCCGCTGCAGGTTCCAAGCAGGGGGTCGGCATTCATTCGCGCAATCAGAACTTCGAAATACTTCTCTGGCAGATCTAGATCCACATCAAATTTACAAATAAAATCATACTCTACATCAACCGCGTCATATCCTTCGTTAAAGGCAAGAATGACACCGGCGCCGACCCGCCTTGCACCGGATTGACGGTGCACGATTTTGATAAACGGCATCCGCGCTTGATAGGCCTTTATCAGCTCGACGCTGTTGTCTGATGAGCCGTCGTCGACGATCACCCATTGCACTGGTTTGATCGTTTGCGCTTCGATTGATTTCAGCGTTCGTTCGATGAAATCCGCCTCATCTTTACAGGGCGATACAAGAACATAGCGATCAGTCATGGAGGTGCCTCTGAACGTTTGAATTATGCCTGATTTCGTTTTATGAGCACTTGCCTGACGTATAGGATCAGCAATTTTCAATCAAGGTGAATGATGTCGGTAAGTGTGACCAATTTGCTGGAAAAGACCGCTCGGGATTCGAAGGCCTGGGATCTGCCCAAATTGCTCACGCGCAGCGACGCGCAGGTTTTGTCTTTTCTCAACGCCCACGCGGTCACCACATCGTCGCGCCAAACCGATTTTGGCGTTCACCTCATGGAAAGCGATTGGCTGCTGCGCGATGGGATTGGCATCAAAATGGGGCTTCGGATTTTTGGACTGGGCAAGACCGAGAATCTGAACGGAACAGACCTTATTACGACAATCTTGGACCAAACCCGCGACCGGGATCTTGTGATCTATGGCTCGTCAGATGAGACGATGGCGCGAACGCGGAAAAAACTGCAAGCAGCAGGCCACACAAACCTCGTCGAAACCGCACATGGGTTCCATGATGACAGCGTCTATGTCGACCGCGTGGTCGAATTGAAACCGCAGGTCGTCTTGTTGTGTATGGGCATGCCCCGGCAAGAGATTCTGGCCGGAAAGCTGCGCAACGCCGGTTTCGAGGGCCTTGCGATCTGCGGAGGGGGTTGGGCGGATTTCTACTCGCTGGTCAAACCGCGCGCACCGCTTTGGATGCGCAAATTTGGTATGGAGTGGATCTTTCGATTCATGCTCGAACCACGACGCCTCGGGAAGCGATACACAGTCGATATTTTGGTGTTTTTCTACGTCGTCGCGAAGGCGCGCTTGCGCGGCTAGCGTCAGTATTCGGGTGAATGGGAAAAACCGAATCTCTTTGGCTTGATTCCGGTATGGGTGGCTCAACAGCCCGCGCTGTTCACGAAGCGAGGTCAAACCGCGCTTTCGCCTCAAGATTGTTGAGCTATTGGCTGCGCTACCGGACTTTGCAGGGCGTGCGCCTTATGCTACCTTTGGCCATTATACCGCGATGTGACAAATTAATGAGTGACGTTTCCAGGAGTAGTCAGTTCCATGGCAAGTTATAAAATCCCCTTTAATCGACCGTCTATTGTTGGACGGGAATTTGAGTTTCTCCAGGATGCTATTCACCGTGGCCAATTGTCTGGCGATGGGCACTATACAAGAATGTGCAATGAGCGGTTGGAGCAGATCACCGGATCTGCCGCAGCCCTTCTGACGCACTCCTGCACCGCGGCGCTGGAGATGGCGGCTATCTTGTGCGATCTGGAGCCTGGCGACGAAGTCATCATGCCATCCTTTACGTTTGTCTCGACCGCGAATGCGGTCGTGCTGCGCGGGGCAACCCCGGTTTTTGTGGACCTCGATACCGAAACGCTCAACTTGGATCCGACCAGCGTGCGCGCTGCAGTGACCTCTCGCACCAAAGCGATTTTCGCGGTGCATTATGCAGGCTTCCCGGCGGATATCGACGCGCTAGCGGACATCGCCAGAACGCATAATCTTTTGTTGGTCGAAGACGCGGCTCAGGCGCTGGGCTCGACCTATAAAGGTCGGCTCGCAGGCTCTTTGGGCGACATGGCGGCCTTCAGTTTTCATGAAACCAAGAACATTATTTCGGGTGAAGGGGGTGCGCTGACACTCAACCGGCCTGAGTTGGTGGAGCGTGCGGAAATCATACGTGAGAAAGGCACCAACCGGTCCCGATTTGTCCGTGGTGAGGTCGACAAATACACCTGGGTTGATATCGGGTCATCCTTTCTGCCCGGTGAACTCGTGGCAGCTTTCCTTTACGCGCAACTCGAACAGGCCGATGTCATTCGCGCCCGCCGCATGGCGCTTTATAACCGGTATATGGAGGCGTTTTCGGAACTGGCTGACGCGGGTCGCGTCGTCTTGCCGAAAACGCCCAAGGACACTACGGGCAATGGCCATATGTTCTATCTGCTTCTCAAGGACCGCAGAGACCGCGACGCCATGATTGCGCATATGACCTCGTCTGGGATCAATGCCGTGTTCCACTATGTGCCACTTCATTCTTCGCCTGCAGGTCGCAAGTTCGGACATTGCAACGGAAGTCTGGCCGCGACGGATGACATTTCATCCCGACTGGTGCGTTTGCCGATGTTCTTCGCGCTCGATACGCAGATTGAGACGGTGATTTCGACAGCACGGTCCTACCTGACCACAGTCGAACACATCTCGTTGCCCAAACGCGATTCACGCAAGAAATCTGTTTAGCCGATATGTCTAAGGGGGTTCCGACTCTGAGATATATTGTGAATGCGCCCGACTTTAACCCAGATAGCGGGGGCGCAATTTTTCTGCATGAACTTGTGCATGCGCTCAATGAGCTTGGGGAAACAGCCTATCTTTGGCCGATGGCACCGATCTTCAAGGAGCGGCGGCGCGTGCGGCTCAAGAAAGTGTTTTTCCCACCAAAGTTTGTGAGAAACCCGGCGCTGAACACGCCTTTGGCGCGCAAGGACTATTTGGAGGATCCCAACAGTGTTGCGATTTATCCGGAAATCGTACCGGGAAACCCGATGGGCACCCCGAATGTTGTGCGCTGGCTGCTCTATAAACCAGGGGACCAGCACCCCTACTCTTTCACAGATAACGAGATGTTCTTTTGCGATTTCGAGAAGGCAGATATGCCAGAGCTGACGGGCGGCGCGCCGCTTCTGTATCTTTGGAAGATCAATCGCGCCTATCGCAATGAAGGGCGTACTGACAGAAAGGGCGTCTGCTACATCGTTCGGAAGGGTCAGAAGAAGCCACGCATCCCGGAAACCGAAACCGCCGAGGCAATTGACATCGATGGTATGAGCCACGCGCAAATCAACGATATCTTCAACCGGTGCGAGGTATTTTATTCCTACGACGAGGCGACAATGTATTCGCAATTTGCAGCCCTGTGCGGTTGCCTCAGCATCGTCATTCCGGGCGAATATGAAACCCGCGAGGATTGGGTGAAGCAGCATGTTCTTGGCAAATACGGAATTGCCTATGGATCCGATCCCCAAGAGATCGCCCATGCCCGCGCGACAGTGGACCAGCTTGTTCAGCTCCTCGAAGAGAAGGAACAGAGCGGGTTGGAAACCGTAAAGGAATTTATCCAACTAACTCGCGCCCGCTTTGCAAAGCAGACCGCCTAAGGGCGGCCCACCCAGCATGACCCCCGGCGCTTAAAGGAATGCGGTGATCGCTTCGAACAGCGAAGCGATGACGTTGCCGTTCGGATTTCCCAGCGTACCATGCGGTGTCACCATGATCGCCGCAAAGAACATGAAACTGACCACGGCAATATGGGGCTGTTGAACCAGCGTAAGTTTCTTGGCTGCATGGGCCTGCAGGATCAGGAAGATCAAGGAGGTATAGATGATGCTCAGCCACCGACCCCAATCGGTTGTCACTACGTAAAGCGGGATGATTGGCACAACGGCGACCACGATCAGGGTTGTCACAATCAGCTTCTCGCGGAACATCCAGTAGGCAGCGATTGCTGGTACGGCAGCCAATGCGCTGACCATGCTGTACCGCATCACAGACTCTCGGTTGATCAATGCAGCCACCTGTTGGCCGTGGTTGACTTCGTCCGTGACAAGCCAGCGGATCGCACCGTCACAGATGGAGCTTTCCATACCGCGCGAGACCAGCTTGGCGCACATTCCGGACAGCTCAGCGACCTCGTTGAACTGGAGCGAGTACCCCATCCAGAATACTGACATGAATGCTGCGATACCCGCCAGGACAAGGCCTTGAGCTCGGCTGAGCCGGCCTTGCAGGAAAAGGAAGTAGATCCCGATCAAAAAGGGCAGAATTTTCAGCGAATGCAGCGTGTTTCCGATACATCCAAGGGTGAAGAAAACGAGCCCCATAAACGCTGCAAGGAAATGGCCCCGCGGAGCGATGGCGGCAAATAGAAGAAACGAAATGGCCAGATACCCAAGGATTTCCTTGCGCATGATGGTTTGCATGTCACCGGCCCACTGGAACATGAAGAACGCCGGTGAGGCGAGCAGGAAAAAGACCAGCCTCTGATTGTCATGGAACCACCAGATACAGGCGATCAAGGCGATCAGCAGACCGAGAAGCCCCATCTGCAAGGCGATTGTAACATGTAGAAGCGGAACGCTCAGGGCGTCGCTCATCCAGATGATCGACTCACCGAACCATCCCCTGCGGATCGGGCCCGACCCGAAATTGACCAACCAGTCTCCTTGCCGCCACGGATCACCGCCACCACGCAAATCCCACCACAACCGCGCCAGGACAGGCAGCGACAAGACGAGCAAAAAGGAGGAGAAAAGTAGGTTTCGGGAAAAACCAAAACGTTGCGCATGATACGACATGACGACTCACTAACAAGGGGACTCAGAAACAACCGCCAGACCCTATGAAGAGCATACCATTGCGTCAACGGATAAGCCAGAAACAGTCTTGTGATGGAAACATAGCCATTGAATTCGGTACCAATGTCCAAGAATTGCGCATTAAGTGCCCCTGTTTGGCACGTTTGCGAACCAACGCGAAATCGCTATGTGCGATCGAGCGCAATCTGGCGAATCGCTCTCTGAGCCGGGGACTTCAACCTGGCATGAAGCGTTGGATTTGTGGTTGCAGGCCAATCAGCACATCCGTCAAGCGGGCCTCGGCGGCTGCATCATCCTCGCCACTTCGTATCAACGTGGTCAGACGCACCAGGCCGCCATCCGTACGGCCGGTTTTGACACCATCGACCATCAACCACATTTTCGCGGCCATGTCCCAGGCAACGCGACGTCCTTTCTGTTCGAACCAGTAGAACACCATCATACGGGTTTCGCCCTTTTGAATGATGGCACGGTTGATCTGATGTGGCTCGCCACTTTGCAATCGGTCGCCAATATCGGAACGTTCCAGCCAGGCAATTTCCCAACCGGCCCCTGGCAGGCAAATCTCAGGTGAGTGCACGCCACCGTCATTTTGATCGGCGTACCAGGCCATGAACAATCCGACCTCCGGGCTATCGGGTCGCACCAGCGTGACATTGTGATAGTCGTCAGCCCCCAGAACCCGCTCAACCCCGGGGCTGAGTTCCCGGTGAGGCCCTTTTTGTTGCCAGTCTCCAACGGCGCGAGGGAAGGAGGCAAACCCTTGCCGGTCAATAGCAACAGCACCCCGATCTGGCACGGCTTGCCAGGCCAGCAACGACGCACCGACAAGAGCGGCAGAAGTGACCATCGCAGCAGATGGCATCACCAATCCGATACGCTTAGCTTGCGTCCAGAGGCCCTCCGTCTCCAGATCCAGCGCTTCGACAAGGCTCATTTTCTGGGCCTGGAAGCGCAGCATGATCCAGGCCAACAGAAACAGGATCAGAATGCAGGAGATAAAGATGACCCAGCCTTCAAAGAAATGCGTGAAGCCGTCCAGCCACTCGACACCAAAGTAATTCACTAGAATGCCGCCGACGGCGATGCGAACTGAGTTCATCAGCACGGTGATCGGCGCGGCGGAGATCAGCAGCACAGCTTTGTGCCACATCGGGCCTTTGTACAAGACGGCGAAGATGTAGGAAAAGCTTAAGATCGGGAACAGATAGCGCAGCCCAGAACAGGCCTCCGCCACGTGGAGCTTGAGCACGCCCAAATCGATGATATTGCCGTCCAGAAAGACCGGGATCGACAGCAATCGCAGGAACCAGACGCCGAGCTCGGACGAGACGAACTGTAGATAGGTCGAAATCTTGTAATAAAGCGTTTCGGGCAGCGGCAGCATATAGACCAAATGCAAAACCGGAGGCCAAAAATACTTGCCGGTTTGCCATCCGAAACTGACCAGCAGCACACCGCCGGTCCAGATGATCAAGGCATAGGCGACGATATCAGGCACATTTGCCAGTTTTCCCAAAGCCCCAAATACCACGGCGCCAAAAATCACAATAACGCCGACCCAACGATCATTGATCGGACCAGGGCGCGGCGGATATTCCTTCAGTTGCCGCAGAAAGAGCAGGCCGGACAGAAGCGGGATCAGCGGACCATGGCTATATTCAGGCAGTTGCCATGCAACCAGAAGTGCGTCGAGCCCCTCGCTGAAAAAGAAAGCTGCGCCAACGATGCTGACGACAAGCCAAAACATCCCGCCATGCATGAAATCACGCAGACGGGTGATCTTTGGGCTTTCGGAACTGGTTACCGACATGGATTGTGCCTCTTGGTCATACTCGATGCGCCCCGACGCGGGACAGGTAACAGGAAAATGATTGTGATTGTATCAAAATTTCTGTGACCGCTGAGCGCGAACACACAGGACTTTAGTGACCAAATTGAGGCCGGTTTACGGATTAATTTGTTTCTGAGCGGGTTCTATAGATCCCAGTAGCGCTCCAGCCAAGCCTGGAACATCAAAACATTCCAAAGCTGACGTCCCCAATTGTGGCTTTCGGCCTGATGCTGGGCCCACATATTCGAGATGACCTGCGGGTCCAGAAACCCCTCATTTGCAAGGCGAATGGGGTCTAATAAGGCCTCGGCCCAGTCTTTCAGACCACCGCGCAGCCACAGACCAATGGGAACTTCGAACCCCATTTTCGGGCGTTCGATAAGCTCCGCCGGGACGTAACGATAAAGAACTTGCCGCAAGAGCCACTTCGATTTCCCATCCCGGTGCTTGAAATGGAATGGCAGCGCCCAGATGAATTCCGCGACCCGATGATCCAGAAGCGGTGCCCGGCTTTCCAGGGCAACTGCCATCGTTGCGCGATCAACCTTGGCCAAAATGTCGTCCGGCATGTAGGCCAACATATCGAGCTGCATCATTCGTTCCGAGGTCTCGAGCGCCCCTCGAACCGGCAGATGGTCAGCAAGTATACTCTCCGGGCTGGATGCATTCAAAACCGCGGCGTCAGGGAACCGCCAGACAGAGACCATTTTCCGGTGCAGCTCTTCATCGTTGCGCGACAACGCGTAATCCCCGAGCCTGTGGAAGCGCTGACCGTTGGGTTCCTTGCCTTGTGGTGTTGCCAAAATAGGCTCTAATACAGCGTTAAGCAGCTTTGCCGGTAGGGCTCTGACAACATGGCCAACCAGACCGCGCAACGGTCCCGGGACACGTCCCAACTGCTGCATCAGCTTGGCCCCTTGGATGTAGCGGTCGTAGCCGCAGAACAGCTCGTCTCCGCCATCGCCCGAAAGCGCCACGGTCACATGTTGACGCGCTAACTCGGCGACCAGAAAGGTGGGAATTTGCGAGCTATCGGCGAATGGTTCGTCATACATCTCCGGAAGCCTGGGAATGACGTCGCGCAGATCATTGTCGCCCACGTAAAGCTCTGTGTGATGCGTACCCAGATGCTTGGCCACATCAGATGCAAACTCGGCCTCGTTATATCGGGCCTCGTGAAACCCGATGGAAAATGTGTGCACCGGCGTGTCAGATAGACTCTGCATAAGCCCAACAATGGTAGAACTGTCGATCCCACCCGAGAGAAACGCGCCAAGAGGAACGTCCGACATCATCTGCTGCCCAACGGCATCGCGAAGCAAATCATCGAGCTGGTCAACAGCTTCTGCATCACTGGGCGCTGGGCCACGTGGAGCGGCCGCAATGCTCGCCCCATCCCAATAGCGGCTGAGCTTCGGCGTTGGATCGTCCAAAGAGACGGTGGCCATTTCGCCCGGACGCAGCTTCTTGAGCCCTTCATAGATAACCAGATCTTCCGGGACATGCCCGTGACGCAGCATTGCCACGATCGAGTCGCGCCTGATCTCTGGTTTGAACGCGGGATGTGCGTGAAATGCTTTCAACTCCGAGCCAAACAGAAACAGCGCGTCCTTGCCCGTGCCGTTCCAGCCGTAATAGAGCGGTTTTTCCCCGAGCCGGTCCCGCGCCAGGGTCAGGGTGCGGTTTTCGCGATCCCACAAAGCGATAGCGAACATGCCTTGGGTTTGATCCAGAAGCTTTTCGAAACCCCAGGCTTCAACGCCTGCTAACAAAACCTCGGTGTCCGAGGTTCCGCGCCAATTCGGGGCTGTCCCGGCCTGTTCCAGCGCGGTGCGTAATTTCGTGTGGTTGTAGATCTCACCGTTATAAACAAGCTCATATCGCCCACTGGCCGAGCGCATCGGTTGCGCCCCGGTCGGGCTGAGATCCACAATGGCCAATCTGAGATGGCCCAGCGCTACGCCACTTTCAGCATCGACCCAATGGTCGCGGCTGTCTGGACCGCGATGTGCAATTGCGGCCATCATGTCTTGCAAGTGCTGGGCAGCGTGTTCCCCCGCCGCTTGACCGGGGTAGTGCAGAAATCCGGTGATGCCACACATTATCGCGTCCCCCCAGCGGTCAGCGGATCGGGGCGGATCGGGCCATCGATCTGACCATTCAGCAAGGTTCCGATACGGGCTGCCTCGCTATGGATATTGAACTCTGTTTGGACCTTCTGACGTCCGTGCCGACCCATCTTGTCGCGAAGTTCCGGATCGGCGGACAGGGTTTCGATCCGTGCAGCGAGAGTTTCGGCGTCACCTGGCGGCACCAGATAGCCGCTGACGCCGTCTTGCACCAGTTCTGGGATGCCTGCGACAAGGCTGGTGATCACCGGGCGGGCAGCGGCCATCGCCTCCATCAGGACAACTGGCACACCCTCGGCGAAGCTGGGAAGCACGAAAATGTCTGCCTGGCTCATCGCTTCGGCAACCGCGTCTTGCGATTGATACCCGGCGAAGTGGATAGCGTCGCCCAAAGGTTTTGCAAGTTCCTCGAGATGGGCCCGGTCATCACCATCCCCGATGAGGGTCAGATGCAAGTCAGGATTAGTCTCTAAAGCACGCGAAAACGCTTCCAAAAGAACGCGCAGACCTTTTATCGCTGTTAATCGGCCGACAAACACGAGGTTGGTCGTATCATCTGACTTAGGTTTCGCTGGGCGATCATAAAGTGACGGCTCGATCCCGCAATGGATTATCTTAAGCTTGTGCCAGTGCTTCGGATCGGAAAAATACATCGCCTGCGACCGGGCGAAATGGCTGATACACGCCACAAAGTTGGCGCGGGCCGTCTTCACATCGAGAACCCAGCGCTGCGGTTCATACAATTCTGCCGGGCCGTGCAAGGTGTAGCTGAAAGGGATCTCGGCAAGTGAGCCTGCCAGCATTGCGACATTTGCCGGGTTATCGGCAAAATGGTTGTGGACATGGCGGATCTCTTGATCCCGAAATTCCTGTGCCAGAATCGTTGCTTCAACAAAATAAATCAGCTGATAAATATGCGCTTTTATCCCCGGCGCACTGGTCGCCCAGGCCAGTTTTAGGGTGCTGAAATAGGCTCTACTATGGTTAAAGGCAGCCAATTGGGCTTTGAGAAGCCGCAACGGATTGCGCGCTTCTTTGAGGACATAAAACGTCTCTGAGAAGGCGTTCTTCTCGGGCTTGCCCGTCAAATGATTTGCGGGTGGCTGTCGTACTGAGAACGGTTTGACGTCCAGTCCCAGGGTTTTCAGCGCTTCGATCTCGCGCAGAATGAAGGTGTGAGAAACGGCCGGATATACACTGGTTAAATAGGCGACTGGTTTCGATGTCTCAATGCGGGACATGGGATTTCCACGGGCTACTCATGCTGCCCCTTTCTATGACCGGCAAGGGCGCATGAGTAAAGTGGAACCCGTGTGTTGTTTCCTAAGCGATCTCAGTCGCCCCTCGAGACGGCAACTGTGGCCGCGGATTGCCATAAAGATCATCATAAGCAGCAAGACCCGACGTCGCAGCACCCAGCGCGGACGACCCAGCTGCTGCGCCATAGGTGGCAACAGTATTCGCCGGTGTGGCGTATTGGGGACGTGCAGGGGTCAGGAAGTCATCATAGCCATTATAGCGCGGTGTCCACAGAACAGTCGTGTTGACCGGATTATACGCATTTTGACCAAGGTTGGGTTGATAGGTCAGGTTGTTGGTCGACACGACATTGGTGAATGCCCCACCATTGCTTTGGTCAAATTCAACAGCAGCAGCGGACTGGCCACTGTCGAAGTTCGCCGGCACCATCAAACTGGTCATGTTGTTGTTGTAGATGCGAATCGGAGACGCAAAGTTCTGCGGGTCTGATCCACGTGATGAAAGATTGATAAAGCGAGCCGGGTTCAAACTTGGCATTGTCGGTGTGTTCGGGAAGATCATCACGTTGTTGCGGATCGTTGTGCCTCCAAATTGAAGACCGATGATGTTATGGCTCATCGTGTTTCCAACTAAGACATTTTTCTCGATCAATGCGTTGACGCGGACGCTGTTTGCATCGGCAATACCGCTTTTCAGTTCAATCACGCCGTAGCCGCCTTCCAAAGCGTTACACTGCATGTTGAGCATCGCACCTTCTTGCGGCGTAGAGTTCCAGCGCACACAGGGTTGGGTGATGAAATCGCCGGCTGAGTTCGTTGTCCAACCACACCGGGAGAACATGTCATTTCCATGGATCACGGTTGTGACAGGCCTACCGAAGCGAACTGGTCCCTGGGTGTTGTGGGTCCCGTCGCGAGGTCCGCCGCTCAGAGCATCAACGTCTTGCGACATCCGGTTGCCGGTCAGAACATGATGGCCGACATTTGTATAAGACGCATATTCCTTCCAGTTGGTGATCACAGTGTCGTTTATCGTCGTGTACGTGCTGAACAGGCTCGGGTCTTGCCCATCCGATTTATAAACAAGTTTGAAGCCTTCAAACTCACACGCATCGATCAGGAAATGCTGCGGCGGATTGACGAAAAGGTGCACCAGCTCTCGATCCGGACCGCTCTCTGTTGCTGAATCCCATCCGCCATCAGCTTGAATGTTCTGGATGACGAAATCCTTATTTACGCCGGAATTGGTTGTGTCTTGCCACACAATACCGCCATTCGCGACAATAACCGGCTTCGCGCCAGCCCCGTCGGATGCCACGATATGAAGCGATGGAACGCTTGAAAATGTGCTTCCGCCTAGGCTTGTGCCACTAAAAGTGAAAGTTTGACCACGCGTCAGAATGATACGTCTTGGCGTGTTTTGCTGGCCTCTGATCTGGCCAATGGCACTGTCGAAGCTTGTTGCGTCTCCGGCTCCGGTTGTGTCGACCACAATCGTATTTGAACCTGCAAATACAGACTCGGGATCGCCGACTGTCACTGTCAGCGACGCAGTTGCCGACTTGCCTGAAGATGGCTCTACGACCAGGCAACTGACATTGTAGCTGCCCTGGCTGCGGAATGTGTGTCCAACTAACGGGCCGTATGCCAAGTTGGAGTTCATATGCTCAGTTTTCAGATTGACGGGTGCTGAAAATGTGCCTGGATCGCCGAAATCCCAGAAATAGTAGAGCTCGTGCAAGCGGGGGTCATAAATATCGCCACCCGACGGTCCTGAGGTGTCAAAACCGCTAAGCGAGATATCAAAACTCACCGCCTCCGGGGCGATCTCCAAGGCGGAACGTCGCACAATATTGATCGTAGCAGACGCGCCTGACACTGTTACCCCCGTGGTCGAACTGATATTGCTCGTGTTTCCGTTAGCATCTCGATGCAACAGATGGAAGAAGTAGCTGGGTCCGGCTGCCAGGCCGGTAACCACCTGGTCTGCCTGTGCTCCGGCGATGGAAACGACCTGCACTCCGCTTGACGTGGCGGCTGCACCTGTATGCGACTGCCCGGCTATGATCTGATTGATGCTGGGAACCGTGGCCGCGGTTGTACAGACCCAATAGGCTGTGCCGTTGCCTTCATCTGTTGACCAGGACAGCGTAGCGGTGCTGCCTGACAGGCCGACTGCAACACCCGACAAGGTCGGGGCCTGTGTGTCCGCCGGAACAATTGAGAATGGCGTTGACGCAATAGCGCTTTCATTTGCAGCCACGTCCCGCTGAAACAGATGGAAATGGTAATTGCCAGCAGGCACATTGCTGATCGTTTGGTCCGCCTGCGCCCCCGGCGCCGTAACGGGTTGCGTCCCGGAGGCGTCCCCTGGTGCGCCCGTATGGTCCTGGCCGGCAGCGATTTGCGTGACGGTGGGTTGGATGGACGAGGATGTGCAGACCCAATATGCCGTGCCTTCCCCTTCATTTGTGCTCCAGGACAAAGTTGCTGACGTGCCCGAGACCGATGCACTCACCCCTGAAAGAATAGGGATCGTCAGATCCGTACCGGTAACGGTGACGGCCGCAGAGTTGTCAAGACGGGATACGGTGTAATCTCCGGGTCCAGCCTGAGGTGTCACGGTAAAGGGCTCGTCTCCGGTAACGATTTCAAGTTCACCGGTTTGCTTGCGTAAGAGAAAGTCGGGCAACATCTGCTAGGCTCCCAGCTGAATTTGGCCATCCCCGGTGTCTGCGACGACTGGGGCGGCGGGGTTTGAAATTGATTGAAGAATTCTAAGCCGCTGATCGCCGGCTGGGATCACCAGCCAGCCAGGTCCAGGATCACCGACAAAAACGGCTCCCGTTCCCAGGTCCAGCACGTCGGGCGCTCCGGTGTTTCCGGTCGAGGCAAGAATATCGAACGCACCGTCGGATGGGGTTTCGAAGACCCAAGGACCCAGCGGTGCCGCTGCGTTCAATGTCGCAGAAATCACGTCGGACAATGTGGACCCGTCCGGGTTCGTCGCGGTGATCTGGAACTCGATCAAACCACCAGCTGACACATCTTCGCCTGTTGTGTCCCAGTCAAGGCCCACCAATTCTGCGCGCTTGTCGACACCATCGAGTGAGAGGCTTGTGATCTCAAGCGTCACCGGGGCCGGTTGCGCCGCACCTGGATCGAATGTGAGCGTCTGCCCCACCTCCAAACTCCCAAGAATTTGCGGTTGGAGCAAGAAAGTCGGCGGCACAAGCGGTTCGGGATCAAGCGTTGCAGTGATAATATCAGAGCTGGTCTGACCCGTCACATTTGTAGCCGTCACCTGCAGCGAAATCGCTCCCCCGCCTGAGACATCTTCGCCCGTCGTGTCCCAGATGAGACCTGATAAGGCTGCAACTTTGTCGACCCCATCCAAAGTGAAGCTTGAAATGGCCAGCGAAACCGGTTCCGGCAGCGCTGTTCCGAGCGAAAGCGTCAATACCTCGCCGACTTCGAACATGCCCGAAATACTTGGCTGAGCTGTGAAACTTGGTGCCGGAATGGGCTCAGGCTCCAGCGTTGCCGAGACTACCGTGGACAAGGTTGAGCCTGTCACGTTGGTTGCGGTGACTTGGTACAGTATCGCTCCGCCGCCCGAGACATCGACACTGCTTGTGTTCCAGCTTGTCCCTGTGACATTGCCCAGCTGGTCGATCCCGTCGACCGTTAAAGTCGTAATATCGTACGTGATCGGACCAGGTGTGGCAGTACCCGGTGCCAAGGTCACAACTTCGCCGACTTCCAGAACTCCGGACAGCGACGGCTGCACGCTGAATTCCGGCACAATTGCAGGTGGGGCTAGAACCACGCTGATCAATTGCGAAAGTGCCGCGCCATTGGCGTTTCTGGCCCGGACGCGGTAAGTCAGAATGCCGCCGGCCGACACATCTTCGCCGGCCGTATTCCAAGCCATGTCCGCAATCTCGGTCAGCTTGTCCACACCGTCCAGCCGCAAGCGCACAACCTCATAGGTGATCGGTCCAGGGCTCGCCACACCTGGGGACAGCGCAAGCGCTTCGCCTACGATTAGTGTTCCGGAAATACTTGGTTGTGTCGTAAATCGAGGGCGTCGTCTCGAGTTTCCACTGTTGGAAGAAGTCGACAAAGAGAGATCCATTTCTATCTTTCAAAAAAGCTGGAAATTTTCACAGAAAAAACAGAATGCGGTCTTAACAATCGTCTCGGAATTCAAAATCTGGTAGAGAGATACGATGACAGCCTACAAAGATTGGTTTATGCACCGTGCGTTGCTTGGCCGTACTCGGAACAGGCCGCGCCACACGCGAAATCGATTTCATACAGGGTGTGATTACAATTCAATCGCTTAGCAAAGCGCCACAAGGACCATTACGGGCCACGGAACATTAATTATGGTATTTGGGTACATTGTTCTTTTTAGCTTTCCGATCGTTGTCGCTATCCTATTCAAGCGATGCGACAAGCCGGTCGCGCTGGTGGCGTCCCTTCTGGTTGGGTACCTGCTTTTGCCCGAGCGTCTGAAGCTCGATCTGCCGATGTTGCCTGCATTCGAAAAGGAAACGATACCAGCCCTCGCCGCATTTTTTATTCTGCTGTTTTCCCAAACCGTCAAAGATGACGTCGTGATGCCAAGCTGGCGTCCGAAGAACTGGTTGTCTTTTGCGATGATCGTTGCATTGGTCGTTGGCGCGGTCGGAACAACGCTGACCAATGGTGAGGCACTGACCTATGGGCCAACGATTGTTCCTGGCTTGCGTCGCATCGACGCGCTGAACTCAATTCTTACAACCCTGATGAGCCTTTTGCCGTTCCTGCTCGCGCGCAGGTATCTGGCGCATCCCGACGCTCACAAAACAATTCTGAAGTTGCTGGTGTTTGCGGCACTGGGCTATTCCTTCTTGGCGCTCTACGAAGTGCGAATGTCGCCGCAGCTCAACAATATGGTCTACGGCTTCTTTCCACATAGCTTTCTACAACACATCCGTGGGGATGGATTCCGCCCGCTCGTGTTTCTCAATCATGGGCTTTGGCTTTCAATATTCTTTGCAACTTCAATTTTAGCAGCCATCGGACTTGTGCGTTTGCACAACAAAGAGCACCGCATGATGTACGTTTACATCGCAGTGTGGCTTCTCTTTACACTGGTTCTCTCTAAGTCCCTCGGAGCGCTTTTGATAACGATCGTCCTGGTACCGGTTGCGCTTTTGCTCCGGACGCGGCTTCAGCTGTTGATATGCGCAGGCATTGCCGCAGTCATCCTGATCTATCCGATCTTGCGGGGGGGCGGCATGATCCCGATCGATGGGATCTTAGCCTGGGCCGAAGGCTTCAGTCCGCGCAGGGCGCAATCCTTCGGATTCCGCGTCTTTAACGAAGACCAACTGTTGGAGCGGGCGGAGCTAAAGCCCCTCTTTGGCTGGGGTGGCTGGAACCGCAGCGCAATTTTCGACAAGTGGGGTCGCGCAACCAGCGTCGCCGATGGCTATTGGATTATCACTGTGGGAATGGGTGGATGGGTTCGGTATCTGTCGGAATTCGGTTTGCTGTGTCTGCCAGTCGTAATTTTGGCTGTGCGAGCCAGAAAAATGGAGATTTCGCTTGAAACGTCTATCCTGATCTTGATGCTCACAGCAAACCTCGTCGATCTGATCCCTAACGCAACGATAACGCCATTGACGTGGATGCTGGCAGGAACGTTATGGGGCAGGATCGAATTGGGCAGGATCAATGCACCGGTTGAACTGCCGCCAGAGCGCGGTCCAATTTCCTATACGCGGTTCGGAAAGGATCGCGGCGTCCCAGTCCAACGCCAACAGACCCAGCATTTCCGCCCCCGGGTGAACTAGGTTCTCAATGTCGGATCAAAAGACCATCGGCGTGGTTATCATCGGCCGCAATGAAGGTGACAGATTATTGCGATGCCTGGCGTCCGTAGAAAACCAAGTGGATCACGTCGTCTATGTCGACAGCGGATCCAGCGATGGCAGCCAGGACGCCGCATTGGCAACCGGCGCGCATGTCGTGGCATTGGACATGTCAAAGCCATTCACAGCCGCCAGAGCCCGAAATGAAGGCTTGGCCCGTTTGCTGCAAGAGCGCGCTGCAACGGATTACGTCCAGTTCATCGATGGGGATTGCGAACTGCAGCCGGACTGGATTTCAAAAGCCCGCAGTTTTTTAAATGAAAACCCTGACCACGCGGTCGTATGCGGTCGCAGGCGCGAAAGATTTCCGGAAGCCTCCGTTTACAATCGTTTGATCGACCAAGAATGGGACACACCGACAGGTTCTGCCAAGGCCTGTGGTGGAGATGCGTTGATGCGGGTTGAAGCGTTTCAACAGGTCGAAGGCTTCGATCCCAATCTGATTGCGGGCGAGGAACCCGAACTCTGTGTCCGCCTCCGCCAGTCGGGTTGGCTGATTTGGCGTCTAGATGCCGAAATGACGCTTCATGACGCTGCACTCAGCAAGTTTTCGCAATGGTGGAAACGAAACAAGCGCGCGGGTCACGCCTATGCGGAAGGTGCCGCGCTCCATGGTGCACCACCGGAACGGCATGGCGTTCACGCGACCCGATCAGCTTTATTTTGGGGTCTTGGGATACCCGCACTCGCGCTTCTGGGCAGCTTTGTCAGCTCTTGGGCACTGCTGTTGTTCCTGGCCTGGCCCGCCCAGATGTTGCGGCTCGGATTGCGCAGCAACGATTGGGCGCAGGCCATGTTCCTGACGCTAGGAAAGCTACCAGAGGCACAAGGTGCTGTCGGATATCTTTGGGACAGATTGCGTGGAAAACGCGGCGGCTTGATCGAGTATAAATAATCAGAAAGTCCAACCGAGCGGGGTCAAAAGCTGTTCAGCGGCGGACGGGCTCAACCACAAAGCTAGGGCCGCAATTCCAGTACACAAGACAAGCAGCCCGATATCCATGCCAGGATACCAGCCCCTGTATCTTCGGGAAAAGTGTACGATTAGCGGGTAGGACATCAGATCGACCAGGAATGGCGCCAGGATGGCTCCGACGATCCCAAATTGTGGGATTAAAATCACCAGCAAAGAAATCCGAGTGACGGCTGAGAAAGCTGTCAACGTCATGAAATCACGTGAGTTTCCGTTTGCCAGAAGGATCTGTTTGTAGCCGTTTCCGACCAGTGACGGCATGATTGAAAGACTGAGAAGCACAAGCAATGGCCCTGCGGCGTAGTATCTGGAATCGTAGAGAATTTCGATTAGAAGTTCACCACCAAAGGCCAGCAGAGCAGTGACGGAGAGAAAGCCCGTTACCAGTCCAAATCGTACCCGCGCGATTTGCTTATAGTTGTTGTCGCTATCGGCCGGTGGGCGCTTTCGATAAAGCGGCAGGAGAATACGCTGGTTTATCTGATAATTTAGGGTCAGGGCCAGGTTCCCAAACAAGAATGCGATCGTGAAGACCGCAAGATCTTCGAGGGACACGAATTTTCCGAGCACCAAGCGATCGCCTTGTTGGACGAAGAAACCTGCGATTGTCGAAAAAAACAAAAACTTGCCGAAATGAAAATATTCCCAGAATGCGGGTTTGTCCCATTGGACGCGGTTTCGAGGACCGGGAAGTAGCAAATGAGAAAAGATAGTCGTGAAAGAGAAGATCGTAAGAGATCCGATAACAAGTGCCCAAACAGATCTCAACGACCAGGCGGCCAAAATCATGACGATCGTTCCGATGATCTGCCCGCCCAGCTCAACGAACGTGTAGCGCCCCAAAAGTAGGTTGCGATTGGCCAACGGCATCTTGGTCGACTTGAACCCGCCAATTATTGTGGACAGAGCGACAATCGGTAAAATTTCTTTGATTGATTCCTGCCCGTAAAACTCGGCCACGGGTGCTGCGAGCAGACAGGCCAAGATCCACAAAACCAGTCCGCGAATGATCTGGATTGTCCAACCCGTGTTCAGAAACGCTGGCTCTTCACCCCGCTTACTTTGAATGATGGCTTGGTTGATCGACATGTCCGAAAACATGCCAAGCCCGACGATAAAGACCTGGATCAAGGCCATAAGACCAAAAACTTCGGGAAAAAGCAGGCGAGTAAGGACAAGGTTTGAGGCTAGACGAATGAACTGGCTGCCTCCAAATCCCAGAACACTTAACGCTGTCCCTCTGAGCGTGCGGGCTTTCATTCCATCGCCGCGCAGTACTTTTTGGAATTTTGAGGCCATGTTTTGTCGTCGAACCAAAACTCAGTGATTAGTGTTTCTGCGCTTCGTTTACTCCTATCCGACTGAGCACCCAAGGTTAATTTTCCACGAGATTTCGGAAATTTTTTGGCTGGCCGTTTTGGGTCACATACACTTGCAATCGTAAGGCATTAACAAATTAGCCACCACCAATTCGCCAACAACCAGACGCCACAAACACGCCGAAGCTCGCACTCTGCATTCCTAGGCAATCACTCAGATTGGAGATCTACCGACTAAAGCCTCATCAGATTGAAAATGTGGGCAAATTGTTCTGCAGGCCGAAAATTTTCGTCCGAAATTGACCAATCTGGCCTGAATCGGGCCTACTTCGAACATTTGTTGACGATTTAGAAACCATAAACCGGCCTCTTCAATTTGTATTTGGTTAATCACAGTTCGAAATCGATGTGAGATTCTGTTTAAGAGGTGCGTTATAGTGATCAAAAAAACCGACGAAAGCTTTGCCAGAACGGCAGGACACGACAGCGACATGAACATTACTCCTGTCATTCTATGTGGCGGCTCGGGTACGCGACTTTGGCCGACCTCTCGTAAGGCCTACCCAAAGCAGTTTGCGCCGTTGATCGGGTCTCGCAGCCTGTATCAGATGACGTTGGCGCGGGTTGCGTCCGCGCCGTTTGAGCCTGCCCTGATCATGACGGGCAATGATTTTCGCTTCATGGCCACGGATCAGGCAAATCAACTTGGTCTAAGTGATGCCCGCGTTGTCATAGAGCCATGCGGCAGGGACACCGCGCCAGCCATTTTGACAGCGGCTTTGATCCTTGCCGAGGATCCAACAGCGCAGATGCTGGTTCTGCCATCCGACCACTTGGTTGCAGATATTGATGCTTTTCATCAGGCTATCCAGATCGGGGCCGATAAAGCCAGTGGCGGACGGTTGCTGACATTCGGTGTCAAACCGACAAGGCCCGAGACCGGCTTTGGCTACCTTGAATTGGAACATCCACCAGACGGGCCGGACCCGGTCCCGCTCACGAGTTTCCGAGAGAAACCTGATCACGAAACCGCGCAAATGATGCTCGAGAGCGACCGGTTCCTATGGAATGCCGGCATCTTCTTGGCCAAAGCATCGGATATGGTCAGGGCCTTCGAAATCCACGCACCCGACCTTCTGGAACCATGCCGAACAGCCCTGGAAACTGGGGCAGCGGATCTGGATTTTTTCCGTCTCGGATCAGACGGATACCAAGGCGCGCGGGGCGTGTCCTTCGACTATGCGGTGATGGAAAAGGCTCAGGACGTGGCTGCAATTCCAATGAGTGCCGGATGGTCTGATCTGGGAACATGGGATGCAATCTGGACGGCAGCGCAATCGAACGACGCCGGCGTCGCGACAGCGGGCAACGCCACCGCGGTCGATTGCACCGACAGCTATTTACGATCCGATGATGAAACGATGCGCCTGGTTGGTCTGGGTTTGGATGGGATCATAGCGGTTGCGATGAATGATGCGGTGCTTGTGGCCGATCGGGATCGAACGCAAGACGTAAAACTCGTTGTTGAGACCTTAAGAAGCCTGGAAATACCGCAGGCAGATACCTATCCGCGGGCGCATCGTCCGTGGGGCTGGTACGAAACCCTGTGTCTTGGCAACAGATTTCAGGTCAAGCGCATCATGGTCAATCCTGGCGGCATCTTGAGCCTGCAGAGCCATCACCACAGGTCTGAGCACTGGATTGTTGTGCAAGGAACAGCCGAAGTCACGATCGGCGCTGACACAAAACTCGTGACTGAAAACGAGAGCGTCTATATCCCTTTAGGCGCCCAGCACCGGATGGCAAACCCAGGGAAACTGCCGATGTATCTGATAGAGGTACAGACCGGGGCCTATTTGGCAGAAGATGACGTGGTTCGGTATGAAGATGCGTATAATCGCGACTAGATCATCCGTAATTTGCCCAGGTTTTGGTCGCGATCTCGCGATCACGAGACATTCTGCACTTTTTCGGTTAAACATGAGTATTCGTTAAGGCGAAAAGGTTTAAGACGTCGCAACCTTGTCATAAATACGCCTAAGTCCGACAATAAACCCCGGGCCAAGTCGTGTGCTGAATGAAGATGGGTAGTGTTAAAATGCCTGGTGGTTCTTAGGATAGCTCCATGGACGAGAATGATATCGCCATTGTAGGAATGGCCGCCCATTTGCCGGGCTCGCACACGATCCAGGAGTACTGGGACAATCTCAAGAACGGTATTGAGTCGATCCGCAGCTATTCAAAGGAAGAGCTGATGAACGCCGGCGAAGCTGAGCACAGGCTGAACCGAGACGACTATGTACGTGCCGCCGCGCCTTTGGACGGGTTTGAGAATTTTGATGCTGAATTTTTTGGTCTGTCGCCCAAAGAAGCAGCAATCATGGACCCCCAGCACCGCCGCTTTCTTGAGGTGGCGTGGGAGGCGATGGAAAACGCTGGCCATATGCCAGAAAACGCAACGGGCCCGATTGGCGTCTATGGCGGGTGTGGGATGGGAAGCTATTTCTATTTCAACATTTGCTCCAACCCAGATCTTGTCGATGACGTTGGCATGTTCCTTCTGCGTCACACCGGCAATGACAAAGACTTTCTGTCAACGCGGGTCAGCCACATATTTGACCTTAAGGGCCCCTCGGTAAACGTGCAGACCGCGTGCTCGACCTCGCTGGTCGCGACGCATTATGCGTGCCAGGCCTTGATGACCGGTGAGTGCGATACCGCCCTGGCAGGTGGTGTCACCGTCGAATTGCCCCAGGATAGGGGCTACATTTACAAAGAGGGCGAAGTTCTGTCGCCCGACGGCCACTGTCACGCGTTTGATCATCGCGCTGAAGGCACGGTTTTCGGATCCGGGGCTGGTGTCGTGGTGCTACGCCGACTGTCGGACGCTATCGCTGATGGCGACCATATCTGGGCCGTGATCAAAGGGTCTGCGATCAATAATGATGGTGCTGCCAAAGCTGGCTATCTGGCTCCTTCAGTTGACGGCCAGGCCGCTGCCATTCTGGAAGCACAGACCATGGCGGGCGTCGACGCTGACACGATCGACTATGTCGAATGCCATGGTACGGGCACGTATTTGGGCGACCCCATCGAAGTTGCGGCCCTGACACAAGCCTTCAACGAGACAACGCAGGATGTCGGGTTTTGCCGTCTTGGATCCGTGAAGACCAATATCGGGCATCTCGATACGGCTGCTGGTGTGGCCAGTTTGATCAAAGCATCGCTGTCCATTCACAAGGCGCAAATTCCTGCGTCGCTTGGGTATGAGAAGCCGAACCCGACGATTGATTTCGAAACATCGCCCTTTCAGGTCAATGATCAGCTGTCAGACTGGGTCTCTTATAAGGGCCCGCGTCGTGCCGGCATAAATTCCCTTGGTGTAGGCGGAACGAACGCCCACGTCATTATTGAAGAACCGCCAGAGCGACCTGCGTCTGAGCAAAGCGATTGGCCGTTCCAGCTTCTCACGGTATCGGGACGCACGAAATCCGCGCTGGACGCCAACGCGACGGCTCTGGCCGCTCACCTGCGCGCCAATACCGATCAGCCACTTGCCGACATTGCATGGTCGCTCCAAAAAGGCCGCCGTGCTTTTGAACACCGTCGGGTTATCGTCGCGGAAAGCCACGCGGAAGCGGCTGACCTGCTTGAGCAAAACGATCCCCGGCGGGCCTTCACTCACACGGCACTCCCTGGGACTCCGGATTACGTCTTCATGTTCCCCGGCGGCGGCGCGCAATACGCCGGAATGGCGCGTGACCTCTACGAAACAGAACCGGTTTTTGCAGAATGGATCGATACAGGTCTCGATATTCTTCAACCCAAGCTGGACTATGACATTCGCAGCTTGTGGCTTCCCGAACCAGGACAGGAAGAGGCCGCTGACGCCAAGTTGACGCGCCCTTCCGTTCAGCTGCCACTCATTATGATCACTGAATATGCCTTGGCGCAGCTTTGGATGAGCTGGGGCGTTTATCCCGCGGCACTGACTGGCCATTCAATGGGCGAGAACACAGCCGCTTGCGTGGCCGGCGTAATGTCCTTTGAGGATTGCATTGGCCTGGTTCACCTGCGTGGCAGTCTGTTTGATACAGTCCCAGAAGGTGGCATGTTGTCTGTTGTTTTACCCGCAGATGAGCTGGAACCGCTTTTGGGCGATGATCTGGACCTGGGAGCGGTCAACGCTCCCAATCTGTCGGTCGCCACAGGACCGCAATCTGCGCTGGACGCATTGGAAGAACGCCTGACCGCAAAGGATATTGATTTTCAACGGATCCAGATCGATATCGCCGCGCATTCCCGCATGCTGGAGCCGATTTTGGAGGAATTCGGAGACTATTTGCGCTCGATTACACTGAGCGCACCGAAGATCCCGTTTACCTCAAATCGAACCGGTGAGCTGATCACTGATGAGCAGGCTACCGACCCTGAATACTGGGTAGGCCATTTGCGCAATACGGTTCACTTCGCTGATTGCCTCGCAACTCTGGCGGAGAAACCCGCTCGCGTTTTCATCGAGGTAGGGCCCGGAAAGGCGCTGTCCTCTCTGGCGGGGCAACATCCAAAAGTTGAGGCCAACCAGGTTGTTTCCAGCTTGCGCCATCCCAACGATACCGTCGCCGATGACGCGTATTTCATGGCCATGCTAGGGCGCATCTGGGCTGTTGGCGGCACCTTCGATTGGGACCAGATTTGGGGTGAGGCTAAGCGGTTGCGTGTGCCGTTGCCCAGCTACGCTTTCCAGCACGCGCCATACTACATTGAGCCCGGAAAGGCCGCGGCAAGCGATGATATCGAATGGCTTAAACGCGACGACAATGTTGACGCGTGGGGATATCGTCCAACTTGGATTCCTCAATATGCACCCTGCGATGTGGATGTGCTGGGTGACCTCTCCGAAGCGCAAGCCCAAACATGGCTGATATTCGCAGATGACGCCGGGATATGCGACGCCGTTGCTGATCGCCTGCGTGCGGCGTCTCACGATGTCATCCTTGTCAAACCCGGCGACACGTTTTCACGAGCCGCTGACAACAGCTACATTATTGCGCCTGAACGCGGACGCGAAAGTTACGATGCGCTGATTCAAGATCTCAATGCACGCGACCGCATTCCAACCCGGATCGTGCATGGCTGGATGATCACAAAAGACGAAAGCTTCCGTCCGGGCTCAAGCTTCTTCCACCGTGTCCAGGAGCAGGGCTTTTACTCCCTTCTCTTCCTGGCACAGGCGATTGGTGGCGAGGATCTGCCCGGCGACATCCACATGACTGTTTTGAGTGATGGGGCCTTGCAACGCAAAGATGAGCCACTGCCCTACCCGTCCAAGGCGACGATCACCGGCCCAGTACGCGTTATTCCGCGCGAATATTCCAGTTTGAGTGTTTCGCATCTGGATGTTGAGATGCCCAAGTCAGGCCGACTTCGTCGCGGTGCCGACAAGGGCGACGTTAAGCGGCTTGTCAATCAGGTCCTGGAGGATGCTCTCGCAGATGCGACGAATGGGACCGCGCTCATTCGAAATGATAAACGTTTCATGCTAGATTTCCGGCCAGCGCCGCTGGTGGAGCTTCAAGACAACGTAAAACTGGCCGAGCTGCGCGAAGGTGGGACCTATATGATCACCGGTGGGTTCGGTGGCATAGGTCTGACACTCGCCGCGTCGCTCATCGAAAAATACAATGCCAAGATTGCGCTCGTGTCTCGCAACGCTCTGCCCCCGCGCGAGACGTGGGATGCAGTCCTGCGCAATACGGCACCGAATGCCAGCGTGGTAAGGCGCATTGAAGCCGTTCGTAAGCTCGAAGATAGCGGTGGCCAGGTTTTAACCTTGTCGGCGGATGTATCCAACGTTGAGGACATTCGCGGGGCCCGCGCAGCAATCGAGGCGAAATTTGGCCAGGTGAATGGTGTCATCCATGCTGCGGGTCATATTGATGACGGTCCGATCATGGGTAAGTCAGTCACGTCGATCGAAGATGTGTTTGCCCCCAAAATTCACGGGACTCAGGTCCTGGATGACGTCTTCCCGGATGGCACTTTGGACTGGATGGTCCTGTTTTCCTCATCGTCCACGGCCACTGCGCCGATTGGACAGGTGGATTATGTTGCCGCCAATGAGTATCTCAATGCTTTCGCCAAATCCCGCAAAGGGTCGGAAACCCGAATTCTGGCTATCAACTGGGGGATATGGTCCGATGTCGGCATGGCGGCCGACGCCATGCAAGCACGCACAGGCAAAGCGGCCCCGCCACCAGTCGTCGATGCTGGTCAGCCGATGCTTGATCACGCGACCTTCGATCCCAGTGGCAACCGCAGGTTCACGGCTGAATACGCCGTGAAAGATCGCTGGTTCCTGGATGACCATCGGACCTTGGCGGGCGATGCCTTGGTGCCTGGAACCGGGTACTTGGAAATCGCGACAGAGGCCTTGCGTGCACAAGGTGAAACAGCGCCATTCGAAATCCGGGACCTTTATTTCCTGCGCCCGTTAGCGGTCAGCGATTATTCGAGTCGGGATGTTCGTGTGACACTTCCGCGTAGCGAAACGGGCTATGATTTCTTGATTGAAAGCGGTGCCCTTGGCCAGTTTGAGCAGAATGCGCAGGCCAGCCTATCGCTGCTGCGGATGACTGAGCCTGGTCCAATAGATGTTGCCGAGATTGAAACCCGCTGCAAAACGCCGGTCGAGGCCGGTGATGCGGGATGGATGGCGTCACCCCAGGAGGTGCATCTGAAGTTTGGCCCGCGTTGGCGGGTGCTGAACAAAACCTTTCTAGGCCAGGGCGAGGGTCTGGCCCATCTCAGCTTGCCGCCTGCTGCGCAATCGGACCTAAGCGCGGGCTATCTGCTTCACCCGGGTTTGATGGATCTGGCAACCGGGTGGGCCATGGACCTGATCGAAGGCTACAAGGCATCGCATCTATGGGTGCCGGTCTCCTACCGGTCAGTCAAAGTGTTCCACCATATACCTGAAAAAGTCGTAAGCTGGGTCCGATCGAGCGGCGACAACCAGGCCGACGGCGAAATCGCAAGTTTCGACGTCACAATAGCGACGCCAGACGGTGTGGTTTGCGTGGATATCAAAGGATTCTCGATCCGGCGAATGGAAGCCAATACAGGTTTCGCGACGACGCCGGACATATCGCCAAAAGGATCTGCTGAACCGGAAGAAATCCGACCGCTTTCCCCGGCCGAAGAGCGTCTGCGTCACAATCTGACGCAAGGCATTTTGTCCAGCGAAGGTGCGGACCTGTTCTTCCGGGCCTTGGCCGGTCCACACGCGCAGATTATCTTGTCGTCGCTGGATCTCACGGCCTTGATCAAACAAGCCGGACAAAGAGATGATGATGCTCAGTCGAGTGGTCAAAAGTTCCAGCGCCCGGACCTGGATTCAGATTATATCGCACCAGAAAATGCCATTGAAGAGCGTCTGGCGGGTTTTTGGGCAGATCTTCTTGGCGTTGACGAAATCGGCGTCGAAGACAGTTTCTTCGATCTTGGCGGGCACTCACTTATTGCGGTCAGGCTGTTTGCTCAGATCCGCAAAGCCTACGGTGTCGACTTCCCGATTTCAGTCTTGTTCGAAGCCCCGACGATTCGCAAATGCGCGGCGCTGATCGCTGAACGCGGTGTCCCAATCGATGGTGAAGACAGCGCAGATACAACGTCGTCGACACCCGCTCAGCCAGAGCGACGCTTCACTCACCTTGTGCCGATGCACAGCGGAGAAGGTGGCGCTCGGACACCGTTCTTCCTGGTCGCCGGCATGTTTGGCAATGTGCTGAACCTGCGCCATCTGGCGCATCTCGTCGGGAGTGACCGACCCTTCTACGGGCTGCAGGCACGTGGGCTATTTGGCAATGAGGATCCGCACCGCGCCATTCCGGACGCCGCGCGCGATTATATTGCTGAGATGCGTCAGATCCAGCCAACCGGTCCTTACATGGTTGGGGGTTTCTCTGGCGGTGGCATAACTGCCTATGAAATTGCCCAACAGCTCAAAGCTATGGGCGAGGAAGTCACAGCGGTCATTATGCTCGACACGCCTTTGCCGATCCGACCGACGATCCCACGTGCAGACAGGCTTCGGGTCAAACTGATTGATCTCAAGGCACAAGGACCCCGCTACATTCTTGACTGGGCCAAACGCCGGATCGCCTGGGAGTTCGAGAAACGCCGAGGCACGGAGGAAACCGCCTCCGACGGTCAGGAATTCCACAATTTAGCCATTCAGGACGCGTTTCTGGAAGGCGTCGGCAGCTACGAGGTCGAACCCTGGGACGGGCCACTGACACTGTTCCGGCCACCACTCGTTCCGAAATGGCAGGTCGGCGATCGTCTGATCAGCCCTGACCGGACCTATTTATATGATGACAATGACTGGACCAAATGGGCTTCTCGTCTAGATGTTTACGAGGTGCCCGGAGATCATGATTCCATGGTTCTGGAACCAAATGTCCGCGTGCTTGCCGCACGGATGAAGAAGACCCTTGAAGACGCAGAATTTTCGCAAAGTGACACGAGTATAGCCAACCTGAAAGAGGCGGCAGAGTAACAAATGTCCAACCCTAAGCTTTTGACAATAGTACTTAATTATAGAACTGCCGAAATGACCCTAGACGCAACAGCCGCAGCGCGGGTTGCTTTGAAAGGTTTGCCGGGCGAGTTGCTGATTGTAGATAATGACAGTCAGGACGGCTCCTATGAGAAGATGAAAGCCCATGTGGCTGCCGAAGGTTGGGACATGGGCGAAACGCCCACGCGCGTTCTGCAATCGGGCCGCAATGGTGGCTATGGTGCGGGCAATAATGTGGGCATTGCCACGGGTTTGAGCGATGGGACCAAGCCAGATTTTGTCTACATTCTGAATTCGGACGCCTTCCCGGAACCCAACGCGATCAAGGTGCTTTACGACTACCTCTCGAAGCATCCCAATACCGGCTTTGCAGGAAGCTATATCAAGGGTGAAGACGGGACAAAGCACACTTCGACCTTCCGGTTTCCATCCATTTTCAGCGAATTCGAAACGGCAATCCGTTTTGGCCCCGTAAGCAAGCTTCTGAAATCCTACCGAGTGTCGATGGAGCATCTGGAACAGACCTCACAGGTAGATTGGCTAGCGGGTGCCAGCCTGATGATGCGCCAGTCGGTGCTCGACGATATCGGCGTTTTCGATGAAACGTTCTTTTTGTATTTTGAAGAAACGGATCTCTGTCGAAGGGCCCGGATGGCTGGGCATGAGGTGGTCTTTGTACGCGACAGCATCGTCATTCATCTGGGCTCAGTATCGACAGGGATGAAAACGTGGTCGCGCGTACCGGACTATTGGTTTGACTCACGGTTTTACTATTTCCGTAAGAACCACGGGTTGTTTTACGCCGTGATCGCAACACTCACCCATCTCTTGGCCGGTGGTCTGCATTGGTTGCGATGCCAAGTGACCGGAAAAACACGCGGCGTCTCTCCACATTTTCTCCGGACATTGGCTGTCCATGATTTCGTCACAGTTAAGCGTTTAATATTGTCTCCGAAATCTGCCGACAGACAGATCTCCAAACCGCAAATCGGAGAGTAAGTTACATGTCCAAATTTAGCGCTGTCGTTATCGGCAACGAGTCCCTTGCTATCCAATGTGCCGAGATGCTGCTTGAAGACGGGCATGATCTAAAAGCGGTCGTGACCCGCAATCCCGATGTCCGGACCTGGGCGGAAGGTGCAAGTGTTGATGTGATCAGCTCGGACGAGGATCTGACCGAGGCGCTGGGCACGTATGCTTTCGACTGGCTCCTCTCGATTGCGAATCTGGACATGATCCCGCAATCCGTCCTAGCGTTACCCAAACGCGGTGCAGTCAATTTCCATGATGGTCCGTTGCCGCGTTATGCTGGTCTTAATGCACCGGTTTGGGCGTTGATCAATGGCGAGTCAGAGTATGGAATCTCCTGGCATATGATAGAGGGCGGGGTTGACGAAGGTCGCCTACTTGCCCAGCAGTTCTTTGATATTACGACAGACGATACCGTTCTGACCCTCAACACCAAATGCTACGGCGCGGCGATGGACAGCTTTTCCAAGGTTCTCGAAAAGCTGGCCGCCACCGAACCTTCACTCGTTGATCAGGACCTGTCGGAGCGGACATACTTTGCCAAGAATGACCGACCTCCAGCCGCAGGGCGTCTTAATTTCAACGGCTCTGCCCGCAAGCTCACAACACTTGTACGGGCCCTTGATCATGGTGGGTATTGGAACCCGCTGACATGCCCGAAGTTTGAGATCGACGGCGAAGTTATCCTTGTTGGCAAATCAGACGCCGGTGCGACCGGCGGTGACAAGGCCCCTGGTACGGTCATTGAGGTGAGTGCGGAAAGCCTTACAGTCGCAACCGGCACCGCGCTGGTCACACTCAGCGACTTGCGGCGAACGACGGGAACCCCGGTTGCCGCTGATGCGATTGTTTCTCCCAATGATGTTTTGGCGTCTCCCGATGCAGATGAAGCTGAACGCCTGGATGACGTACTGGCGCAGACCCTCAAGGTAGAGGGTTACTGGAGGCGCAAGCTGCAGGCAATGACCTCAGTGGACATTCCCATGATCGACCGCACCGCGCCCGCTGGCGAGATTGCCGAGATCAGTTTGAACTTGGCCAAGGGAGTGGCTCCCGCCCATGTCCAAACCGCATTCGCCATCCTAATTGCGCGTACATCAGACACTGAAATGCTGGATATTGCCGTACAAACGGAGAGCGAGCAGCCTGGATATCTCACCGGCTGGGTGCCGGTTCAGATCAGCGTGGCTGGCCTAGCATCTGCCGTACTGACCAATATCGAAGATGCGGTTGCCGAGGCACTCACCAAACCCGCATTCAGCGCGGACCTTTTGGCGCGTATACCGGGCGATCTACAGTCTCCAAGCCTCGGTCTGTCAGACGGACAACTGATCGCAGATACGGCCCTGACTTTGAGCGGAGAAAAACTGCTGGTGGATACTGGCAAAGTTTCTCTTGAAGCGGCAAATCTAATCGCAGCTCGCCTAGGTGATATCGCGCGCCAGATTGCGAACGAATTAGAAATTGAAACGACGGCCCTGACCCTGCTTCCGGCAAAGGAGCACGCTCAGATCGTCGAGACTTGGAACGCGACTGAAACAGAATTTCCTGCGGAACTGTGTACGCATGAGGCGTTCGAAGCTCAGGTTGAGCGTACCCCAGACGCGGAAGCGCTCTCGTTCGAGGGCGAAAGTCTGACCTATGCCGAATTGAATGCACGCGCCAATCAGATGGCGCATAAGTTGATCGATATGGGCGTTGGTCCAGATGTGATCACAGGCCTTCATTTGCCGCGGTCGACGGATCTGGTCGTCGGGGCGCTTGCCATTATGAAAGCAGGTGGTGCCTACCTTCCCATGGATCCTTCCTACCCGGCTGACCGGACCGCTCTTTACATCGAAGACAGTGGAACACAGGTCATTATCACTTCGAACGATCTGGCAAAAAACATACGATCTGAGGCGGTTCAGACCCTAATCGCGGGGGACCTGTCCGGGAAAGAGAGCAATCCTACCACAGGCGTCAACGCCAAGAATCTGGCCTATATGATCTACACGTCAGGTTCGACGGGTCGGCCCAAAGGTGTCATGGTTGAACACCGCAATGTCTCCAACTTCTTTGTCGGCATGGATGCGCGTATCCCGCACAAGGACGGTGCGGTCTGGATGGCAGTCACAAGCCTGTCCTTTGACATCTCCGTGCTAGAGCTATTCTGGACACTGGCACGCGGCTTCAAGGTTGTCATTTCCGGGGATGAGAGCCGCGCTTTGGTCGCTGGTGACTCTGAGACCAGTTCAAATGTCGGCGGGATGGATTTCAGCCTGTACTATTGGGGCAATGATGACGGCGTGGGCAGCGATAAGTATCGGACACTGTTGGAAGGTGCCAAGTTCGGCGACAAAAACGGCTTCTGCGCTGTTTGGACACCGGAACGGCACTTCCATGCCTTTGGTGGCCCATATCCGAACCCATCTGTAACCGGAGCGGCTGTCGCTGCGATCACTGAAAATCTCGCTGTGCGCGCGGGTTCGTGCGTGGCACCACTCCACCACACGGCTCGAATTGCCGAGGAATGGGCGGTGATCGACAATTTAACCAACGGGCGAACAGGCCTCGCGATTGCGTCAGGGTGGCAGCCAGACGACTTCGTGCTGAGACCTGAGAATACACCGCCCGACAACAAGCCAGCGATGTTTGATGCAATTCGCGACCTGCGGAAGCTTTGGGCCGGCGAAAAGGTTGCGTTCCCTCGCAAGGATGGCACGCCGTTTGAAGTTCTGACCCAACCACGACCGGTGTCCAAACGCCTAAACGTTTGGGTCACGACCGCAGGAAACCCTGCCACATGGAAAGAGGCGGGCGCAAACGGTGCAAATGTTCTGACCCATTTGCTGGGTCAATCGGTCGAAGAAGTTGGCGAAAAGATAAAGATCTATCACCAGGCGTTGCGCGATGCAGGGCATGACCCTGATGACTTTACGGTAACCCTGATGTTGCACTCGTTCCTGGCGGACACGCAAGAAGCGGCTCGCGAAATCGCCCGCGAACCTATGAAGGACTATCTTCGTTCAGCAGCCGGATTGATCAAACAATACGCCTGGGCTTTTCCGGCTTTCAAAAAGCCAAAAGATGTCGACAACGCGTTTCAACTTGATCTGGGATCTCTGACCGAGGAGGAACTTGAAGGTATTCTGGACTTCGCGTTTGAGCGGTATTTCAACGATAGCGGTCTCTTTGGCACTGTCGAAGACGCTTTGCAGCGCGTTGAGCAAGTCAAAGCGATTGGTGTGACAGAAATTGCTTGCCTAATCGACTATGGAATTGAGGTTGATACGGTTTTAGAGGGCCTGACGCCGCTGGCCGAGGTTGTGAAGCTAAGCAATGTGATCACAAAACCAGATGAGAAAGACTACTCTATTGCTGCTCAAATAGCCCGCCACAAGGTAACTCACCTACAATGTACGCCATCAATGGCGCAGATGTTAGTGATGAACGATGAAGCGCGTTCCGCATTGCGACATATCGATGTCATGATGGTTGGTGGGGAGGCGTTGCCGGGTGCGTTGGCGCGTGATCTGATGGACCTGACGGGCGGCCATGTCGAAAACATGTACGGTCCCACAGAAACCACGATCTGGTCGACCACACACACAGCAACAGGCGCCGACGGCACAACCTCTATTGGAACGCCGATTGCAAATACCCAAGTCTATGTTCTGGCACCAGACATGACGCCTGCGCCGATTGGCGTCGCCGGAGAGCTGTTTATCGGGGGCGATGGTGTGACGCGTGGCTATTTTCAGCGCGAAGACCTCACTGCTGAGCGGTTTGTCGACAACCCGTTCCGGCCTGGTGAACGTATGTATCGCACCGGCGATCTCGCGCGATGGGCCTTGGACGGAACGTTGGACTTCCTTGGACGCGCAGACTTTCAGGTTAAACTGCGAGGCTACCGGATCGAGTTAGGAGAGATTGAATGCGTCATCGACCAATTTGACGGTGTTCAGCAATCCGTTGTCGTCGCGCGTGAAGACGGACCGAATCTGGTTCAGCTGGTTGGCTATCTTCTGACCGACGGGCCGGTGGACGACAAGGCGCTGCGTGCGATGATGTTGAAGCGCTTGCCAGACCATATGGTGCCGAGGTTCTTCGTTGAGCTCGATGCTTTCCCGCTGACCCCGAATAAGAAGGTCGACCGCAACGCGCTTCCCGCACCCGTGATCGGAGGCGCCGCGAAAGCACCAACGCCCGCAGCGAGCGCTGTCTCCACCCCAGAACAGGCTCCGGCGGCAAGCCCGCAGAGCGAAGCGATGACGAAACAAGCCGCCATCGAACGGGTTGGAGTGATCTGGTCACGTATGTTGGGCGTCCCGCAGATAGCGCCCACCGACAATTTCTTTGAGCTGGGAGGGCACTCTCTATTGGCCGTTCAAGCACATCGTGAAATTAGGGCCGAGTTGGGTGTTACGAAGCTGTCCATCACCGATATTTTCAGAGCGCCAGTTCTGGACGCCTTGGCTGATATCGTGGTCAAGAAGTCTGGTAACGCGGCAAAGCCCGCGCGAACGGCACCTGCGGCACAGTCTCCAGCGCAAGCCACGGCAAAGCGATCGGAGCCTGCCGCGACAAGCGCACCGATCCCCAAAGAGACCGTCGATGCCCCGCTCGATGCCCGCCAGATCGCGATGAACCGGCGGCGGGAGATGCGGGCACGCCGACAGTCGCGCCCTTGAACAAGGCAATTGACGCCGCCTTGCGTGAAATGCTCGGCCCAGATTGTGGCATCGGCGTAACCAATCCGCAGTTGCCACCGGGGAACCTGTCCCCGCAAGAGGCCAAAGCTATTGCGCGCGCTGTCCCCAAACGCCGACGGGAGTTCTACTGGGGGCGGGTGGCAGCACACCAGGCGATGGCTGATCATGGTCTGGCACCAGTTGCTATTCCCGCTGGTCAGGATCGGGCACCGATTTGGCCCGATGGTATCAGCGGCTCAATCGCGCATAGCGACACTGTTTGTATCGCTGCAGTCACTAAGACACGTTTGATTGCGCAGCTAGGTCTCGATGTTGAGCCCGCAACTCCACTTGAGGCAAACCTTGTTGATACGGTTTGCACAGCGCAGGAATGCGCATGGCTTCAGGCACAACAAAATAGCGGCATAATTGCAAAGCAAATCTTCTCTGCGAAGGAGGCCGTTTATAAGGCCCAATACGCGTTTACTGGCACCGTTATCGACTTCCAGGACGTGAACTTGGTGGTTAATCTTGAGACAGGACAATTTCATCCGGATTTCGTCCGCAAGGATCTTATGGTTCCAGCGATGATCGGAGAGAGCCGGCTAACACAGGGTCAGATTCTCAGCATCTGCCGGTCCCGCCCGCACTAATTGTCGAAAAGGAAGGCCATATCATCCACGAAACGGGCGTTCTGAACATAGTCCTGTACAGCACGAAACGCGTTCTCTGAAAGGTACCTGCACAGGTCTTCATCGTGCAGCAGTCGGTGAATGACTGGTTCTAGATCCTCGAAGTCCCAACGGACAGGAAGATACGTCTCATCACTGCGATAGAGATCCGGCAGACTTTCCAGGTGATCCATGTTCGGTTTCACCAAAACTGCGCCTGATAGAATGCCTTCAATGTCGCGCCAGCAAAGCTCCCCATAGCCATGGGGGCTGAAACAGATCTTCGATTGGCGCATTTCAATCATATAGTCCCGGTAAGACACCCGGTCGGCAGGTGATAGTTTCAATCCCTTTATGCCTCTGACCTTATCAAGCGCGTCTTGGCGCATTGCCTTGTACCACGGGCTGCCGTTGATCCCGAACCGCGTCTGAATATCGAGCGGTCGGCCGCCCCAGGCCGGCATATCGCTTCGAGCGAAGGCCTTCAGAAACCTTGGCGCGGTGAAGAAATTCGGGCTCAAACGCAGTTTTGGCAAAATATTACGCGGAACTTGCCAATCCACTGGCTCGGCACTGATACCATACAGATCGCCGTAAAATTCGGTCAGGTTCGTGTCGCCGCGAAACGCGCGAAAAATATCGCTTTCCTGGCGCAGTCGCGATTTCTTTATGTAGAATGAGATCTCCGGTTCCAGTGCTTGAGCTTGTCGGATGTCACTATGGGCAAAGGAGTCTACAAAGCTGATTTGTGCAGATGGATTTGCCTCACGAACCAACCCGATTACCCGGCCCAGCGCGTCGGAATCCAAATCAAACCAGGTTTGCAGCAATACGATATCCGCGGAATCGTGGCGCGGCACGTGACCCTTTAGAAGCTCCGAATTGGGTATGCAGCGCACGTCCACACCGTAGCGTGCGCGCATTTGATCTGCGTAGTAAATGAACGGGTTGGCCTGAGTGAAGCTGATCGCCTTGAGCTCGTAATAGAAAACAAGTCTTCTGTTCGACTTTCGGGGAAAAGGCCGTGCCAGGAATGCGCGCGCCGTCGAACCAACATAGCGCGTCAGAACGTTTTCTGCGGCAATTGAGTCCAAGCCGAACATCAGTGTCCTCTATTGGTCGATTTGATAAGGTTGAAACTCAAGCACAACGCTCAGTCTCTGCTACTTAGCATTTGCAGCGTATCCAAGCCTTTGTCACCATTTTGTCTGTGGCTAAGTTGCTCAAAGACTATAATTCAGTTCATCAGGACAGTGATCGGAATGGTTTCATGATAAAACGCCTTGGACGCAAATTCTCAACAGCTTTGCTTTTGCTCTTGGGTGCCTGCGGCATGGTCGCGCGTTGCTCGGAACCGGACCCGTTGGACATCGCTGCCATTGATGCGCTCTATGAGCGACCGGCCGAGCCTGTGGGTGGGCCACTACGCGTTTTTCACCTTGGCCACAGCCTGGTGGGTCGCGATATGCCGGCCATGCTTCAACAGCTTGCGCCAGACGGTCACCGCTACGAAAGCCAGCTGGGTTGGGGCAGTGTTCTGAAGTCCCACTGGGATCCTAAGGTCGAGATCAACGGTTTCGAGGTCGAGAACGCCCATCCCCGCTACCGCGACGCTCATGAGGCTATTGAGTCCGCGGAATATGACGCTCTGGTCGTGACGGAGGCCGTCGAAATCCGGGATTCGATCAAATTTCACGACAGCGGGAAGATGCTGCACAACTGGGCTGAGAAAGCCCACAGCCAGGACCCTTCAGCACGCGTATATTTCTACGAGACCTGGCACGAGCTAGATGATCCGGAGGGTTGGCTGGAGCGGTTGGACACGGACCTGTCCAAATACTGGGAAGGCGAAATTCTGCACAAGGCCTTGGCGTATGAGACTGACGCGAAGCCGATCTATGTGATCCCGGGTGGTCAGGTTATGGCGCGATTTGTTCGAGCTGTTGAAGCCTCGGGCGGTATAGGTCAGATCAAGTCCCGCACTGATCTGTTCAAAGACAAGATTCATTTCAATGATCTGGGCGCGTATCTCATGGCGTTGACCCACTATGCTGTCTTGTATCAAAGCTCGCCCATCGGGCTGCCGCACAGCTTGCTCAAAGCCGATGGCAGCGCGGCTGTTGATCCCGGTCCGGAGGCTGCTGATCTCATGCAGCGAATTGTTTGGCAGACCGTCACCGGCTACGCGAAGACAGGTGTCCAAGACGATCCGTGAGCCCACAGGACGGGGATTGGTCCAAGATACGGGGCGACGACCCAGCTCAATCTGATTCCCGGCAAAACCGGACGGAGTTCTCGCCACATTTCCGCCCCAATTCCCGCGCGATTGAGCGCAATCTTTCTAAAATGCGCGCTAGATTTCCATTTGAGCGACAATGCGCACAATACCACCAAGAGCTCAGCAAAGAACCGCCTACGCTGCAGCGCAACATTTTGGTTATAAGGGCCAAAAAACACCATATCTTCCAATTGCTTGTGCAATATCGGCCCTGTGGACAGGCGCCTTTTTGCCAACACATTTCCGCCCCACCTGTTGCACGGTCACACTCGATTAATCACAAACACGGTTAATCCCGGTGGGAAGTTTTTCCAGTGTCTGTACGGGTTGCTGCCAGCGCCTGACCTAATGAGTGCCCTATTCACAATCGGAACGCGATTCACGTGGCGATTCATTCGCCAGGTGGAGAAAATTTGGGTCTAAAAAATGCAAGCTTTGCTACTCGCTCTACTTTCACTCATGCCGGCCTTGGGGGGCCTTGGTGGAGGTGGATCTTCCAGCTCGTCAACGAGTTCGGCGTCCAAATCCGCCGCCGAGGCAGATGACGATGATTCCTCGGGGGTGTCCGCAGCCCTGGCACCAGGAAAGAAACTGGAAAAGGTCCAGCAAGTCGATGGCGACGACCCATATTCGATAACGCCTCCGACTCCGGTAGATTCCGGCGGCTCAGGATCCGGCAATGGCGGTACGCCGCCTTCGGCACCAGCTGAATCAACGCCCTCTGGGTTCATGGCGCAATTCTTTGAACTCGGATCTCAGCCGCAACGCATATCTGATATCGATTTCGCGGCAACGCCGACGATCACATTGAATGTCGATTCCGTTGACTATTCCGATTACGGGGACAACGCGTTTTGGCCGGGTGGGCAAACCGATAATTTCGCCGCCACGTTCTCCGGGGAGCTTCTTATTACCGTACCCGGCGAATACACCTTCTACCTGACCTCTGACGATGGTTCAGCTATGGCAATCGATGGTGAAGCTGTCATTGCCAATGATGGTATACACGGCGCGCAAGAGCGTATCGTGACCGTGACGCTGGAGGCGGGCAGCCACGCGATTGACCTCCAATATTTCGAAGCCCACAGCTGGCAGACACTGACGCTAGAGTGGTCAGGTCCGCAAACCGATGGCGCGCGTGTGATTCTGGATGGCGATGATGTCAGTCCAAGCGAACCGATGGATATCATTTTTCCAAGCGCGAATCCCGATGACCCAATCAACAATCCCGCAGAAGAGCCCGACAACCCTGTCGAGGAACCTGAGGATCCGGTTGATGAACCGACTGATGAGCAACCAAGCGAACCTGAGCCCGAGCCCGAGCCCGAGCCTGAACCAGAGCCGGAACCCGAACCAGAGCCGGAACCTGAGCCCGAGCCCGAGCCGGAAGATCCGCCCGTAACGACACCCACGCCTCCATCTCAGGACGGTCCGTCAAGTGACGGCGGCGACGGGGGTACTCAGCAGATCACGTCGAGCAGCTACAGCGTCGACGGTGGCCGGGTTACGACGCTTGAAGTTCGCGACAGCGACGATGTCCAAAGTATCCGCATCCTTGAAGGCCCGGACCATGGCAACCTCACGGTAAACCCCGACAACACTCTGGCTCTGGTCATGAGTATGGACAACGACTTCTCGGGCAGCATGAACATGCGGTACGAGGTGACCTATGAAAACGGATCGACGCAGGTCTTCAATGACACTGTAAACGTGCGGTCCTCCACGCAGGATGCAGGCTGGAGTCAGGGTGAGTTTTATATGCTCGAAACTGATGAAAACGACGATGTCATTGTCGAGGTTGGCGATAACCACCGTGATGTCTACATCTCTGCCAGCAACAGTTCGTGGAGCATAAACGAGATCGCCCAGGCTGAAGGTCTGAGCGCCAGTCAGATTACTGGAAGCTGGTTGAGAGATCACCCAGAATATGGCTCCAGCGAAGGTATGGCGCTTGACCAGCAAGCCGGTATGCGTCTGTGGGACAACATAACGGGCTCGAATACAGAGCCTTCCTCGCACTGGCTCCTGTTCGAAAGAGGTTTTGAATACAACAACTTGGGCGATAATATCAACTTTTCCGGTGTTTCCGGCGAAGATGAATTGCACCCAATCCATGTGACGTCTTATGGGACCGGCGCTAAGCCCGTTCTCAACACAGCGTTCGTGGCGTTCAACGATGGTCTCGAGAACGTTGTATTGAGTGATATCGAAATCACGGAAGGGGTGCAGGTCCTCAACGGTGAAAATCTGTTGTTCGACGATGTTCGGCTGACAAATACGATCTCAGGTCAGTACAATCAGATGGGTCTCGTCGTTCAGGATTTTGAGAATGTAACGCTACACGACACTGAAGTTTCCGACGTGTACCGGACCGAGCACCCAACCGGTGGGAACTTCTGGACAACTGGCGGCCCTCATTCGTCTGGGATATATATTTCAAGGACTGACGGTATCCTGATTGAAGACAGCCTGTTTGATCAAAACGGCTGGGCTCCGGACTACCTAGACAATCGGTCTACCGATGGCGGTCAGTCACCGACGCAGTTCAATCACAACGTTTATTTGAACTACAATACTCTCGACGTGACCTTCCGGGACAACATCACCATGCAGGCCTCGTCTTATGGTGCCCATATTCGCTCCGGTGGCTTGATTGAGGACAACTTGTTCCTCGACAATAATGTTGGCGTTGATTTCCTGGGTGGCGATTTCCAGGGCAGCGGGACGATAGGCCACTTCACGCAATTTTCCGACAACGTAATCACATCGGCGGGTTACCGTGACTATGATGGCTACACGTTGGGTGTGTCCCTTGGTCTGTTCCGCAATGGCGGTGAGCAATCCACACTGCTAGACAACATCATCGCGCATTTGGCAGATCCGGATAACCCTGATGAGTTGGCAGAAAAGCTGCGGTCCAATCAGGCGATCCAGCATGCCAAGACCCCATACTATGATGATACAATCATCCATAACTGGATCGGTGGCAATGGAGACGGCACCACCGGCGTGAACACAGATGGTCTGGATACAGGCGTATTGGACGTGACAACGATCCAGCGTTTCACGCAGGACCTGTTAGGGGATCCAAATGCCGGGATCACTGATCTGGCCGCATATCTGCGCGCTCAGGCCGCGGGCGAACTGGACGATGTAGTCGACGCGGATCTAATTATCGCATACTTCCAGGAGGGATTTGGGCTGAGTGTTGAGGACCGTCTAACGCCTGAAACGCTTCGCTTCGTCCCAGATGAGCTTGGCGACGGAATTCGCTGGGATAACCGTCTTAACTGGGACACCGAAGACCTGCCTGGGACGATCAATGGCGATAGCGTCGATCTGGCAGGGAACTGGGTGAACTACGGCGGCACGACTACGCTCCAGGATTTGGATTTTGGCGAAGGCGGTGTATTGAATGTCTCTCATGGCCGTTTGAACATCGAGGATCATACGGCAGTTGGCGAAGCCGGGGCTGAATTGAATATCTCGGAGGCCGGTCAGGTCTGGATGGACGGTTTGACCGACCTTGATCGGCTGAACATTGATGTCGATGGAGGCCGGTTTGCCAACACAGGCCTGTTCGCGGGAAATTATGACCTCGACATTAGCGATGGCGAAGTTCTTCTAGCCACCGATGGGGCTGACTTCGTGATGCGAACTGGAAGCCGGATAGATATTACCGGTGACGACGCACAGATCGGTTTTGACGGCGAGGACGGCGGTACTGGCGTCTTGCTCATGAGCCAGGGTTCGATGCTGCGCTTTGTGGCAGAGCCGCGCGAAGGCGGGGGCGCTGCAAACGATCTAAGCACGATCGAAGAGTTCGCGAGCGGTGCCTTCGGTGACAACCCTGACATTCAGTCTGGTGTGAATTTGGGCGATGGCAGTCTGCGCCTTGATCTCAGTGGTTGGACGAGTAGCGCGACATCAACGACGTTGATCGATACGGACGAAGTCATAGGCGAGTTTGGTAACATTGATATCAACGGGCTTGGCGGCAATCGAAATGCAGAGATCGTCATCGACTACGCCAACGACGCAGTCTTGCTCAATGTGACCGCTGCTGGCTCAGGATCTGGGCAAAGCACGGTACGGTTCATCGGCAACCAAAACGACGCTCAATCGAATGCGGACCTCTGGGATGCCTTGACCAACGGTCATGGGATCTACGCAAACGACCCTGCGAGCGATATTCCAAGTGAAGAAGACGACCTCGATGAGGTGGCTTAAACCTCACAGGTTTTAACTTTCGATCTAGCCAGGACGCTTATGGATGAAGTTTCATCTATAAGCGCCTTAGCAATTGAAATCGCTTAAGAAATTGAGGTGGGGCGGTGAACCATATATCGCGGCTACTTAATGAGACGGCACAAAATACGGCGTCGCCCGATATGTTCCATGAAAATCCTGGGACGAACAATTGCAACCCTCCTGACATAAGCTTCTGGGCGTTGGTGGCCGAAGACTTCCGAACCCACGAGCACAGAATAGCCAATCAAGGTTTCTGGACGCTGTTTTGGCACCGGTTTGGAAACTGGCGTATGTCGATCAAACCGCGCGTTCTACGTGGACCTTTGAGCATCGTTTTCAGATGCATGTCGAAGCTTTCTGAATGGATGACGGGCATTTATTTACCCTACACCGTTCGCGTTGGCCGCAGGGTACGCCTGGAACATTTTGGCGGCATGGTTCTTGTGGCACAGCAAATTGGAGATGATGTCATCATCCGGCAAAACACAACATTCGGCATAAATGGATTGCACGAGGTCACGCATCGACCTGTTATAGGAAATGAGGTGGAGATCGGCGCGGGGACTGTGATCATCGGGGCTGTGCATGTCGGCGATGGCTCGATCATTGGGGCCAACGCGGTCGTAACCAAAGATATTCCGCCTGGCTGCGTCGCAGTCGGTGTGCCCGCGCGTGTACACAGATACCGATAAGCAAAAACGGCTTTGCGAACAAAAAACGCCCCACGAGATTTCGTGGGGCGTTTTTTCTTTTAAAAGTCTGGAGAGATCGCCTTAGGCGAACCACCAACGCTCCATGAGGCGCGAGCTGTCCATCTGGAACACGTTACCCAAGGTACCGGTATTCGCCAGCTTCGTGGAATGTGCGTCAACATAGTTCGCATACATTGGAACAATTGTTCCGCCATCTTGCGAGCACAGGATCTGCATCTCGGTGTACATTTCTTTCCGCTTGGCAGAATCCAGCTCGGCCCGTGCGGTCAGAAGAAGCTCCTGGAAGCGGGCATTTTCCCAGCCCGTGTCGTTCCACGGAACACCGGATTCATAGGCCGTCGAGAACATCCAGTCTTCTGTCGCGCGACCGGACCAGTAGCAGGCGCACCATGGCTTCTTCAGCCAGACGTTTGACCAATATCCATCATCGGGTTCCTGAACCACGTTGATGTTGATGCCCGCCGCCTTCGCAGAGGCCTGATACAGCTGAGCCGCGTCCACCGCGCCAGAGAATGCCGCGTTGGCAGCAGACAAATCGACGGTCAGAGAGTCCAATCCAGCTTCCTTGAGGTAGAACTTCGCTTTGTCCGGATCGTAGGCGTTCTGCTCGATGTCAGCGGCATAGTACTGGTTCGCTGGGCCGATTGGATGGTCATTTGCAACCTTGCCGTGACCTTGCAGGATCTTATCGACCAGCTCTTCGCGATTGACCGAATGCTTGAGCGCTTTGCGGACGTTCACATTGTCGAACGGATCGCTGCCGGTCAGCATCGGGAACGTGAAGTGCTGGTTGCCGGTCACTTCGAAGATGTTGACGGCTGGGTTAGCCTTCAACAAGGCCTCCGTTTTGACATCCACCCGGTTAACCGCATCAACCTGATTGGTCATAAGTGCGTTCATACGGGCAGAGCTGTCGTTGATCGCGATAACTTCGACCTCATCAAACCATCCGGCAGATCCGTCTTTGTAGTGACTGTCGACGCGTGTACCAACGAAGCGCACGCCCGGGTCAAAACTTTCAACCTTGTACAATCCGGTTCCATTGCCCGAAGCAATGGCTTCTTCGATTTCACCGGCTGGGAACATCAGGATGTGGTAATCTGACAGAAGGAATGGGAAGTCAGCGTTGCCCGCAGCCAGTGTCAACTGGATCTCGTGATCGCCGAGCTTCTTCATGTCCGAGATTGCCGAAACGATAGGCTTGGCTGCGGATTTCGCACCCTCTTCGACATGCATGTTCAAAGACGCCATCACGTCGTCAGCCGTGAATGGTTTGCCAGAGTGGAAGGTGACGCCCTGGCGCAGTTTGAAGGTCCAGGTCTTCGCGTCTGCACTGGCTTCCCAGCTCTCTGCCAATTCGCCCTTTAGCTGGCCATCTGCGCCCACCTCTGTCAGGCAGTCGAAGACGCACCCATGCGCGCACATGATCATGAAGCTGTCGGAATGGGTCCGACCATCCCAGCTGTCGGACGTGTTTGCACCAGCGAGGCCCAAGCGAAGGCGACCGCCGCGCTTGGCTTGTGCAACGGCTGGCACGCCAGTGGCGGCAAGTACACCGGCCGCAACACCGGTCTTTAGAAGACCGCGTCTAGAAATCTGTGTCATTTAGTATCTCCCAATTGGTTCGTTTGTATTTGATTGTCCCCGAGATCCGTCGTTCGTTGCGGACCGTATCGTTCTACATTTTGTCAACAGCGGCGTCGCCGATGTTGTCAACTCCACGTGCATCCAGCAGCGTCGTCAGCCAATCCGGGTCCATTTCTGGCACCGAACTTAGCAAAAGATCTGTGTAGGGGTGATGCGGTGGCTGGAACATCTCCAGTTTCGGGCCCTGCTCGACAACAAGCCCGTCTTTCATCACGACCACTTCGTCAGAGATAGCGCGAACAGTCGCTAGGTCATGTGTGATGAACATGTAGCTGAGGCCCAGCTCATCCTGCAGTTTGGCAAGAAGCTTGAGAATTCCTTCAGCAACAAGTTGGTCGAGCGCAGAAGTTACCTCATCGCAAATAATGAACTTTGGCTCGGCAGCAAGCGCGCGTGCGATTCCGATACGTTGTTTTTGCCCACCCGACAGCTCGGACGGAAGACGATCGATATATTGTGAGGGCTCAAGCTCGATCTCGGCCAAAAGCTCCTCGACACGCTTGCGTTTATCGCGGCCTTTCAGGCCCATATAGAACTCAACTGGGCGTCCGATAATCTCGCCGATGCTTTTGCGCGGGTTGAGGGCCGTATCGGCCATCTGGTAAATCATTTGAGCCTGACGCAACTGCATTTTATCGCGCTTGCGATAATCAAGCGGTAAAGCTTGCCCGTCAAACTCCACATGTCCGATGCGCGGCGGGAGCAGTCCCGTTATGCACCGCGCAGTGGTTGATTTTCCGGAACCAGATTCGCCCACAACGGCGACCGTGCGACCCTCATGGATGTCAAAGCTAACGTCATGCAAAACATCAATTTTTCCATAGGCAGCAGTGACATTCTGAACCGAAATCACAGGTGTCGCCGATGTATTGATTGCTGGTTTTTGTGGACGTTCAAAGCTGCGAACCGCCCATAGGGACTTCGTATAATCCATTTGCGGCGAGGCAAGCATGGTCCGTGTATCGGCTTCTTCAACCTCGTCGCCTTTGAGAAGAACTTTGATCTTGTCTGCCATCTGGGCAACGACGGCGAGGTCGTGGGTGATGTAAATCGCAGCGGTGTCGAACTGTTCGACAATGTCTCGAACCGCGGCCAGAACCTCGATCTGAGTGGTCACATCCAAGGCGGTTGTAGGCTCATCAAATATAATCAGATCAGGACGGCATGACATCGCCATTGCGGTCATTGCACGTTGCAACTGGCCACCCGAGACCTGGTGTGGGTAGCGAAAGCCGATCTCGTCCGGATTGGGCAGGCGCAGCCGGCGGTAAAGCTCCATACCGTCTGTTTCGCTCTCGGATTTGCCGGATACCTTATGTTGCGTCGGTGCTTCCGTGTGTTGGTCGATCAGCTTATGCGCGGGATTGAAGCTGGCCGCGGCGGATTGCGCGACATACGCGATCCGCTTACCCAGCAATGACCGTTTCACCGCCGCAGAGGCTGTCACAAGGTTGATCCCGTCGAACTCTACCGAGCCTTCGGAGATCCGAACACCGTCACGGGTGTAACCCATTGCGGCCAACCCGATCGTCGATTTGCCGGCCCCGGATTCTCCGATCAGGCCAAGCACTTCGCCCTTGTTCAAATCAAGGTCGACGCCGTTGATGATCGGCATCCAGGTCTCGTCGGACCGGCCTTCGATTTTGAGGCCACGTACTTTCAGAAGCTGGCTCATTCTTTCAGCCCCGATGATTTGTGTAGCATCCAATCGACCACGAAATTCACGGCAACGGTCAGAAGCGCAATCGCTCCGGCTGCCAGCAGCGGTGTGACCGCTACCTGTGGTGCAAAGGCTGCAAAGTTAATGAACTGGGCAAGATCGCGCACCATTGTACCCCAGTCCGCAAGGGGCGGTTGGATACCGACACCCAGAAAGCTCAGCGATGCGATGGTGAGAAAGACGAAGCAAAACCGCAGGCCGAACTCCGCCAAAAGCGGTGCTGTCGCATTTGGCAGGATCTCGCGGAAGATCAAGTAGGCCAGTCCTTCACCGCGCAGCTTCGCGGCTTCGATATAATCCATGACGACGATTGATGTCCCAACCGCACGTGCCAGACGGAACACGCGAGTGGAATCGATGACAGCGATAATAACGACCATGAAATACGTCAAAGGCACGCCGATGGCGGGGGCCCAGACTGATGCTATCGTCATCAGCAAAAGCGCAAAGATCAATGATGGAATCGCCATTAGAGCGTCGACCGCACGTGACAGAAGCTGGTCGAGCCATCCGCCCAATGTGGCGGCCAGGAAGCCCAGCGCGCCCCCGATAAAGAACGCAAGCAACGTTGTTGCAAAAGCAATACCGACCGTATTCTGAGCGCCATAGATCAACCGAGACAAGATATCGCGGCCGATCTGATCCGTACCCAGTGGATAATTCGGGTCACCACCTAACGCTGGATCGCCACCTGGTACGATGTTCGCTGCGGCTAGAATTTCCTCTTGCCCGTAGGGTGCGATCGCCGCGGCAAAGATCGCGACAATCGCGTAGATCAAGATGATCAGCACCCCGAATGCTGCCGTTAGAGGCATGGAACGGAATAATTTGCGGCTTCCGCTGGTTCCGACCGACCGACCAAGAATCCGGAACAAAAAAGCCGCGACCGCAAAAATGACGAACCAGGTTATGGCTTGCCCGACAAAGAAGTATTTGTTTGCAACCGCCAGGTCAGAGCTTAGCGACTGTGTATACGCCCATACCAACGCAACAAGCGAAAAGGCCGCAAAGGCGTAACCAAAGGCCACACCATAGGTCATGTCGCGGAAATAGGGCGCGTTGCTTGTCGCCCTTTGTCCAACGAGCCTGAACAGGTAACCGCACACGGCCATGGCAACGATTGCGATAAGGAGGAGCGACCAGAAACTCATTTTGGATGCCGTAGACGTGGGTTGGAAATGATCGACAAGATATCCGCCGTTAGGTTGAGGATAATGTAGGCGCTGGCAAAGATCAGGCAGCAGGCTTGAACGACGGGTATGTCGCGGATTTTAACGCTGTCAACGAACAGCTGACCAATCCCGGGATACACAAAAACCACCTCGACGATCACAACGCCTGTGATCAAATAGGCAAGGTTTAGTGCGACGACATTGATGATCGGCGCAAGCGCGTTTGGCAGCGCATGCTTCACAATCACGCGCATTGGGCTGAGCCCTTTAAGACGCGCCATTTCGATATATGGAGATGCTAGGAGGCTAATAATTGCCGCGCGTGTCATACGCATCATGTGAGCGGTGACGACAAGCGTCAGGGTTAAGGCCGGAAGCATAGTTTTTTCTAGCCGTTCCCCGAATGGCATGCCTTCGAAGATATTGCTGAGCGACGGGAAGATCGGATTTAGCACCGCCAAGAACAAGATCAAAATGTAAGCCAGGAAGAACTCAGGGCTTGAGATCGAGCTCAGCGTAAAGACGTTCATGCCTCGGTCGAAGGCCGAATTCCGGTAAAGCGCCGTCAGGATCCCCAGGAAGATCGATACCGGCACGGCGATACAGGCGGTGACGGCGGCAAGAAACATCGTGTTGGCAAAGCGCGGCGCAATCTGAGAAATCACCGTCACGTCATCTGTTCCGGTACCAGACCCGGAAAAACTTTTGAACAACGCTTGGCTCATCGGCGTGCCCAGATCGCCCTGAACGGCTGCACCGAGCCATTGGAAATAGCGTGTGACCGGATGCTGATCCAGCCCCAGCTGTTCGCGGATCGCAGCGACGGCTTCTTCAGTCGCACCCTGCCCCAGAATGGCCTGAGCAAAGTCGCCCGGAAGAAGGTTAACCGCGGTAAAGATAATGACGGAGACAACGAGAAGTGTCACAAGGCCAAGCAGTAGGCGCTGTGCAATAATTTTCAGAATTCCTGACACGGCAGACGAGCTATCCCTGTTTCCCCTTTGGGAGGCAAACGTAACAACTGACATCTAGCTGTAAAGCTAAAGTTGAAAAAATCTTGTGATTACAGGTTCAACGCAGCGGCTCTCTCGCGCAAAGCGTCAGTTGTTTTTATCAATTCCGCTGAAATTCCGGGCTCCGACAAGGCGTGACCGGCGGCATTTATGATGCGTAACTGCGCCTTTTGCCACCCATCAGAAAGCAATTTCGCCGATAGTGGCGGGCAGATCATGTCATAGCGACCTTGCACGATTGTTGCTGGAATATGCTCGATCGCATCCCGATTTTTGAGGATCTGACCATCCTCCTCCAGGAACCCTTTATTGATGAAGTAGTGATTCTCGAGCCGCGCGAAGGCCCGGGAATAGTCCGCAGGGCTTTCCCCAACGGTCCCATCACTGGACATTGAGGCCAGTGAATTCTCCCACCCGGCCCAAGCCCGTGCGTAGCGGGTTTCCAGTGGCAGGTCCCCCGAAAAGAGCCTTCGGTGATATGCAGAAATCATATCGCTACGTTCGTCATCAGGAACAAGACTTGCGAAGCGTCGCCATTGATCCGGAAAGAACACGCCAGCCTGCCCGCCGTAAAACCAGTCCAGCTCACGTTGCGTCATCAGGAACACGCCACGCAACACCAGATAGGCAGCCCGATCCGGATGGCTTTGCGCATAGAGCAGCGACAACGTCGCACCCCAGCTGCCACCAAAGACAATCCAACGCTCGATATCAAGCCTGTCGCGCAGCATCTCAATATCGCGGATAAGGTGCCATGTTGTATTATTCTCAACGCTGGCATGCGGCTTTGAGCGACCGCAGCCGCGCTGATCAAACAAAATGACACGATAGACTGCCGGATCAAAATACCGGCGCATGGCGGGGCTGCACCCGCCACCGGGACCGCCATGCAACACAACAACGGGTATTCCGTGCGGGTTGCCGCATTGCTCCACATAGATCCTGTGCCCGTCGCCCACGCTTAACATCTGTTGATCAAACGGGTCGATTGACGGATAGAGCAACGAAGTTGCGCGGTTATGTCCTGCGGTTTTGTCCATAGCGCCCTATATAAGCTTGGAAAGCTGACCTGCCATGCCAGATGCGCAGAAAGAGGACAAGAGATGATGAAAAGCACCGTCGATGAGGCTGAGATTGCGAAATTCGAAGCAATGGCGTCTGAATGGTGGGACACCAACGGCAAGTTCAAACCGTTACATATGCTCAACCCGTGCCGATTGGACTACATAACCGCCCAGATCGAGGTTGAATTTGAGCGCGATCTTAAGACGCGCGAACCTTTCAAGGGACTGCGCATTCTTGATATCGGCTGCGGAGGGGGTTTGCTCACCGAACCAATGGCCCGGCTTGGTGCCGATGTTGTCGGCGCTGATGCGGCAGAGCGAAACATCCCCGTTGCAAAGATCCATGCCGAGCAATCTGGCCTTGAGATCGACTATCGCCACACCACGGCTGAAGCCATGGCCGAGGTCGGTGAACAGTTTGACGTCGTTTTAAACATGGAAGTGGTTGAGCATGTCGCAGACCCGCAGACCTATCTTACGGCATGCCAGATGTTACTCAAACCGGGAGGGTTGATGATCTGCTCGACCCTGAACCGTAATGCGAAAAGCTATCTTATGGCGATCATTGGTGCAGAACATATTATGCGGTGGCTTCCCAAAGGTACGCATGAATGGTCAAAGTTTATAACACCGGACGAGCTGTTTGACCTGATTTCTCGCGCTGGTCTGACACCTGTGGACCGCCAGGGTTTTGTGTTCAATCCCCTGGCCTGGGACTGGTCGCTTTCAGAACGGGATCTATCGGTGAATTATGTCACCGCCAGCGTAAAGAGCTAGCTGCTTTCGCTGAGAAGCGATCGAATATCACGTAGTACGGGCAGCATATTGCGGACTTTTTCGGTTCCGACAGTCTCCACGATATCGGCGATCACCGGCGATACAGAGTCGAGGGCCGCGTCTCGCGCGCTCCGGCCCGCAGGGCTGATAGTTACATTCTTTCTGCGTGCGTCGTCCCAATCCGGAGTGATGTGGATATGTCCTGCCCATTCCAGTTTATGGAGTGTATTGGTCATCGCGCCGCGTGTCAGGTTGAACGTGTTGGCAAGCTGCGCCGGCGAACGGGTTTCCGACGCGCGCGCTAGAAAATTCAACACGACGAAATGAGACAGCTCCATACCGCGCGGCAACGCCTTGGAGATCTTGTTTCGCGCCAGCTGATCAACCGTCAGGATTTCGCTGAACAGCGCAACGGCAAGGGGATCCGTTTTCGTACTCATTGTCCGAGTGTAAAGCCACGATCGTGGCCGAGTGAAGGGACACGCTGTCGCGCCTGCGCAACCGCGCTAAGATCGATATCGCACAACGTGACGCCGGGAAATGTGCCCGCATCCGCCAGAACCTCTCCCCATGGGGCCACGACCATCGAGTGGCCATAGGTTTTGCGGCCACTTCCTTTGTGTTCGCCTGTTTGTGCCGGGGCAACCACGAAACACCCGGTTTCAATGGCGCGCGCGCGCAACAAAACGTCCCAATGTGCCTCGCCGGTGGGCCGCGTAAAGGCAGAAGGGATTGTCAGAATTTCCGCGCCGTTTTGGGCTAAGGTCCTGTAAAGGCTGGGAAACCTTAAATCATAGCAGATGGTCAGTCCGATCGTTCCGAAGGGCGTCCGCGCAACGACGGCCTCGGTTCCGGGGCGGTACCCTTTTGATTCGTGATAGCTTTCCGTTTTGGAGAGCTCGACGTCAAACATGTGAATCTTGTCATATCTGGCATATATCTCACCCTGTGGAGTGATCAGGAAACTACGATTGACGAAGCGGCCGTCTGGGTCGTCTGAGCGCAGTGCGAAAGATCCGACCAAAACCCAAACGCCAAGTATTTTTGCCTCGTCCTGGACAGCTGCAAGCGTTTGGTCGCTGCTCTCTGGACGCAAGACTTCGGTTTGATGGTGGCGGTTGTTGGACACACAATTGCTGACCTCGGGCGTTGCGACGAGATCTGCACCGGCAGCCGCTGCCTGGCGTAGCCCGTCCAGAATCTGCAAAAGGTTTTCATCCGGTCTGTCAGATGAGCAAAGCTGTACCAGACCCACGCGCACCAAAGTCACCCCGCAAGCATTGGGTCTAATTTTCCGGCGCGCTCCAGCGCATAAAGATCGTCGAAACCGCCGATATGTGCCCCGTCGATGAATATCTGAGGGACCGTATGCCGACCGTTTGCGCGCTGCATCATTACGGCGCGCGCATCGGGCTGCTTGGACAGGTCAGTTTCCGAGAAGCTCACATCCTTTTGGTTAAGCAGCCGTTTTGCCGCGTGGCAAAACCCGCAGAGAGGCGAGGTATAGATTTCGACATGAGCCATGGCTTGATCCCATAAACAACAGCGAACACTTAGGACACCTCGCCCGGTTTCGCAACGCGCGCCAAAGCAATCACATCAATCTCAACGCCCGGCAAGCTCTGCAGCGCCAAAGTGGCGGCTGTAAATGTCGCGCCTGATGTCATGACGTCATCGACCAATAAAATAGATCGATGAGACAATGCCTCACGCCATTTCTCAGTGACGGCGATCGTGTTTTCCAGATCCGCAAACCTTTGATCTACGGTTCGACCTTCCAGCGGTTTCGTGGCCGTGATGCGTTGAAGCCCGTCCGGCAAAGACGTCAGGCCGGTTTCCTGGGCAAGCGCATTCGCAAGAAGCGCCGCTTGATTGTAGCGCCGATGCAGAAATCGGCGCCAATGCAAAGGGATTGGTACAATAACAGTGTCCGGGTCCATCTGCGGAAGCACCTGAGCCATCCAGGATCCGCCGGTTTTTGCAAGCGCGGTCCGGTCCCCATGTTTGAGAGCCAACACGAAACGGCGCGCGGCCCCTGAATAAAGAACCGCCGAATATCCGCGCCTCCACGGGCGTTGCGTTTGGGTACATGCGTCGCACTGATTTCCTCCACGAGTCTCGATGTCGAGTTCGCCTTGAAGAGGGAGGCCGCAGCTCACGCAGCCGTCATTGGATAAAAAGTGGAACTCGCGCCAGCATGATCCGCATAAGCCGAGTTGATTTTCCACCAGAGCAGAACATGTCTGACACTGCGGCGGGTAGATCATGTTTAGGGCAGTTTGCATTCTCATCCCAATCCTCCTAGGAGCGGACACAGGAAATGGATTAACTCCACTATGATGTCCAAAACCCAGCTTTTCGATCGTCGGGCCCTCGATGCTCAACGCGCGCGCGCTCTGCGGCGAGGTGCGGAGATGTTTCTCCACTCCGAGGCGCTGGATGAAATAAATGAAAAGCTTACAGACATTAACAGGACGTTTACGACGATTGCGATCGTCACCGGTTTTAAGGACTTTTGGACGTCTGCGTTTCCGAATGCAGAGATAACTGCCGATACGGATGAATTGGATCTTGCGCTGGAGTCCTATGATCTTGTGATCCACGCGATGTCGTTGCACTGGTCCAATGACCCGGTGGGGCAAGTCATCCAATGTCGACGCGCGCTAAAGCCCGATGGAGTTTTGCTTGTGGCCTGCTTGGGTGGCGAGACGTTGACCGAATTGCGCGCTGCGTTCGCGGAGGCCGAAGTTCAGTTGACCGGTGGTCTATCGCCACGTGTCGCACCCATGGCGCAGATCCGAGAACTTGGGGCGATTTTACAACGCGCTGGGCTGGCTCTGCCGGTTGCCGACAGGTCAATGCGCCGTGTCAGCTATGAAAATCCAATCGCGCTCATGCATGATTTGCGAGCGATGGGCGAAACAAACGCCATAACAGCCCGCAACAAAAATTTCGGCCAACGTCATCTGTTTGAGACTGCCGCGCGTATCTATCTGGAGGCGTATAGTGATGACGCGGGTCGTATCCTGGCGAGTTTCGAGTTGGTGTTTCTCACCGGCTGGGCTCCCAGTGCGGCTCAACCGCAACCACTTCGTCCGGGATCAGCAACCACTCGGCTCGCTGACTTTCTGCAAACGACCGAGTTGGGCGAAGATGCAAAACCGGTTAAGGATGAAAGAGATAACCAGAAATGAACATGATGTCGTCTAAGTCCCTTACCGAAAAAAAGTTGCCGCATGCGCCAAAGGATCATCCCAAGGTAAAGTTCGGGAAGGTCGGCATCCTTCTTGCCAACCTAGGCACGCCGGATGACTACACGTATTGGCCGATGCGCCGATATCTCGGTGAATTTCTGTCTGATAAACGGGTTGTCGATTATAGCCCATGGATTTGGCAACCGTTGCTGCAATTGATCATTTTGACCAAGCGCCCGTTCTCGTCAGGTGCCGCCTACAAAAGCATCTGGAATCATGACCAGGGTGAGAGCCCGCTGCTGACCATCACCAAAGCACAGACCCTCAAAATCACCGAGACTATGAAAGAAAAATATGGCGACAAGGTCGAAGTGGATTTCTGTATGCGCTACGGCAACCCGTCGACCAAATCGAAGTTGCGTCAGATGATTGAACGAGGCTGCGACAAGATCTTGTTCTTCCCGCTCTATCCGCATTACGCAGGTGCCACCTCGGCCACGGCAAACGATCAGATGTTCCGGGCCTTAATGGAAGAGAAATGGCAGCCCTCGCTGCGCACTGTGCCTGCCTACTACGAGGATCCGACCTATATCGATGCGTTGGCGCGATCGATTGAGACAGCCTACGCAGACCTTGAAACGCGCCCAGACGTACTTGTCTGTTCGTATCATGGGGTGCCTAAGCGTTACCTTATGGAAGGCGATCCATATCATTGCCAGTGCCAAAAGACGTCGCGTTTGCTGAAAGAACGGCTGGGATGGGACGACAGTCAAATCGTGACAACCTTTCAGTCCCGCTTTGGACCCGAGGAGTGGCTGCAGCCCTACACGGTTGAGGAGGTTGCGCGGCTCGCAGAGAGTGGAAAGAAAAATATCGCAGTCTGCGCGCCGGCATTCTCATCGGACTGTATTGAGACCCTGGAAGAGATCAACGAAGAGATTTGCGAAAGCTTTGAAGAGGCCGGTGGTGACAACTTCACCTATATTCCATGCCTCAACGACAGCGATGCACACATTGCCGCGCTGTCGAATATTATCGATGAAAACTTGAAGGGTTGGGTGTCAGAGTAACTAGACAGGGAAGCCTTCGTAGAAGGATTTTCCGATCTGAATACGGATGCGTCCGTTCTTCAATGCCTTGACGAAAATGCCTTGCATCGAGACGCAGCTACCGATTGTTATTGTCTTTAGCATGTTACCTCCCCACGAGTTATGCTGATCTAAGGAATAGTCCTCTTCTCCGCACAATCAAACATTTTGTTATTTCGTAGGCGAATTATCACCCAAACATGGTAAAAAATTGATTAATTTTGCGCCACTATCTGAAAAATATCCTAGATCAGGTCTCGAATCATGGCGATAAGCGGAATGTCAGCCGCTGGCATCGGGAAGTTGCGCAGTTCAGACACCCGCGCCCAGGCCAATTTCTGACCTTCTCGGGCCATCGGTGTCCCCTCCCACTTCCGGCACGCAAAGAGTGGCATCAACAAATGGAACTCTTGATAGCTATGGCTTGCGAATGTCAACGGAGCTAGACAGCTGTCCCAAGTGTTGATCCCCAGTTCTTCCTCTAATTCGCGAATGAGGGCGTGTTCGGGCGTCTCACCGGGCTCGACTTTACCTCCAGGAAACTCCCAAAGGCCTGCCATAGACTTCCCGACGGGACGCTGCGCCAACAGCAGTCTTCCATCCTTGTCGATCAAGGCCACGGCGGACACGAGTACGGTCTTCATGATCGGTAATCTGCATTGATCGATATATAGTCATGGGTCAGATCGCAGGTCCAAACTGTGTCGCTGGCCGCGCCAATTCCCAGTCGTACGGTTATCACAAGCGTCTCATTTCGCATGTAGATCGCCGCGTCCTCCTCCTGATAGGTATCCGCCACCCACCCATGCTCCGCGACCAGAATGTCACCAAACAAGATCGATAATCGGTCGCGATCGGCCTTGGCACCGGATTTCCCGACCGCCATCACAATCCGACCCCAATTTGGATCTTCGCCGGCGATTGCGGTTTTCACCAAGGGCGAGTTTGCAATCGACATCGCGACTTTTCTTGCATCGGCGGCATTCTGAGCTTCCTCAACACGAATCTCGACGAATTTCGTAGCACCTTCACCGTCGCGAACGACCAAATGCGCCAAATCGCGCATTACGTTATGCAAAGCAGCCGCAAAAGACGCTTGCCCTCCGACATCGACGCCGGACGCGCCCGTCGCGGCGACAAGCAAACTGTCTGAAGTCGATGTGTCGCTATCCACGGTAATCGCGTTGAACGTGACAGAGTTATGCTCAGACACCATCATCTGAAGTTCGTTTTGGCTGATCTGTGCATCGGTAAAAATGAACACCAGCATGGTGGCCATATCAGGCGCAATCATGCCGGAGCCTTTCGCAAACCCCGCAATCCGCACTGGGCGGCCGTTCACCTCGATCTCGGCAGCTGCACCCTTCGCGAACGTATCGGTCGTCATGATAGCCTCGGCGGCATCACGAACCTTCCCGGGGTCAAGACTGCCAGCTAGGTCATCAATGACAGCGGTAATCCGTTCATCCGGCAACCGCTCGCCAATCACACCGGTTGACGCGGTGAAGACATGCGAAACCGGAATATCAACCGCAGCACTAACAGCATCGCAGATCCGCTCAACAGACGCATCTCCCGCACGCCCGGTAAACGCATTTGAGTTGCCTGAGTTAACAATGAACGCGTAGCCCTCACCCGAATTGCTTTGCCCAAGTTTGCGCTGACAATCCAGAACGTTCGCGGATCGTGTGGCACTTCTGGTGAACACCCCGGCCACGCATGTGCCGGGCGCGCAGCTGGCAAGCATGACGTCGGTTCGGTCGGCATATTTCACACCCGCCGCAATGGCTGAAAACTGGACACCTGCAATCGCGGGCAAATCCGGAAATCCGCCAGCCGGCGCGAGTGGCGAAACCTTCGTAATTGCAGCCATTTCCAGGCTACTCGGAAATCAGATCGGTCCGATCCAGGACGTTGGGATCAAGGTCTGAATAGTTCCGGGTGATCGTAGTGGCCTCTGTGGCGGCGGTAACAGCATCATTGATGCGCGTTCTTAAGATCTCCGCCTCAATGTCGCTACGCACGCTGTCCAGTGACGGGGCTTCGGTTGATCGGCTGTCATTTCGAATAATGACATGCCACCCAAACTGCGTCTGTATGGGTGCCGAGATTGCGCCGTCGGCCAGCTCAACAACCGCGTTTTCAAACTCGGGCACCATTTGGCCCATTCCGAACCACCCCAATTGACCACCATTGGGTCCGCTGGGTCCAGTTGATTTCTCCCGCGCGAGGTCCGCAAAATCAGCCCCGCTATCGAGGGCGGTGACAATCTCTTTGGCTTCGTCTTCACTGTCGACCAGTATATGCGAGGCGTTGAATTCCTGACTGCCCACAAACCCCTCAAACTCGGCCGCGTAGAACGCTTCGATTTCTGCCTCTGTTACGGGTGCCTCCCGGACGCTTCGCAGCGACTCTTGTGCAAGCAAGGCCAAGCGCTCGTTCGCCAGTACAGAGGTAACCAGACGGGTTTCCTTGGCGTCTGCTGTCTGGGCCAGCGCTGCCTGGCTGATCAACTGTTCCATAATCCCGTCCAGAAGTTCAGAATTGGGAATTTGCTGATAGTTCTGAGGAAGCCGCGTCTTAAGCGCGATGATATTTCCCAAGGTGATCTCGATCTCACCAATCTTGGCCAAAACCTGATCAGCGTCTTGAGCAGACGCAGTGAAAGACGTGCTCAAAACAAGGCTGAGCGCACCAAAAAGTGTTGCTGTTTTTCCCATAAAATCGGTCTCTCCAAGGGGCCGCATTTCCCGCGTGCCGTTGACAGTATTCCTGCCGCCCCTTACATCGCCAAAGGTCTGGGGCGCCAAAACCTTGTTCCGTGACATATTGCGCGGAAGGCCAAGGGGCAAGGCGAACCCTTAACACGATGATGTCAGCCAACGAACGGGCGGAGAAAACATGCTGGGTTTTGGAACAATTGCGAAGAAAGTCTTCGGCACGCCGAATGACCGCAAAGTTAAATCTACCCGGCCCTTGATTGAACAAATCAACGCTCTCGAGCCCAAGTTCGAAAAATTCAGCGATGAAGAGATTATTTCACAGACCGCGAGCCTGAAGGCACGCCACGCCCAAGGTGAAAGTCTTGATGATTTACTGCCCGAAGCTTTCGCCAATGTGCGTGAGGCGGCGCGCCGCGCCTTGGGTTTGCGTGCATTTGATACGCAGCTGATGGGCGGCATTTTCCTGCATCAGGGCAATATTTCGGAAATGAAGACCGGGGAGGGTAAAACGCTTGTTGCCACGTTCCCCGCATACCTCAACGCATTGACCGGGCGCGGTGTTCATATTGTGACGGTAAACGACTACCTGGCCAAGCGGGACTCCGAGTGGATGGGGAAGGTCTACAACGCCCTGGGCATGCGCGCTGGTGTCATTTACCCCCAGCAACCAGAAAACGAAAAGGCCCAAGCCTATAGCGCCGACATCACCTACGCGACAAACAACGAGCTAGGCTTCGACTATCTGCGCGACAACATGAAGTCAGAGCTCTCTCAGATGCATCAGCGCGATCATTATTTCGCGATTGTCGACGAAGTAGACTCTATTTTGATCGATGAGGCGCGGACGCCTCTGATCATTTCTGGCCCGTCAGAAGACCGCTCTGACCTTTACGTGACCATCGATAAACTCATCCCAAATATTCTCGAGGAACACTACACACTCGATGAAAAAACACGGGTCGTCACCATCACAGACGACGGCAACGACCTGCTTGAGCAATTGCTGCGCGAGAATGAATTGCTCCCCGAAGATCAATCGCTCTACGACCCGGAAAGCACCACGCTGGTCCACCACGTCACCGAAGCCTTGAAGGCGCATAAGGCGTTCAAAAAGGACAAGGACTACATGGTTCGGAACAACGAGGTGGTCCTGGTCGATGAATTCACTGGACGAATGATGGCAGGTCGTCGTCTCTCTGGTGGTCTTCACCAGGCGATTGAGGCCAAGGAAGCGTGTCCGATCCAGCCGGAGAACGTGACGCTCGCGTCTGTGACATTCCAGAACTACTTCCGCCTGTACGAAAAGCTGGCGGGCATGACAGGAACCGCCGCGACTGAAGCTGAAGAATTTTCCGAGATTTACGGTCTGGGCGTCGTTGAAGTCCCAACCAATCGTCCAATTGCGCGTCTGGATAAGAACGATGCCATCTACCGGACCGCCCGGGAGAAATTTGAGGCTATTGTTGAAGAGATCAAGGAAGCCAACGCTAAAGGCCAACCTGTTTTGGTCGGTACAACCTCGATTGAAAAGTCCGAGTTTCTGTCGCAGCTTCTGACAAAGGCTGGCGTTGAGCACAACGTCCTGAACGCACGCCAACACGAACAGGAAGCGCAAATTGTAGCAGATGCAGGCAAGTTAGGGTCTGTTACAATCGCCACGAATATGGCTGGACGCGGAACAGACATTAAATTGGGTGGCAATGTTGAGTTCTCCATCATGGAGGCCATCGCCGCTGATCCCGACAAAGACCCTGAAGAAATTCGCGATACGATCGAAGCTGAACAAGTCAAAGCCGAAGAGGCAGTGAAGGCAGCTGGCGGGCTTTTCGTTCTGGCGACTGAACGTCACGAAAGCCGCCGTATCGACAATCAGCTGCGTGGCCGGTCCGGCCGCCAGGGCGACCCTGGAAAATCCAGCTTTTTCTTGTCGCTCGAAGACGACCTGATGAGAATATTTGGCTCCGACCGTCTCGAGAAAATGTTGTCGACGCTCGGTATGAAAGAGGGCGAGGCGATCGAGCACCCTTGGGTCAACAAATCTCTCGAGAAGGCTCAAGCGAAAGTCGAAGGTCGCAACTTTGACATCCGCAAGCAGCTGCTGAAATTCGATGATGTGATGAATGACCAACGTAAGGTGATTTTTGGTCAGAGGCTCGAAATCATGGAGTCATCTGAAGTCAACGAAATCACGCAAGACATGCGCCACCAGGTTATTGATGATCTGGTTGAGCAATACATGCCTCCGAAAACCTATGCGGATCAATGGGATACTCAAGGTCTCCATGAATCTACAATAGAGCGTTTGGGCATCGATGTGCCTGTGATCGCTTGGGCTGACGAAGAGGGGGTCGACGATGAAGATATCGCCGAGCGTCTCTACAAAGCCGCGGATGAATTCATGGCGAAGAAAGCTACGGATTTCGGCCCCGAGCAAATGCGAAACATTGAAAAGCAGCTACTGCTACAGACCATTGACGCGAAGTGGCGCGAGCATCTGCTGAAACTTGAGCATTTGCGATCCGTGGTGGGCTTCAGAGGATATGCGCAACGGGATCCCCTCAACGAGTATAAAAACGAGAGTTTCCAACTGTTTGAGGGTATGCTCGATGGCCTTCGAGAAGATGTGACGCAAAAACTGTCCCAGATCCGTCCATTGAGCGAAGAAGAGCAGAAACAGATGATGGAGCAACTGCTCGCCCAACAACGCGCGGCTCAAGCGCAGGTCGAGCAAGAGGCAAAACCAGACAAAGCCATCGAAGGTTTCGACGAGAATGATCCCTTAACTTGGGGCAATCCTGGTCGTAACGCGCCTTGTCCATGCGGATCCGGTAAGAAATTTAAACATTGTCACGGCCAGCTTGTGTGATTCTCAAGCCCCATTGACTTAGACCGACGACATCCATCACCATAAGCCCAGCAACGAGAAAACTCGGCTAGGCAGGACATATGGGCAAACTAGGCAGATGCGCGCTGGCGCTGGTCGCCGCCGTGGGAGTTACAGTTCCCGCATTGGCAGATGTGGCACAATTAGTCGCGTCGGATCGCACCGAAAATTCGAAATCCGGACCTTACGCACCTCCAGATATTCGCGAAAGCGCCGTTTGGACCCCTCGTGAGTTGAGCACGAAGCTCGACATTCAGAATACACGAAACGAGTTCGGGTTGGACTGTCATAGTCATGTAAAGCTTGTTCCCAGCAGTCCCGGTTGGGTTGGTCTAAAGATTGATGCGCCTTGCCGTGCGGAAGAACCCGTGGCACTTCGCCATGCTGGATTGGTGTTCGACATACACCTGGACGGGTTTGGCCAGTTCGATATGAAATTTCCGATTCTGCATATCCAAGGTGAAATAGAGTTTGTTTTTGCGCAAGATCAAACTGTGAAACTCTCTGCTGAGCAAATCGAGGTGCCGGGTCGGTCCTATGTCGCCGTCGCATGGAGTGCGGACCAGGACACGTGGCTTGAGGTGAATACGGATGCCCAAACGGGTAATGGGGTTCTGCGAATGGGCGACGGAAGTGGGCGGGTTGTCGATGTCTATGCGCTGGATTTCAAACCTTCCGGGCCTCGTGTTGAACGAATGTTTTTACGCAGTATCGTGACTGCGGCGAATTGCGCACACTCTCGGAGCGCCAAGATACGCGCCAAGCTTCCAAACCAACCTGTCGTCACGTATGATTTATCCATTGCGGCACCGGGATGTTTGCAGGTTGGAACAAGTATGGTTTTGAAGAATGTTCTGCAGGATCTAAAAGCCGCCTGGGAATAGCGCGGGTCTTCACATTGCAACTTTTGAGATGTTTGCGGGCAATCGCATTTTGCGCCTTAGCGCTATGCGCACCGACGCTTGCCCTGGCGCAGAATTTGGACGTCACGCTTACCTCGCGCGACGGGTCGATCGAACTTGAAGGTCGCATGGTCAGCTATGATGGCGAGTTTTATCGTGTTGATACCAAATACGGTCTTTTGACGATCGACAGCCAAGGCGTACGGTGTTCTGGGGCTGGATGCCCCAATTTGGACGACTATATCGCCGAGATTACACTGTCCGGCACACCCCTGTTGGCCGACAGTCTGGTTCCAGCTTTGATCCAGGCCTTCGCGGATCGTAGCCAGTATGAGCTATTGCGCGAGGTGAGAGACGACACCCGATCAACCTTCGTGTTGCGACAAGATGAACGGGTTGTGGCGCGTCTGGAACTTCGGGCGACCAGCACATCCGAAGGTTTTGCAGACCTGATCGCGGAGGTCGCCGATATCGCACTGGTGTTTCGTGAACCCACAGCGGTCGAGCGAAACATGGCGGAAACAGCGGGGGTCGGGGACCTGCTACAGCGTCGCCAAGGGCGTGTCGTGGCCATCGACGGAATTGTGGCCATCAAATCCCCATCAATGCCGGTACGTGACCTAAGCCTTCAAGACATGTCCGATATATTTTCGGGACAGGTCACGAACTGGGCAAATTTTGGCGGATCGAACCTTCCGATTGATCTGGTCTATCCCGCTGATACCAGCGGAGCACTGGCTGCATTTCAGGCAACGGTCATGGACCAGTTTGAGGCCGAACTGACGGCCCCGTCCAACCGCTTCTCAAACCTTGAAGATCTGGCGGATCATGTATCTCGAACCACGGGTGCCTTAGGTTTAACGACCTTGAGTCAGATCGGAAATGCGGATGTTTTGGCCTTGACAGGGTCTTGTGGGTTCAAACAGCGCCCGAATTTGGCGTCCGTAAGGAACGAAGACTATCCATTCGCGCTACCATTAATGTTCTACACGCCAGCTCGTCGCCTGCCCCTGGTTGCACGCGAGTTTATCGAGTTTGTCGCTTCTCCTTCCTCTGACACCGTGATCCGCCGCGCAGGGCTGGTCGATCAGTCTGTACGCAGCATGCAATTCCGCCAACAAGGCGATCGGCTCGCTCTGGCTGTGCAAATGGCTGGTGAGGATGTCGATCTTTCGGATCTAAAGCGACTGGTCGATGCGCTGGGCAGTTTGGAACGTCTGTCCACCACATTCCGATTCCGGGACGGGGCTGTAAGTCTCGATGCGAAGTCACGAGAAAACGTGTTGCGCTTGGCCAAGGCGATGGAACTGGGTGTTTTTGACGGGCGCGAACTTGTTTTCGTGGGCTTTAGTGACAGCGAAGGTCCGGCATCTGCCAATCTTGTCTTGTCACAAAGGCGCGCCGAAGCGGTCCTGAACCTGGTACGGGAAACCGCCCGTGACGCTGACCTGCGCCGGATCAAACTTTCGGCTGATGCCCACGGTGAGGCGCTACCTATGGCCTGTGATGATACCTCATGGGGCCGCGCCATCAATCGACGCGTCGAAGTTTGGCTGAAATAGGGTCTAAATCAGTCCAGAAGACTTAAATGAATAAACATCGGATTTACCGATGATCAGATGATCATGGATCGTCAATCCAAGGGCGGATGCCCCGGTTGCGATCATGTCCGTCATATAGATATCTGCCTCCGATGGGCTTGGATCTCCGGACGGATGATTGTGGACCAGAATCAGCGCCGAGGCATTGAGCTCAAGCGCACGTTTTATAACCTCGCGCGGATACACCGGGACGTGGTCCACCGTTCCGCTGGCTTGCGCCTCATCGGCAATCAGCGTGTTCTTTCGATCCAGATATAGTACGCGAAACTGTTCTTGCTGTAGATTAGACATCCGCGTTTTGCAGTAGTCTAGCAAGGCCTCCCAGGACGAAAGAACCTCTCGCCTGATGATCTTTGATTGCGCCATGCGATGCGCCGCAGCCTCGACGATCTTGAGGTCCTGTGCCGCCGCGTGACCGATACCTTCAATCGTACAAAGCTGCGCATACGGCGCGGCGATGACTTGATTGAAATCACCAAACCTGGCCAGAAGCCGCTTAGCAATTGGTTTTACTTCTTTGCGTGGAATGGACCGGAAAAGAATAAGCTCCAAAAGCTCATAATCCGGGACGGCGTCGGCTCCGCCCGACAAGAACCGATCCCGCAATCTTTGTCGGTGACCTGCGCGGTGATCCGCAGCTGGCATGACCTTGGGTACCGGGCACGGATCAAAGTCAAATCTAGGCATTGGGCCTTCGGCAAAATGTTTCCTTGGTCGAGACATGCCGACACAGGGACAGATTCTGCTTAACGAGGCCTTAAGGAGATTTGAATGTCGGGTGGAAGAGCCCGCCGGGTGACAAGGTGAAAATCTCAACGCCGTCCGCGGTTACCCCGACCGAGTGTTCAAACTGCGCCGACAGGGATTTATCCCGTGTGACAGCTGTCCAGTCATCCGCAAGAACTTTTGTTTCCGGTCGTCCAAGGTTCACCATGGGCTCGATGGTGAAAAACATGCCTTGCTCCAGAACCGCATTCGTCCCTGGCTTGCCGTAATGCAATACGTTGGGTGGTGCGTGAAATACCTGCCCAAGACCGTGCCCACAGAAATCACGCACGACAGACATCCTATGGGATTCAACGTATCTTTGGATTGCAAAACCAATGTCGCCAAATGTCTGTCCGGGTTTAACCGCCTTAATACCCTCGAACAGCGCGTCATGTGTGATTTGAATCAGGCGTTCGGCCTTCCGGTTCGGCAGTCCGGCCACATACATGCGGCTCGTATCCCCAAACCAACCATCCACAATGACCGTAACGTCGATATTCAGGATATCGCCCGACTTCAGGACCTTGGATCCAGGAATTCCGTGGCAAACGACATGGTTTACGCTGATGCAAGATGCGTGTTTGTACCCTTTGTAACCAATCGTTGCCGAGGTCGCGCCCGCGGCGTCAACCATCTTCGTTATGGCGTCATCCAACGCAGCTGTGGTCACACCGGGTTCTACCAGAGGCACCATTTCGTCAAGAATCTGTGCGGCCAGTTTGCCAGCTTTTCGCATGCCCTCGAAATCCGCATCCGAATGGATACGAATTCCTTCTCTCGTCATGCGTCCTCTGTGTTCCATTTCCACGGCAGCCTCTAAATCCCCAATATGCTATGAAAGTTGTCTTGCACTCAGCCTTGACCGAAGGCTGGTACCACTTTCTCTAATTTTACGGCATTTTTCAATGATATCTCTTTGGGCGAGATATGCGTGTCATAGCAAAGCATTTCAACACCCGCCGCTCGGGCCTCTTCAAAGCACCGTCCGTAGTTCGGGTCAAGATTAGCCGCAACACGGAATCTCGTGCAATCTGTCCGCTGAATAACATAGATCATGATAGCGCGCTGACCACTTTCGATGATGCGGCAGAGCTCGATAAGATGTTTTGCCCCGCGTGTGGTGATACAATCGGGAAATTCGGCCAATTCGGTGTCACGTTTCAGCGTGACGCTTTTGACTTCGACATAGGCTGAAGGTTTGGTTTCACTCATCAGAAGAAAGTCGATACGGCTCTTGTCGCCGTAAGGTACCTCGGCGCGGATCTCACTGTAATTCGCAAGAGGCTCAATCCGGTGCGACAAGAGCGCTTCCCGCACGATTTTATTCGGTAAACTCGTGTCTATTCCTGCCCAATCCGTCGCTCCCACTTTGACGAGACGCCAGCCATATTTAAGTTTTTTCTTTGGATCGTTGTTCGGTTCAACCCAAATCTCGCAGCCTGGTTCGGCCAAACCAAGCATCGATCCAGGATTTGGACAATGGGCCGTCACTTCCTGTCCTGTATCCAGTCGAATGTCGCACAGAAAGCGTTTGTACCGGCGCAGGAGAGTTGCTCGTATAAGTGGGGTTTGAAACCGCATGTTGCGGGCCTATACCGGATCACATGTGCAGACAAGGAGAGCTCCGATGACAAACCCCAAAGCCGCGATGCTGGTCATTGGCGACGAGATCTTGTCTGGCCGGACGCGTGACGCAAACATGCACTATCTTGCCGGCAAATTGACCGAAGCCGGGATTGCGCTAAGCGAAGTTCGTGTCGTTGCAGACGATCACACGCGCATAGTTGCTGCTGTTCGCGCGTTAAGCGATGGCTATGACTATGTGTTTACGTCCGGTGGGATCGGGCCCACGCATGACGACATCACCGCTGATGCCATCGGAGCAGCCTTCGGGGCCGTCGTTGATGTGCGCGCTGACGCCAAGGCGTTGTTGGCCGCGCATTACGCTAAAACGGGTTCCGAACTCAACGAAGCCCGGTTGCGTATGGCGCGCATACCTAAGGGCGCGACTTTGATCGAAAATCCGGTCTCCGTCGCACCGGGTTTCAAACTCAACAACGTCCACGTCATGGCCGGTGTGCCATCGGTATTCAATGCAATGGTCGCTTCGGTTTTGCCAACGCTGACCGGCGGAGCGCCGCTGTTGTCGCGCAGTTTGCGCATTATGCGCGGAGAAGGTGATCTGGCTGGCCCGCTTGGGCGACTTGCTGCAGAATATGACGATTTGTCCTTTGGGTCCTACCCGTTCCAAAAAGATGGAGTCTTTGGGTCAAATATCGTTGTTCGCGGTACGGATTCTCCACGCCTCGATCTGGCGATCTCGAAGCTGGAAGCCCTGTTTGCGGAAAACACGCCGTGATCGAGATTTTCGAAGCTCTTGATCAGACCTGGCCCCCTGCGGACTTGATTCAAGAAAACGGGTTTGTATTTCGCAGTGGCCGTGGTGGCGGGAAGCGGGTGTCCGCCACCAAGATTATCGGCGACCTCGATCCAAACCAACTCTCATTTGCAGAGAATAAGATGTCCGATATGGGACAAGACAAACTGTTCTCGCTACGCGCAGATGACGTCGATTCAGTCTCTATACTTGAGGAAAACGGATATGAGATCATCGATCCGACAGTTTTGCTTTCTGCGCCCGTCGGACACCTGACGCGCCATCCAGTACCGCCGGTTCTAGCTTTTCCTATCTGGGGGCCACTACAGATCCAGCGTGACATCTGGATGGATGGGGAGATCGGCCCAGCACGTATCGCGGTCATGGATCGTGTTGCCGGTGGCAAAACCGCGATATTGGGCCGCATCCAGAACAGAGCCGCCGGTACGGTTTTTGTCGCCATTGCGGGCGACATCGCGATGGCCCATGCACTCTATGTGCTGCCGGATTTCCAGCGTTATGGGCTGGGGCGACACTTGATGCATGCTGCAGCCCATTGGGCGGAAACTGCGGGGGCAAAGTATCTGGCGGTCGCGGTGACCCGCGCGAATGCGAAAGCTCTGGCGCTTTACAGCGCGTTAGGTATGCGCGAGATTGCGGGCTACTATTACCTTCGAAAACACTAGCTAAGGCAGTCTGAATTGGAAAAGAATGTCACGGTGACGGCGCTAGATTTGCCGATGATGGATCCACTACCCGCTGGGGTAGAAAAGTACTTTCAGATCTGTGTCGAGAAACTCGGCATGGTGCCCAATGTGCTGCAAGCTTACGCATTCGACGAGGAAAAATTGGATGCCTTTTCAGGCCTTTACAACAACCTCATGCTAGCGGATAGCGGCTTGTCAAAGCTTGAGCGAGAGATGATCGCGGTCGCGGTATCCTCAGTAAACCGCTGTTTTTATTGCCTTGTCGCACATGGTGCCGCAGTGAGAGAGCTCTCAGGTGACCCGCAACTGGCAGAGTCATTGGTAATGAATTACCGGGTCGCAGATTTGAGCGCGCGGCACCGCGCCATGCTCGATTTTTCGATTTTGATGACCGAGGCCAGCTTCCGTATCGAAGAAGAAGATCGGGAAAAACTGCGCCAAATCGGGTTTAGCGAACGCGACATCTGGGATATCGCGGCCGTTGCGAGCTTCTTCAATATGACCAACCGAATGGCATCAGCGGTCGATATGCGACCCAATGACGACTACCACGCGGCGCATCGGTGATCTCGCGCGCCCTGCTTATCGCGTTTTGCATCGCGGCCCCCGGATTTCTATCTGCGCAGGACCTTTTCGAATTCCCCGGAGAGGCCGAACTGACCTATAGCGAAAGCGCCGATTTCAGCAGTTTCAAACTTCCAATTGGACCTTTCGCGGATGGGTTTATGCAAGAGCTCGTGGCAGAGGGCCCGCGCGAGACTCAGGCCTGGAAAATTCAGTCTTCGAACCCGTCCTCGCTGCAACTTATGGACGCGCTGCGCCAGCAATTGGAACGGCAGGGATTCGAACTTTTGTTTGAATGCGAAACACAAGATTGCGGTGGCTTCGATTTTCGCTTTGGAACGGACGTTGTGGCCGAGCCGCAAATGCATATCGATTTGGGAGACTTCAGGTATCTGGCGGCCCAGCGTCTGGGGGCCGCTATTCCGGAATATGTCAATCTGTTCGTCAGTGCGAGCCCGAGCTTCTCCCATGTGCAGATGATCCGGATTGGTGCTTCGGGTCAGACTGCGGCATCAAACGTGCCCTATGTCGTAGAGACAGACCCTTCGCCACCGACCGGTACGATTTTCACTGATGGGCATTTGGTGCTCGAAGATTTGCGATTTCTACCCGGCTCTGCCGAATTAGACACTGTCGAGTATGAGATCCTCACCGAGCTGGTTGAATTCCTGAACGAAAATCCGGGCGCTCAGATTATCCTGGTTGGGCACACGGATGCCGTCGGATCGCTTGACAGTAATACCGCGCTCAGCCAGCGACGCGCGGAGGCTGTGGTTGCCAGATTAGTGGCGCTGGGTGCAGAGTCGGCACGTCTCAGTGCCAAGGGCGTCGGTTACCTTTCGCCACGCGCTTCAAACACGACCGATGAGGGTCGTGCCTTGAATCGGCGTGTGGATGCTGTGCTGATTGAACCTGACGGCTGAGATCTACCAGCTGTCGGGGCCCTTTTCGCGGAACGCTTCGACTAGAAAATCGATGAATGTGCGAACCTTGGGCTGGGTGTATCGGCCCGGGGGATAAACCGCGTAGATACCCTGCGTCTCAAGCGGAAGGTCGGGCATCGCGTCCTCGACCAACCCGTCGCGCAGCGCTTCGGCGTAGAGGAAGCTTGGCAGATATGCGATCCCCAGACCGGAAACACAGGCATTCAGCAAAGATTGTCCGTCGTTTACCGTAAGCCAACCTTGGGTGCGGACCTGACGCTTTTCCCCAGAAGGCGCGGTGAGTTTCCAGACATTTCCAGCGGATTGGTTGGAATAATGCAGCAGCTTGTGGTCATTTAGATCGTCGATTTTCTGAGGACGCCCGAATTGTTCGAAATACTCGGGGCTGGCGATCAGCTTTTTCGACGTTTCAGTGAGTTTGCGAGCGCGCAGCGAGCTATCTTCCATTTCACCGATACGAATGGCCAGATCAAAGCCTTCGCTGATCAATTCCACAAACCGGTTATTGAGGACCATGTTGACGGTGATGTCAGGGTAGTCGACCAGGAAATCACCCAGGATCGGCGACATGTGATTGACGCCAAAATCCGTCGCAACAGAGATGCGTAACAAGCCTGACGGCGCGCTCTGCATCGAGGAGACCAGCGCATCCGCTTCGCCTGCGTCGTTCAGAACGCGGCGAGCGCGGTCATAGTAGGCCAGTCCGATTTCGGTTGGGCTCACGCGACGAGTTGTGCGATTGAGCAAACGGGCTCCGAGGCGCGTCTCCAAAGAGGACACGTGTTTCGAAACGGCAGATTTCGAAATGCCCATCTTGCGCGCAGCGTCGGTGAAGCCACCTTGATCCACAACAGTGGCGAAGGCTTCCATTTCAGTTAGACGATCCATTGCGTCCCCTCAGGTCTTGTCGTTGCAGCGGTTATCGCCACCAATTAAGGCAGGAATGAGAACGCTATGGGACCATTCGAGGAATATTTGTGGAATCGTTGACTGTCGCGAAACAGACCAATTTTACCTAACTCCGGCGAAATCAGGCGTTTGGCTTAGGCTTCTGTTGATCGATTTGTTCAAATCGTGGCGGCAAGACGGGTCCCTTGATCGATTGCGCGCTTCGCGTCCAACTCTGCCGCAACATCGGCACCGCCGATGATATGGACGGGTTTTCCAAGCTCTTCCAACTGCTTGGCAAGAACCTTGTTTGGGACCTGGCCCGCGCATAAAACGATCGTATCCGCATCCAGACGGGTTGGGTTCTGACGATCTTCACCGAAAGAGACATGAAGCCCCTCGGAATCGATCTTTTCATAGTTCACACCACCCACCATCTCGACACCTTTGAGATTGAGGGCTGCACGATGAATCCAGCCGGTCGTTTTGCCCAGGCCTTTGCCCAGTTTCTGTGCTTTTCGCTGCAACATCGTGACCTGACGCGCTGGCGCTTCGGGCTGAGGGCCCTTCGGGGCCAGGCCACCTCGCGCTTCAGCGGGATCTGTGACGCCCCATTCGACTAGCCAGTCTGGCAGACTTTCCGTTGGACTGTCCTCTGTGACGAGATATTCGGCCATATCAAAGCCGATCCCTCCGGCCCCGATAATGACCACCTTGTCGCCGACCGGTGCCTTGTCGCGAAGAACGTCAATATAGCTTTTGACATGGCTTGCATCTTGGCCGTCGATCTCGGGATCTCGCGGCAAAACGCCAGTGGCGACGATAATTTCATCGAACTCGATCAGGTTCTGTGATGTGGCATCGGTGCCCAATCGCAATTCAATCTCAGATGCAGCCAATTCGGCTTCAAACCAGGCGACAAGACCATGAAACTCTTCCTTGCCGGGCACCATTTTGGCCATGTTCAGTTGCCCGCCAACCATAGTCGATCGGTCAAAAAGGGTGACATCATGCCCGCGGCTATCGGCGGCGAGCGCAGAGGACAGACCAGCCGGACCGGCGCCGACGACTGCAATTTTCTTGGGAGCGTTCGTGGGTTCCAAAACCAGTTCGGTTTCGTGGCACGCGCGCGGGTTCACCAAACAGCTGCTCAGTTTGCCGCTGAATGTGTGATCCAGGCAGGCCTGGTTGCAGGCAATGCAGGGGGCAATCCGGTCAGCTGCGCCGCGCGCGGCCTTTGCCACAAAATGCGGATCGGCTAGGAAAGGACGCGCCATCGACACCATGTCAGCACAACCCTCGGCCAGAACAGCCTCGGCGACATCAGGCATGTTTATCCGGTTTGAGGTGATCACCGGCACGCCTACATGACCCATAAGCTTCTTTGTCACCCAACTGAATGCGCGCCGAGGGACAGATGTGGCAATCGTCGGAATGCGCGCCTCGTGCCACCCGATCCCTGTATTGATCAGCGTCGCCCCCGCGGCCTCGATCCGGGCCGCAAGGGTCAGAACTTCGTCAAAGGTCGACCCGTCAGGAATGAGATCGATCATCGAAAGACGATAGATCACGATGAAATCTTCACCCACAGCCTCGCGAACCCGAGAGACAACCTCGATGGGCAGCCGCATGCGGTTTTCATAGGATCCACCCCATGCGTCGTCGCGCTTGTTTGTATGGGTGACAAGAAACTGGTTCAGAAAATACCCTTCAGAGCCCATGATCTCGACGCCGTCATACCCGGCTTCACGCGCCCGAATGGCCGCCGTTACAATATCTGAGATTTGCTTTTCGATTCCCGCGGCGTCGAGTTCTTTCGGAATAAAGGGCGAGATCGGTGATTTGATCGCGCTGGGAGCCACGCAGTCCGGCGCATAGGCGTAACGGCCCGCGTGCAGGATTTGCATGGCGAGCTTTCCGCCGGCCTCATGCACACGCGATGTCACGATCTGATGGCTTGCGATGTCTTCGCTCGAAAATAGCCCGGCTGCGCCTGGAAATACGCCGCCTTCGCGGTTTGGTGCCATCCCGCCGGTGACCATTAGCGCTGCGTCGCCGCGGGCGCGCTCAGCATAGAATTCTGCGACACGGTTCCAGTCCTTGGTTTCTTCAAGACCAGTGTGCATCGACCCCATCAGGACCCGGTTCTTCAGAACCGTAAATCCCAGATCCAACGGGGCAAGCATATGCGGATACTGCGACATCGGAACCTCCCAGTTTTGCCAATACTTGGGAGACGCCCGACCGATTGTCACGCGAAACGCCGCGTCACACGTTGCAAGTTACATCGTGTCTAAGCAATGGCGGCGGAAGGCTTTCTTGAGCATATCAAGCTCGGCACGCAGAAGATCGACCTCTGCCTTGAAGTCATCGTTCAACGGCTCGCCCGTTACGACCGAGAAACTGTCAAGCTTCTCTCCAGTATCGATATCGACAAAGACAAATGTCTGGATCCCATCGGTCAGAGCTTCGGACGGAATGGTGAAGCGAAGGTGCCAGGCTTCCTTGCCCTCAGGCGCGTCGCTGATCGACACACCCGGCTGCTCCTTGCCAAATAGAAACGCGCCAATCCGGGGCATTCTGGATTGGCCGGACTTGAATGAAACGACAGCCTCGTAGATTCCCGCCTGAATGCGTGTCCGTGTCATCGTCATCGCGGTCATGGCATCCTCCTCCAAGCGTTCATTCTAGAACTCCGCACGCGGGCGGCGGCTAACAGTCACATCGCGTAACGTAATCTCATTCATCTCCGGGTCTTCAAATATCAGATCAACCCAGACACGTTCAATTCGGGCTTCGTTGATTTTCGTGTGTGCAAGGTCGAATTCTGCCGAGAGCGGACCGCTCACAGCGAACATCTCTCGTACAACCTGCTCGACATTGGGCCCGTACTTGATGTTGAGACGGGCAAAGATCTCCAATGGTTTCTCGGTCTCGACCACGGCTTCCAGACGTAGGATATGCATCCGGCGCAAGCCATCCACGGCGTGTTCCGTCAGGTCAATCACCAAAGACAGGAAGCTGCCATCGAACTTGAAGACATCCATGCGCAACCCGAACGGGGCCAGGTCGTCAGACCCGGAATTTCGCACCTGACGCAGAGTCAGCTCCGATATTTTGCAATCATGGTGCAACGTGGCCTGGTCGCCGATCTGTTCGCCATTTTGCGCCGCAGCCACACCTTTTGGGGCAATTGGACCGCGCCAGATTTGTGGTCGGTACGCCCAGTCGCTTTGAGCCGGTCGCAAAATTGCGTTTGAGCCAATCATCGGCAGCGCCAAACGTCCTTCTGCAACATGGACAACCTCATCAACATGGCGTCGCAGTTTGCGCGCTTCGCTGCGCAGCTTGCGCAGCTGAGGCAAATCAAGGTCCTTTGCCTCCTGCGCCGCACGTTCCCATTGGCGCAAGTGACTTTTGCTGGATTTGATTGTTCCGATACCTCGTCCGCGCGTGATCATGCCACCAGATTTCTGAGTTTCGCCGCTAAACTAGCGGTAGCACCGTTTCAAACTTCTAAACAATGCCTGCAGGTGAAGTTTATCATCAGGCGAGACGTGAGCGACACAAATCAGCTGATCAGTCGGCGGACGGTTGATCTTGAAAATGGCGCACGAAATCGCGGAGGGCAGATAGCCCCTCCGAGCGGCTCAGCGGCTCTTCATCGAAATGTTGCAGCGACACGGTGATCAGGGCGTCCGAGACGTCAAAATAGGCGCGCCAAAACCTGTCTGCTGTTCCCGGCACCGCTGTTTCGCTGCCGTCGTTGAGGAAGATGTATACGGTCCCATCGTCAACGAAGCTTTCAAAGATTTCGACGGTTTCGGGATCGCCCGTTCGTGACAATGCGACCTTGCCAACATCGGAGGTGATTACATCGAGAAACGTGTCAGGTGCCTCGGAAATTCGTGGTGTTTCCAAACCGAGGCTGGACACTGACGCAAGCGCCACCGCACGTTCGCGCGGTTGTGGGATGAACAAGCCCGTCGACAAAGCAGCGCAATTGCCAAAGATCGCAAACGCTTGCTTTTCGCTGTTCTGTACCGATTTCGGATCTACACAGTAGCCGGTCGGCCCCAGCAAAGTAATTTGCGAGCGCGTGACCGTGACGCCCGGGTCAGTCCCTGACCCTGGTAATGGAAAGGCGTCGCAGGCCGTCAGAAACGCAAGACAGAGTGCATTTATACCGGCCCGCCACATTTCTTCAGATATCCATATAGACGTGACGTTCAACCTTGCCGCCAGGATGGGTGACGGCCCCCAACCGGGTTGATCCGACAAGCTGTGAATATTTCCACAGCGCGCCTGAGGCGTAGATCGTTTGCTTCGGTCCACTCCAGTCCTTTTTCCGAGCTTCAAGCTCTTCAGCACTCAGATCGACTGAGATCTCACCCTCGATCGCGTTCAGAGTGATGACGTCACCATCGCGGATCAATGCGATTGGGCCACCATGGGCAGCCTCAGGACCCACGTGACCGACGCAAAACCCGCGGGTCGCGCCGGAAAAGCGGCCGTCCGTGATCAAAGCCACTTTCTTGCCCATGCCTTGGCCGGACAAGGCAGCCGTCGTGGCCAGCATCTCACGCATGCCTGGGCCACCTGCCGGACCCTCGTTGCGGATCACGATAACCTCGCCTTCTTCATAGGCGCGTTGCTGCACGGCTTCGAAGGCATCTTCTTCGCATTCGAACACGCGGGCCGGTCCGGTAAAGCTTTGTTCTTGTGAATTCATTCCGGCCACTTTCACGATTGCACCCTCTGGGGCGAGATTGCCTTTCAGTCCAACCACGCCGCCTGTCTTGGAGAGGGGTGCATCGATGGGGAAGATGACGCGCCCATCTGCCTCAAATGCGACCCGATCAATTTCCTCACCAATCGTGCGGCCTGTAGCGGTCATGCAATCTTCGTGGATCAATCCCGCCTTGCGTAGCTCTTTCAGCACAACCGGCACGCCGCCTGCCTCATAGAGGTCCTTGGCGACATATTGCCCGCCCGGTTTGAGATCGACGAAATACGGGGTATCCCGAAAGATTTCGCAGACGTCGTCGAGATCGAAATCAATTCCAGCTTCATGCGCCATCGCAGGCAGGTGCAGCCCCGCATTGGTTGAACCGCCTGTGCAGGCCACAACACGTGCCGCATTCTCAAACGCCTCTCGGGTGCAGATATCGCGCGCACGGATGTTCTTTTCGATCAGGTTCATGACCGCCTGACCGGAGGCGATGGAATACTGATCACGGCTTTCATAGGGCGCAGGTGCACCGGCGGAATTCGGCAGCGCAAGACCTATGGCCTCCGAGACGCACGCCATCGTGTTGGCCGTGAACTGCCCGCCGCAGGCCCCAGCAGAGGGACAGGCCACCCGCTCGAGAACGTCCAGCGCGGTGTCCGACAGGTTTCCGGCCTGATGCCGGCCAACCGCCTCAAACATATCCTGTACGGTTAAGTCTCGGTTCGCATACTCATCTGGCACATCCGCACCCGCCGGGGCACGGCCTGGAAGGATCGAGCCGCCGTAGATGAAGACGGAGGGCGTGTTCAGACGGATCATCGCCATCATCATACCGGGCAATGACTTGTCACATCCAGCAAGCCCAACCAGAGCGTCATAGCAATGACCACGCATGGTCAATTCGACCGTGTCAGCGATCGCTTCGCGCGATGCCAGAGAGGACCGCATGCCCTCATGCCCCATGGCGATACCGTCGGTGACGGTGATGGTTGTGAACTCTCGTGGGGTCCCATTGCCCTGCTTGACCCCCAGTTTCACGGCCTGGGCCTGGCGGTTCAGCGCAATATTGCAGGGGGCCGCTTCATTCCAACATGTGGCGACACCGACAAATGGCTGGTGAATCTCTTCATCGCCCAGACCCATGGCATAGAAATAGGATCGATGCGGCGCGCGCGCGGGTCCTTCGGTGACATAACGGCTGGGCAGATTGGTCTTGTCGGTGGGTTTCTTTAGCATTTGGTTTGGGCCTCCCCTGTAACTGGACCCCGGAATACTGCCGCCCGCCGTTCGGCACAAGCGCGATTGCGAGCCCGGCATGCGTTAGCTAGATTGCGGCAAACGAGCAGGATAAGACCGATGTATTCGCAGCCCTTCGCCGCTTTTGTCGCGCCCGCGCAGCGGTACCCCGAAATTTGGCGGTTGATCGTAGGCTGCCTGACCGGCGGAGCCACCTATGTCGTGTGCGCAATTGCCATGGCTGCGGCAGGCGGTGTGGTTCTGTTCCTGCTCGGGCTTTCCGAAGATGTCCGTTCGATCATGGAGCCCGATACACCGGCTAAGGCGGGGTTTCTACTCTCGACTTTCGTGGCTATGTGGGCGGCGGCCTGGGTCGCTGTAAAATGGCATAACCGACCGTTTCAAACCTTATTTGGTCCCGCCGCGACTCTGCGTAGAAATTGGCTCTTTTCGGCAGGTCTAAGTGTTGCGATCTTGGCGGTATCAGGCAGCGCCGCAGCCTCGTTTCTAGGGATCGAGACCACGCAATCGCGGGAGACATTCCCTTGGCTGCTATCTCTGGTCTGGGTGCTTCCGCTGCTGTTCATTCAAACCACTGCTGAAGAGCTTATTTTCCGTGGATATTTGCAGCAACAGCTTGCGGCACGCTTTAGCAGCCGTGTCATCTGGATGGGCGTTCCTAGTCTTCTGTTTGGCCTGGCCCATTACAACCCGGACTTTGGCACGGATGTCGCCTTGGCACTTGTTGCAGCTACCGGGCTATTTGGGCTGGTAGCAGCCGATATCACCCGGCTGACTGGAAATCTGGGGGCAGCAATGGGCTTCCATTTTGCAAATAACTTTCTGGCGCTTGTCGTGGTGACCGTCGCAGGCAATATCGACGGGTTGGCGCTGTTTCAAACTGATTTCACAATGACCGAGCGCGCAATCGTTCTGCCACTTTTATTGGTCGATATCGCAATTATCCTGGTTGTTTGGGGTGTTCTACGCCGCGTTTTTCGCCCTTGATTGCAATTCCAGAGCGCGCGGATTATCTCAGGGTTGTCCCGCAATGGCGGGTTGGGAATAAGGGCCGAGAATGAACTGGATATCGAACTACGTCCGTCCGACGATCAACTCGCTGTTTTCGCGCCGCGAAGTTCCCGAAAACCTGTGGTCGAAATGCGAAGCTTGCGGGACCATGTTGTTTCACCGTGAACTCTCTGAAAATCTGAACGTTTGTACCAGCTGTGGTCACCACATGATGATCACGCCTCGCGATCGGTTTGCGGACCTGTTCGACGGGGGTGTTTTCGTTGAAGTTGCTGTGCCCGAGCCAGTGGCCGACCCGCTACATTTTCGCGATCAGAAAAGATATCCGGACCGTATGCGCGCGGCAGCCAAGTCCACCGGTGAGAAGGAGGCGATGCTCGTTGTTGAAGGAGAGATCGAGCGCACCCCGGTTGTTGCGGCCGCCCAGAATTTCGGTTTCATGGCCGGCTCAATGGGCATGTATGTCGGCAATGCAATCATCGCCGCGGCCGAGCGCGCCGTAGCGCTGCAACGCCCGCTCATTCTGTTTTCCGCGGCTGGTGGTGCGCGCATGCAGGAGGGCATTCTCAGCCTGATGCAGATGCCGCGCACGACGGTCGCCGTCGAAATGCTTAAAGAGGCGGGTCTGCCTTACATCGTTGTATTGACGCATCCCACAACCGGCGGCGTGACCGCCTCTTACGCCATGCTTGGGGATGTTCAGATTGCTGAACCCAATGCCTTGATCTGTTTTGCCGGTCCACGGGTGATCGAACAAACTATTCGAGAGAAACTGCCCGAGGGCTTCCAGCGCGCTGAATACCTGCTCGATCACGGCATGCTGGACCGCGTAACACACCGCAAGGAGATGCGCGCGGAGATCGCAACAATTCTTCGAATGCTGCTGGGGCTGCCTCCTGTCGTTGCGGGCGACCTGCCCGCCCCCATGCAGGAACAGACATCCACAAGTGACGCAGCAGCGGACGCGCAACCCGGCGACGAGAGCTCAAAGGCGTGAGTTCGCCAGGCAGCGACGTCATTCTTGAACGGATGATGGAACTTCATCCGAAAATCATCGATCTGACGCTGGATAGGGTCTATCGCCTACTGGACGCATTGGGGCATCCGGAGCGACACCTGCCCCCCGTTATTCATATTGCCGGAACAAATGGCAAAGGGTCAACACAAGCGATGATCCGCGCGGGTCTCGAAGCGCAAGGCAAATCGGTCCACGCTTATATCTCGCCGCATCTGGCCCGGTTTCATGAGCGCATCACGTTGGCTGGATCGTTGATCTCGGAACCAGATCTAAGCACCGTTCTGGAGGAATGCGAAGACGCAAATGGTGGTGCGCCAATCACCTATTTCGAAATAACAACCGTCGCGGCATTATTGGCTTTCAGCCGTAACAGGGCCGACTATTGCCTGCTGGAAGTTGGTCTTGGCGGGCGCCTTGACGCAACAAACGTCATCGACACACCGGCGCTTTGCGTCATCACCGCCATCTCAATCGACCACCAGCAGTTTCTGGGCGACACGCTTGAGAAAATCGCGTTCGAAAAGGCCGGTATTCTAAAGCCGCATGTTCCATGTGTTGTCGGCCGTCAGGACGGCGCAGCGTTTGAGGTCATCGAGGACCAGGCAGAACGCAAACAAGCGCCTCTCATTGCGTATGGTCAGACATGGCATGTTGCCCAAGAGCGTGACCGTATCGTCTTTCAGGATGATCGCGGACTTTTGGACCTGCCACGCCCGGCTTTACCTGGCGCACACCAGATCCAAAACGCCGGAAATGCGCTGGCGGCGCTGCGATATCTAGGTGCGCCAGAGCGCAGCTGCGAAGCTGCAATGCGGGGTGTTGTCTGGGCCGCTCGCATGCAGCGACTGACATGGGGTCCACTTGTGGAGCAGAGCAAGGGCGCAGAACTTTGGTTGGATGGCGGGCACAATCCAGCTGCAGGCAGCGCATTGGCCGAAACGCTGCACGACCTGCCTGACCGCGCTACATATCTCATCTGCGGAATGTTGAATACGAAGGATGTCTCCGGCTATCTGAGACCACTGAATTCTGTCATAAACAGGCTCTATACAGTCACGATACCGGGTGAAACGGCAACTTTGACGGCCGAGCAAACGGCTTCAATTGGGCTAGATCTTGGAATTGACTCGCTGCCTTCGCCGTCGATTGAGAGTGCGATATCAGAAATAACAAATGAAGAACCATACGCTCGGATTTTGATTTGCGGTTCGCTGTATCTGGCTGGATCAGTTTTGCGGGAGAACGGCTAACCGGTTTGCGCAGCCCAATCGTCACTTTGCATTTCTACGAGGCGTGAAGCGGTCCGCTCAAATTCAAACGCTCCTTCGCCTTCGACATATAGCCGCTCCGGGGTATCAGCGGCCGAACAGATCAAACGGACTTTCGCCTCATACAGGGCATCAATCAAAGTCACGAAACGCTTTGCAGCGTTGTAGTTGGAGCGCGAGAGCCGAGGAATATCTTCCAGCACCAGCAAGCGGACAGCTCGCGCCAGGGCAAGGTAATCCGCAGGCCCCAATGGGTTTCCGCAAAGATCGAAAAACTTGGCGCGGGCCATACTATTGTGAAATTGTGTCAGCTGTACCTTGCGCGTACCAACAACAATGTCATGCGGAGCGGCTTTTCCGCCCGTCAAATCCGACCAAACCTGAGCGATCTTTTCCGACGCAACGGCATCCGCGGGACAAAAATAGGTTTCAGAAGAACTCAAACGGTTGCGACGGTAGTCGGTTGGGCTTTCAAGTTTGTAGATCTCGAGATGCGTCTTGATCTGTTCGATAAACGGAACGAAAAGATCCCGGTTCAGACCATCTTTGTACAAATCATCTGGTGGTCGATTTGATGTTGTGATCACAACAGATCCCGCCTCCAACAGCTTTTCGAACAACCGCCCGACAATCATTGCATCCGTAATATCGGTGATCTGCATCTCGTCGAAACACAAGACGCGTGTCTCAGCAATTATAGCCTTCGCGACCGGGAGAATGGGATCTTTGGTATCTGTTTTTCGAGCTTCATAGAGCGCATGGTGCACTTCTTGCATAAAGGCATGAAAATGAATCCGTTTCTTGCGCGGCTCTTGAACGTGATCGTAAAACAGGTCCATCAGCATCGACTTACCGCGACCCACGCCGCCCCAGATGTATAGGCCCATAATAGGCTCTATATCGGCAGAAAAGCGGCCAAATAATCCCTTTGACTTGGGCTTTTCTTCGAGAGCTTCCAGCAGTTTGTCAAATTTTGGAATGAGCTCGGCCTGAGCTCGGTCTTCGTGTAGCTCTCCGCTTTTGATGAGCGCGCGATATGTTTCACCAAGGCTCATCGATCACGACTGGGCTGAGGTGAAAACATCCACAATGTAGCGACTTGTCATGAGATCGAGATGCGCGCCACCACCGTTTTTTGCAATTGTGATCACATCATCAGAGCTTCTATTCATTCTGTCGAGGTCATAGAAGTCTGCGATGACATCCTCTCTTGAGATAGCCCCATTTTCGAGCGGGATTCTCAGCTCCCCGATGTGATCCAGAGTTGTCTCAAAGCTGTCGACAAAAACTTCGGCCCGCATGAGCGCCGCGTCATCCACTTCACGCATATCTGGACGAAACGCACCAATCAAATCGAGATGTTGCCCCGGCCGAAGCCACTCACCCGATATGATCGGAGTTTTGGACATTGTAGCTGTACAGATGATATCGGCCCGAGCGACCGCAGCTGAAAGATCATGAACGCTTTCACACGCACAATCCCGTGCCAGCTGCTCCGCTTTCTCCTTGGTTCGGCCCCATATCGCAACTTTGGCGTCGACAAAATGGGAACGATAGGCGTGCACCATGCTGCGCGCGACCTGACCGGATCCGACGATCAGGATATTTTTGCTCTCGGGCCTTGCCAAGTGTTTTGCCGCCAGGAGTGAATCTGCGGCGGTCTTCCACTTTGTGACCAGGGAAAAGTCAATGATCGCGTCCAATGCACCGGTTTCGTCTGAGAATAAAGAGACTGCTCCATGAATGCTCGGAAGACCGCTCTTTGGGTTGTCTGGGAACACTGTCGCCGTCTTTACGACCTGCCCAAGACCATCAATCCAGGCCGCACGTGACAAAAGCGTATCAGGCTCGCGAAACAAGAAAACATCTTTGATTTCCGCTTTGCGATACTTATGCCCGTCGGCAAGCCGGCGGGTCAGCGCGGACCAATCCAACATCGGATCGGCGGCTTCGAAGCTGATTGTTGAGAAACTCAAAGCGCGGCCTCCGCACCCGTCAGAATTCCTCGAGACACAAGTTCATCCGCCAGACCAGACGGCCCCTCAAAAAGATGTGTCTGCCAGCCTCTCTTTCGTGCCGCAGCGATGTTGTCGGCACGGTCGTCAGCAAAAAACAGGGCTTTTGGAGGCAAGTTAGACTCTTTTTCAACTGTTTTATAAATCAGCGGATTGGGTTTCGTCATCCCGAGATGGCCAGAGATAAATCGCCGATCAAACTCTGCCAGAAAGGGATATTTGGACTCCGCATAGGAGAAACTGTCGACGCCAAAATTGGACAGAGCATAGACCGGGACACCACGCTGGCTCAGTGCCCGCATCAAGTGCACAGTATGCTCGATCACAGGTTGGGCCATCTCAATCCAACGATCATACCACATACGGATTTCATCGCGCCATTCAGGGTTGGCCTCTGCGGTGTCGTAGATCGTGCCTTGAAAGGCCCCGCCCAGATCAATCTGTTCGTTCATTTCATGCAAATCAACAGCCTCGAACAAGGCTTTACGGCGTTCGACGCCAATGACTTCATCGTAGAACCGTTCTGGTTGCCATTCGATAAGAACGTTGCCGATGTCTAAAACGACGGCTTTGACAGCTGATTTCATGTCTCCCTCACCAGGTTTGCGCGGAAAGCATTGCGGTCTCCCATGGCTGTCTCCCTTGGTGGATCAATTCACCACACCGCGAAACGGTGCGGAACACAAGATCCTCACCGCTTTATTTCGGAGACCAAGCGAAATTGATGAAACCGCACGCGGTATTGCCGAAACTAAACCGTTTAGACTATACCAGTGCAGCGCAAAGGGAGGCCACCTTGGACGGAACGGCTCAGGCAGTCAAACGCGGACGGAAGTTCGACCAGGTTCTCGCGGGTGCCCGGAAGGTGTTTCTGGCCGAGGGATTTGAAGGCGCGAGCGTCGATCTTATTGCCAAGGAAGCCTGTGTCTCGAAGGCGACACTCTACAGTTATTTCCCGGACAAACGCGTTTTGTTCATCGAAGTAACGAACGCAGAATGTGCAAAACAATCTGAACGCGCGATCGAGTTCGATGGCGAAGTTTTACCGGCTCGCCAGATGCTGGAAAAGGTTGCACGGTCTATGATGGTCTTTCTGTCCTCGGATTTTGCGCACCGGATTTTCAGGATTTGCGTTGCCGAATCTGACCGGTTTCCGGAGCTTGGCCGGGAGTTCTACATGTCCGGGCCACGCCTGATGGTGGAACGTCTTGGGGAGTATTTTCAGTTCGCCTGTGACAGGGGAGAGCTGGAGATCGATGATATCAATCTCGCCGCGCATCAGTTTCATGAGTTGATGAAGGCTGATCTGTTCATGAAGATGGTGTTCAATGTTATCGAAAAACCCGATCCGGCGGAAATAGATCGGGTGGTTCAGGGTGCGCTTGATACTTTCATGGCCCGCTACGGTGCTAAACCCAAATAGCCTGTCGGATTTGTCATCTGTTGGACGACGATGTTTTTGTCGACGCAAGCCGCGTTTGCTGTGCTGCGCGCAGCTACGTTAAGAGAGATTATTTTGAGGTCGGGCCCTCGCATGACGTCGCAAACCAAGAAAGACATTCGCACTAATACCATTCTTATAAGAACTGAAGGACATTGGATGATACGCTGCAAGATCATTGCGTGTTGTGTGATCGCTGGTTGCACCATAGACCCGTCAGACATTCCGGGAGAGCAGAGATGCGGCGCAGAGTCTTTTGAATATTTGCTTGGAGAACCCGCGGAGATTTTGAGCGAGGTGACGCTTCCGTCATTTTCGCGGATCTTGCGCCCGGATGATGTCATTACACTCGACTTTAGCCCTGACCGGCTGACGATTGATATTGATGATCTGGGCTTCGTTGCCAGCGTGAGCTGTCGTTAATATCAAGTTCGGTATTCCGGGGTGCCTGGTGTGAGAAGATGGCGTAAAAGAGCGACTGGATGTGCGCGCAAGGTAAGCCGCATCGAGACGTAGTCCTCCACGACCTCTTCACCAAGGCTCATCTTTGGAAGGGCGACAGTCGGTTCTGACAGACCCTCCCCGTCCAGATCCAATGCAAACAGAGGAAGTGGTTGGGTCGACTGAATCGCCTTGGCATTCCAGAGCGCATCGCGCCTGTTTAGACCCAAATCTGCAAAACAATCCGCTTCTGCCAAAACCGTCAAAAGATGCGGAGGGGTGCCCGCCCGCCGCCACACATCTTCGACAGTCAAATACCCATTTCCGCGCGCGCCGACAATCCAATTTGCCTCGTCTTCTCGCATCGATTTGATCTGACGAAACCCCAATCTGAGTGCAAGAGCGCCTGTGCCGTCATCTTCCATGATATTGTCCCAGTAGCTGTCATTGATCGACACAGGGCGAACTTCCACCCCATGCTCCTGGGCATCTCGAACGATCTGGGCTGGTGCGTAGAAGCCCATGGGCTGCGCATTGAGAAGGGCACAGGCGAAAATGCCCGGATGATGGCATTTGATCCAGCTTGAGGCATATACAAGTAAAGCAAAACTTGCGGCATGGCTTTCCGGGAACCCATAGCTCCCAAAACCTTCAATCTGCGAAAAGCACCGCTCTGCAAAATCCAGCTCATAACCGTTGGATTTCATCCCCTTCATGAACCGGGTGCGAAACTCGCTGACCTTACCATGCTTCTTGAACGTCGCCAGCGAGCGGCGCAATCGATCAGCCTCTTCGGCGGAAAACCCGGCACCAATAATGGCGATCTGCATCGCTTGTTCTTGAAAAAGCGGCACGCCCAACGTCTTGCCCAAAACCTGTCCAAGCGCGTCTGAGGGAAAGGTGACTTCTTCCTCCCCATTGCGACGTTTGAGATAGGGATGCAGCATATCTCCTTGAATTGGACCCGGCCGGATGATCGCAACCTCAATCACCAGATCATAGAATGTACGGGGACGCATCCGCGGTAAAAAATTCATTTGGGCCCGGGATTCAACCTGAAAAACCCCTAAAGAATCCGCAGCACACAGCATGTCATAGGTGGCGGGATCTTCTGAGGGTAAGCTGGATAAATCATAGTCTAATCCAGCATAAGAACGCATTAAATCAAAAGCCTTGCGCAGGCACGACAACATGCCAAGCGCCAGGACATCAACCTTTAAGATGCCAAGTGCATCAATGTCATCTTTGTCCCAGCAAATGACAGTGCGATCTTCCATTGTCGCATTTTCGATCGGGACAAGTTCATCCAGGCGACCTTCTGTGATCACAAAACCACCTACGTGCTGAGACAGGTGCCGTGGAAATCCCTGAATCTCATAAATAAGTTCCAGTGTTTGCATTAAACGGCGATCTGATGGGTCGAGGCCAACTTCTTTCATGCGAGCCGTTTCAAGGCCGCGGGCTGAGCCGAACCCCCAGATCTGCGAGCTGAGCGCGCCGATTGTGTCTTTCGATAAACCCATAGCGCGCCCAACCTCCCGGATGGCGCGCTTTCCGCGGTAGTGAACAACCGTCGCGCACAAACCGGCGCGATGCCGCCCGTAGCGTTCGTATATATATTGAATCACCTCTTCGCGGCGCTCATGTTCGAAATCTACATCGATATCAGGAGGTTCATTTCTGGCCTCCGAGACGAAGCGTTCAAACACCATCGTGCCGACCTCAGGGCTGACAGAGGTAATGCCCAGGCAAAAGCACACCACGGAGTTCGCCGCAGAACCGCGGCCTTGGCACAAAATATTGCGCGATCGTGCAAAAGCGACAATGTCGTGGACTGTCAGAAAGTAGGGCGCGTAGCGAAGCTTACGGATGAGCGAGAGTTCATGGGCCAAAATATCGCGCGGTTTGCGTGGTGCACCATGTGGGTAGCGCCATTTTAGACCCTGTTTTGCGAGGCGAGATAAACGTTCATCTGCCGTCTCCTCCCCCGATGTTTCGGACGGATAATCATAGCTGAGCTCGTCCAGCGAGAACTGACATTGTGCTGCGATCTGTCCGCTGCGATGGACCGCAGCTTCAAAGCCTGAAAACAGGTGCAACATTTCACCCTCGGTGCGCAGACGCTGTTCGGCATTTGTTTGAGCGTCCTGGCCTAATTCATCGACACGGAGACCCTTTCGCATGCAGGTCAGAATATCGGTTAATTTGCGGCGCTGGCTGACATGCATGACGGGTGAGGCTGAGGCCACAGTTGGGATCTGCAAATGGCTTGCCAGCCCCTCTTGCTTCGCGAAGCGATGCGTGTCCTCCCCATCGTAAAGTGGAGACATCATCAGGTAACATCGCCCAGAAAAGCGGCGCGCCAGCCGTTGCGCCTGTGACATCCACCCGCCCGCGCCGTCCGGCAGGTCAGGCGCACTTGACGGCGCGTGCAAGAGTAGAATGACACCGCTACCAAGCGCCATAAGATCTGAAAATTTAAGGTTACATAACCCCTTCGATGCTGCAAGCCGACCTTTCGAAAGCAGTCTGGTCAGCTGACCCCATGCCGTTCGATCGACAGGGAGAACCGTCACTTCAAAGCCGGTGTCCAAAACAACCCTGCTGGCCGGAATCAGCCTTGGCATCATACGACGATCAAAGGATCTTGGCGGTTGGATCGATTTGGGCATTATAGGCCCAAATAGACCCTGTTTAGCCTCAAAATCCAAAAATTCACGCACAAGTCGCGCGATCTCTCTGCATTCCGTATGCGCGCGAACAATGCCTGCAACACTATTCTCATCCGCGATTGCCAAGGCGGGCATACCCGTCATCGCCGCACGCCGCGCGTATTCCTCCGGATGGGATCCGCCGGTTAGAAAAGTAAAGTTGGACGTGATATTGAGTTCGACAAATGCCATAACTACGATTCTGAATGTTCCTACTTTGTTCTATTTTCAAATATCCACAGCCAGAGTCAAGCATGGCTTGACCTGGTCTCTTGAGGTCGCTTTGAAGAGAAGAGGCAAAGCAGGACAAACCCGTGGCAACAAAACGCAAGAAAAAGCAGGAAAAGACGGCGGTACCTAAGCCCTCGATCTTCTGGTGGATCGGCGCAGGCCCAATCTATATTTTTCGCTGGACGGTGCGGGTGTTCCTGCTTGGAACCATCCTGATTGTGCTGAGCATCATTGCCTACAGTGTCATCAATCCACCAACCACAGCCTACATCGTGTCCGAAAGCTTCCGGCTAGAGGGCGTCCGCCGCAGCTGGCGCGCTTTCGAGGACATCTCACCTGAGATGCCAAATGCCATCGTGGCCGCCGAAGACGCAAACTTTTGCACACATTGGGGGTTCGACATGAACGCAATCCGGGACGCCATAGAAGATGGTGCCGGCCGCGGAGCTTCGACGCTGTCTCAGCAAACCGTAAAGAACGTCTTCTTGTGGCAAGGACGCAGCTGGTTCCGAAAGGCCCTCGAAGCGATGATAACACCTGTTGCCGAAGCGATCTGGAGCAAGCGGCGCATCCTGGAAATCTACATGAATGTGGCTGAATTCGACGAAGGCGTATTTGGCGTTGCGGCAGCGTCAGAATGGTATTTTGGCGTCGATGCGGCAGATCTTTCGGCCCGCCAAGCCGCCGCCTTGGCAGTTGTTCTGCCAAATCCAAAAGCCCGTTCAGCAAAATCGCCTACGGCCTTCTTGAGAAAACGCGCAGCTTCCGTTGCGGACGGTGCAGCAACGATTCGCGCGGACGGACGCAGCGCCTGTTTCGAAGGTTGAAAATCCCCTGTAAGGTTGCCAAAACACTGCAACAACAACGCAGGCCATGTCGATGAACCGTCTCTACCACGCGCCACTTTCGCCATTTTGCCGTAAGGTGCGGCTCGTACTTGCTGAGAAGAAGGTCGAAGTCGAACTGATCGAAGAGCGCTATTGGGAAAACTCGTCTGAGTTTCTGCGGCGTAATCCGGCGGGCAAAGTGCCGATTTTGCGAATTGATGCGTTCACGCTCAGCGAAAGCCAGGCGATTTGCGAGTATCTGGAGGAAACGTATAGCGAGCCCGCTCTATTGCCAAAGGCTCCGGAGGACCGCGCTGAAGTACGCCGCCTCGTGTTCTGGTTTGACGACAAATTCCACCACGAAGTGACCTCCAAATTGCTCTATGAACGCGTGAACAAGAAGATTATGGGGCAGGGTTACCCGGAAAGCCGCAACGTGAAACTGGGGGCGCAAAAGATAAAGTCTCACATCGACTACATGGGGTGGTTGTTGGACCAGCGGCGTTGGCTTGCCGGAGATACGCTGAGCCTGGCTGACTTTACTGCGGCGGCGCATTTCAGTTGTTTAGACTATATTCGCGACGTCGATTGGAACCGAAACGAGAACGTGCGAGATTGGTACGCCAAGATAAAATCTCGCCCGGCTTTTCGATCCATACTTGCGGATCAAGTCCCAGGGTTTCCGCAGCCGTCCCACTACGCCGATCTCGACTTTTGAGTATTACCCAACAGCTCAAGGCCCAGGCAAAGGTCGAAGGCTTTTCAAGCATCGGAATCTGTCATCCAACTGATATTCCCTTGGCCCCGGCTCGCCTTGCGGAGTTTCTTGGCGACGGTCGCCATGGTCAAATGAGCTGGATGCAGGATCGAAAGACGTGGCGCAGCGATCCGTCCGCGCTTTGGCCAGACGCCAAGTCCATTGTCATGCTGACAGAGCTCTACTCGCCAACCGCAGACCCACTAGAAAACCTGGACCACCGCGACAGTGGAACGATTTCGGTCTATGCCCAAAACAGGGACTACCATGACGTCGTCAAGAAGCGTCTAAAAAGACTGGCGCGGTGGTTGGTCGCGCGATCTGACGGGGCGGAGGTTAAAGTTTTCGTAGACACGGCACCGGTAATGGAAAAGCCTCTTGCTGCGGCTGCTGGCCTGGGCTGGCAAGGCAAGCATACTAATCTGGTATCACGCGAGCTTGGAAATTGGTTCTTTCTTGGATCGATCTTCACAACGCTTGAATTAGACACTGATAAGGCGGAAATTGATCGTTGTGGCACCTGTCGTGCGTGTTTGGAAATCTGTCCCACCGACGCATTTCCGGCACCTTACCAGCTGGATGCCCGCCGTTGTATTTCATATCTAACGATTGAATTTCGTGGTTCCGTGACCCCTGAACTCCGAAAAAAGATGGGCAATCGTATCTATGGCTGCGACGACTGTTTGGCTGTGTGTCCTTGGAACAAATTCGCCGAGACTGCTCAGGAAACAAAGTATCATGCCAGGGAGGACTTGAAGCGTCCGGCTTTGGCGGAACTTGTTCACCTTGATGATCGATCATTCCGCGAAAAATTCTCGGGCTCGCCGATCAAGCGGATCGGACGTGACAGGTTCGTGCGAAATGTACTTTATGCCATCGGGAACGCAGAGTCGCAGGACTTGGTTCCGCATGCGCAATCACTTTGCGAAGACAGCGATCCTGTCGTCGCAGAAGCGGCACGTTGGGCCGTCGAACAACTGAGAGAAGTTTCGTGACAAAGACATTGTTGAGTTTCGGACATGGGTATTCTGCTCAGGCGCTTTCGCGATCTCTTTTGGCGTCGGGTTGGAGAGTGATTGGTACAACCCGTAGCGATGAAAAGGCTCTAAACCTGCAAGAAACGGGAATTGAACCTATCGTTTGGCCCGGTTCCGACCTCAAAGAAGCGCTTGGAAACGCGACGCATATTCTAATCTCTGCCGGGCCGAACGAGAACGGCGATCCGGTCATAAATGCGCTGCGCAGCACCATCGCGTCCGCGGCGGATGGTCTTGTTTGGGCCGGCTACTTGTCGACGACAGGTGTTTATGGAGACCAACAGGGAGGCTGGGTCGACGAGAGTACCCCCTTGCAACCAAGCACCCGTAGGGGCCAATCCCGCGTCGCCGCCGAACGCGCCTGGCAAGAGCTTGCTTCCCAGACCGGATTGCCGCTTCATATCTTTCGTTTAGCCGGCATATATGGGCCCGGGCGCGGACCATTTTCCAAAGTCCGAAACGGAACTGCACGCAGAATAGTCAAAAAAAATCAGGTTTTTAGCCGAATTCACGTGGAGGATATTGCTCAGGTCCTACTGGCCTCGATCAAGCGACCGAACCCTGGGGCGATCTATAATGTGTGCGATGACGCTGCAGCACCGCCTCAGGATGTCATCGCCTATGCCGCAGAGCTTCTGGGCTTGCCACTGCCCCCCGAAGTTGACTTCGCCTCCGCTGATATGACGCCGATGGCGCGCAGTTTCTATTCAGAATCAAAACGGGTCTCCAACAGATTGATGAAATCAGAGCTGGGGGTAGATCTGAAGTATCCTGACTATAAGACAGGACTGAGCGCGCTGCTGACTGACGCCTCCTGATCACATTTACTTGTGGACCCGCATTCGGCCGGTTTTTTCAGTGCGCGTTAACGTTTCAAACAGTAGGCTCTCCAAAAAAGGTCAGGCATGCGTGCAGTATTTTTAAATCTGATCCTGTGTATCGGATTGCTTGTTCTCGCCGGGTGCGAGAAGAAATTCATCCCGTATAACGGTCCGGAGATTACCAAGGTTGAGGTGTTTAAAGAGCGGCGTTTGTTACGCGTCTTGCACAAAAACACGGTTGTTAAGACTTATGAAATGGAACTTGGTTTCGGCGCGACCGGTCACAAGCAATTCGAAGGAGACGGCAAAACACCGGAAGGCCGTTACTTCATCGACAGGAGAAATCCCAACAGCTCATTTTACTTGTCGCTTGGGATTTCGTACCCGAATTCGCGCGACATAGCCTTCGCCCGTGCGCAAGGGAAATCGCCCGGCGGTGACATCTTCATTCATGGGCAACCCAATGTCGTTGGACCGCGAGGTCCAGATTGGACGGCCGGGTGTATCGCCGTGACGAATAAAGAAATGAGAGAGCTTTATGCGATGGTCAAACTTGGCACGATCATCGACATATTTCCATGACCGGTCTCAGCTGCCGGTCACCATTGTCCACCAGATTTTGCCGCTGGGTTCCTGGAACCAAGAAAAACCCAGTTTGCGCGCTGCGGGTGCCAGAACGACATTTCGGGTGTCAGATTGTTCCATCCAGGCCGCCAGCGTCTCACTTTCATTCTCATATGTCTCGGAGATATTCTCGCCGATCAGAATGCCAGGGTAGCCCACCCGCTCCACCCGCTCGAGCGGGGATGAGCCATCAGAGCCAAAGTGCCAGGGGCGGTTTTGCAGTGCCATGTCTCGCGAATGGGTGGCTGCTGCTGCATTGAGCAGGGAATCAAGCTCAAGTGGGACAGCCCCGCTCGCCGAGCGCAGTGCGTTGACAGAGTCCAGAACGCGGAATTGAATCCGAGCAGTGTCGGAGGCCTTTATTCGGTAAATTCCTGATCCTGCGCCACCAATCGTGCCAGGTGCACACGCGGCCATTCCCAGGACCAAAGCCAGAGCTGCAAGCGTTTTCCACATGGGGTCAGACCCTTTCAATTTCGTTCTCTTTAGACCGAACTGTTGGAGGCATCAAACATATAGGGGGAAAATGGCCGATCACGGAAATGTTTACTTGAGCACGATAGCACGGAGGCCGTAAAACCGTTGAAAACGCTGCTCAGGAGGCGGAAAAAATGAAATCTACAAAATTTGGCGTTTCACGCCGTGCATTTATCGCAGGCAGTGGCGCATCCTTGCTTGCAATGCCAGCCATTGCGCAAAGCACAGATACATATGAGATTGAAACCGAAGTAGAAACCGCGCGGCGCAACATTTCCAGCTTCCGATCCCTGCAATGGGAGCCGTATTTCAGCAACCTGCGCAACGGGGCCATTCTTGTCGATATCGACAGTCGCGCTTTGCATATGTGGGAAGAGGACGGAGGCTACGCTTTGTATCCGTCGAGTGTTCCACTTTCGGAAGACCTGACACGCCGTGGACGCACAAAGGTGATCCGCAAAGTTGAAGGTCCAAGCTGGCGCCCGACCCCAGCGATGCTGCGGCGTAATCCAGAATGGCCGCCATTTATCGGCCCGGGCCCGGAAAATCCTTTGGGAACGCATGCCCTTTATCTGAGCTGGACCTATTACCGTATTCACGGCACTCAGGACACGCGCAAGATTGGCCGCCAGTCGTCAAATGGCTGTATTGGACTCTATAATGAGCATATTGCGCAGGTATTTGAGAAGGCCAAGGTGGGAACGCAGGTGTTGCTAATTTGACCACAGTTGCGTTGGTTTAAGGAGATCCAACGGACCGTGCCATTGTAAGGGTTCGGTAATACTGGTTAAACAAATACACAAGGTACATCTTGGGTGCCTAATCAGGCTTGGATTGTCCAAGTTAAACGGGCGTATCTTAAAGGATATAGAGATATGAAAAAAATCGCACTTGCTACAGCTTTTACGCTGGCTGCATCGACTGCTTTTGCTGGCGGTCTGGACGAGCCAATCGTTGAGGCTCCGATCGTTGAAGAAGCAACTTCTTCCTCGAACGGCGGGATTCTGATCCCAGTTCTGTTCATCGTTCTGGCAGCTCTCGCAGCGTCCTAAGACGACAAAACAGCTATTTTAAAGGGCGGCGGGATCTTTCCTGCCCCCTTTTTTTGTGTCTATGAGAGCCCGGCTTCCGCTTCGATCGCACGTTTCGATTTGCGCGCGCGTTCTGTCGCAGATTTTAGCTGACCGCAAGCGGCCATGATATCTTCACCCCGCGGCGTGCGGATTGGTGACGCGTACCCCGCCTTATAGATGATATCTGCGAATGCCTTGATTCGAGACCAGTCAGAGCGTTGATACGGCGCGCCCGGCCATTCGTTGAAGGGAATCAGGTTGATCTTGGCAGGGATGCCTTGAATCAGTTTAATCAGCCGTTTGGCATCGGCATCACTGTCATTGACGTCTTTTAGCATCACATATTCGAAGGTGATGCGCTCGGAATTGCTGGCCTTTGGGTAGGCGTGTAGAGCGTCCAGAAGCGATTCAATGTTCCACCGCCTGTTGATCGGCACAAGCCGGTTGCGGACGTCATCTGTCGTCGCATGAAACGAGACCGCCAAAAGGCATCCGATCTCTTCTGCGGTCCTGGTAATCTCCGGAACTACTCCGGACGTTGACAAAGTAATGCGCCGCCGGGATAGGCTGATCCCTTCTGGATCCATAGCGATCCGCATCGCATCGCGGACATTGTCAAAATTGTACAAGGGCTCGCCCATGCCCATCAAAACGATGTTGCTCAGCAGACGCGTTTCATCTTTCGGATGGCGACCGGGTTTGGGCCATTCACCCAGGTCGTCACGCGCAAGCATGACCTGACCGATGATCTCTCCGGCGGTGAGGTTGCGAACCAGTTTCTGGGTGCCAGTGTGGCAGAAAGAACATGTGAGCGTGCATCCGACCTGGCTGGAGATGCACAATGTCCCCCGACCCTCTTCCGGGATGTAGACAACTTCGACCTCATGCCCACCTGCAATCCGGACAAGATACTTGCGCGTACCGTCGTCGCTGACCTGCCGCGTTACAAGCTCTGGCAGCTCGATGACAAAATGCTCACTCAGCAGCGCGCGGTAGTCCTTTGAGAGATTTGTCATCAGATCAAACTCACGCACGCCCTTTTGGTACAGCCATTGCCACAGCTGACCTGTCCGCATCTTGGATTGCTTTTCTGGCGTGCCGATCGAAATCAAGGCATCGCGCAAGCCGTCCCGGGTCATCCCGATCAGATTCGGCTTTCCGCCCTCCGTCGATTTACGAGGAACGGTAAGAACATCACCAACGAGAGGTACAGGCTGCACCATGCGAAAAACCTAAATTTTACGAACTGATCCCGCTCTATAAGGGATCGTGACCCAGGAATATAGCCCGCGATTGTCGCTTGCTTAATTACAGCGTTGCTCTGCGTCCTCAAAAGCAGCCGTAAATCCGCGAAGCGAGAATGTGTCCTTGGTGTTTGTACCACGCGACGACTGCCCCTGAACGACTGCCGAGACACCCCGTTTCATCGCCGTGACAATCTTCTGGTCGTCAGACGCCGAAGCGGCCCAGGCAGTTTCCCCGGTTGTGAACAACTCAAAGCTTGAATCACCGATCGAAAGGTTCACCGTGCTGCCTTCTGCAAATGGGTAACCGCCCGCAAAAGACACTTCACCGAGCTTGTTCTCGGTAGGCCAGAAGCTCACAAACATCAAAATATCGCCACGGTTCACTGCAACCACGCGCCCGCCCTTGGTGTTTTCGGTTCCAGTCGGACTGCTGACGATCCAACACTGGGTTGGATCATTCTCAACGAATACGCTCCAATCTACTTTTGAGCTTACGCGATTGGTCGACGTTTCCTGCGCAATCGCAGGCGTGGCGGCCAGCAACAGTGCTGCCGTGAACACATGCGTCAAACGTGCTTTCATAGTCTTCAAAACTCCTAGAACTCAGCCTCTGGGCTTGCCATGCGATACCAAGTGAGCTCGCATTTCGAACGCAAATCAATTTTGGAACTCGATTGCAAAAGATTATCGTAGAATGCATCTGTTGTGAACGTTGCCTGAGCAAAAAATCGCCACAGTAGGGGTCACAAATGCATCATTCCGTTCCGATGGTCGAAATTTGGCGCGGCGGCCACCTGGAATCAGTTCACTGCGGCCACGCGGTGGTTTGTGAGCCCTCTGGCCAGATCATCGATGCCTGGGGTGATCCAGACCAGCTGATCTTTCCACGCTCCTCTTGCAAGATGTTGCAAGCGCTTCCCTTGGTTGAAAGCGGAGCTGCCGAGGCGTTTGGGCTTACACAAGCCCATCTTGCACTGGCTTGTGCATCCCATAGTGGTGCGGCTATTCACACCGATAAGGTCGCTGATTGGTTGGTGACACTAGGTCTTTCGGAGTCCGATTTTCGATGTGGTCCGCAATGGCCGAGTGATATCCCAGCGCGTGAAGACCTTACGCGTTCCGGTGCGCGTCCATGCCAGATCCACAACAATTGCTCCGGAAAACACTCCGGCTTCCTGACACTCACAAAACATATCGGAGGCGGAGCTGAGTATATTGACCCCGAACATCCTATTCAGCGCATGGTCAAAGCAGCTCACGATGAGATGTGCGGGATGGAAGCACCCGGCTTTGGTATCGATGGCTGCTCTGCGCCCAATTTCATGACCAGTGTTCAGGGTTTGGCAGCTTCAATGGCGAAGATGGCCGCCCCGAACCTAGGTGCGGCGCGGGATGCAGCCGCCAAACGCCTTGTATCCGCTATGATCGAGCATGCTGAGTTGGTGGCCGGCCAGGGTCGTGCATGTACGGAGCTTATGCGCGCGAGTGACGGGCGCGCCGCCGTCAAAACCGGGGCAGAGGCCGTTTTTGTGGGTATATTGCCTGACCGGAAATTGGGATTTGCCGTGAAAATCAGTGATGGAGGCACTCGGGCAGCCGAGGCATCCGCAGCGGGGCTTTTGATGCGTTACGGTGCCCTGGACCCTCATCATCCGGTGGCAAAGAAATGGGCGCATGGGCCGATCCGAAACCGGCGCAATATTGTCACCGGAGAGATGCGCTTTGCGTCAAGCTTCCTTGGCGACAAGCGGTGAGGCATCGGGACCAAAGACCTTTTCGGACGCTTCTTCGATAACCGGGATCAAGCTCTTTCGCGACAAGGGCTTAGTCAAATAGTGATTGAGGCCATACTCGAAAATCCGTTCCTTATCCCCGTCCATTGCGTGTGCTGTCATCGCAACGATCGTGACGGGTTCTAACCCTGCTTCTTTCTCGAGCTTTCGAATGGCTTGAGTCGCCTCCATCCCGTCCATTTCAGGCATCGAGATATCCATAAATATCAAATCTGGCGGGTGCGCTGAAAAGGCTTCGACGGCCTCAAGACCATTGTTGACCAGTGTGAGGTCCATATCGATGCCTTTGAGCATCTTTTTGAAAACCAGTTGATTTGTCTTGTTGTCTTCTGCGGCCAGGACTCGCAACCTGGTCTCAGTCTCAGTCTCAGTCTCAGTCTCAGTCTCAGTCTCAGTCTCAGTCTCAGTCTCAGTCTCAGTCTCAGTCTCAGTCTCAGTCTCAGTCTCAGTCTCAGGCTGGGCCGCCATCTCCGCCTCGCTTGCAACCGCCGCCTTGTCTTCAAGCTCAGTGCCCACATCGACAAAAGGCTCGACAGAAGTCTCATCCGTACCCGGTTCAGTTTCTTCTATTGTGGCGGGTACCGGCGCCGCCTGTACCAAAGCCTCGAACAGATCGTTGCGAATGACCGGTTTCTTGATGGCCTGCATGCCGTCTGGCAAGGTTAGAGCAGTGGGGCTCGTGCTTAGGAGAATGGCCGGAATCTGACCAGCGACCTGTTCAAGCGAAGCAATCATCTGATCCGAATCTTCGGACCCTTTGCCGTTGAACCGCACCAGGACGTCTGGTTGTTCCTTTTGAATATGCTCTTCGACGGCGTTTGGGTCTTCGCAATCGGCCGTTGCACAGCCCAGCAAAGCCAATTGGCGCTTCAACAGGCTCTGTTCGATGCTTGGAGGGCCAATCAACAGAACCTTTTGAATGGCGTCGGGCAATACAAAAGACCCGGTTTCCATTTCGCTGTGAACCGGCAGAGTCAGCATGAAACCAAAGGACGACCCCTGGTCTTTCACACTGTCGATCCAAACCTCGCCACCCATCTTGTTGATAAGGCGGCGGGTGATCGCCAGACCCAGCCCGGTGCCTTCATATTTGCGATTTGCCTCGTCCTCGATCTGATTGAACTCACCAAAGATGTGTTCGATCATATCGGCTTCGATGCCGATGCCCGTATCCTCCACGGTAATGTGCAACTGCACTTGATCTTCAGCCAATGGCAGACCGACAACGCGGATGAGCACATGGCCTTCTTCGGTAAACTTCACTGCGTTGCCGATGAGGTTTGTTAGGATCTGGCGGATACGTCCACGGTCGCCCACGAACTCGGTGGGCAGGAACTGATCATAGTCAACGTCCAGTTTCAGTGGTTTTTGTTGAATCGTCGGCTCTACAATCAAGGCGACCTCTTGGACGATACGCTCTAGATCGAAAGGTTCTTCGCGCAGTTCAATCCGGTCCGCTTCGATTTTTGAGAAATCCAACACATCGTTGATAATTTCCAGAAGCGCATGGCCCGAGTTCTTGATGGTCGAAAGATATAGCTCACTTTCCTCATCTACATCGTTCTCCAACATCAACTCGGCCATACCAACGACGCCGTTCATAGGTGTGCGCAGTTCGTGGCTCATTTTGGCCAGGAATGCCGATTTCGCCCGGTCCGCCGCTTGCGCATTGTCGCGCGCGTCCCGCAGATCCTCCTCCCGCTTGATCGTATCTGTGATGTTCAGCGCCAGGGATACGAATCCACCATCTGCAGTGCGTCGATCCACAAGTTTGACATACATCCCGTTCCAGAATTTGAGCGTCACTGGTGCAATCTGTGGTTCTTCCAGACGGTCGAGCATGTGGTCATACCACTCGTCTTCCGTGCGCTCCTCGATATCTACGAGACCTTCGTCGAGGCACAGATCCAGGATGTTTTGAAAGTTTTCGCCCGGCCCGACATGGTCTGCCCCTTCGAGGACCGAAAGATAGGGATGATTGGCCGCGATCAAATCGAAGTTCTTATCGTAAAGCGCGAACCCGTCCTGGATGGATTCAAGCGCGTCCCACAACAAACGCTCGACTTTCACGACTTTCACATTGGCCTTCTGCAAGTCTTGCTGAGCCTGGCTGTGCTCGTCCTCAAGCTCCTCCATCTCGCGGCGTTGATCAACGATCTGGTCCGATAAGGACAGGGCATGTTCGGACAGTTTTCGGTTGGCGGCCTTCAGCTCATCTTGCTTTTGGGCAAGCAGACGCTCGGCCGCGAGTCGGGCGCGGCGTTCCTGCGCGAGTTCGGTTTGAAAAGGCGAAGCATCCATCGCAGCGCTACCCGTCCAGAATCAACAATACCGGACAGATCGTCGTGGATTATGATGAATTGCAGCTTAACAAATCACCTCAGATGGGGCTCAAATAGCTTCTATGGCCAAAGCAATCCCTTGCCCGCCGCCGATGCACATGGTCACCAGGCCTTTCTGAGCACCCGTTCGCTCTAATTCGTAGAGCGTCTTCAGCATAAGAATTGAGCCGGTTGCACCGACAGGATGGCCCAGCGCGATGGCACCCCCATTTGGATTTACCTTGTTTGGATCCAGTCCAAGGCCCTGATTGACGGCAAGCGCCTGCGCTGCGAAGGCCTCATTCGATTCGATGACGTCGAAATCGGACACCTCCAAACCGGTCTTGGCGAGCAAGGCCTCGACAGCCGGGATCGGACCGATACCCATAACATCGGGGCGCACGCCGGCATGGGCATACCCCAATACCCGGGCGCGCGGTTTCAGCCCAGAGCGCTCAACGGCCTCGGCGCGCCCCAGCACGAGGGCAGCTGCGCCATCATTGATCCCCGATGCATTGCCTGCAGTTACAGTGCCGTCTTTCTGGAAGACCGTCCGCAATCCGGCCAATGCCTCAGCCGTGGTTGACTTGGGATGTTCGTCCGTGTCGAACGACACTGTGTCGCGCCGTTTGCGCACATCAATCGGTGCAATCTGAGACGCAAAAACTCCAGCCTCAATCGCGGCAGCCGCGCGCGTCTGACTGTCTAATGCGAAACTGTCTTGCGCTGCGCGGCTGATGCCATGTTCCCTTGCAACATTCTCGGCGGTGACACCCATATGACCCGTCCCAAACGGGCAGTTTAGCGCACCAAGCATCATGTCCTGTGTCCCGGCATCACCCATTTTCTGGCCCCAACGCACTTGCGGCAGAATATAAGGTGACCGGCTCATGCTTTCCGCACCGCCTGCGAGCGCGAAATCACAATCGCCCAAAATGAGGGATTGAATGACAGAAACTATAGCCTGCACACCGGAGCCACAGAGCCGGTTGACGTTCATCGCAGGGACAGTCTCTGGAATTCCGGCGTCCATCGCGGCAACACGGGACAAATACATGTCGCGCGGTTCGGTGTTGATGACATGGCCAAAACAAACGGTACCAATTTGCCCCGGCGCAACACCTGACCTGGCCAACGCCGCGCTGGACACATGGGCGGCCAGCGAAATCGGAGGCACCCCCGCCAAGGATCCGCCAAAAGTGCCAATCGCCGTACGCGCACCATCCAGAATTACGATATCGCTCATAGGGATCTCCTTCGGTTTCGGCTATTCTATCCTACCCGAACAACCGCCGGGAGCGTGACGTTGCGTTGAAGCCACCTTAGGGAGACCAGTGAATGAGCAAATACGGCCCGAGCTCAGGCGAGCTAAAATTTCGGATCTACGCCAGCCTCTTTGGCATGGCGCTTGTCCTCGTGGCGCTTTTGGCCCGGGGTATCACGGGAATCGCATCGCTCGAGATCATTGCGATAGCGATCCTGTTCTTTCTGGGCACCGCGCTGCGAAGCGCGTGGATGCTGTATTCGCTCAGGAAGACCCGCCGCAGACCCTGAGTCTCCGGCGGGTGCTTGTTTTCTTATTACGCTGCATCAAAGCGCAGCGCTTTGACCTGTTGAAACAAACCTGTGTCATGTAGCTTTTTGAGAATCGAATCCGGGACTGGCGCGTCCACATAAAGTAGCGCGATCGCGTCTTTTCCTGCGCCCTGCCGTCCGAGTGTGAAGTTTGCGATATTGACGTTGTTTTCACCCATGGTTTGACCCAGCGCTCCGATAATACCTGGCACATCATGGTTCGTGGTATAAACCATATGTGAGCCAATCTCGGCATCGATATTGATGCCTTTGATCTGGATGAAGCGCGGCTTCCCGTCGGAGAATACTGTCCCAGCGATAGAGCGTTCCCGCTGATCCGTCACAACATTCAACTTGATATACCCATCAAAAACGCCGGATTTGTCCTGCGTTGTTGTCGAGATCTGAATGCCACGTTCCTTCGCGATTACAGGCGCGGACACCATGTTCACATCCGGGTTTGTCGCCTTCATGATGCCTGCCACTCCCGCACAATTCAGGGCTTCAAGGTTCATATTCGAAACCGTTCCGTTATAGGTGATCTGAATTTCCTTGATTACCTCGTCGGTCATCTGTCCGATAAATGCGCCAAGGTGCTCTGCCAGCTTGACCCAAGGCCCCATGATCGCGGCCTCCTCGGCAGTGACAGAGGGCATGTTGAGCGCATTCGATACGGCACCCGTCAGCAGGTAATCCGACATCTGTTCCGCAACCTGAAGGGCTACATTCTCCTGCGCTTCGGTGGTTGCCGCGCCCAGATGGGGTGTGACGACAACATTGGGGAGGTTGAACAAGGGGCTATCGGTGGCGGGTTCGACATCGAAGACGTCAAAGGCCGCGCCGGCCACATGTCCCGCTTTCAGGGCCTCGGCCAAAGCGGCTTCATCGACAAGCCCGCCTCGCGCGCAGTTGACGATCCGAACCCCGCTTTTCATCTGTGACAAGGCTTCAGCAGAGATCATGCCACGCGTTTTCTCGGTCGCGGGAACATGAAGCGTGATGAAATCCGAGCGGGCGTATAGCTCGTCCAGCTCGACCTTTGTCACACCCAGCTTTGCGGCGCGCTCTTCCGACAGGAACGGGTCGTATGCAATAACGCGCATTTTCAACCCGACGCCACGCTCACAAACGATACCACCAATATTGCCGGCACCGATCACACCAAGGGTCTTTCCGGTCAGCTCGACCCCCATGAATTTGGATTTCTCCCATTTGCCGGCATGGGTTGAGGCACTGGCCTCGGGAATCTGGCGCGCAACGGCAAACATCATAGCGATGGCGTGCTCTGCCGTCGTGATCATGTTGCCAAACGGCGTGTTCATCACAATGATCCCCTTGCGCGAGGAGGCAGGGATATCGACATTGTCAACGCCGATACCGGCGCGTCCGATGACCTTCAGGTTTTCGGCAGCCGCGATGAGCTTTTCGGTTGCTTTGGTCGCAGAACGAATTGCCAATCCGTGATAGTTTGGGATCAGCTCGAGAAGTTTGTCTTTGTCTTTGCCAAGATCAGGCATGAAATCTACATCGATGCCACGATCCCGAAAGATCTGAACAGCGGTTTCGGACAGTTTGTCTGAAACAAGTACTTTGGGGGCCATGATGGGGCTCCTTCAGGTGAAATAGAGTCTGATTAATGTGTTATGCCGCGTGAGGTTGCGCGGCGATTTCGACGTCGAATGCATGCGCGATCCAGGGCATAAGCGCCTGAATGTCGGATGTCTCAACAGTAGCGCCGCACCAAATCCGAAGTCCGGGAGGCGCGTCCCGATATGCGCCTATGTCAAACGCCACTCCTTCGGCTTCGAGCCGTTTCGCCACAGCCTTAGCAAAGCCAGCGCCATCCAGTATCCTCGGGTCAGAAAATTTCAGACAGACAGAGGTATTCGAACGCGTCGCAGCGTCAGTCGCCAGAAAATCGATCCAGGCATGCGCGTCGACGAATTCGGCGATTGCAGCCGCATTTGCATCGGCGCGCGCGATCAACCCTTTCAATCCGCCGACAGAATTCGCCCATTCCAGCGCGAAAAGGTAATCCTCGACACACAACATCGAAGGTGTGTTGATGGTGGCGCCAGTAAAAATTCCATCGATCAATGCACCATCTTTGGTCAGGCGGAAGATTTTCGGCAATGGCCAGGCGGGCGTATAATTTTCAAGCCGTGCAACAGCGCGAGGCGACAGGATCAAAACCCCGTGTGCCGCTTCACCACCCAGCACTTTCTGCCAGCTGAACGTGGTTGCATCCAGCCGGTCCCAGGGAAGGTCCATTGCGAAGGCTGCTGACGTAGCATCGCACAAAGTCAAACCCTGGCGTTCCGCTGGAATAGAGTCTTTTGAAGGCACGCGTACGCCGGACGTTGTGCCATTCCAGGTGAAGCAAACGTCATTGTCGAAATCGACCGCATCGAAGTCAGCGATCTCACCGTAATCAGCCGTTCTGACCGTTGCTTCCAGTTTCAGCTGCTTGACCGCATCTGTGACCCAACCAGATCCGAAACTTTCCCAAGCCAGCATCTCAACCGGCCGGTCCCCCAGCAAATTCCACATCGCCATTTCGTAGGCCCCTGTATCCGAGGCCGGAACGATGCCGATCTTGTGGTCTGCAGGAACGCCAAGCACGTCGCGGGTCATCTCAATGGCGCGCTTGAGTTTTTCTTTGCCAACCGCTGCGCGGTGCGACCGTCCCAAAGGGGCGTCGTTTAGTTTTGCCAGCTCGAATGACGGGGGTTTGGCGCAGGGGCCTGACGAAAAACGCGGGTTATCCGGCCGCGAAACCGGTGGTGTGGTCGTCATGATGTGTATCCTCACAGATATATGCCTCTCGTTGGGGAGAGGTGTCCCACCTGCGGGGATAATTGTGCTGGAGATCTTTAACAAGCGCGAATCTGGGGGTATAGCGCCGCGATACTACCGTTTCGCGCCACCTCTGTCCCCGATCGGAAACCTTCTGATGTTTATCGTCACCATGCTTTGCAACCCAGTCAATCCCGTGCTGGAGCCATCATTGGTCAATTCCCTGCGCATGGCCTGGGGTGGCGCGCCGGAGAAATGGTTGCAGGGCGGCGTTGCAGCAGAATTCGAGATTGCGCATCAGGCAGACAATTTCCAACAGGTCTGGTTCGATCTTCAGGAGGTAGGCGTGGATCTTATCGTGCAACCGAAACCGGGACGCAAAAAAAAGATGTTGCTGGCTGATATGGACAGCACGATGATCGAGCAGGAATGTATAGATGAGCTGGCTAGGGCTGCCGGTATTGGCGAGAAAGTCTCTGCCATCACGGCGCGCGCGATGAATGGGGAGCTAGATTTTGAAGCGGCCCTACGCGAACGTGTGTCTCTCCTAAAAGGGCTGAGTTCGGGCATAATAGATACTGTTTTGCGCGATCAAATCACGTTGATGTCGGGAGGCTCCACGTTATTGGCGACGATGAAGCAGAACGGAGCATATGCGGCCCTGGTGTCGGGTGGGTTTACGGCATTCACAACAAAGATCGCGTCTGAGCTAGGCTTTGATGAGCACAGGGCCAACAGTCTGGTGATCGCTGATGGCAAATTGACGGGTAAAGTGGAGGACCCGATCCTTGGTCGAGAAGCCAAAGTTCTGGCCTTGGAAGAAATCACTGCGCGACTTGGAATGTCCGAGCATGATGTTTTGGCCGTTGGAGATGGCGCCAACGATCTTGGAATGTTGACCCGTGCCGGCGCAGGTGTTGCGCTTCATGCAAAACCAGCTGTTCAGGACAAAGCAAATATAAGAGTGAACCACGGTGATCTGACAGCGCTTTTGTATATGCAGGGTTACGAACGGGCTGAGTTCGCAGACTAACGGCCTTTCCAGACAGGATCCCGCTTTTCGGCGAAGGCGCGCGCGCCTTCCATCTGATCTTCGCTTGAATAGAGTCTATCAACGGTTGCCAAGGTCCGGCTCGTGATCAGATCCATCGTGTCTTGGAACGTCTTGTTCTCAGCGACGCGAACGATCTCCTTTATGGCGGCGTAGACGAGTGGCGGTCCTGACGCAAGCAGCGCCGCCAGCTCCCAGGCTCGGGTCATCAAAGCGTCCGCAGGAACGATTTCGTTGACCAGCCCCCACTTGTGGGCCTCCTCGACATCAAACCACCGGCCCGTAAACAAGAGCTCCATCGCGATGTGATGTGGAATTCGTTTGGGCAACTTGACTGATGCCGCGTCGGCAACAGTGCCTGATCTAATCTCCGGAAGTGCGAAGGATGAATGATCGGCAGCCAGGATGATATCTGCACTCAAGGCCAATTCCAAACCGCCGCCGCACGCGATACCATTGACCGCGGCGATCACGGGCTTGTTGAGGTTTGGCAGTTCCTGCAGGCCTCCGAAGCCACCAACACCGTAATCACCGTCGACCGCGTCGCCGTCTGCTGCTGCTTTCAGATCCCAGCCCGGGCAAAAGAACTTCTCGCCACCACCGGTTATGATCGCAACGCGCAACTCAGGATCGTCACGAAATGCGGCAAAAACATCACCCATTTCTCGGCTGGTTTTCAAATCGATGGCATTGGCCTTGGGTCGGTCTAGCGTCACCAGCAAAATTGAGCCTCGGCGCTCCTGCTTTACGGTTTCAGTCATTCTCGGATCCTCTCGACATCAAGGCATCGGCAACAAAGGCACCTTTCGCTGTGCAGATCAGCGGGTTCACTTCTAATTCCTGTAACGATTTCGAATGAGAAATCACGAAGTCTTGCAATCGGTCAATTGCCGCCACGCAGGCGTCAATGTCACACCCGGGCTTGCCCCGGTACCCGTCCAAAAGACGCCAAATACGAAGGGATTTGAGCATCGTAAGGATGTGATCTCGTGAAATCGGTAACAACGCGTGTGCTGTGACGTCCATAAGCTCGGCATATACGCCGCCCGGGGCCAGCGTCATCAGAACACCATGAGGGGGATCGGCTAGAAACCCGACCAAAAGCTCAACGCCGGAAGGGATCATTTCCTCAACCAAATACGGACCGTTATGCGGCATTGCGGCTGCGGCTTCGTAGAGCTGTTCATTGGACTGTAAATCCAAAACCACGCCGCCCATGTCAGATTTATGCGCAACGCCACTGGCCTTCAGGACCAGTGGAAAGGAGAGCTCGGGCAGATCTTCTCGGAAATCCGCAAGCTTTGGCACCTCGATGGATCTTGGGCAGGAAAGACCAAAGCTCGACAGTTCGGATTTGACGCTTGCCTCTGACTCTGCGCGCACATTTTGAAGCTTTGAGATTGGGTGAATAGGCTCTAAACCGCCAGAAAACTTCATTGATAACGCCTCAGTGGCGCAGAGAGCCTCGGCTATTCCCAAGACCGGAACAACGCCACCGTCGATCAGCTTCTTTCCTATCTCTTCGGGCAATAGCTCACCTAATGTCGCGGTAAGCAGAACAGGTTTTTCGGACCTGCGTCGCGTCTCAATCGCGGATGTGATCACACAATCCCAGTCAGACGGATCGCACCGATCTGATCTTGGAAAATCTGCGACGATCAGTGTTACGGCAACATCACCGGTGGCCATCGCGGACCAACAGTTTGACATGGCAGAGGCGTCGCGCCAAATGAATGTGTGGTAATCGAGCGGATTGGATAAGGCGACGTCGGGACCCAAAACATCACGAAGTGCGGACACCTGTGCTTTGGACAGTTCCGGAAACGACACCGCGCGCCCTTGCGCCATGTCGGCGACCAAAGAGGCTTCACCTCCCGAACAGCTTATCGATGCGATCTTAGACGACGCAAGCCGGCCCTCAAAATGAGCAAGCTTTAGAGTTTCGAGAAACTCTGGAAGCCCAAAGACCCTAGGGATACCCATACGGTCGAGTAGCGCTTGCGCTCCTGCATCTGCACCAGACATCGACGCTGTGTGCGACACGGTCGCCGCGCGCGCATGCTCGGACTGGCCGAGTTTGAGGGCGATCAGGGGAATACTGCGTTCCTGCGCCTTTACAGCGAGTGCATGCCAGTCCTGCGATGTCCCAAAGCCTTCGATATGAAGGCCAATCGCAGTCACCCTTGGATCGTCGAGCAGCGCCAAGGCGATTTCAGCCTGGCTGGTTTGAGCCTGATTGCCGCAGGTTATCATATATGCAATCGGCAGACCGCGTTTCTGCATCGTCAGATTGATCGCGATGTTGGAGGATTGGGTCAGAATAGCCACGCCTGAATCGACAGCGATCAGGCCGTGTTGGTCCGGCCAAACAGCCATTTGGTCGAGCGCGTTGATGAAGCCATAGCAATTTGGTCCAAGAATAGGCATTTCCTTGGCCGCAATCCGAAGCCGTTCCTGAGCGTCCCGGCCGGTTATGTCCTCCGCTTGCGCTTCAGCGAAACCGGAGGCAAAGCAAACAGCACCGCCGGCTTGCATTCTCTGAAGACGTTCAACTACACCGATCGTGGCGTCTCGATTAATCCCGATGAAGGTCGCATCCGGTGCATCGGGAAGGTGTTTTACGCTTGGATAGGCTCTGATTCCAGCGATCTCGGACTTGCTCGGATGCACCGGATAGAGCGCGACATCGGGATTGATGCGACGCGCTTGTTCCAACACGCTGACACACCATGTCCCGCCACCGACGACGGCCAGGCTTTTGGGCGACAGCAGCCGGGACAAATCAGACATCGATCTTAGGCTCCGAGCGCACGCAAGAGGTCGCGACTAATGATGTGGCGCTGAATTTCAGAAGTCCCGTCCCAGATCCGTTCAACCCGCGCATCGCGCCAGAACCGCTCAAGCGGGTAATCATCCATGAGCCCCATGCCGCCGTGGATCTGAATCGCGGCGTCAGTCACGCGGGCAAGCACCTCCGAGGCATAGAGTTTCGCGGAGGCGATCTGTCGATTTGCCGGTAGACCTTTGTCCAAGGCGTCCGCGGCCGCGAGGGTCAAAAGATCGGCTGCGTCAATCTCGGTTATCATGTCTGCGAGCTGGAAACTGATACCTTGGAATTTACCGATTTTCTGTCCGAACTGTTCGCGTTCTGCAGCATAGCTTAGTGCATAGTCAAAGACGCGTCGTGCGCGCCCCACCGACATAGCCGCGACAGTGATCCGGGTGGCGTAGAGCCATGTGTTCATCACCTCAAACCCACCATCGACTGCGCCAAGAACCTGGTCGTCTGGCAGGCGGCAGGCGTCAAAGTCCAGGATCATATTCTTATAGCCGCGATGGCTGACCGATTTGTACCCGTCCCGCACGGTGAAACCGGGCGTACCACGGTCGACCAGAAACGCGGTTATGCGTTTCTTGGGACCTCTTGGTGTCTCGTCGACGCCAGTTGCAATGAACACAATGAAGAAATCAGCATGCTCCGCGCCGGAAATGAAATGCTTCGTGCCATCCACAACCCAATCGCCATTGTCGCGTTTGGCGGTACACTTCATGCCACGAATATCTGAACCAGCACCTGGCTCCGTCATGGCCAAGGCATCCATGCGTTCGCCTCGAACGGCGGGCATCAAGTAGCGATCAACTTGATCGCCCACACAGGCCATTAAAATATTCTGCGGCCGTCCAAAAAAATGGGTAAGCGCCATGGACCCACGGCCCAGTTCACGCTCGACCAGCGCGAACTCAGCATGATTCAGGCCGGCGCATCCTACGGACTCCGGAAAGTTGCATGCGTAGAACCCTAAATCTAGGGTCTTTTGCTTGATGTCCTTCGCAATCTCATCGGGGACCGCGCCACTGCGCTCCACAAGATCCTCATGCGGATAGATTTCGTTCTCAACAAAGCTTCGAACGGTGGAGACGATCATCTCCTGTTCTTCGGTCAATCCATATTGCATACGGTGATTATCTTCTTATTCGGATTATATTTTGGGTCTGGCAGTTCTCGCGCTTTGCTCAAAAACTGGATGTCGATCTAGGCGTTAAAAGATACAAGAACCTTGTTAATGGGCGTAATTAGACCCTTCTTCATCAAGAATGGCCTTCAGCTCTGCCAAGTGGCGCAGATCGGATTCGGGATAGTCTTCAACCTCCTGCGCCGTCTTGGCGGCAATTTCATCAGATAAAATCCTCAAGGGCTGTCCTGTTTGCAACGCGTTGATGTAGACCTTGCATGCACGTTCAAAAAGATACATGCGATTGAACGTCTCGGCGACCGTATCGCCGATGATCATCAGCCCATGGTTGCCCATAACCATGACTTTCTTCTTCGGGTCGTCAAACAGCTTTGCACAGCGTTCGCCTTCCTCCTCGAAGGCGAGACCGCCGTAGTTGTCGTCAACGATCTGGCGATCATAAAACATGGCAGCATTCTGATCCAAAGGTGGAAGTACGCTATCTTGCAGGCATGCAAGCGCCGTCGCGTAAACAGAGTGCACATGCATGGCACAGCGCGCATGCGCACAGTGGCGATGCAATCCCCCGTGCAATCCCCAGGCGGTGACATCCGGTGCATCGGGTCGATCCAGCGTACTGGGATCATTCGCATCGATGACCAGCATATCCGACGCCTTTATCCGGCTGAAATGCATTTGATTGGGGTTCACCAGGAACTTTGTACCGTCGTCATTAATCGCCAACGAAAAGTGATTTGCGACGCCCTCATGCATATCTAGACGCGCTGTCCACCGAAACGCTGCCGCAAGGTCAACGCGTTCTTCCCAGTTTTCGATATTCACCGGACACCCTTTCTAACCAGTCGTTCCATCGGCCCAGTTAGCCACGCCAAATGCGACCACGCTATAAAAATTGCGACTTGCGCTCCCGATAAAACCTATGACAATTGGTACATGGAAGCCCCCAAATTGAAATCTTGGCCAGACTGTGCCGCCCGCCTTGTCGATGTGGCCGCCGGACGGCAACCGGCCGACCTCGTTATACGCGGAGGCATATGGGTCAATGTCCAGACGCGGGAGTGTCTGAAAGGCTATGACCTAGCGATTGCCGATGGCAGATTTGCGTTTTGCGGCACCGACGCCTCCCATTGTATCGCAGAGACGACAAAGATTATTGAAGCGGACGGGCGATACATGATCCCTGGGCTTTGCGACGGTCATATGCACATTGAAAGCGGAATGCTGACGCCCGCGGAATTTGCAGCCGCGGTCATCCCGCACGGAACCACGACGATGTTCACGGATCCTCATGAGATTGCCAATGTCTTGGGCATAGACGGTGTGCGGTTGATGCACGATGAGGCTCTAATTCAGCCCATTTCGATCTTTATGCAGATGCCAAGCTGCGCGCCCTCGGCACCAGGACTGGAGACGACAGGCTTCGAAATCACACCGGATGACGTGGCCGAGGCAATGTCCTGGCCGGGCATTATTGGCTTGGGCGAGATGATGAATTTTCCAGGCGTCATGGCCCGGGACGAGAAGATGTTGGCCGAAATAGCGGCCACTCAACGCGCCGGTAAAACAGTTGGTGGACATTACGCCTCACCGGATTTGCAAGGGTTCCAAGTCTATGCAGCTGGTGGGCCGGCTGATGATCATGAAGGCACGTGTGAAGCCGACGCTATCGCGCGCGTGCGCCAGGGTATGAGATCGATGATGCGGCTGGGATCGGCGTGGTATGATGTCGAAAGTCAGATCAATGCTGTGACTGAAAAAGGCTTGGATCCCCGCAATTTTGTGCTTTGCACAGACGATTGCCATTCCGGGACGTTGGTCAATGACGGACATATGAACCGCGTGGTCCGACATGCGATCGACTGCGGCTGCGATCCGCTGGTTGCTCTGCAGATGGCAAGTATCAATACAGCGACGCATTTCGGGCTCGAGCGGGAATTGGGCTCCATCGCACCGGGCCGGCGCGCAGATGTCATTTTGACTTCTGATCTGCGGACACTTCCGATCGAACACGTGATTGCACGGGGTCAAACTGTTGCACAAGACGGGCAGATCGAAGTGGACTGCCCGCATATTGATTGGCCACAGAGCGCCCGCGACACGGTACATATGGGCAAATCGCTTACGGCAGATGATTTTGCGATACCTGCACCGATCGGAGCCAATAGCGTCAGGGCCAACGTCATCGGGGTGGTCGAAAATCAAGCACCTACACAGGCGTTGATCCGCGATATTGAAGTTTCCAACGGTATATTAGAGCCTAAATCAGGTGTTTGCCAGATCGCGCTTGTCGAACGACATCGCGCGACATCAGGCGTGGTCAACGCGCTTGTAGAAGGTTTTGGATACGAGGGGCAGGTGGCCATCGCATCGACCGTCGCCCATGACAGCCATCATATGATCGTCGTCGGAACAAGTCGGAAGGACATGGCCTTGGCTGCGAACCGATTGGCAGAGGTCGGCGGCGGTGTGACCGTCTGGAAGGACGCCTCGGAGCTCGCGCTTGTAAAGCTCCCGATAGCGGGTTTGATGTCCGATGAACCGGCGGAACATGTGGCCAAAGCCGCAGACCAGATGGTGCAGGCCATGGAAAAATGCGGCTGCAGGTTGAACAACGCCTATATGCAGCACTCCTTGCTCGCGTTGGTTGTCATACCCGAACTTAGAATTTCGGATTTGGGACTGGTCGATGTGACCCGTTTTGAAAAAATAGATTTGATAGAGACCCATTCATGACTCCGAAGACCCAAAATATAAAGGTGACGAGCCCGGCGACACCGGAAGATACGTACTTTACTGATCCGAAAGCCGCGGTTGAACGCCTGTGCGAACTTTACAGCATTGCGACCGAATTTTTGTCCGAGCGGTTTTCATCCACGGTTGGCGGATCGGCACCTGGTGTTAGGTACCGTGCATTTTATCCCGAGATTCGTATCACGACGTCGAGTTATGCGCAGATTGATAGTCGTTTGAGTTTTGGCCATGTCGCAGAGCCTGGTGAATATTCGACCACGATCACACGACCAACGCTGTTTCAGCATTATCTCGAGCAACAGATTGCGCTGCTGATTGGAAACCATGAAACCGGCGTCTGGATTGGTGTTTCGGACACCCCGATGCCGGTTCACTTTGCAATGTCGCAAGACTCCTTGGTAAGTGTGCCTCAGGACGGCACCATGGAATTTACGCTGCGCGATGTGTTTGATGTTCCGGATCTTGCAACCACCAACGATGATATTGTGAATGGCCAGGCTGTCCGACACGAAGATGGGTCGGGTCATCTTGCGGCCTTTACGGCGCAGCGTGTTGACTACTCTCTTGCGCGGCTGTCGCACTACACCGCAACAGATCCTAAACACTACCAAAACCACGTGCTGTTCACGAACTACCAGTTCTATGTGGATGAGTTCGAGGCCTATGCACGGCAGATGCTTGCAGATCCAAATAGCGGCTATGTCTCGTTTGTCAGCACGGGCAACCATGTGCTGACCGACCCAAAAGGCGTCATTCCGGAGCAGTCCAAAGCCCCGCAAATGCCGACATACCATCTGACGCGTCAGAACGGCGCGGGTATCACGCTTGTCAACATCGGTGTCGGCCCGTCAAATGCTAAAACCGCCACGGACCACATAGCAGTCCTGCGGCCCCATGCTTGGCTGATGGTTGGGCACTGCGCGGGTCTTCGCAATTCTCAGTCCTTGGGTGATTTCGTGCTGGCGCACGCCTATTTGCGCGAAGACCACGTATTGGATGATGACCTTCCGGTATGGGTCCCCATTCCCGCCTTAGCCGAGATGCAAATCGCGCTCGAAGACGCGGTTGAAGAGATCACCCAACTTGAAGGATATGACCTCAAGAGGATCATGCGGACAGGCACAGTCGCGACCATCGACAATAGAAACTGGGAATTGCGCGACCAATCCGGCCCTGTGCAAAGACTGAGCCAAAGCCGCGCCGTGGCGCTTGATATGGAAAGCGCAACCATTGCCGCAAACGGGTTTCGGTTTCGGGTCCCTTATGGCACCTTGCTGTGCGTTTCAGACAAACCCCTGCACGGAGAGCTCAAGCTTCCCGGAATGGCATCTGACTTCTACAAATCGCAAGTTGCGCGCCATCTTTTGATCGGGATCAAAGCAATGGAGCGTCTTCGGGAGATGCCTTTGGAGCGGCTGCATTCACGAAAACTGCGCAGTTTTGACGAGACTGCCTTTCTTTGACTCTACGAAAATGGTCAAAAACAGCATAAAATGGCGTTTTTTGCCACACTACTTGTTGTGTGACCAGCCAATATTCAGTTAGATTCGCGCGATAACCCCCCAAATCAGGGGACCATGAGGGAGATTGAGCAGATGGCTTCAAAACCAATGACGAAAACGCAACTTGTGACTGCGCTAGCGGAGGCCGCTGACACCGACAAGAAATCAGCAGGTGCCGCTCTGGACGGTCTGATCGACATTATCACACGTGAAGTGTCCGGTGGCGGTGCGGTGACACTGCCAGGAGTTGGCAAGATTTATTGCCGCGAGCGTCCAGCGCGCATGGTGCGCAATCCAGCCACGGGCGAGCAGATCCACAAGGAAGCTGACAAAGTCGTCAAGATGACGATTGCGAAGGCGCTGAAGGACAGCGTCAACGGTTGATGAAACATAGATGTGTTTTGTAAGGGTCGCCACTGGCGGCCCTTTCTTTTTGCCTGTAGCCACGCAGACAACTTGCTTCAGAGAGGTGTGATGGACATCCGTTCCGTTCTGATGGGTTTGTCCTTTGCGCTGATCTGGTCAAGCGCATTTACGTCGGCCCGTATCATCGTCACGCAGGCCCCGCCGTTGACGGTCTCCGCGATACGGTTCCTTTTGGCCGGTTGTATCGCGATCGCTATTGCACGTGCGCTGGGCCAAAAATGGTCTCTCAGTCGGGCAGAATGGCGTGTCGTGATTGTCTTTGGGATTTGTCAGAATGCCATCTATCTGGGCCTGAACTTCGTAGCCATGCAGACAGTTCAGGCATCGCTGGCTGCAATCATTGCATCCTCAATGCCACTGCTTGTTGCTCTGATTGGATGGATGGCACTGAAAGACCGTTTGCCCAGATTGGCGATCATCGGTTTGGTCGTCGGGTTTGCCGGCGTGGGTCTGATCATGGGAACCAGAATCGCCGGACAGGTAGACCTGTTCGGCGTCGCTCTTTGCGTCGTTGGTGCAATGGCATTGGCGATCGCAACTCTGATCATGCGCGGCGTGTCAGGCAGCGGAAATCTGTTCATGGTTGTCGGTCTGCAGATGCTAGTGGGTGGGGTGGTTCTGTCCGTGTTCGCAGGTCTTTTGGAGACGCCACGCATCAATTGGAACACAGAGTTGGCGCTGGCCTTCGCCTACACGTTGATCATGCCAGGTCTCGTCGCCACCTATATCTGGTTCCTGCTGGTTGAACGCATAGGGGCGGTCAAAGCGGCCACCTTCCACTTTCTGAATCCGTTTTTTGGCGTTTTAACGGCTTGGATCCTACTGGGAGAGCAGCTGGGCCCGTGGGACGTGCTGGGCGTCGTTGTCATCACCATCGGTATTCTGGCGGTCCAGCTCTCCCGCCAGCAAAGCTAGCCGATATGACCTTGGTTTTCGCCGACCTGTCCGCGATGCAGCAAAAGATGGTCCAGGATGACACAAGCCATCATCGCTTCACCGACAGGAACCGCGCGTATCCCGACGCAAGGATCATGCCGTCCCTTGGTCACGATCTCGGTGGCTTCGCCGGACTTGGTGATTGTCTTTCTTGGTGTCAAAATCGACGAGGTTGGTTTTACAGCGAACCGAACTACAATGTCTTGGCCGGTCGAGATCCCGCCCAAAACACCCCCGGAATGGTTCGAGCTATACACCGGCCCGTCAGGCCCCATTGAGATTTCGTCGGCATTCGCTTCACCCGTGAGCATCGCTGCTTGCATTCCGGCACCGATCTCAACCCCTTTGACGGCATTGATAGACATCATCGCGGCCGCAAGATCGGTGTCCAACTTTCCGTAGACGGGCGCGCCAAGGCCTGCAGGGGCCGCCTGGGCAACGACCTCAATCATCGCTCCAACAGAGCTGCCGGATTTTCGTAGCCCGTCCAGGTATTCTGCCCAAAGATCTGCCGCATCGGCATCAGGTACCCAGAATGGGTTATTGGGGACTTCGTCAAGATCGCGGATTTCGGTGCGATGCACCCCCATCTGGACCATGTAGCCGATTATTTTGAGATCAGGGGCCAGCATCTTGATCGCCTCACGGGCCACGCCGCCCGCCGCAACCCGGGCCGCGGTTTCCCGAGCGGAGGATCGTCCGCCGCCGCGATAATCCCGAATCCCATATTTCTGCCAGTAGGTAATATCGGCGTGGCCCGGGCGAAACTTCTCGGCGATCTCGCTGTAATCCTTTGACCGCTGATCGGTATTCTCGATCATCAACTGAATGGGTGTGCCAGTCGTCTTCCCCTCAAACACACCGGAGAGAATCTTGACCGCGTCGGCCTCGCGTCGTTGCGTGGTGTATTTATTCTGCCCGGGCTTCCGCTTATCTAACCAGTGTTGCAGCATGGCTTCGTCAAGCGGAACGCCAGGTGGGCAGCCGTCGACGGTTGCACCCAATGCCGGTCCATGGCTTTCGCCCCACGTGGTGACCTGAAACAGCCGTCCAAACGAATTGATAGACATGGCTCACTTCTCCTCAATGGCGGGTCTAGCCGTCTGTTCCGCAAATGAAAAGGCGCGCCCCACTGGGACGCGCCAAATTTCCAGGACTTGAGGCCTATTTACGCGTCTTTGCGTTTGATCGGGGCCCAGAGCCGTTTGTTCGTCAGGTACAGCAGAACGGTCAGAACGGACAGGAATAGCACAGCTGTAAAGCCAGTTGCCTTACGTTGTTCCAGCTTTGGTTCTGCCGTCCACATCAGAAATGCTGCGACATCTTCAGACAGGTTATACAGATCTGTTGCATGGCCATCGTCAAACTCCGTGTCATCCCCGTAAAGCGGGGGTGCCATAGAGATCCAGCCACCAGGGAAGGCCTTGTTTTCGTACAAGACTGATCCCGCCTCCTCCTTCTCTTCGCCGGTGTACCCGGTGAGAAGCGAGGCGATATATTCCGGGCCGCCCATACCTTTGAACAGCTGGTTGGTCCCCAAACCATAAGGTCCATGGAAACCAGCCCGCGCCTTGGCCATCAAGGACAGATCGGGTGCACCAGCGGATTCAACCGCAGGGAAGTTATCCGTGGGTTTCAAAGCACGCAGCTCGTCCTCCTCGGCATCATAAAGGTGCATATTGGCCGCTTCATCAGACACGAAGTACTGATCCACATAGGCCTTCATTTGGTTCTCCGGCAAATGCGGGCCACCTTCATCGGCAATTGTACGCATTGGAACGAACTTTAGGCCGTGGCAGCCCGAGCAGATCTCGGTGTAGATCTTCAAGCCGCGTTGGAGCTGGTTTTCGTCAAAGGTTCCGAATGGCCCCTCGAACGAGAAGTCGAAATCCTCGACAACACCATCACCACCAGCCGCATATGCCCCGCTGGAGACCATTGCCACCAGCGCTGTGGCGAGTGAGAGCTTTTTAAACATCTGTCTTGGTCCTCTTACTCTGCCGGTGACGCTATGGCGTCGTTGGAAGGCTCTTTTGGCGGATAATGTGCATCGAAATCCTCTTCGATCGTCGCTGGCTGTGGCAGCGGTTTCTCGATCACGCCCAAGAGTGGCAAAATGACCAGGAAATACGCGAACCAATAGGTTGATGCGATCAGTGAGAAGGTTGCAAAGGGTTCTTCTGCGGGCATCGCCCCCAGCCACATCAGCGCGAAGAAGTCGACGACCAGGAGGGCAAACCACCACTTGAACATCGGACGGTAGCGCCCCGAGCGAACGGAAGACGTATCCAACCATGGGGCCAGCGCCATAACAGCGATAGCACCGAACATGGCCAGAACACCAAAGAACTTTGCATCGATAATGCCGCCTGTGATCCAGCTCGCGAACATCACGACCCAGACATCGGCAGTGAATGCCCGCAGGATCGCGTAGAATGGCAGGAAGTACCATTCTGGTACAATGTGCGACGGCGTGACGAGAGAGTTCGCTTCGACATAGTTATCAGGGTGGCCGAGATAATTCGGCATGAAGCCCACAATCGCGAAAAAGACCACCATGATCAGCGCAAGCGCCACCAGGTCTTTGATCACAAAGTAGGGCCAGAACGGAACCGTATCTTTCTCGGCCTCCTCTTTCGATCCACGACGCACCTCAACCCCGGTCGGGTTGTTGTTTCCGGTGGTGTGGAACGCCCAGATGTGAACAATCACGAGACCCAGGATCAAGAATGGCAACAGGTAGTGCAGCGAGAAGAACCGGTTAAGCGCAGGCTGACCAACGGCGCCGGCACCCAGTAGCCACGTTTCGATTGCTCCACCAATAAACGGGATCGCGCCGAACAGACCGGTGATAACGGCCGTCCCATGGAAGGACATTTGACCCCAGGGCAGCACGTACCCCATGAAGGCCGTACCCATCATCAACAGGTAGATGAGCATCCCGATAATCCACGTGACTTCGCGCGGTGCTTTGTAGGAGCCGTAATAGAGGCCGCGGAAGATGTGCGCATAAACCGCAACGAAGAACAGCGAGGCCCCATTCATGTGCAAGTAGCGGATAAAGTGACCGCCATTTACGTTCCGCATGATATGCTCAATGCTTGCAAAGGCCATATCGACATGCGGTGTGTAATGCATCACCAAGATAATGCCTGTCACGATCTGCAGCACCAGCGTGAAGGTCAGGACAATTCCCCAGATCCACATCCAGTTGAGGTTCTTGGGCGTCGGCAACATCAACGTGTCGTAGATCAAGCTAACGATGGGAAGACGCTTGTGCAGCCACTTCTCCGGATCAGTTTTTGGGTCGTAATGGTCGTGCGGGATACCAGCCATTTTAGTTCCTCCCTTAACCTAATGTCAGTGTGTCGCCGTCCAGAGCCGCAATCGGCACCAGAAGGTTTGTTGGAGCGGGTCCTTTGCGAATACGCCCGGACGTATCATAGTGCGACCCGTGGCAAGGGCAGAACCAACCGCCAAAGTCGCCAGCGCCATCTCCCAACGGAACGCATCCGAGATGAGTGCAGACACCCATCATAACTAACCATTCGCCAGCTTCATCCAAAGCCCGGTTTTCGTCGGCACCGTCGGCTTCCGGCCCAAGATTGTCGTTGGCGGCGTTGTTGTCCTGCAATGTCGACAAATCAACATCGCGCGCAGCAGAGATTTCTTCCTCGGTACGGCGGCGTATGAAAACAGGTTTCCCTTGCCACTCTATCGTGATCTGCGTGCCGACTTCAATGTCGCCGATTGCAACATCAATAGACGCCAATGCCTGAACGTCTGCCGAGGGGTTCATTTGATTGACCAGCGGCCAAACAGCGGCACCGGTTGCGACCGCGCCGGCACCGGCTGTCGCGTAGTATAAAAAATCGCGGCGAGTGCCGCCATGGTCGTCTGCGTGGGACACGGAAACTTCTCCCTTGTCTGGCTGATCGCACAGCCTTTAAAACGTAGTGACCGCAGCGAGATAACAAGCTGCCGTATCGAGGCTAGATATAGCGGGGAGTATATAGTCGTCTAGCTATGAATCAAAAAGAGGCCAAACCAATTGTCGCACCTGTGCCAAATTGCGGCCTATGAGCCCGATCTTGCGCCGAATCTGGGGTCTCTGGTGCGCTTAGGCGTTTGTTTTGGCGTCCCAGTCCATGTGATTGAACCTTGCGGATTTCCCTTTTCACTTAAGTTGCTTCGCAGTCGTGCCCTTGATTATGGCGAGCAAGCCGACATTCATCACCATGATGATTGGGCGACCTTTCAAAAAAGTGAACAGCGACGCATTGTGCTTTTGAGCACAAAGGCAACAATCCCCCTTTGGGATTTCTCATTTGCTCCTGGAGATTGCCTGTTGGTCGGTCGCGAGAGCGCCGGTGTCCCGGATCATGTCCACGAGGCATGCGACGCTCGGGTCAAAATTCCAATGCCGGGATCGGGTCGAAGCCTGAATGTCGCCATCGCGGCGGCAATCGCATTGGGCGAAGCGGTCAGGCAACTAAGCTAGATCAATCGACATTTCACGATGCGGGATACCGGCGTCGTCGAACTCCGGCCCGAAAGCTTTAAAGCCGAGTTTCTCGTAAAAGCCGATTGCATGCGTTTGGGAGCCGAGTTTCGCCTGCGAAAACCCGTGAGTTTGCTGCAGATCTTTTAGGATAAAGCGCATCAGTTTAGACCCTATTCCGCCAGAACGCGCGGTTTCCAGAACCGCCACGCGCTGAACCTTGCCGATCCCGTTCAAGGGCAATACCCGTGCTGTTGCCACTGGTGTGCCAGTCTGCGTGACCAGATAATGCAGACAGTCTGGATCGCGCCCGTCCACTTCTTCCGCCTCTGGGACGTTCTGGCCAATGACAAAAACCGAGTGACGTATGCGCAGGCACTCAGCCAGCCGGTCCAACCCGACCGGCGCGATCACTTCACTCATCCTTGTGGAATCGTCTTTTGCATACTGGGACGTGCGCTGAACATATCATACCAGGCTGCAAGTTTCTCGCGTCCACCCCGCCAATCTCGGTCCGGATGCCGAAAATCTAGATATCCCAAGGCGCATCCCAACGCGATCTGGCCCATATCAAGGCTCGACGGCACGCTGGCATTTTCAAACATGTCCAGGGCTCTGATCACCTTGGTCCATTGCGCCTCGACCCAGTCGGTCGACCTGATTTCTTCCGGGCGGCAGCGCGCCTCGTAAACCATCAAAACAGCTGCATCCATCAGTCCATCTGCTGCGGCTTCGCGCACCAAGGTCTGGACCCTGGTGTCTTGCGGATAAAACTGGGTGCCAGCCTGCGCATCAAGGAATTGGCAAATTACACTGCTGTCAAACAGTGCTGCACCCTCGGACGTGACAAGCGTCGGGATTTTTCCAAGCGGGTTTAGGTCTGTTGGCATGTTGTCAGAGGCAACCGGCGATCCACCAGCGGCAACCAGTTCAATGTTCTCAAATTGACCGGTCTCAAGGGCAAGCACCTTGACTTTGCGGCAGAATGGCGAGGCGGGGTTGTCAAAAAGCTTCATGGTTCATTCTCTCAGTCAGTGTTTTTGTGACAATATGCATCGCGCCAGCATGTTCAAATTGAAATGCTAAGGAAACGTGATTGTTGGATCTCCGCGTTGCCACATAACGTGCTTTTGCATGATCGACGCGAACCTTGGACTGGCGAGGAACTCCTCTAGCCAAAACACCAGGTGAGGCCAGCTATGCCCATTAAACCAGGTTCGGTCCGTGTTCGCATATTGCCGAACAAACGGCAGAATAGCGAAATCTGCCAGGGTTAGATCGTCTCCGTCCAAATAAGGTGTTTTCGCTAATATAGAGTCTAATTCGCGTAGAAATTCAGCAGCTGTGTCTCGCGCAATTTCGGGATCACTCTTGTGACGCGTTGCGTATTTGTAGCGATCCAAATTCAGCTTGAAAGGCCCATCATTGACGTTGATCAGCGCTTGCCCGTTCTCAGATATCGACAGCCAGTTTTCCGGATCGTTGAGGGATAAGGCCCAGTCCATTATGTCGAGACTTTCTTCGATCACCCGCGTCCCATCGACGATCACCGGCACGGTTCCTTTGGGTGAAGCCGCCAAGAATTCTGGCGCTTTGTTCTTCAAGACGATCTCTCGGAGTTCACAGGTGACCCCGGCGGACGCAATTGCCAGTCGCGCGCGCATGGCATACGGGCATCGGCGGAACGAATAGAGGATTGGGAAGCTCATGCCAAAAGCCGTTTGTCCGAAACTCCCTGGATCTGAACAGACACGATCTGACCTTCCGGCTGGTCTTCGGTGAAGCAGACCTCTGCAAACTGTTCAGTTCGGCCCATACGCGGGTTTTCCAGCAAAATGTTATGCCGGTGACCCACTTGCGCCTGCAAATGTCGCTGGACTTGCATTTCCCCCAGTGCCCGCAGCTGAGCGGCACGTGATTTTATGGTACCGCCGTCGACTTGCGGCATTCGGGCTGCAGGTGTTCCAGCGCGCCGCGAGTAGGGAAAGACATGTAACCAGGTCAGATTGCATTCATGAACAAGCCGCATGGAGTTCTCGAACATATCGTCCGTCTCCGTTGGAAAACCCGCAATTATATCCGCCCCGAATGTGATATCCGGGCGGAGCGCGCGGGCGGTTGCGCAGAATTCGATCGCGTCGTCGCGCAAATGCCGCCGTTTCATGCGCTTCAGGACAAGATCGTCGCCGGCCTGCAGGCTCAAATGCAAGTGCGGCATCAATCGCTGTTCTGTCGCGATTGCCTCCATCAAGGCGTGATCAACCTCAATTGAATCGATTGAGCTGATCCGCAACCTCGGCAAATCGGGGACCAGCCGCAAGATCCTTTGGACCAGATCTCCAAGTTGTGGTTGCGCGGGCAAATCAGCCCCCCAGGATGTCATGTCCACACCGGTCAGGACAATCTCGTTGAATCCTCGGTCGACCAGCCGCTTGATCTGATCCACAACAACACCGGCAGGAACTGACCTCGAATTGCCTCGACCAAAGGGAATGATACAAAACGTGCATCTGTGATCACATCCATTTTGAATCTGCACATAGGCGCGTGACCGGGTTCCAAAGCCATCAATTAAGTGTTGCGCCGTTTCGGTGACCGCCATGATGTCGTTGACACGAATTTTCTCTGTTTCCCCGATCAAATCAGACCCTAATTGACGCCAAAATGCCTCACTGGTCTTTTCGCTATTGCCCATGATGAGATCAACTTCCACCATTGACGCGAAGGTTTCCGGCTCAGTCTGCGCTGCACAGCCAGTTACGATCAGGCGGGAGTTCGGGTGCGTTCGTCGCAGCTTTCGGATATCTTGCCTTGCCTTTCGCACTGCCTCTGCGGTCACGGCGCATGTGTTGACGACCACCACATTATCAACGCCAGCTTTGCGCGCGAGGTCTTTCATTGCCTCCGTCTCATAAGCGTTCAGGCGGCAGCCATGATTGGTGAATATGGGCACTGTCATAGCGAGGCCAAGAAGTCTTCGGTGAGATGTCCGGAAAAGACATGCGTGGTCGGCCCGGTCATCCAGACGCCATCGTCGCGCCATTCGATCCAGATTGGGCCTCCGTCCAGGTCGATCCGGACATGCTTGTTGGTGAGCACCCGGCGCACGGCTGCCACGGCTACGGCGCAGGACGATGATCCCGATGCAAGCGTCACACCGACGCCACGTTCCCAAACGCGCATGCGCAGGTGGTCCGGCGCAACCAAATGGGCAAACTGTACATTTGTACGTTCAGGAAATAGAGGATGGTGCTCCATCTCAGCGCCTCTAGCTTCAAGATCCACAGCCAAAGCATCTTCCACAAAAAACGTGCAGTGAGGATTGCCCATGCCTGTTGCCACCGGTTCTCCTTCGATAGGCAATCGCAACGTGTCGAGCGGCTCCGACAAGGGAATATCGGCCCAGTCCAAAAGCGGTTTACCCATATTGACCCGAGTCAGACCCTGTTTTGCGTCTTCAGCAAACAAGATACCGCGCTCGGTGATCAAACTCAGCTGATCAACACCACGACGGTTCATCTCATGACGCGCAATACAGCGCGTGGCATTTCCACATGCCGCCGCCAGCGACCCATCGGCGTTGAAAAATGTCAGGGCCAGGTCTGCCTCGGGCGAGTCCTCGATAACCGCCAATTGATCAAAGCCCACCCCGCGGTGACGGTCGCCCAAGGCTTTCGCCAGGTCGGATGAAACCACAGCGCCGCCACCCCGTTGGTCGATCACCACGAAGTCGTTGCCGAGCCCGTGCATTTTCATGAAGGGCAGGCCAGTATGAGGCGCTTTCGCTTGCATGCATGCGCATATAGACCGGCGACTTAAGCAATGGAAGGTACCGCGTGAATTAACAGAATTTGGGGTTGACCCGCTCAGGTGACCTTTCTAAGTAAACGCGTCGTGGGCCCTTAGCTCAGTTGGTAGAGCAACTGACTTTTAATCAGTGGGTCACAGGTTCGAATCCTGTAGGGCTCACCATTACCAAATCATCGCCGAAGGCTACGCCGATGCACGAACTGTTGCGTGCTCGTTGATCGTTTTGCGGACTAAGACACCAGTGGGATCGAGTAATCTAAGCCAATCTCGCAAAAGGTCCGAACTAGCATGCGGACCAATGATGAACTGTCTGATTTTACTGCAGCCAATGGGCGAGATTTGTCTCTTGCTTGATATGGCTAGATCAAAAAACGAAAAAAATCTTGGATGCAATGTCCTTTGGGCGTGCCATAATTCGTTATGTTCGTGAAAGCGCCGAAGCTTTCGACAAATGGAGAACGAACAATGCGTTATACTTTCTTGACCTATTCGAGGCCTGAAGACTTTGCGAACGTGCCCCCTGAAGAGCTTGGCCAGCTTAAAGGCCTGTTTGGGGCCTATATTGGTGCCTTGAAAGAAGCAGGGATTCTTGTCGGTGTGGATTGGCTTCAACCGGTAAGTGCGGCAACCACGGTGTCGGATGGCGGCGACCGAATTCAGGATGGGCCATTCGCAGAAACGAAAGAGACGTTGGGGGGCTACATGACGATTGAAGTTTCTGATCTCGACACCGCGATCTCCTGGGCTAAGAAATGCCCAATGGCCAAGTACGGTGCAGTTGAGATTCGCCCGACCGCCATGGAGTCCTAGTGACAACCAACTTGCGCATGACAGAAGTCATGCGCGCCTCTTACGGTCGACTTCTTGCCATATTGTCTGCGCGCACGCGGGATATTTTACGTGCCGAAGACGCGCTGTCCGATGCATTTGCCAAAGCGCTGATTCATTGGCCCAATCAGATGCCCAAAAACCCGGAGGCCTGGCTATTAACCGTCGCGCGGAACCGGTTGACGGATTTAGACCGGCGGGATGCCCGTATCGAGTTTCATGACGCTGTCCCAGAAGTCATGGAGTCCGATAATTTGGCGAAAAATTTCCCGGACGAGCGTCTCAAACTGATGTTTGTTTGTGCGCACCCTGCCATCGACGCACGGATACACACACCGCTCATGCTGCAAACCGTTCTTGGGCTGGAGGCAGACGCAATCGCTCAAGCCTTTCTCCTACCAAAGCCCACGATGGCGAAACGTCTGGTGCGCGCAAAACGCAAGATTCGAGACGCGGCAGTGGCGTTTCAAGTGCCAGAGCCTGAGGAGCTGGAAACGCGGGTTTCTGCTGTACTCGAGGCGGTCTACGGCGCGTTCTCCCGAGATTGGCTTGGGGCAGGGGCACTCTCAGAGGAGGCATTTTTTCTCGCAACGCTTCTGGTGGATCTCATGCCCGAGAACGGCGAGGTTTTGGGACTTGCTGCGCTTATTTCATATACGTTATCGCGCGAAGACGCGCGGGTGCAAGACGGCCGATTTGTTCCCCTTGAAGAGCAAGATATGTCGAAATGGGATCGTGATCTTCTTGAACTGGCGCGTGATTTCCTGGCGCGGGCCCAGGCGAAGGGCGGTTTTGGACGGTTTCAGCTTGAGGCCGCTATTCAAGCGGTTCACGCAGACCGAATCTATACCGGCACGACGAATTGGGGCGCGCTGGTACAGCTGCATCTCGGACTGTCGCGCATTGCACCGACCATCGGTGCCACGGTCGGATATGCCGCCGCTTTGGGTAAAGCGATCGGACCCGAGGACGGGTTGCAGGCGCTTTATACGATAGATGCAAAAGTTCGTTCAGGTTTCGGGCCTGCCGAGGCCACCCGAGCGTTTTTGCTGGGCGAACTGGGAAAAACTGAGGAAGCCGCCTTCGCCTACAAACGCGCAATCTCTCTGACAGTCGAGGTGCCCCTCCGGCAGCACTTGGAATCCAAGCTCGCCGAGCTTGAAGCGACGCAGACGCGTAGTGCGGACCCATAGCCCACCCCCGTTTCCAGTATTGCAAACGTCACTTTACCCAATGTGGACTGCCCATGGCGAACCCCGGTTCGCCTGCCAAAAGCTGGCTGGCTTTGGCCAAATAATCTGCGAACCAAGGCGATTGCGCATTGGCTTCAAAGGCAGACTGAGTGGCGTAGACTTCGGTAATATACGCCGTGTCAGGATCACTCATATCAAGCGCAAAGACATAGCTCACATGGTCAGAATTTTCCGTGGCACGTACTTTGAGATGTTCGTCCCATAGTGCCACCAAGGCCTGTCGCTGACCGGGTTGCGTTTTGATTGTGAGGAACACGGCCACTTCGGCAACGGGCATGTCTTCCGCCTGTGCAGAGGTCAGACCGAGCGCGAAGGCAGCCGCCAGAGCGGCGGTTTTGAGCGTCGGTTGGATCATTTCTTTTTCTCCTGTGTTGGATGAAGAGAATGAGCCTCTTCACGCACATGACGCGTAAGATGCGCCCAGAAGGACAAACCGAGCAAAAATTTTGGAATGTTTATCGTGTCGCGACAGCCGCCAAACGCAATGACGCTATTGCTCGGTGGGATATACGACATCCAGCCGATGCTTTTTATCGCGGTGCATCTGCCAGTAGCTCTCGGTGATCTGCTTTGTCATAGGCCCCGGTGTTCCTGGCCCAATCGGCGCGGCATCAATCTGGGTAACCGGCATCACCCCTCCGGCCGTCGAGGTGATAAACACTTCATCGGCCTGCCTGAGCATCATGGGCGAAATTTTCCCTGCGAGACAAGCAATGCGTTTCGCGCTGCAAATGTCGAAAATTGATTGCCGTGTGATCCCGTGCAAGACGCTGTGGTCAGGCGTCATGATCTTCCCGTCCGTCACCACAAAGATGTTGAAGCCAGGACCCTCGGACAGGTTTCCCTCGCTATCGATCAGCATGGCGGTATCGGCACCGGCATCGTAGGCCGCGTAAAGACCCTTCACCAGATCCAACCAGTGGTAATTCTTGAGAGTTGGATCAACTGATTGAGGCGGTATACGTACCACCGGAGTGATCGCCGCATGTAATCCGTGCTTCATCTGCTCCGAATTGGCGACCGACCCGAACGGGATTGCGAATGCTATGAAGCGGTTGACCGCATCGCGCGGGTCGCGACTGAAGCTGGGAGATGTCCCACGGGTGCAAATGAACTCGACATAGGAGTTGCGCAGACCCGAAAGCGCAACGCAAGCATGCAAAATCTCAATCACCTGCGACTTGTCATAGGGAATTGACATATGAAGTTTGTCCAGACCTGCAAAGAAGCGCTCAAGATGGTCGTCTAGTCGGAAGAACGCGCCATCCCAGACGTGGACCACATCATAGGTCGCGTCCGAGTGCAAAAATCCGTAGTCCAGCACCGAGATTTTGGCTTCGCTGATTGGAAGATATTGCCCGTCCATATACGCGACACCCGGCGGAAACCGCGCGGTGTCGACGTGCCTTTCAGACAATGTGGGAAGATCGCGCATATCGATTTCGGAACTTGGTTTGGCGCGAGAAAACGGCCAACCCCGCTTTCTAACGCGCTGGCCGTGGCCCTGCGAAAAACCAGACCAGGAATCCGATAACCGGCAGGACCAAAACAAGGATAATCCAGATGGCCTTACTGCCGGTCGTAGCCGATGAATTGATGATCGAAACAATCGCCCAGATGCCAAGGCCGAAAACGATCAATCCGCCAATGCTGCTGATACCCAAATCCATTGTCTTTTCCCTCGCATGTGGCGGCAGAAAATTGTTTTGCGATCTCATATATACGCCAATCATGCCTTTTTGGCATCTGGGAATTTTTTCGATCAAACATCAATATGCCGGGCTGTAAGAGCGCCAAAGCTGACCTAAATAGAGATTGCACAGCCCCAAGGAGAGCAGATGGTCGTTGAGCTAAAAGAACCGGGTCGCAACGATCGACCTCGGCCAGAGCGTAAAGAGCAAGATCGAGACAGGACGATGCTTTGTCCAAAGTGCCAAGTCTCGCTGCATATGGCTGTGCGCCGTGACGTCGAAATCGACTATTGTCCAAACTGCCGGGGTGTCTGGCTGGATCGTGGTGAGCTCGACAAAATCATTGAGCGCAGCATCGACATCTTGGAGCCCAAGCGCGAGAAATCTGAGGATCGCGATCATGAAAAGCGAAAGAAGCGAAAGAAGTCTCGCAAGAAAGAACGTTTGAAAGACTGGCTGGAAGAGCTGTTCGACTGATCAGGGTTCAGTGGGAATGCTTGTATGTATCAGGACCAGTCGCGCCGACGCCAAGGACCGATACATCTACGGAAATCTCCTGACCGTCGGAAAAGACCAGCGTCGCTGGGTAGTTTTCGCCTTCGATCAAATTGTCTTTCAGGTTCATTAGCATCACATGCAAACCACCAGGTTCCAAGACTACAGTGGCACCCGGCTCAATGACGATGTCGTCGGCATGGCTCATGCGCGCGACACCGTTCGCATCGGTTTCAGTCTTGTGGAGCATTGTCATTCCGGCCAATGATGTTTTGACGCCAACAAGCTCGACCGCAGACGTGCCCGAATTGGAAATCTCCAGATAGGCTACGCCCGGCCGCGACAAGCCTGTAGATGCACGGGACCATGGATGTTTGATCTCAAGCACCGCTTCTGCCGCAGCAGCGCCAATGGATGCTGTGGCAATAACAAAAGCAATCGCACAGGTTCGAATGTTGGAAAGCGGCGACATAGGGATACTCCTTCGGCTATATCCCGATAGTCGTGAAATAGTCTCTGACAGTTTGCAAGGCAGGAACGTAAAGTAGATCGTTAGGTCGCAGCAATGTGAACCCGTGTCAGATCAGTTGGCAGATTGCCATGTCGATATCTTCAATCATGAAGGGTTTTGAAACATGCCGGAATGGCCCTTCGCGCGCAACAATTGGACCTGATGTAATGAAGATGACGGGGCGTGGTCCGATCTGGCCAAGGATGTCGTCAACGGCCCGCTCACCGCAGGACGCATCGGCAAGAATGACGTCGCAAATGATCAGATCGGGACGCGTGAGCACAGCACTATGAATGGCCTCGGCACGCGTGCGCGCAACCGAACAGATCTGATAGCCAAGCTCAGTCAAAGAATGACTGAGATCCATGGCCAAAATAGCCTCGTCTTCGATCAGCATGATACGAAGTTTTTGGTCCGTGGCCCGGACATGATCCGGGCGCAGGTCAGCGATCATCGTGACGGCCTCAGCTAAGGAAATTTTTGGGATACGCGACGAATATACTGCGAAAACGTAAAGAATTCGCTAAATTAAAGTTAACGCGCCCGCTCAGATCAAGCGCCGCGCACTGTATCTCCCGGTTCAAAAACCGGCTCCAGCTCGATGCGCTTGTCAAAGGGCTCATCCGATTTGCCCTGATCCTGTGCAATCAACCCAGCTGCGGCGCGCCCGATCTCGACACGGCACGAATCCATCGTCGCAAGGCGAATCGGCAACCCTTCGATCAGTTCAACCCCATTGAACCCGGCCAGACCGATGTCTTGCGGGACTTGCAGCCCGGCTTCGCGGCAGTAAAGTAATCCACCCGCCCCGATCATGTCGTTGGAATAGTAGAGAAAATCCAGATCCTTATTGGTCTCAAGGATCGCCCGGGTCATTTCTCGCCCTTTCTTGAGCGCCGACCCACCCGAATAATACTCTTCCGCGGCGAGCGTCAGTCCGGACTCCTGCAGGATCGAGTTAAAGCCTTCGAACCGTTTGCGCGCCCGATGATCCAAAGGCATTTTTGTGCCCAGAAACCCGATCTTGCGGTAGCCGCGTTTCAAAATCTCCTTTGCTGTTTCCCGTCCGGCGCGGGTGTGGGAAATACCGACATTTGCCCGGATCGGTTCGCCATCCACATCCATGATCTCGACAATCGGAATTCCCGCATTTCGCATCATGGCTTGGGCGGCTGGCGTGTGTTCCAGCCCGGCGATGATCAGCCCGGAGGGACGCCAGGACAGCATTTCGAAGATGACCTTCTCTTCACGCTCGGGATCGTAGTCTGTTACGCCGAAAACCGGCTGCAGAGGCGATGCTTCAAGCGTGCCTGAGATACCCATCAACACTTCTGGAAAAACCATATTGGACAAAGACGGGATGATGACCCCGACAAGGTTGACCCGATTGGACGCAAGCGCGCCCGCGATCTTGTTGGGTACGTATCCAAGCAGCTTTGCAGCTTCCATGACCTTCAAGCGCGTTTTCTCAGAAACATCACCGCGGTTGCGCAGCACCCGGCTGACCGTCATTTCACTGACACCAGAGGCTTCCGATACGTCCCGAAGGGTCAGATGCGGCCGGTATCCAGAATTCGAGCGCTCGTTCAAACGTTTGCCCTTTCCTGACAAGCTGGCTTTAAGCCTATCCGTCCGCGTGACATCAGTACAAGCGCGAAAATTGCGTGCAGGGGCATTGCACACCTTCTATGTTACCGCTAACAATTGCGGAAAGAGACTGAACGACGGTTAAGAAACTTTCACCGGAGTTCGAAAAAAGGGGATGCGTTGGGCCAAATTCGCATCTCCTTTTTTTATTGCTTGAGTGGTGCGATACCCGCAAATTGGAACAGTGACCCCGTGGCTCAACTGGATAGAGCAGCCCCCTCCTAAGGGGCAGGTTGCAGGTTCGAATCCTGCCGGGGTCGCCATGCGTTAGGGAAACGTGGCAGATAAACTATCTGGTCCAACCGTCGAATGCGCAGACGAAAGACGGAGAAATCATAGGTCTTGAATCCCAATCTGAACCGTTGCGAGACTTCGGAAAGCAAACAAGTCTAGGCTGTAACACCTGAAACTGACCGCATAACCTAAGTCGGTGCCGAGGGCCGGTATATGGTCGAAGGTGCTTATAAATTTTCTCAAGGACCTGACCTAAATGGCACTAATATGGAAACTCCTTAAGTTAACTGCCATCGCTATTGCGCTACTCGTGGTTGGCTTAATCGGCCTAGTCGTTGTGTTCGCCTGGGAGGCCGAAAATCAAGAGCTGGTCATCGTAACCAAGCAAGAACTTCTGGACGAGTTCCCTTATGTGGCCCCGATCATCGCGAAATTCGAAGCCGAGACTGTGGCCAAAGCTTATATGGCGAGATCGCCATTTGTTCCGGACTATGTGGGATTTTCGACAGACCAACGTTTGGCTGAGATCAACAGCTCGCCGCTGCTCTGTGAACGTCTCTCGAAAGTCGAGGATACCTTTGTTGGCAATGGAGCATTTTCAGAAGAAAAACGTCAATTCTTTAGGCTTGAGTATGCGAATTCGGACCAGAACCCGAGCTGTGTAGCCAGCCTTGCAAGCGAGCCGCTGTCCAAGACGTCCAAATTGGTTGTGGATGGCTCAAAACCCCGAACGAGCGGAGAGATTTTCACTCTATCGGGCGAGAAGATCATCGGCAAGCCGACCTGTGATAGCCCAAAATTCGCAGTGCCAATTATAAACGCCGCAGGTGCACTGCTCCAATTCGAGCTTCGATCAAACGCGGAGTGTGCATGGAATTATAACCCTTCGTTTGCAATTGATGGACCTGGGGCATACGGGGTCAGAACGACAACAACTTTTTACTATAATTTTGTTTTAGAATTAGGGGCTTACTATGATTAGCGGAACATCATTCCAAGACCGATAGCGCGACGCATCATTGAAAGTGAAAGAAAAATTATGGCGTTTGCTCTTAGCCTAATTTCCGCTGTCTTTTTGTACATCCTCTATGCAAAATTCCGACACAGGAAGGCGAACACAAAACAAGCGGTTCTGCTTGAGGCCAAACAAACCAAACGCTGGCTTGGACAATTGAGCGCTTACGCTGTTGGCATTATTTTTGTTTGTGTCGTTGTTTTGATCATCTTTCTTGGAATTGCGATCACTCAAACGCTGTATTTTCTTTTTTCTGAATTCTGGAGTCAGCTGTAACTGAGGCTGCAGCGTCGCCCCATCTTAAATCATCTTGATTGCGCTGGGCTCGACGGACAGAATGTAACCCTTCCGCGCAATGTTCTTAATCAGAAGCTCGCTCATCATCTGATTTCCAAGGTGATCGCGAAGCCGCTTGATCCGCGTTGCCCCGGCAGCTTCCTCACACTCTGCCTCCGGCTTTCCAGAAATCATCGATTCGATTGAAAGTCCGGTCAGGATGTCGTCATCCAGGCGTGCCTCGGCCAGGACAGAGAGTGTTTCAAGCGCTGCTTCGGTCAACTTGAACTCAAGATCATTGATCTGGACGATGCGCTCATCGCGGCTCACCACCAAAGACGACACCTGGATACCTGAGCGTTCGATTTGCGCGATCCGCTTGGTCATCGTGACCAGAGCGACCAGGGCAATCAAGGCGGCAATCAACACGGCGGTCGCAAAGACCATCAGCACAAAAATGATGAACCGGTAGGAGGACAGAGTTTCAGAGAAAGCGGTGCCCGATTGCGCCAAGATTTCCAGCAGTCGGATATCCTCCGCACCCGTCAGCGCATCATTCTCCATGAAGATTTTCTCAACCCGGAGATTGAAGGCATTGGCGTCGGGTAGGTTGAGAAACAGAACAATCGCAGCGCTCGACAGTATGACGACAATGGCCGCAACACCCAAGATGGTCACACGCGCCGGGGTCCAGCTTTTAGTAGCGGAGGAAATGTGATCCTGCACTGCGCTTCCTTTCGCTCAGTCCTGTTCCATCAAAGATGCTAACAATATTGAGCAACGTCCAGCCCCCGGCAGCGAGGCGTGGGGCCAGGCTATTGGCCGCCTGACGCTTCGATCTACACGCACGATCCGGCAACTCGGCCACACCATAGTGCAGCCGCAGCGGGCCGTCTTTCTTGGCCTTGTAATCCACATAGCAAGCCGCATGGGCCATCGGTGAAATCAGGCAGAAGATAATGATAATCCAAAACAATCTCATAGCCGCAGCATCGTCATTTTGTCGTTGTTATTCAATATCAAGGGCATGTTTTTGAATATCCTGCGCCTGACATTGCATGACGACGCAACCTTGCGGCACTCCATAGGTCATCCAGCGTCCGTGCGGCGCGCAGAGCAAATTCAGAAAGGTAAATCGTCATGAAGAGTACAGCAGTCGCAACCGTATTGAGCATGGCTTTGGCATTGACCAGTTTCTCGACAGTGCCGGCGCGCGCTGACGAAGATGTGTTAAAAGTTTTGGGCGGAATTGCCGGTCTCGTGATCCTCAACGAGATCGTTAAGAAAAACCGAGAGCCCAACACCCAAGTGGTCACCGGAGCCACCGCACCACGTTTGTCAATCAACCGGCAGGCATCTAACACCCGGTCGCTCTATCGGCCTTACAAGAAGAAAAGGGTGGTGCGGAAAGTCAATCGCGTCGCTCCGCGTCAATGTCTTTATAATCAATGGACCTACCGCGGAACGATCCGTGTCTATGACGCCTCCTGCGTGCGGTCCTTCGCGCGTGTCAGTGGCCCGCGTGATTGCCTGCGCGAGATCAGGACACGCAGCGGCACCCGTCAATTTTTTACTGGAACATGCCTGCGTCAGAAGGGCTGGACGACATAAATCGAGCAGTAGATCGTAACCAGTGACGGGGCGGGCTTTGGTCCGCCCCTTTGGTTTTCGTTCTTGCCTTTGTAGCCGCGTCCCGGTTCAACACATCCATGGGACCGGATTACAGCTTCGAGCAGACGCAGATTGCCAATGGGAACAGACTTGTTGCGGGCGTTGATGAGGTCGGGCGCGGCCCGCTTGCAGGGCCGGTCGTTGCTGCGGCCGTCATCCTTGATGCGCAGAACATCCCCGACGGGCTCAACGATTCAAAGAAACTCTCGCGCAAACGTCGAGAAATCCTGTTCGAACAGATCACCGCAACAGCGCGATATGCAGTCGCTGAGGCCAGCGTGGCCGAGATCGATCATCTGAACATCTATCATGCCTCACACCTGGCGATATGTCGGGCGGTTACCGCGCTTGGCGCCGTGGATCATGCGCTGGTCGATGGAAACAAAGTACCGCTCGAATTAAGTTGTCCAGGCAGTGCTTTGGTGAAAGGAGATGGTCGGTCGGTATCGATTGCAGCGGCGTCGATCCTGGCAAAAGTGACCCGTGACAGGCTGATGGTTGATTTAGCGCAACAGCACCCGGGCTATGACTGGGACCGTAATATGGGCTATCCGACACAGCGTCACATTTCTGCACTGGTCGAACATGGCGTGACCCCTCACCATCGTGTCTCGTTCCGGCCTGTCCACAACATCTTGTATCAAGCCTAAAAACTAACCCTTTGATTCAAAAATAAATTTGACCGCGAATCCCCTTTGACTCATTTTCATCCCCAAAGGAATACAAACGCACAACAAGTGCAGATCCGGGGCGGAAATGGGAAAAATGACCAAAGTGGCGCGAGACGCGTTGCCCGTAAACACGATCCTCGATGGCGATTGCGTTGCCGCGATGGAAAGCTTGCCTGAGGCATCAATTGATCTGATTTTTGCGGATCCTCCCTATAACCTACAATTGCGCGGGGAGTTGCACCGCCCCGACAACTCCAAAGTCGATGCGGTTGACGATGCGTGGGACCAGTTTGCAAGTTTCAAAGCATATGATGAGTTCACCACCGCTTGGTTGGCGGCTGCGCGTCGCATTTTGAAACCAGATGGCGCGATCTGGGTTATCGGGAGCTACCACAATATCTTCCGGGTTGGAGCAGCGATGCAGAATGCGGGCTACTGGATGCTCAATGATGTTGTCTGGCGCAAATCCAATCCCATGCCGAATTTCCGCGGCAAGCGCCTGACCAACGCCCATGAGACGCTGATCTGGGCGTCAAAGTCCCAAGACAGCAAATACACTTTCAATTATGAGGCTCTTAAGGAGCTCAACGATGGTGTACAGATGCGGTCCGATTGGGTCCTGCCAATCTGTACCGGTCACGAACGCCTGAAAAACGAAGCGGGCGACAAGGCGCATCCGACGCAAAAACCTGAGTCTTTGCTGCACCGGGTCCTGGTGGCCACGACGAAACCAGGCGACGTCGTGCTGGATCCGTTTTTTGGCACCGGCACGACCGGTGCCGTCGCGAAAAAACTGGGGCGCGATTACATCGGGATAGAACGAGAAGCCGATTACCGCAAAGTGGCGGAGGCCCGCATAGCTTCAGTGCGCAAGTTTGACCGCAGCTCCCTCGAAGTAACACAATCAAAACGCGCAGAACCGCGCGTTGCATTCGGGCTGCTGGTTGAGCGCGGCATGCTCAACCCAGGAGAGGCGCTATGGTCGATGAACGGGCGCCACAAGGTCAAAGTGCGCGCTGATGGGTCCTTGATTGGAGAGGACGTCAAAGGCTCGATCCATCAGGTCGGTGCAGCACTGGAAGGCGCGCCAAGCTGCAATGGCTGGACCTACTGGGCCTTTAAACGCGACGGCAAGAAAGTATCCATTGACGTGCTCCGCCAGCAAATTCGCGCCGAGATGAACTGAACTCGAATTACCGCCTGTGCCTGTGGTCTGAAAGGTCACATGCACGACTCAACTGCCCCGTCTTTACCCAGAAGGCGGGGCATTTTTTATCTCGGCATCGGAGTATTTCCGGTCTTGTAAGCACTCCAATCCGTGATCTCTGGATAGAACATCGCATGCCACTTGCGCACGCGTGGGTTCATGATCCGGCGAAACAGCGGTGGGATCATTGCGAACATCGTCATCACCGGATAGCCGAAAGGCAGCTGAGGCGCCTCTGATGGTCCATAGGATTGGAGCAACGGAAACCGGCGGTCGGGCTTGTAGTGATGGTTGGAATGGCGCTGCAGATTGATCAGGAGCCAGTTGGAAACCTTGGGTGAGGCATTCCAGGAATGGCGGGGATAGACACTTTCATATTTACCGCCGCCCAAATGTTTACGGGTCAGGCCGTAATGCTCGACATAGTTGACGAGTTCCAACTGCCAGATCGCAACGAAGGCCTGGATGGAAAACAGGATAACTCCGGTCCATCCGCCCAATAGCGCCGCGAGAAGCAGCATTAGGGCCTGCAAGATTATATAACGCAGAAACGGGTTGTCGCGATGAAATGGCGTATCGCCGCGACGTGCCAGCAAGGCGGCTTCCGCCCGCCAAGCGGAGGCAGGGCTGCGCAACAGAACCCGCGGGAAAAACTGGTGGAACCCTTCATTGTAGCGTGCAGTGACGAGGTCTCTGGGTGTGCCTACATAGGTATGGTGCACCAACAGGTGTTCCGAGCGAAAATGGGAATAGAGAACAGAGGCCAAGAGGAGATCGCCCAGCCAACGTTCCAGTTTGTTACGCTGATGAATTAGCTCATGTGCATAGACGATCCCAATTGTACCACTGACAACACCGACCCCGAAAAACAGCCAGAACATCTCATAGACGCTGAGTTGGCTGATCTGTGTGGCATAGTAAATCATCCCGAAAACCAGACAGAATTGCAGCGGAAACCAGATCAGCGTGATTGCCTTGTGCCAGAATAGAGCCTGATCTTCGGTCTCGGGATCCGCGTTCTGGCTGGTGTTTCCGATCAAGATATCAAGAACAGAAAAAAGGCCCCACGTGCTGAGAGGTATGAGTGCTAGCCACCATCCGCCACGGCTTGCAGCAAATACCGCAACGGCTAAAACACCGATTGAAACCCAAAATGGCCAGGGGTTCGAAGGGCGGGTGTCCGGTTGCGCGGTCATGCGGGTCACACTACTGCCACTGAAGGCGTCGCTCAATCCGATTCCGAGCTTGTTCGCGCAACGTCAAATACCTTGCGCATGACCGTTGGCAAGTCGGATGGGCGAAAGTTGGATGGCGACAGGAAACTCCCTCGTTTCGGGGCGGATATCATGCCAACCTCGGCAATTTTGACATCCAAAATCAGGTGGAAATGAGTAAACGTGTGACGCACCTGCAGACCAGCGTCGTGCCAGTTTGCCGCCAGTGGTGGAGTGGGAACAGCGACTTCAGCCCAGTCTGAGCCTGGCCACCCCAACATTCCCCCCAAGAGTCCAGACCCAGGTCTGCGCTCCAGAAGATATGCGCCGTCACTTCTGCGTACCACATAAGATACGCCATACCGGGTTGGTTTTGGCAGTTTAGGCTCTTTCCGGGGCAAAGTTTCTGCAATGCCGCCGATCCGTCCTTGGCACCCGTCGCGCCAGGGGCAGATGCCGCAGGCTGGCGATTTTGGCGTACAGACGGTGGCACCGAGATCCATAACCGCTTGCGCATAGTCGCCGGGCCGCGCCTTGGGCGTCAGCGCCGCCGCCAGTTCGGTGAGTGCCCCTTTGGCCTTCGGAAGCGGAGTATTGACCGCATATCGTCGCGCCATGACGCGTTCGACATTCCCGTCCACCACTGTCTCGCCCTGATCAAAGGCAATCGCTGCGATTGCTGCCGACGTATATGGTCCAATGCCAGGCAGGGTTTGCAGCACGTCGCGATCCTCGGGAAACCGTCCGTCATAATCCGCAACAATGACACGAGCGCATTTCAGCAGATTTCGTGCGCGCGCATAATATCCTAGGCCTGCCCAGGCCGCCATGACGTCACCATCTTCCGCAAGGGCCAAGTGCTCTACGGTGGGCCAGGCGCTCGTAAATGCCTCGAAATAGCTCTTTACGGCTGCCACAGTGGTTTGCTGAAGCATGATTTCTGACAACCAAACCCGGTACGGGTCAGGACGCAGACCAGATGCGAGAGCTTTCGGCGACACCCGCCAGGGCAGATCGCGCGCATGGTGATCGTACCAGCTCAACAGAGTTTGTGTCGGATGATCACACAAAAGTTTACTCTCGGATCCGTCTTTGAGTTGGCGAAAGGAAGGCAAGACGGTAAAATCGGATTCACCGTAAGCTTATTTTGTGGCAGAAACTCGCATGGCGCGGAAGCCTTTCGAAAGTGAAAGTGGAAATTCGCGACGTCGCGGTCGCGGGTTCTCTGCGATGGCGGGTCTGATTCAGCCGAATTTGCGCAAAGCAGGCGAAAAACGCGGTTTCGCAACTATGCGGTTATTGACCCATTGGCGCGATATCGTGGGGGCGGACCTGGCCAAGCTGGCACGACCGATCAAAGTCAGCTATTCGCGCGATGGGTTCGGCGCGGTTTTGACCGTCCTGAGTACCGGGTCCAACGCGCCAATTTTGCAAACACAGCTGCCGCAAATCGTCGAACGGGTAAATGCCTGCTATGGGTATGCTGCGATTTCACGCGTGCGGATCACGCAAACTGCGCCAGACGGTTTTGAAGAGGGTCAGGCCGCCTTTACCCATAGGCAGCCCGAGACAGCACCACCTGTCTCCGACGCGGCCAAACGCGACAGTGCGGGCGCTGTCGCCGGTATCGAAAGCGCCGAATTGCGCACTGCACTAGAACAATTGGGTCAACATGTTTTGAGCCGAAAGTCGAACATCAAAGGACAAAAGTAACATGAATCGAAACCTCATACTGGCAGCCATCGCCGCTGTCGCCGTGGCCGTCGGAGCGTTTGTGTTCCTGAGCGGAAATGACACGGGACAAACAGATATTTCAGACTCTAGTTCGGATCAATCGCTCGAGGCGGTCGACACTTCAGGCGTTGTTGAGATGACCCTTGGAGAGGATGATGCTGCCGTCACATTGATAGAATACGCCTCGTTCACCTGCCCGCATTGCCGGACATTTCACGAAAATACCTTCAAGCAGCTGAAGGCAGATTACATCGACACTGGTAAGGTGAAATTTGTCTATCGAGAGGTCTATTTTGACCGGTTTGGCCTGTGGGCCGGAATGGTGGCGCGATGTGCGGGCCCAGATCGGTATTTCGGCGTTGTCGATCTGATCTATGAAAATCAGAGCGAATGGACCCGCGGTGAACCTGCAGCAATTGCAGAAAATCTCAAGCGGATCGGTCGTCTAGCCGGAGTTGAAAACGAACAATTGGATGCTTGCCTGGCCGACGGAGAGAAAGCCCAGGCCCTTAACGCGTTTTTCCAGCAGAATGCACAGGCAGACGGTATTCAGGCGACCCCGTCATTCGTGATCAATGGTGAGACGCATTCCAACATGTCCTATACCGACATGAAAGCGCTGTTGGATGCCGGACTTTAAAGCAAAGTGTCCAGCAGTGCTGTGAGCCGGTTGTGATCTGCGAACTTTAGTCTGACCGGCACCGTCAGAACCTTTGTGCGGAACGCTACCGGCAAACGTGCGGCGTCTTTTTCCGTAGTCACGAGTTGTGCGTTTAGGCGCTGGGCCTCGGCCTCCAGGCGGGTCAGGAGAGACACGGGTAAGTCTTGATGGTCATCCAGGGCCTGAGTGCCTGCCAAAGACATGCCAAGATCGCGCAGTGTTGCGAAAAACTTTTCCGGATGCCCGATGCCTGCGAATGCCATGGCCCGGACGCCTTGCCACTGCATCCCGGTTTGAAGCGGCCGTAACTCGGCCCGGAAATGCGGCAGATCTTTAGGCAAGGGCTGCTCGTTGAGAAATGCAGTTTGAGCAATATCAGACCCGATCGAGACGAGTGCGTCGGCACGGTCCAAGCCGCGATCAACAGGTTCGCGCAACGGTCCGGCGGGCAGACCCATCCGATTGCCGAATCCACGCTCAGCATCAACCGTCAGGACGCTGAGATCGTGATATAGCGACGGGTCCTGAAAACCGTCATCAAGCAAGATGACGTCCGCGCCCGCTTCGATAGCTGCCTGCGCACCGGGCAAGCGCTCTTTACTGACCCATGTCGAACAAAAGGACGCAAGGAGCAAAGGCTCGTCGCCAACAAACTCCGCCGTATGGGCGGTTGGATCGACCTTCACAGGGGCCGAAGCCTTGCCTTTGTACCCTTTGGTGACAACCATCGGTTTAATGCCTTGAGCATTGAAGTGCTCGACCAGTGCGATGATGGTTGGCGTCTTTCCTGTCCCGCCGGCATTCAGGTTTCCAACACAGATAACCGGGCGGGGGAGTTTGGCTGGTGTACCACTGGCCAGCCGTCGACGCGTGGCTGCAAAATACAATCGTCCGAGGGGCGAAAGAAGGTGGGCGCGCAGCCCAGGCGCTTGGTACCAGAACTCAGGTGCACGCATCATGTCTTACCGGTGGCGTCGAGCAGCTCCACGAGCAAATGCAGGGCTTTGTCCGTTGCCTCCGACCCGGTCGAACTGACCTCCCATGCGGCATGAGCCATCTCGGCTGCTTTATGGGGCATCTGGAGCTCGCCAACTTTGGCGGCAAGCTGATTGGCATCGCGGACGCAGACAGCGCCGCCCGCCTCTTGAAGGCGCTCATAGAACTCGCGCGCGCTGTCGATATTAGGACCGTGCAAAATAGAGGATCCCAGTGCTGCGGGTTCAAACGGATTGTGGCCACCAATTGGCGCAATAGACCCGCCGATGAAGCTGGTCGGTGCGAGGCGATACCACAGCCCCATTTCGCCCAATGTGTCGGTCACGTAGATATCTGAATTCAGTTCTGGTTCTTCGCCTTCGGATCGAAGCGCAACGGTCCAGCCCTCTTGCCTGAGCGATTGGGCGATGGCCGGGCCGCGTTCAGGATGTCTCGGGGCCACAATAAGGAGCAATCGCGGTGCAGAGCGCCGCGCAATCCGGTGCGCCTGGGCGGCAATAAGCTCTTCTGGATCATGGGTGCTTGCCGCCAGCCAAACCGGACGATTGTCAAACAATCGGGCCAGATGTTGGCGTTCATCCTCGTCGCACGGCAACGCGCGGGTGGTCTGCTTGAGTGAGCCGTTGACATTGACCCTCTCTGGATCGGCCCCGAGCCGGCGCAGGAAAAACGCCGTTTTTTCGTCCTGGACCAGGATATGATCAAACCGGCGCAGCAACGTACCGGCGAAATTCGGCAACCAGCGCCATCTGTCATGCGAGGACTGCGACATGCGCGCGTTAAGCAGCACCATCGGAATGCCCGTCGCCCCTGTCATCTCAATTAGATTTGGCCAAAGTTCGCTTTCCGTCCAGATGGCCATATCGGGCGACCAATGCGCCAAAAAACTTTTCACAAATGGCGCAGCGTCTACTGGAACAAATTGGTGGATACACTGATCAGGCAACCGCTGTTCCATCAGCTCTGCCGAGCTACGGGTCCCGGTCGTCATCAATACAGTGATTTCGGGGCGCTCTTCGACCAGCATCGCGATCAGCTCCATCAGCGAAAGCGACTCGCCGACGCTGGCCGCATGGAACCACACCAAAGGTCCTGTCGGCCGCCTGATCGACGCATCACCACGCCGTTCCCCGATGCGTTCAGGATCTTCCTTGCCCGCCTTTAGACGCCGTTCAAGCGTCTGTCGGGCAAATCCAGTCAACCATCCTGACATGGCTTTGTAGATGGCAAGGCTGACGGAATACATCTGAGCTGTCTCGGCGGGCTGGTCTAGCTTCCGAGCTCCTCGGTTGCGCTTGCGGCTGTCTCTTCGTCGCGAAGCCGGTGAATATGGGCGATGAAATACCGCATATGCGCGTTATCAACCGTTTTCTGAGCTTCGGATTTCCACGCATTGTAGGCCGAGGCATAGTCGGGATACATGCCGACGATATGAATATCTTCGACACTCTTGAAGGCATTCTTTGACGGATCGACGAGCTCACCACCAAAAACAAGATGCAGACGCTGGGTCATGGGACGCTCCAAAGGATGAATTCCGCAAATACATAGGACATGTCTGCAAAACGTTACAGTAGATTTTAAACCCTGAACTCGGTTCGGCAAAACGCCGTCGTCTAGGCCATATGATCCATGAGGCTGGCATGGAGCGCAGGCCCTGCAGCAACACAGCCACTGGTTTGCGCATTGGCGGAGTTGAAGCGCAGCTCACCCCCGTTTTGGTCGCTTGCGATACCTCCGGCGCGCGCAACGATGAGCGCACCCGCCGCGATATCCCATTCCCAACACGGGCGAAATGAAAGCATCGCGTCGAACATGCCTTCCGCAACCAGGCTCAACCGATAGGCCAGAGATGGACGGAAATGCCGCGAAAAGGACGGCACAGTGCCGTTCCAGAATTCTGGTTTCATATTGGGTTTGGTGGCCAGGACTCGTGCCGATCCGATGTCAGCTTCACTGCAAGACAGTGTCACGTCATTGCAAAGGGATGGCCCGTTCTTGGACGCGTAATAGAGCTTCTCTTTAACCGGCAAGTAGACAACCGCGGCTGTAACGATCCCGTTGCGTGCGATCGCTAGGGAATGTGAAAAGCTGGCCTCACCTGCCACAAATGCGCGTGTCCCGTCGATCGGATCAACGATGAACACATCTTGCGCCGACAGACGTGATTTATCGTCTTCTGTTTCCTCAGAAAGCCACCCGTAATCCGGACGCGCTGCCCGCAACTCGTGACGCAGCATTGTATCGATTGCGATATCTGCTTCGGTCACTGGACCGGCATCGCCCGACTTTTCCCAAGTCTCTGGGTTGGCTTTGAAGAACTTTCGCGCGATGTCGCCTGCGGCACGCGCGCCCTCGATCAGCAGGTCGAGGTCACTACTCTCCGGCAAGGGTCATTCCGTCGATCAGAAGGCTTGGCACGACTCGCGACAGGTGTGCACGGGCATCATTCGCCGGGCGCATGGTTCTGAGCATGTCCAGGAGGTTGCTGGCGATGGTGCATTCATTTACCGGATAGGCAAGCTCCCCGTTTTCGACCCAATAACCAGACGCACCCCGTGAATAGTCGCCAGTATTCGGATTGATGGTAGACCCGATCATCGAGGTCACCAGCAAACCTGTGCCCATGTCCGCGAGCAGATCCGCGCGGCTTTGGGCCCCTTGCGTCATCAAAATATTCGACACTGTCGGTGAGGGCGGACCGGATGGTCCACGCGATGCACTGGCCGTGCTCTTCATCCCCAGCTTGCGGGCATTCGCAAGATCGAGGGTCCAGCTTCGTAGGACGCCGTCTTCGACAATCGCCCGTCTGGCTGTAGCAAGTCCTTCGCTGTCAAACGGGCGCGAACCGGGGGTGCGTAGCCGAAGCGGCTCTTCGGTCACGGAGATCGAAGGCGGCAAAATTTCGGTATCCATTGCGTCGATCAACCAAGAGGATCCACGGGCAATCATCGCCCCGTTGACGGCGGCCAAAAGATGCCCGATCAGCGAGGCCGAAACACGTTCGTCGAATACGACAGGGTATGTCCCGGTTTTGGGGCGTCGCGCATTGGCCCGCGCAAGGGTGCGATCTGCCGCAATCCGTCCGACCTCTTCCGGACTTGGCAGGTCGACCTGGAAAATGCGGGCTTCGCCACAATAGTCCCGCTCCATCCCAGTTCCATCGCCCGTGATCGCCACGCAGCTGATCGAGCGGGAGCTGCGCTCATATCCGCCTCGAAACCCGTTTGAAGCGGCCATAAATACCCGGCGCGACCCGTAGCCAGCAGAGGCGGACTGGACCTGGGAAATCCCGTCGACCCCCATTGCAGCGGCCTCCGCGCGCTCTGCGTCCTTCTGTAACGTGTCAGAGCTTGGGGGGTCGGACGGGTCAAACATGTCCAACGCATCGCCATCGCGCACGGCGGACAGCTGATCTGGTGCGGCCAGTCCAATATAGGGATCGGCAGGTGCCTCCTTTGCCATGGCCACTGCGCGTTCTGCCATCGCGGTCAAAGTTGCGTAATTGGTGAGCGAGGACGAGACACAGGCTTGCCGGTCGCCCAATAGCACCCGCAGCCCAAGATCGACCCCCTCGGACCGCTCTGCATGTTCCAACTTTCCATTCAAGACATCGATGGAGACGAATCGTCCATCCACCGTGACCACGTCTGCCGCGTCCGCTCCGGCAGTTTTTGCCGCAGCCAGAAGCCGTTCGGACAGGGTTGAGAGTTCTTCGGGCAAGGCAGTTCCTTTCGCGCTTGCAATGCAGGTAGTCCGGCTACTGGCTCTGCGCAAGACGAGACTGGCTTGCAAATTCCACCCCTGCACGTTCAGATGCTGCGTGGCAGCAGCGAGAGGTAGCAATGAGCGTCAACGGACAAACAGTTTTGATCACCGGGGCCAGTCGCGGGATTGGGGCAGCCGCCGCGCGCGAATTCGCCGCACAGGGCGCGCATGTCCTTTTGCTTGCGCGGTCTGTATCGCAAATCGAGGCGCTGAGTGAAGAGCTCGGGGATCAGGCCACGGCGTTGGCTTGCGACGTGTCTCGCTATGAAGATCTTCAGGCCGCAGCCGCAGCTGCTTTGGAAAAGACAGGGCGGCTTGACGTGCTGATCAATAATGCAGGTGTGATCGAACCGGTCGCGCGCCTGAGCGACAGCGCTCCGGAGGCCTGGAGCCATGCCATCGATATCAACCTCAAAGGGGTCTATTACGGCGCACACGCAGTTTTGCCGCATATGATTGCGCAAGGCTCAGGCTCGATACTGACGGTAAGCTCAGGCGCGGCGCATGGGCCACTGGAAGGCTGGAGCCACTATTGCACGTCGAAGGCTGGTGCTGCCATGGTCACCAGATGCATCGACAAAGAAGCAGCGGAACAAGGGATACGCGCGATGGGGCTCTCGCCTGGAACTGTTGCCACAGACATGCAGGTGATCATCAAGCAAAGCGGTATGAACCCTGTCAGTCAACTGGATCCATCGGTTCATATTCCAGCAGTGTGGCCGGCGAAAGCGCTGGTCTGGATGTGCTCACCTGAGGCAGATGATTTGATTGGTGAGGAAATCTCGCTCAGAGATGACGAGATCCGGCGAAGAGTTGGGTTGGCATGATCGACGTCGAAGATACATCCGCCATACGGATCTTGACCCTAAACCGGCCGGAGAAGGCCAATTCCTTGACCAAAGACATGCTGCTGGGACTTGAGGACGCCGTGCGGTCCGTACCGGTCGGCACAAAGGCGTTGATCCTGACGGGCGCGGGAAAAGTCTTCAGCGCCGGGGCTGATCTGGACGCAGCAAAGGCAGGTCTAACCACCGACCCAATCTGGGAAGCAGTCTCCGCTGCGGTTGCAGCCTTTCCGGGATTGTCTGTCGCGGCGTTGAATGGAACGCTTGCTGGCGGTGCCTTTGGTTTGGCGTTGGCCTCTGACATCCGTATTTCAGTTGCTGGGGCGAATTTCTTTTATCCGGTTATGAAACTTGGCTTTCTTCCCCAGCCAAGCGACCCGCCACGTCTGAAAGCTTTGGTTGGGGCGGCTCGTGCAAAATGCATCTTGATGGCCGGTCAGAAAATAAATGCGTCTACAGCGCTGAACTGGGGATTGATCGACATGATCGTAGAACCGCCGCATCTTTTGGACGAGGCCAAAACTCTGTGCGGCTCCGTGCAAGCCGCAGATGATGCGCATATTTCCGCTATCAAGACGATGATCGGTTAAGAAAGTGGGTGGTCGCTTTATCAGCCGCACATTATGACAGGTTTGATGAGACGACACCGGGGCTGGATGCGTAATGGACTTCACTGAGCAGTATCAACGTGCATTTGCGTTTGCGGAACCCGGAATCGAGCTTTTGCGAAACTGGGCGACCAGCCCGGCGGCTTGGTCCCAGTTTGCCTTGTTGCTGATTGCGTTTTTTGCGGCATGGTTTGTAAATCGGAAACTTTCGCGCAGTCTTCGAAATCTTTTGACGCCCAAAGACGACAACACCACCTTGTTTGCAAATGCGCGTCGGTTCCTGCTGATCTTCCTGCCCTTGATGATGCCTTTATTAGCCTACGCGTTCACCGCTGCCGGTGAGCAGGTGACGGCGTCACTTTTTGGCTCCAGCAGCGTTATTGCGCTTGGGAAGCGGGTATTTCTCTTCTTAGCTGCGCGGGCGCTCGCCAATCATGTGATCACAGATCCATTCTTGAAGATATTGGCGCGCTACGTCCTTGTTCCGATCGCAGGTTTCTACGTTCTAGGCTTATTAGACACTGTTTCGACGTTCCTGTCCGAGTTTGTCATCAACCTTGGCAATATCTCATTCTCACTGATGTCGCTTGTTCGAGGCGTGATCGCAGGATCAATTCTGTTTTGGCTGGGCCGATGGTCGAACGACCAGAGCACGACACTTCTCAAGCGCCAAGAAGACTTGCGTCCTGCAACGCGGCAACTGGCGATTAAGGCTGCCGAGATTGCAATTTTTGGCACCGCATTCCTGCTGTTGATGAGCATCATGGGAATAAATCTCTCTGCGCTTGCCGTGCTGGGTGGTGCCATCGGTGTGGGCCTGGGGTTCGGTCTTCAAAAGATTGCATCCAACTTTATCTCCGGGGTGATCTTGCTTCTGGAAGGCCAGGCTACAGTCGGTGATTTTGTGGAGCTAGATGGCGGTGAGGCCGGGACGATCGTGAAAATGACAGCCCGTGCAATCATCCTCGAAACCTTTGACGGGCGCTGGATCGTAGTCCCGAACGAAGACTTCATTGTCACGCGGGTCACGAACTATTCCGACCAGGGCTCCGCGAACCGGTATGAGGCCGAATTTTCGGTCTCCTACGACACGGATATCAACTTGGTGCCTGACATCGTGGAGGCTGCGGTGCAAGCCCATCCAGATGTCTTAGAAAAGCCTTATCCGGCCGACTGTGAGCTACGCGGATTCGGCGATAGTGGGGTCGATTTCGCGGTAGAGTTCTGGGTCAATGGGATTGACGATGGCCAACATAAATACACGTCGCAAGTGTTGTTCCTGATCTGGAATGCATTGAAGGAAGCGCAGATCGAGATCCCGTTCCCGCATCGTGTGATCGAGATCAAGGGCGACCGGCCAGCGTGAGTTTCGCGGTTGTCGTCGGCGCGGGCCCAGCAGGCCTTATGGCAGCAGAAGAGTTGGCCAAGCGCGGACACTCGGTAACGGTCGCCGACCAAATGCCATCGGTTGGTCGGAAGTTTCTGATGGCTGGGAAATCCGGTCTCAACCTAACGAAAGTTGAGCCTGCTGATCGCTTCGTATCTACCTATTCGCACCTTCCGGAACCGGTTCGCATGGCCGTGGGAGCTTTCGGGCCAGACGAGGTTCAAAGTTGGGCAATTGGGCTCCAACAGAGCCTAATCACCGGCTCTACTGGCCGCGTTTTTCCGTCGGTCATGAAGGCGTCACCATTGCTGCGCGCTTGGATTGCGCGGTTGTCCGATTTGGGGGTTCGCTTTCAAACGCGTTGGAGGGCCAAACAGGTCCGCCCCGGTTGCGTAATCTTTGACAGGCCTGACGGAGAAATGACGCTTAGCCCCGACTGCGTCGTCGTTGCGCTGGGCGGTGCCAGTTGGTCGCGGTTGGGATCAGATGGGCAGTGGGCGGATTGGATTGGACAACTCGGGGCCAAGTTAGCGCCTTTCGCGGCCTCCAACGTGGGGGTTCGGATGACTTGGAGCGCACATATGACACGCTACTTCGGCCAACCGCTCAAGAATATCGTACTTCGCGCGGGCGATCTTACCAGTACGGCAGAGGCGATTGTAACAGAGAGCGGTTTAGAAGGCGGTGGTATTTACCTGCTTTCGCCTGCTCTTCGAGCTGGCGCTACACTGCGGATCAATCTTTTGCCTGATTTGACCAAAGGCGAAATCGCGGAAAAACTCTCGCAGGCGTCTGGAAAGCAATCCACTTCGAACCGACTTCGAAAGTCTCTCAAGCTGCCGCCCGTCAAGCAAAGCCTATTGCGGGAGTTCGATCCCGAAGCGCTGAAAGATCCGCGCGCAACGGCCGCCGCGATCACGGATTTGCATATGCCGTATGACAGGCTTGGCGATCTTGATGAGGCGATTTCCACAGCAGGCGGTCTTTGCGCAAGCGAGCTTACTGATAGTTTTATGCTACGGCGACAGCCAGGTGTCTTTGCTGCAGGGGAAATGTTGGACTGGGATGCGCCTACAGGTGGCTATTTGCTGACAGCATGCCTTGCAAGCGGTCGCGCGGCCGGGATTGGTGCGGCGTCTTGGCTGTCCTCTAACGACGGCTCATCATTGCCAACCTGATCAAGGCGCGCTCAATCAAAGCCATCGGCGGATGAGGTTTCGAGGACCGCAGACTAAGGTCTGTGTCGGTAAGAACGCGCAGTGCGGCTTCCAGTTTTTGCGGACCCCAGGCCCGTGCCTGCCGTACCATCCTGTCGCGGCGCGGATAAGGGGCAGGGGGCCGGGCCTTGGCGATCCCAGCTTCAGGTCCAGACGGATCGCTGGCCGCGACATGAAGCTTCCGAAAATGCTGCGTCGCGCCGATGCACAGCCGTACGGCAGCCACGCCTTGCGCTTCAAGCCGGCGCAGGACTGGTCCAAGCTCGTGCGCGCGACCTTCTGCGACGCAATCCAGTGCATCATCCAACTCTGCCTCGGTGCTCAGCGGTGCACAGGCTGTTACGTCTTCGGCCGAAACACTGTCTGGATCGCCAATCTTATACAGGCTGATTTTTTCGACCGTTTGAGCGAAATCCCCGGGATCAAGTACTCTGGCAAGATCAACGAGCGTGGACATTGCATCGGTGGACACGTCGCGCAAGCCAACCTTTTGCAGGCTGGCCTCGACATCAGACCGGCTGGGCGGGTCCGCAAAAACGGGCGCAGAATAGGCATTCGGATGCGCCTCAAATAGTTTCCGCAAACCCGAGCGCGGCGTCAGCTGCCCTGCAGTTATAACCAGTGTCGCGTCACCAACTTGCCAGTCTTCCAGGGCGGCTGAAATGTGCTTGTTGATGGCGTCCGTTGCGTCTTCGACAAAGACCACGCGCGGCCCTGGAAAAAAACCTTGCGCCTTCAACGCGTCATTGAGCAGTGTCGGATCTTTTCTTACATCCGAGGCCTGCATCCGGGTGAGACGCATTTCGTCATCCCCATTTGGGCCGATCAAGGCGTCGATGAGCTCCTGTCTGCGCAGGGCCGTGCGCATTGGGTCTGGTCCGTAAATCAATACGCCTGACTTGTTCGGGTCTGGTTTGGCGAAATACGCCTTGGCGTCTCGTGCGGACAGCTTCATCAGTTCAAAGAGATCGCGCGCTTAGAAGGATTTCAGACGTGATCTTGTCCGCCAGTGCAACCATCAATCGGCGTTCCGCGTCGCGCTGGGCCGCAAGCGTTGCGACCGGCTGTTGCGAAGCGGAATACGCGGTGAATGTATTGACCTCGCCGCGCAAAATAGTGGTTTCGGCGTCCGGATCGGTGATCCGATAGGTTGCCTGGCCGGATAAATTATAGCGTTCGATATCGTTTGACCGTGAAATCGCCAGCGCCTCAGAGTCTGTTCTGAGTGTCACATCAAGCAGGTAGGGAGCGCCTGGATTCCGGCCCAACCGTTCTTCAAGTCGCGCAACAAGCTCATATTCGTCACGAGTTTGCGGCTGAAACATCGCAATCTGGCTGCGCAACGATGCCCCCGACGTACCCTTTTTGTAAACTGGCTCAAATCCGCATCCCGCCAATGCGGCGAGCGAAATCAGAACTGTTCTTCGGTCAAATAACGACATTGACGATGCGCCCCGGCACGACGATGAGCTTTTTGGGGGCCCGTCCGTCGAGCGCCCTTTGAACAGCTTCGTCCGCAAGTACCAGTTTTTCAACCTCTTCCTTGGCAAGTTCTTTCGCAACGATCAGTTCGGATCTGCGTTTTCCATTTACCTGAATGGGCAAAGTAACCGTATCGTCGACCAGAAGGCTTTCATCCGCTACAGGCCAGGCGGCGTTTGCGATCAGTCCCTCGCCGCCAAGATGGCTCCAGATTTCCTCTGATAAATGAGGCGTCATCGGTGACATAAGCTGAGCCAGAATCTTTACGGCGCGCCGCTTTGCACCAGGTCCGGCTTTGGATTTACTGATCGCGTTTGCAAACTCATAGAGCTTTGCAACGGACTTGTTAAAGCCAAAGGTTTCAACGCCTTGAGTAACTTCGACGATCGCTTTGGCGGTTTCTTTCTCAAGCGCTGCGTCTGTGTCCGGGCCATCGCCAAGATCTTCGGCCAAGCGCCAAACGCGCCCCAGAAACTTCCAAGACGCCTCGGCACCTGATGCCGTCCATTCAACATCGCGTTCGGGTGGGCTGTCAGACAAGACAAACCACCGCGCAGTATCCGCACCGTATTGATCGATGATGTCCACAGGGTCCACGACGTTCTTTTTGGATTTGGACATCTTGGCGGATGGAATGACCTCGACCTCCTCGCCAGTCGCGCGTAAGACGGCCTTAGCCTCGTCAACATCTTCGGGCAAATGGTAGACTGGACGCCCTTTCGCGTCTCGCGTCTGATAGATCGCATGTGTCACCATGCCTTGGGTGAACAAGGCGTTGAATGGCTCTTCGGTGCCCTTTGGAAGATGCCCGGTTTGACCCATAGCGCGCGCGAAAAAGCGCGAATACAGCAGGTGCAAAATTGCATGCTCAACACCGCCAATATACTGATCGACATTCATCCAATAAGACGCGTCCTCAAGTGCGGTCGGCGTGTCAGCACGCGGTGCGGTGAAACGCGCAAAATACCACGAAGAATCGACGAATGTGTCCATGGTGTCGGTTTCACGCTTTGCTGGCTTTGCGCAGGATGGACAGGGAACGTCGCGCCAAGTTGGGTGACGATCCAGAGGATTTCCCGGAACATCAAAAGACACGTCATCGGGCAATTGCACCGGCAAATTTTCCTTTTTCTCAGGCACGATTCCGCAATCGTCGCAATGCACAACCGGGATCGGGCAGCCCCAGTAGCGTTGACGGGATAACCCCCAGTCCCGCAGGCGGTATTTGGTTTGCCCTGTGCCCAGCTTATGTTGCTCGAAATACTCGATTGTGGTGTCGATGCCGTCCTGGCTGCTGGCATCCTGAAGCCCGGCGAAATGCTCCAGGTACCGGACAGTTTCGTTTTTGGCGGGAACAAGGGCAGTATCCGTGACTGGCGTTTCATCGTCCGGCATGACGAAAGCATTGACGACCGGCAGATCGTACTTCCGCGCAAAGTCCAGATCGCGTTGATCATGGGCCGGGCAGCCGAAAACCGCGCCGGTTCCGTACTCCATCAAAACGAAATTGCCGACCCAGACTTCTAATAAACGGTCAGGGTCGATCGGATGGCGGACCGTGAGGCCCGTGTTTATGCCCTTCTTCTCGGCCTTCTCCATCGCAGCTTCCGTTGTGTCCATCCGGCGAGTCTCTTCGATGAATGCGGCAAGCTCGGCGTTGTCGACCGCCAAAGCGCGCGACACAGGATGCTCGGGCGAAATCGCCAGAAAAGTCGCGCCGCGCATCGTGTCTGGACGGGTGGAGTAACATAGCAGCGGTTCGCCACCATCAGTGCGCTGAAACGGGATCTCGATGCCGCGAGACCGCCCGATCCAGTTGGACTGCATCAGTTTGACCTTGTCAGGCCAATTGTCGAGACCGTCGATCGCCCCTAGCAGGTCCTCGGCCATATCGGAGATCTTGAAGAACCACTGATTCAACTCGCGACGTTCGACCAGTGCACCCGAACGCCAGCCCCGCCCGTCAATAACCTGCTCGTTCGCCAGAACGGTCATATCAACGGGATCCCAGTTGACGGTCGCATTTTTCCGGTAGACCAGATCCTGGCCCAACATGTCGATGAACAGCGCCTGCTGTTGCCCGTAATATTCGGGATCACAGGTCGCGAACTCCCGGGTCCAGTCGATCGACAGCCCGAGCGGCTTCATCTGATCGCGCATATCGGCGATGTTCGAATAAGTCCAATCCTTTGGATGGCCACCAATTGCCATCGCAGCATTTTCTGCCGGCATCCCGAACGCATCCCATCCCATTGGATGTAAGACGCTGAAACCACAGGACGATTTATACCGGGCGATGACATCACCCATCGTATAATTGCGTACATGCCCAATGTGAATTCGCCCAGACGGGTAGGGGAACATCTCCAGCACGTAATATTTCTCACGGGTCTCATCGCGGTCAGCCAGAAACGTTTGTGCGTCATCCCAGGCCTTTTGCCATTTTGGTTCGACTGTTCGGGCGTTGTAGCGAGACATTAGAGATCCTTGAACGTAAGACGCCGGGCGACAGGGCCCGGCGATTGTCATACTGGTCCGTCTGGCGAGGGTCTAGAGCTTCGTGTCCTGAATACGCAATTGGCGCGCACGCGTTAGAATTGCGTCTTCTATAGCGCGCGTCGTCTCCCGGCTCACGGCGCGTCCACCATTGGACTGCAATGCGACCCGCAAAGAGCGCGCATCTAGCGCAGGGTCCGTAATATAGACAGTAGCGCGATAAGCCCGCGAAGACCCTTGCGGACGACCATACCCCATGGCGATTGTTCCAGTGAAGGGATCCGCGGCCTCAATAGGCATAAAGCTCAGCACATCCATTGAGGCGTTCCATAAGTACTTGTTGACCTCAAGCGTGACATTCGGATCGTCGTTGTTTCGAAACAGGTCGAAAACTGAATCGCCGCGTTCGACCGCCGCAGCACGTGCCGCACTGTCATAGTCACGGGCAAATCCGTTGGGATCATTCTCGCGGCGTTCGTTGTTGCCTGACCCACCAAATAGACCACCAGAGAAAATTCCGCTGCCGCGCGAGTTTCCGCAAGCCGCTAACGCAACAAGCGTGACCCCGATAATCGTCCATTTAAACACGCGTCTATGCGTCATGGCGTTTCGCACCCTACCGTCAACATTGTCCCGAAGGTGTATCGAAGCGCGTGGTTGGCGACAAGAATTAATAGTCTTGACGCCTCTGTCTGGTCATTCGAGCCCAGCATTCATTGGGGTTTAGGGAATCGCTTTGCCAAAAAACCAAAGTGAGTCTGCCATTTTGCGTCCGATTTCCGATCGGATGGCAAGGATGAGTCTGGAATCTTGTTGGCTATGATCCTGCGGCGGCATAATCCGCCTGGTTTGTGGCCAAAAAGTCATGAAATATGCCGAAATTTTTACCTGATTTTAGACATTAATATACTGATTAAAAAGGAAAAAAGCGGACCGTTGCAAAAATGAAGCCATCCCACATAAGATTCCAAGCCCCCGTTTATTCTCCGAAACGGAATGGTGTAGAAAATTCCCAGCGAATGTAACCGTTCCGTGCGGTATGCACGCTCTTAAACTTTGTAGAGGAAGCAAAATGAAAAAAGTACTCTTTGCATCCACAGCTCTGGTCGCCTTCACAGGCGCTGCTGCTGCTGATGTGGACCTGTCCGGCCGCGCCGAGATGGGTATCTTCCAGACGACGGGTCTTGAAGCTCAGTTCTTCACAGACATCGACGTAACATTCACAATGTCCGGCACTACAGACGGCGGCCTGTCCTTTGGCGCTTCCGTAGACCTGGACGAAGGCGGTGCTGGTGCTGCTGCTGTTGCTGACAACTCCGACGACGGTGGCATTGTCATCTTCATCTCCGGTGGTTTCGGCACAGTCACAATGGGTGACACAGACGGCGCTATGGACTGGGCTCTGACCGAGGCTGGTAACGTTGGCAACCCTGGTTCGCTTGCGGATGACGAAACATCGCACGCTGCTTATGTTGGTGACTATCTGGACGGCGACCCTGTGGACGGTACCGACGGCCAAATCCTGCGCTACGACTACACTTCAGGTGCTTTCGGCGTTGCGATCTCCGCAGAACAGTCGAACGAAGGTGTTACAACTGCAGCATTCTCCGGCGACCTGAATTTCGCTGTTGGTTTTAAGTACACAGCTGATCTGGGCGGTGCTTCCGTCAAGTTCGGTCTGGGTTACCAGGAAGCTGGCGTCTCCGACGCATTGGGTATCTCCGTCGACACGACTTTGGCTTCCGGCCTGTCGCTCGGTGTTGTTTACGCTGACTGGGACGATGCGGTACGTGACAGCAACCTCGGCATAGGTGTTGGCTACACAACTGGCCCGATCTCCGTACATGCTAACTACGGTTCGGTTGATCTGGTCGGCGGCGGTTCCATCGACGGCTTCGGTCTGGCAGCAGCCTACGATCTGGGCGGCGGTGCAGTTGTTCACTTCGGTTACGGTCAAGATGACTCCGTTCCAGGTGACTTCAAGCGCGCTTCACTGGGTCTTGGCCTGAGCTTCTAAGTTCAAGTCAACGACAGACTAAAGAGAGAGCGGGTTTCGGCCCGCTCTTTTCTTTTTTGGGCGCGGAATTATTGTCTCGCAAAGATGTCACGATCTGAAAGCAACCTTTGATGTCATTGAGCGACGTAACCAACCGCGTGAGAGACGCCGAACGCCGCAGCGGACGCCCCGACGGATCCACGCAACTTATTGCTGTTTCAAAGATCCAACCCAATGAGCGCGTTGAGGCTGTTTTGGAGGAGGGGCACCGGGTCTTTGGCGAGAACCGCGTCCAAGAGGCCGCTGGTAAATGGCCGGGTTTCCGCAACCGGTTTGATGGTATTGCTCTGCATCTTCTGGGACCACTCCAAACAAATAAGACGCGCCAGGCGATTGAGCTTTTTGACGTCATACACACGCTTGATCGAGAGAAACTCGCGCGGCGGATTGCAGCTTTGCGCGATGAGCTTGGTCAGTGTCCGGATCTTTTTGTCCAGGTGAATACAGGGAAAGAGCCGCAAAAGGCCGGAATCGATCCCGAAGATACAGTAGAGTTTGTGGCACTGTGTCGAGGCCTGGATCTCCCAGTGATTGGCTTGATGTGCATCCCGCCGGCAGAAGAGGAACCAAGTCTGCATTTTGCGCTCTTGGCAAAACTCGCCCAAACTGTCGAACTGGATAAGCTCTCCATGGGGATGAGCGAGGATTATGAAAGCGCGATAGCGCTTGGCGCGACCCATATACGCGTTGGATCGGCCATCTTCGGCGCGCGCGTTTACGAGTGACCACGCACGATCAAGCGGCTTCCTGGGACTATTTTACGTGCGATCCAGCGCAGATGATCAGCGCGAAAGGCCACGCAGCCTTCGGTTGGGGCAACCGGCCGGCGCCATCTGTGTAAAAAGATTGCCGAACCGCGGTTCTTTTCTGCGTCAGGCCAATTCCAATCGGTGATCAAAACAATATCATAGAGTGGATCGGCGCGTCTGAGCGCTTCATGGCTCCCCGAATAAGGCACGCGAACCATCTTGTTATAATCGGAACGCTCCGGATCGTCAGACCAAAGGTCACCCGGACGGATCGGAAAAGCCCAAGAGTTGGGCTTGGCCAGACGATCCGGGCGATAAAGCAGACCAACAATCCGATGTACGCCAACCGGAGTCGCGCCGTCGCCCTCGCGCTTTTGGGTAGATAGACCGCCGCGCCCCAGAACGGACGGAAAGTGCCGACCGCGAAATCGGGTCCCCCAGGGTCCGGTGACCAGATCATCGGGCGTCACAGAATATGCCCGGATTTTGCAGCCTTCGTAGCCAAATAGGCGCTGTTTTCTTGGGTTTTCTCAACAATCAGTGGCACGCGCTCCACCACATCCAATCCAAAGCTTGCCAGCCGATCGACCTTGGCCGGATTATTGGTCAGCAGCCTCACACTGCTGAATCCCATCTCTTTTAGGATCTTGGCACCGATCGTGAAATCGCGCTCATCATCTTCAAAGCCCAAGCGGTGATTGGCCTCGACCGTATCAAATCCTTGATCCTGAAGCGCGTAGGCTCGCATCTTGTTGGCCAGACCAATGCCGCGACCCTCTTGGTTGAGGTAGAGCAGCACGCCCGCCCCTTCCTGACCCATGCGCGTCAGCGCGGCTTGCAATTGCGCCCCGCAATCGCATTTGAGCGACCCCATTAAATCACCGGTAAAGCAGGCTGAATGAAGCCGTGTCAGAACCGGAGATTGCCGGTCGGGCTGTCCGATCTCTATTGCATAATGCTCATCTGCGCCGTCGCCAGGGCGAAAGACATGCACGCGTGAAGCGCCTACGGCCAGCGGTACACGCGCGGCAATGGCTGGGGCAAGATCTGCGACCTGAGCCAGCGCCTCACCAAGCGGCGCGCATTGCAACTGCGTCAATCCTTCCTGAACGCCGATCCCCTCGAGGACCAGAGCGGCGGGCAAAAGGCGCGCAGTCTTCATAAGTTGGGTCGCAAGCCGACCAACCTGCGCATCGCCGTCACGCAGACTTTTCAAAGGACCTTTCATCGGGTGGTATAGATCTTGGGATGGATCACCTATGGCGTGAAGCAAGCCCAGATCCGCGTCAGCTGGCAGCCTGACCCGCGCCAAGTCGCCATCATAGGCCCGAATTTTCAGCGTTTCGGCGCGCCGGCGGGTCAGGGCGATATAAGGCTCGCCCTTTAACGCCATTGCTTCTTGAAAGCGGGCAACGCTCATGGCTTCGATTGACCAAACCAGAGCCTCGCCAATTATTACAGGCAAGCCTAACCGCAAGTCAGCCCGGGCGCGCGCGATCCGATCGGAGATGTGAATTGTGACAGCCATTGGTGGAGTTTGTAACAATTAGCCCGTGTGAGACTCTCCAATGACAGGATTTTGAAACATTTGCTAGGTTCGTCACACGTGGCCGTGAATAACGGGTCCGTGAATTGTTCTTCGGGACCCCTACTTGGCATTGTGGGGCGGAAATGAGGGAATTTGATTATGTCTACTACGAAAAAGATACTCTTGGTCGACGATGATGACGATCTGCGCGAAGCGTTGTCGGAACAGTTGGTCATGACCGAAGATTTTGATGTTTTCGAAGCCGATAGCGGCGTGACCGCGATGGAAAAGGCCAAGGAATCGATCTACGAGCTTGTCATTCTGGACGTAGGCCTTCCCGACACGGACGGGCGTGAACTTTGCCGCCTGATGCGCAAGCAAGGCGTAAAGTGCCCCATCGTCATGCTGACCGGTCACGACACGGATGCCGATACAATCCTAGGGCTGGACGCTGGAGCTAATGACTACATCTCAAAACCGTTCAAGTTTCCGGTTTTGCTCGCCCGCATCCGCGCTCAACTGCGCCAGCATGAGCAGTCTGAGGATGCCGTGTTCCAGCTTGGACCATACACGTTCAAGCCATCAATGAAGATGTTGATCACAGAGGATGAGAAGAAAATCCGTTTGACCGAAAAAGAGACAAACATACTGAAATTCCTCTATCGGGCAACCGATGGCGTGGTCGCGCGCGATGTGCTGCTGCATGAGGTTTGGGGCTACAATGCGGGTGTCACGACGCACACATTGGAGACACATATTTACCGTCTTCGTCAGAAAATAGAACCAGAACCGTCAAATGCGCGCCTTCTTGTGACCGAATCTGGAGGCTATCGTCTGAACGTATAGGGTCTGCTGTCGTCGAAATTCGGCGTCTTGGTCTGACCCAAAGAGTTCCCTTGGTCACGTCAGGGTAATGATGTGGCACCTCCCTGTTGGACTTGCCCGGGCTACGTGCCCGGGCTTTTTTTTTGATCAATTGCGCGTCATGCGATGACAGAACTTGTCATGTGAAGACGCTTGCCTTGCAGCCTGCTTCAGAGGACTTTGGACTATGTTTCGCTCCATCCTCACCCTTCTTCTTTTAGTCTCGCCGCATCTTGGTGTGGCGCAAAGCAGCGACGCTGGACCTGCGTCGTGGTCCGTTCTGTCTGAGACTTCGATCTGGCCTGTGCCAACGGCACGTGGTTTTGGAGCAGGTGGCATAGCCACGCTTGATCTAACATGTGGTGGCGACGGGCAACCTTTGATGACTTACGGGTATACCGGGGAACGCATCGCCCCATTTGAGAGCCGCAACGACTGGGCTGAGATCGACGGTCGCGGAGGGCAAATCACGTTTTTCGGCCAAACCGGGCAGGCGATGTCAAACCCCGGTTCGGCATTCATTCACGCGATGCGTAGAGGTCGCGAGCTGGTCCTCTATCAAGCGGGCGGTGGTCGGGTAATTAAATTTGGCCTCGAAGGAGCCAGAATTCCGATTGATCAGGTGCTCGCCGACTGCTTGGAGATAGCCACAGTGCCTCCTGCGGGAGATGACATGCTGGCCGCACTAAAGAAACGCGTCAGAGCAGAGATCGAAGAGGTCTGTCGCAACTCCGGCGCGACCGGTTACTTCGTCCCCGACGAGGTGTTTCAAGAAGTTCTGCGCATGAGCAACCCGTGGCCGGATGTGATTGTTGATTACAGTTTTTTGCGGTGCGAGGGCGGGCTTGGTCGCGGTGCTGGTAATTGTGGCGCAGCGAAGTGCCTGCATCAACGGTATCTGCCCGGCGAAACTGAATATGTCCTGAGTGACGAATATTTGGACTGGGGCGAGTAAATCGCGGTGGTAGCTCCGGGTTCCATAGCCTAGGTTGACTGCAACCAGCCGGGAGCCCACGCATGCCTTTCACGATCGCCACCTGGAACATCAACTCGGTGCGTCTACGCGAGCCGATCGTGCTTAAGCTTTTGGAAGAAGAGTCACCAGACATTCTTTGCCTGCAAGAATGTAAAAGCCCGGTTGAGAAGATTCCGACCGAAGGGTTTCATGCTTTGGGCTATACGCACATGGTCGCACGTGGTCAGAAGGGATATAACGGTGTCGCGATCTTGTCGCGTCTGCCCATGGTGGAAGCCGGCTCCGAAGATTTTGCGTCGCTGGGACATGCCCGCCATATCGCGGCTCGGCTCGAAAATGGTGTGACGATCCACAACCATTATGTACCCGCAGGTGGCGATATTCCGGATCGGACCCAAAACGAGAAGTTTGGCCAGAAGCTCGATTACCTGACCGAGATGCGCGACGCCTTTCGCAAAGATGCACCTGCCAAATCCATTCTTGTTGGGGACCTCAACATTGCCCCGCGGGAAGATGATGTCTGGTCTCACAAACAGCTCCTGAAAGTGGTCAGCCATACGCCGATCGAAGTTGAGCATCTCAGCGAGACGCAAGAGGCCGGAGGCTGGGTAGATGTCACCCGTGCAGACATTCCTGAAGGCCAGCTTTATTCTTGGTGGTCTTATCGTGCGCGTGACTGGGATGCCGCCGATAAGGGTCGGCGGCTGGATCATATTTGGGCCACCAGTGATATTGCAGCAGCCGGCCATTCGTCGCGGGTTTACCGGGCAGCACGCGGTTGGGAAAAGCCTTCAGACCATGCGCCAGTTTTTGCTACATTTGATCTTTAGGAATAGAGACCACATATAGGCGGTGAGTCGCACCGTCTGCCCCCCGTGAGGAAGTTATGATCGAACTGAACACCACCCCAGCCCCTCAATCCGACCTGATCAAGGATGGTTCCGAAGCCACGTTCATGGAGGACGTCATCGAGGCAAGCCAAGAGGTCCCGGTTATCGTCGATTTTTGGGCACCGTGGTGCGGCCCGTGTAAGACATTGGGGCCGGCGCTTGAAGCAGAAGTTGCGGCCGCTGGTGGCAAAGTGAAAATGGTCAAACTGGACGTCGATCAGAACCAGCAGATCGCAGCACAACTGCGGATCCAGTCAATCCCAACCGTCTATGCGTTCTTTCAGGGCAAGCCCGTCGATGCGTTCCAAGGTGCATTGCCGGGCAGTGAGATCAAGACTTTCGTCGAAAAACTCGTCGCGCTGGCGGGCGATCCAGATGGCGGTCTGGACGACGCCGTTGCCTCTGCCGATACGATGCTCGAGGAAGGTGCCGCGCTGGATGCACTTCAGACCTACGCTGCGATCCTCGGCGAAGATCCCGAACATGGTGCCGCCTATGCCGGTCTGATCCGGGCTCATATCGCTCTGGAAGAAACCGATAAGGCCAGCGATTTGGTCGCCGCCGCACCCGAAACGATCCAAAGCAGCGGTGCGCTGGATGCTGTCAGAGCCCAGTTGGAACTTTTGGCACAAGCCGCTCAAACCGGCCCCTTGGCGGAACTTGAGGCAAAACTTGCCGCCGACGCCAATGATCATCAGAGCCGGCTGGATCTTGCGATCGCTTTGCATGCAGACGGTCAGGCAGAGGCAGCCATCGACCAGTTGCTGACGCTGTTCTCTAAAGATCGGGAATGGAATGAGGGGGCAGCCAAAACGCAGCTCTTCTCGATTTTTGACGCGATGAAACCCGAAGATCCGATAGTTTTGAACGGGCGCCGAAAGCTGTCTTCGTTGATATTTGCCTGATCTCCCAGTCGAGCTACCTATTTTACATGTACCAGATTGGCGATCTCCCCGAGACAATTCCGGTGTTCCCACTGCCTGGCGCGCTGTTGCTGCCACGCGCCCGGTTGCCACTTCACCTTTTTGAGCCGCGCTACCTTCAAATGTTCGAAGATGCGCTGAAGACGAAACACCGGTTCATCGGAATGGTACAACCACATGAAGGCCCGGACGGCACAGATAAATTGCATGCCATAGGATGTGCTGGTCGGATCACCCAGTTTTCTGAGACTGAGGATGGCCGCTACATGATAACCCTAGGGGGCATTTCGCGGTACCGCGTCATCGAAGAAGTTACCGGATTCAGCCCGTACCGCCGCGCAAAGGTAAGCTGGACCGGTTTTGAGCGCGATCTGGGCGCTGTGGAGAAGGACAGCTCATTCGATCGTGACCGGTTCATGGATTTGCTCAGCAAGTTCTTCATCTCGCGCGATTTGCAAACTGACTGGGATGGCCTGAAAGACGCTGAGGATGAGCTTCTGATCAACTCGTTGTCGATGCTTTGCCCGTTCGAACCCGAAGAGAAACAGGCATTGTTGGAAGCCCCGTGTTTGTCCACCCGACGAGAGACACTGGTGACACTGATAGAATTTTCGCTGCGCGGTGGTGCGTCAGATGAGGTTTTACAGTGAGCTCGGTAAAACCGGACCGGCGCATGCTAGATGGCCTTGTCTGCCCGCTCACCCAAGGCGTGTTATCATATGATGCCGAGCGGCAAGAGCTTGTCTCGAAGGCAGCAAATCTTGCTTTCCCAATTCGCGATGGAATACCGATCCTGTTGCCAGACGAGGCCCGCGATCTGGGCTAAAGCGATTGACCGCGCAGCAATCGCGGCAGATCGCCGGTCAGGCCTGCCGCCTCCCGCATAAAGGCGCGACGCAACGGCGGCAACGCGGACACGAGTCCCATTCCCAAATCCCGGCCAAACCGAAGCGCCTGATTGTCGTTGGAAAACAAGCGGTTAAATTTGTCGGTGGCGAGCGCCGCCAGTTTTGAATCAGCGCGTCTCCATGTTGCGTAGCGTCCAAGCACATCGGCGGCGGCAATATCTTCACCGCGTCGGGCTGCGTCGGCCAGTACCTCGGCCAGGCTTGCGGCGTCGCGCAACCCTTGGTTCAGACCTTGCCCGGCGATGGGGTGAATCCCATGGGCAGCATCACCAACCAAGGCAAGCCGGGGTCCGACAAGATCAGCCGCGATAGTTTGGTTCAGCGGGTAAGAAAACCGGGTCCCGGCAAGACTGATAGGTCCCAGAAAATCCCCGAACGCCGGTGCCAGAGCGCCAAGAAATGCAGCGTCATCCATCGCGTTCAATTCTGCCGCGCGGGCGTGGCTTTCAGCCCAGACAATCGAAGATCTATTCCCTCTTAAAGGTAAAATCGCCAAAGGCCCGGCGGGCATGAAGAATTGATGTGCGATGCCATTATGCGGCTTCTGATGACCGATCGCGGCGACAAGGGCAGTTTGGCCATAATCCTTGAAACTGCGCGTAATCCTACCGCGGTCGGCCGTGCCGCTTTTACGTCCATCGCAGCCGATCAAAAGCCGGGCTGACTGTGTTGCTCCACTGGCCAAAGTAACCAAGACCCCATGGTCCCTAAGTGACTGTTCAACAACGGTTTCGGGTGCGAAATGATCGATGTTCGGCGCTTCGCCCAAAGCGCTCAGCAGCGTTGGACGCAAAAAACGGTCTTCGATCATATGGCCCATCGGACCGTCTTCCAGTTCTGCGTGATCGAAATGCATCCAGAAGGCGGACGGACCCTCGCCTGCACGTCCGTCGGAAACCTTGATCTCTAGTATGGGTTGGGCGTCGCTGGACAACGAATCCCAAAGACCAATGGCGTCCAACAGATTGCAAGACGCGCGCGCCATTGCATAGGATCGCCCATCAAAATCACGCGACATGGTCTCAGAGTCGAGCTTGTCGATTACGCTGATCTTGAAACCTGCCCCGGCCAGTGCGAGGGCCAGCGTGCAGCCATTCAGTCCACCTCCGACAATGATGATATCGTATTGCGCTGTCATGGCTGCACTATGAGAGGCAACAGCAAGCATTGTCCATGCGCTGTGCTGCCGCTACCGTCGCATTTGAGGCCACCTAGAAGGAGATCCCATGTCGCAGACTTGGTTAACGATGAGCGCCAGCGATTTGGGGCGCGGGATCGCGCGCGGCGAAATCTGTGCCGAGGCTTTGACGGAGGCGTTTTTGCACGCGGCCGAGACGCATCCGCTGTGCGACAGGATCTATGCCCGGCTCACTCAGGACCGCGCGCGCGCCGAAGCCGCTGCTGCAGCAGCGCGCGCGCGCGCAGGCACCAGGCAAGGCCTTCTAGATGGCGTGCCGATTTCCTGGAAGGATCTGTTCGATACCGCGGGCGTTGCGACTGAAGCGGGATCCAAATTGCTGGCCGGCCGCGTGCCCGATGCCGACGCGGAAGTCCTCCAGGTCGCCACGCAGGGCGGATCCGTGTGCCTGGGAAAAACCCATATGTCCGAATTGGCCTTCTCAGGCCTGGGATTAAATCCGATGACGGCAACTCCGCCAAGCGTGAATGATGCCGACGCGGTGGCAGGCGGGTCATCCTCCGGGGCTGCGACCTCGGTCGCGTTCGGACTGGCCGCTGCAGCGATCGGGTCTGACACCGGTGGCTCGGTCCGAATCCCGTCGGCCTGGAACGATCTGGTTGGTTTGAAAACAACACATGGCCGCGTCAGCGTCTCGGGCAGTGTCCCGCTATGTGCGCGTTTTGACACTGTTGGGCCCTTATGTAGATCGGTTGAAGATGCCGCCGAGATTTTAGCATTGATCGAGGGCGGTACGGCGGTCGATCTCGCAGGAGCCAGCCTGGTTGGAGCACGTTTAGCTATCCTGGAGACAGCTGCGTTTGATGACATCAGGTCCGAGCCGAAATCCGGGTTCGACAACGCGGTCGAACGATTGGGTGCGCACGGGGCGCAGGTCTCACGCATTGAAGCGCCAGAAGTCACAAAAGCGCTCAGCTTGTCCGGCATTCTGTTCGCCACCGAGGCCTACGCCGAATGGGGCGAAGAAATCGAAGCCAACCCGGACGCGATGTTTGGCGAAATTCGCGATCGCTTTCGCAGTGGCGCGGACACTTTGGCGCGCGATTTCCTGCGGGCTTGGCGTGATCTGGAGGCCTATCGACAGATCTGGAATACGCGTCTGCAGGGTTTCGACGCAGTGATCCTACCAACCTCTCCAATTCTTCCGCCGAATATGGATCGCTTGCTGACAGACAGCCAATACTACGTCACCGAGAACCTTCTTGCCCTGCGCAACACGCGCATTGGGAACCTGTTTGGATCAGCGGGATTAAGCTTGCCAACGGGCACGCCATCAGCTGGTATTATGTTCCTCGCCAAACCCTTCAGCGAAGAGAGTTTGTTGCGACTTGGAGCGGCTGCTGAGTCCGCACTGGTGTAAAGGGCCGAAAAGCCACATCAAATCTGTGCATTGGCCCTAGTTGGCGCTGTTTTTCTGGACCAAGCACCAATCTGCCGATACTTTAATGGAAACGGGGCGAAATGACCCCGAACTCTTGAGGCAGAAAAAGCGGTCCCATGACCTTTCCTGAGCGGTTTTCGAACCTGCCCCCTTATGCGTTTCCGCGTTTGCGGTCGCTTCTGTCTGCGCATGCGGCGGGCGGGCCGGTGATTGACATGACCATCGGAACGCCCAAACATCCATTCCCGCGATGGATCAACGCCATTATCGCCGAGCATTCGGATGGCTTCGGTGGCTACCCGCCCAATGATGGAACGCCCGAGTTGCGCAGCGCAATCGCAGGGTTCGTGCAGCGTCGCTACAGCGTTACATACGATCCGGAAACTCAGATATTCCCTCTGAATGGGACGCGCGAAGGCCTGTTCAACGCGACACTCGCACTTTGCCCTGAAACCAAAAATGGTCAGCGGCCGGTTATTCTGACCCCAAACCCGTTCTATCAGGTCTATGCGGTCGCGGGGCTCGCCATTGAGGCCGAGCTTGTCTACGTCCCTGCAACCCTAGAGACCGGCTTTCTTCCTGATTACCGCGGCCTTGCGCCGGAACTTCTGAACCGCGTGGTGGCGGTGTATATCTGTTCGCCCTCCAATCCACAGGGCGTCATAGCAAGTGAGGCGTATTGGCATGACCTTCTTCAACTGGCTGAAACCTACGACTTCCGGATCTTTGCCGACGAGTGCTACTCCGAAATTTACCGCGATACTGTTCCACTGGGGGCTTTGACGGCGGCACGCGACGCGCATGCGGATCCCGAGCGCGTGGTGTTGTTTAATTCACTGTCCAAACGCTCAAATCTGGCCGGGCTCAGGTCCGGATTCGCGGCCAGCGGGCCGGAAACGATCAAGCATATGAAGAGCCTTCGAAACTATGCCGGCGCTCCGTTGCCACTGCCGCTGCAACGGGCGGCCGAGCAGGTTTGGGCAGAGGACTCGCATGTCGAGGCGAACCGAACCCTCTACCGCGAAAAGCTGGATCTGGCCGACGAGATGTTCGGCGACATCGACGGATATGTGCCACCAAAAGCAGGTTTCTTTCTCTGGCTTCCGGTCGATGACGGGGAAGCGGCAACGGTGAAGCTGTGGCGCAAAACCGGTGTCAAAGTGCTTCCCGGATCCTATCTGGGCCGCGATTACAACGGCTCCAATCCGGGCCATTCCTATATCCGGGTCGCTCTGGTGGCCCCAATGACAGAGGTGCAGCCAGGGCTCGAGGCCCTAAAGCGCTGCATCTACGAACAAGCGTGAGGTAACAAGCATGGCGTATCAGACAAGATCAAGGGATCCGTTTTTGGACAGCGACATGCAAGCCGCGATCGAAAAACGCGGCAAGGAGCTGTTTGGACTTGCACTGCTGATCACCGGTGGGTTGATCGCCATGATGTTGGCCTCATATGTGCCCGAAGATCCCAGCTGGCTGTCAGCGACAGATCAACCGGCGCAAAACTGGTTGGGTCATTTCGGAGCCTCCATCGCTAGCCCGCTATTTATCATTGTTGGCTACGGGGCCTGGGCCATTCCCGTGACGGCCTTGGTTTGGGGCGCGCGATTTACAACCCATAGAGGGGCCGATCGTGCCTTCAGCCGGCTGATTTTCGCGCCGATCGCGGTCGCGTTGGCCGCGGTCTACGCGTCAACACATCTGCCGGGAGCGGGCTGGACCCATTCGTTCGGCCTAGGAGGTCTGTTCGGCGATACGGTATTGGGTGCCTTGCTCAACATTGTGCCAATCAGCGCAAGCTTCGGGCTAAAACTGCTGTCAGCGGTGTTTTTCGTAGGACTTTTGGCCTTAAGCGCCTTTGTTCTGGGCTGCGATCGAGCTGAGGTAAGATCCGTCCTGCGTTTCCTGTGGATCGGCGTCGTTTTGACCTATGCGTCAATCATGCGATTCCTGGGCCTTGCAGGAAAGGGCGGTCTTATGGCCGCACGCAAAGCGCGCGCATTGCGCGCCGAACGCCGCGATGCACGGATGGCTTATGAAGACGCGTTTGAGGCTCAGGACCCTGTGTTCCACGTTGAGCCGCCACTGCGTCGCGCCCCTGTCGTGATAGCGCCTACACCGGCTCCAGAAGCCCAGATTGAGCAAGAACAACCGGCCCCAAAAACTGGACTATTCGCGCGTATGCCGGGCTTGCGCCGCAAGGCAGAGCCGACACTCGAGACGATGCCTCAAGAGCCAGTGGACGAAGAAACACGTATCCGCTCAAAGATTTCCGACGTCATTCGGACACGGGGTGACCGCCTCCATTCGCACCGCGCCGAGCCTGTTCTTAGCCGGGATATCCATGTCGAAGACGGGCCGGCAACGCCCTTTGATGAGGATCTGAGCGACGCTGTCATTGCAGACTACGAAAGCGTATCGACCTCAGCGCTGCACAACCCACGCGAGATTCCGGTGCCAGAGGCCAAGGCCGTGATCCAGCATCCGCCGCGCAAGCCAATCGCCCCGTCGAAACAGGCGCAAGCCGAGGCGCAACCCCGCCTGAAATTCGACGATGATCGGACAGCATTTGAGCTGCCGCCGTTAAACTTGTTGGCCAGTCCAGCCACAGTTGAGCGGCACATCTTGTCGGACGAAGCTCTAGAAGAAAACGCACGTATGCTGGAGGCCGTACTTGATGATTATGGCGTCAAAGGGGAGATCGTTTCGGTTCGCCCCGGTCCGGTTGTTACCATGTATGAATTGGAGCCTGCCCCGGGTCTCAAAGCCTCTCGTGTGATTGGTTTGGCCGATGATATCGCACGCTCCATGTCGGCCTTGTCCGCACGCGTGTCGACCGTCCCGGGCCGCTCGGTGATCGGGATTGAATTGCCAAACGAAAAACGAGAAATGGTGGTGCTGCGGGAAATTCTGGCAGCCCGAGATTTCGGAGACGGCAATCAGAAACTACCACTTGCGCTGGGCAAGGATATCGGAGGCGAAGCCATTGTGGCGAACCTTGCCAAGATGCCGCATTTGCTGATCGCAGGGACCACCGGGTCTGGTAAATCCGTGGCGATCAACACGATGATCCTGTCGCTGCTATATAAGCTCACTCCGGCAGAATGCCGTCTAATCATGATCGACCCGAAAATGCTGGAGCTCAGCGTCTATGACGGCATCCCGCACTTGTTGTCGCCGGTTGTGACCGATCCCAAGAAGGCGGTCGTTGCGCTGAAGTGGGTCGTGGGTGAGATGGAAGAGCGGTACCGCAAGATGTCCAAGATGGGTGTCCGCAACATTGATGGCTTTAACGGTCGGGTGAAAGACGCGCTGTCCAAAGGTGAGATGTTCAAACGCACGGTCCAGACTGGTTTCGACGAAGACACCGGAGAGCCGATTTTCGAGACCGAGGAATTTCAACCCGAAGCCATGCCTTATATCGTCGTCATCGTCGACGAAATGGCAGATCTGATGATGGTCGCCGGAAAGGAGATCGAGGCCTGCATCCAGCGCCTGGCGCAAATGGCACGCGCTTCTGGCATACATTTGATCATGGCGACGCAGCGCCCTTCGGTCGATGTTATTACCGGCACGATTAAGGCGAACTTTCCGACTAGAATATCGTTCCAGGTAACTTCAAAGATCGACAGCCGTACGATCCTGGGGGAGATGGGAGCCGAGCAGCTTCTGGGCATGGGCGACATGCTTTACATGGCTGGCGGATCGAAGATTACCCGCATCCACGGCCCGTTCGTCAGCGATGAAGAGGTAGAGGAGATCGTCACCCACCTGAAATCCTTTGGCGAGCCGGAATACATGGCGGGCGTTGTCGATGGGCACGATGATGAAAAATCGTCGGATATTGACGCGGTTCTGGGCCTTGGCGGCAATACGGACGGCGAAGATGCGCTCTATGATCAGGCGGTTGCGATTGTCTTGAAGGACCGCAAATGCTCGACGTCCTATATTCAGCGCAAGCTGGCGATTGGCTACAACAAGGCTGCGCGTCTGGTCGAGCAGATGGAGGATCAAGGTCTGGTTTCGGCATCAAACCATGTCGGAAAACGCGAGATCCTGGTGCCAGAACACTAGCCTGCGCAAGTTCTCGCTTTTGTGAAAGCCTATGGCTGTCATTTCGATTTGCAGCGCTTATTTTAATGTCATGATAAAACAAACATTCATCGCAGCTCTCTCGATGGCAGCACTCGCCCTTCCTGTGCAGGCCGACATTATTCCTTTGGCTGACCTCAACAGCTACTTAAACGGTTTGCAAAGCGCAAAAGCCGGGTTCTCGCAACTTAACGAGGATGGGACCACCAGCAACGGAACGGTCTATATCAAACGACCAAATCGCGCCCGTTTCGAGTATGACCCGCCTAACAAAGGGCTGGTGATTGCGGGCGGACAGCAGGTCGCGATTTTTGATCCGAAATCCAATGTCCCGCCGGAGCAATATCCACTGCGGCGCACCCCGCTAAGCCTGATCCTTGCCGAGACTGTAAATCTTGATCGCTCTAACCTGCTGGTATCACACCGTGAAGAGGCCGAACTTACTGTTGTCACTCTGCAAGACCCGGAGCATCCAGAATACGGCAATATTGAGCTGAAATTCTCCGCCGACCCAATTGTTCTGCGCCAGTGGGTCATCAACAATGAAGCTGGCGGGCAAACGCAAGTGGCATTGAAAGATCTACAGCCCACCGTGATCGGGGCAAAGTCGTTCAACATCCCGCAAGAAATACAGGCGCGCGGCTTGAATTGACGCGGCTTAGACTTTTCCGCAGGTGATCAACTGGGCGTTGTAAGTCTGCGCGCGCGCGGCCATCTCTGATGACACGCGCAACAACCACGACTTCCGGCGGTAGCTGCCGCGCGCATATCCAGCACGCCCTTCGTGATAGGCCAGGTACTGGTTCCGGGCGTCTCCTTTGGAAATACCCAACCGCTCCTCTGTTTCGTCCATATACCAGCCAATAAAGTCTGCAGCGTCCGAGAAGCGATCGCGTCGTGCGAACCGCCGCCCCTGATCGCGCTGATACTCTTTCCAGGTCCCATCCAGGGCCTGGCTGAAGCCATAGGCTGAGGATTGTCGACCCATCGGAATGACACCAAGGGCGAACCGTAATGGTGTGCGCGCGTCCTTTACGAACCGGCTTTCATGGTAGATCGTGGCCATCTGGATCGCCACAGGGATCCCCCATTTCCGTTCCGTCTTTTGCATGTCATTGAGCCATGCCGGGCGCTGCGACACGATCGAGCACGCATTATCGAGGTTGCGCGGTTGGGCATCTCGCCCACCACCGCAGGCTGAAAGCATGAGAAGTAACGCAAGCGCGCTGAAATATCTGATCATCTGCCTGTATGCCTTTTTGGCGTTTTGCCCGAAACTTTACTGGAAAGCCGGTCTTATGGCAAAGGGACAGACAGGGCTATCAGATCAAAAATGCGAGAATAAGCGGAATAAATCCGACCGAGAGCAATGTGGATATCACGACGAGGCCTGCAACCGCCTCAGAATCTGCCTCGTATTTTGCGGCCAACAGGTAAGAGGTGACTGCGACTGGCGTGGTCACTTGCAGAACCAGAACGCCAAAAGGTACGGGTGCCAGCTGGAAATACCAGCCTGCCAGAACCGCAGCGCTGGTGCAGATTGCGACCTTTACCCCGGCCACGAGTGTCGCCAGTCCGAATCCGTGAGGTTTCAGTCGTGCAACCGCGACACCAAGTGTAATAAGCATCAGCGGAATCGCCATTTGCCCGATAAGATCCAGAGTGTTGGTTAAGAATGTCGGGGTCTCCCACCCATGCCAAAGGAACAGGGCACCGAGCAACGTAGCACCAACCAACGGCTCCTGAACGACCTTCTTTAGAGACCCGCCACCAGAGACCAGCCAGACCCCGAAGGTGAAGGAGTAGATCCCCATGATCGCGAAAATTACCACCGCGTATCCAAAGCCCTCTGGGCCAAATGCAAAAAGCGCCAACGGTAACCCCAGATTCCCTGTATTTCCGAAAATCAGTGGGGCTAAATATGTCCGTATGTTGAGTTTAAAAGCGAAAACAACCAGATAGCACGCGATTGTCACAAGTGCATACGCCACGACAGCCGCCAGCGAGACCTTGGTCAGAGCCCCCGGCACGATGGTGGTTTCCATCAACGAGACGAAAATCAAGCACGGGACCGACAGGGTCATGGCAAGCCGGGTCACAAACTCGATGCGGTAGTCAAATCCGAGCTTCACCCACACATATCCAATGGCCGAAAGCAGAAAAACCGGAGCTACGATTTCCGCGACTGTCAGTGCCAAGTTCACAAACTGTTTCCTTTGTTTTGATGGTCCATGAATGGACAAACATCACTGGAACGGTCTATCTACAGCGTGTAAGGGTAGCAATGTAATGATTAAATCAGACGCCAAATACATGCTTGGCCAAATCGTCCGGCATAAAAAACACGCCTTTAGAGGCGTGATATTCGATGTCGACGCCGAATTTTCAAACACAGAAGAATGGTACGCGAATATTCCCGCGGAAAGCCGTCCGCGTAAGGACCAGCCTTTCTATCATTTGCTGGCCGAGAACGACGAAAGCTATTACGTGGCCTATGTGTCTGAGCAAAACCTGACCCCCGATATGACGGGCGAGCCCATAGATCACCCGGACCTTGGTGCGATGTTCGGCGATTATGACGGTCGCGGGAAATATCCGCTCCAATTCGACCTCAACTAAACACTTTCAGCCTGTTTAGCAGACCGGCAGTTAGCCTTCGCTTCGGGCGACCTGACGCACGACATTGGCCAACTCCATAAGCTGATTTTCCAGCGGATTACTTTTGCGCCAAACCATGCCGATGGTTCGACTTGGCGTGTTTTCCGCGAACCGGGAGATAGCGACCACTGCGCCTTTGGTTTCAAGCGGAACGGCCATTTCGGGTAACAGAGTGACGCCGAGACCCGCATTGACCATTTGAACCAAGGTGGACAGGCTCGACCCCTCCATGACAAGGCTCGGATCACTCGGACCGATGTCGCAAAACGAAAGGGCTTGATCTCGAAAGCAATGCCCTTCCTCCAGCAAGAGCAGTTTCATTTCCTGCAACATCGTAGCGCTGGGCACCGGACGGAATGCATCTTTTTGCGCGCGAACAAGAACAAACTCTTCATCAAAAAGTGTAAACTCGCGCAAGGTGTGTTCAGAAAGAGGGAGTGCCGCGATGATTGCATCAAGCCGCGTATGTAGCAGATCGTCCACCAGAGATTGCGTCACAGATTCTCGCGGCATCAACTCGAGCGCGGGAAATTGGCGCGACAGCGTCTTGATGATTCTTGGTAGCAAATAGGGCGCAACTGTCGGGATGATTCCAATCCTCAGTTTGCCCTCTAATTGGCCGCTGGATAGGCGTGCAAGCTCAGACATTTCTTCGACATCGCTCAGTACCTTTCGTGCGCGGATCAGGAATTCTTCGCCCAAGCTTGTCAGTATGATGTGCCGGGCGGAGCGTTCTACTAATGGCGCACCTAACATCGTTTCCAGGTCTTTGATTTGAACAGAAAGCGCGGGTTGCGAGATCGAACAGGCCTCAGCCGCTCGCCCGAAATGACCCGCGCGCGCTAGCGCATCGAAGTATCGAAAGTGTTTGAGGGTAAAATTTACCATAAGTAGAAACTATCGGCGACGAAAGTTTTTTCAATTGGAATTTATCGCTGTCACTGAATAGGTTTCTTTCATCATTCTAGACACATTCTAAATCCAGGAGATAAATGATGGACGGAAACAGGATGCCCGGATTGGGCGGCTGCCCGATTGACCACGGCGGGAACACCTCGATGGAAAAGCCCGTGACGAAATGGTGGCCCAACACGCTCAACCTTGACATTCTGCACCAGCACGGTGCCCGCACCAACCCGATGGATGCCGACTACAACCATCGTGAAGCTGTAAAATCTCTTGATTTTGAAGCAGTTAAGTCAGATGTCCATGCATTGATGACTCAGGACCAACCCTGGTGGCCAGCTGATTGGGGCCACTATGGAGGCCTGATGATCCGTCTGGCTTGGCACTCCGCCGGCTCTTACCGCATGCAAGACGGTCGCGGAGGTGCCGGCGCCGGCAATATTCGTTTCGCGCCACTGAATTCCTGGCCAGACAATGCAAGCCTCGACAAAGCGCGCCGCCTGTTGTGGCCGGTCAAAAAGAAATATGGCAATGCACTGTCCTGGGCGGATTTGATTATTTTGTCGGGCACGATTGCCTATGAGAGCATGGGTCTGGACACGTTTGGATTTGGCTTTGGCCGTGAGGATATCTGGGGTCCGGAAACCGACGTCTACTGGGGATCAGAAGGCGAGTGGCTGGCACCGTCGGAAAACCGCTACGGCGATCTGGACGACGCGTCGACACTGGAAAACCCGCTTGCCGCCGTGCACATGGGCTTGATCTACGTGAACCCCGAAGGTGTGAACGGGCAGCCTGATCCGGCCCGTACGGCCCAGCACATCCGTGAAACCTTTGCGCGGATGGCCATGAACGATGAAGAGACTGCCGCGCTCACCTGCGGTGGACACACAGTTGGCAAGGCTCATGGTGCGATGGCGGATGACGCGATTGGTGTAGAACCGGAGGCCGCAAGCCTTGAAAACCAGGGCTTTGGTTGGATGAACCCGGACCATAACGGCTCGGCCTCAAATTCATTCACGTCAGGCATCGAGGGCGCTTGGACAAAAAACCCAACCCAATTCGACATGGGCTATTTTGACTATCTGTTTGGCTATGAGTGGGAGCTTACAAAGTCACCCGCCGGAGCCAATCAATGGGCTCCGATTGATATGCCCGACAGTGAGAAACCAGTTGATGCTGGCGATGGTGCGACACCCAAAATGCCGTTGATGACAGATGCCGACATGGCAATGAAAATGGATCCCATTTACAATGAGATCTGTCAGAAGTTCATCTCGGATCCAGCGTATTTCCGCGACACGTTCGCTCGGGCTTGGTTCAAATTGACCCACCGGGATATGGGCCCGCGCCCTTGTTATCTTGGACCAGACGTTCCCGACGAAGATCTGATTTGGCAGGATCCGATCCCGGCCGGATCAACCGGCTACGACGTTGCGGGTGTTAAGGCAAAGATCGCGCAAAGTGGCCTGACTTCTGCGGAACTGATAGCGACAGCTTGGGATAGCGCCCGAACCTTTCGCGGTTCAGATAAGCGCGGTGGGGCCAACGGGGCACGCATCCGTCTCGCGCCGCAAAAGGATTGGGCCGGTAATGAGCCCGAGCGCTTGGCCAAAGTCCTGGGACTACTTGAGCCAATCGCAGCGGATACAGGTGCGTCAATCGCAGACGTGATTGTTTTGGGCGGCAATGTAGGCCTGGAGATGGCGATCAAGGCCGGTGGGAGTGCAGTCGATGTACCTTTCGCTCCGGGTCGCGGAGACGCCGATGACAGTATGACCGATGTCGACAGCTTCTCAGTCCTGGAGCCTGTCGCTGATGGTTTCCGCAATTGGCAAAAGGAAGCCTATGCAGTCTCAGCAGAGGAAATGATGCTCGACAGGGCGCAACTCATGGGTTTGACGGCGGCAGAAATGACAGTGCTTCTTGGTGGTCTGCGTGTCATGGGGATCAATCATGGCGGCAATGGCTATGGTGTCTTCACGGACACTGTCGGCGCTTTGACGACGGACTTCTTCGTCAACCTGACCGATATGGCCAACAGCTGGCATCCGCTGGATGATGGTACGTATGAGCTGCGCGACCGTGCCACAGGCGACGTTAAATGGCCTGCCACGAGTGCAGATCTGGTTTTTGGGTCCAGTTCAGTGTTGCGCAGCTATGCCGAGGTCTATGCGCAAGATGACAACAAAGAAAAGTTTGTGCGCGATTTCGTGGCTGCATGGACCAAGGTGATGAACGCCGACCGGTTCGATCTGGTCGCCTAAAACACTCAGATCCGGGCGTCGTCTCGCGCGGCCCGGAATCAACCCTAACCGGATAAGCCAGCCCGGTCTTGCGCGGTCAAATTTAACGGTCGTGTTGCCTTGAAACGGGCGTTCAAGGATCGCCGATAGTCGGGTTTTTCCAAGTCGTGGCGGCAAAGGGCGATGCGAGCGCATGCGCCACCTGACCAAGGTGATCCTGACCATAAAACGGATCCCCATCGACGATATATGTAGGCGAACCGAAGACATTTTTCCGGCGAGCATACTCTCCATTGGAGTCCAGCTGCGCTTGCGTTTCCACCGCTGCTGATTGTTCCAGCAACTCATCGGGATCATGGCCGAGTTCTGCAGCCAAAGATCGGAGTGTCTTGGCATCTGAAAGGTCAGCGTCGTCGCGCCAATGCGCCTCGAGCAAACGATGCGCCATCTGGTCGACCGCCGGGCCCGAACTACCCAGCGCGATGATCATCCCCGAGGCCAGTGAATAATCCGCGTCATGAAAACTAGGTCGGTGATTGATAATAGCGACACCGCGATATTCCGCCCAGCGTTCAATCTGACGCCCGAAGAAATAGTCGACATGCGGCTGTGTCCGCGCATGAAAAGGCAGGCTGCCCTGCGCTTCGATTACAGGCGACAGCAGGATAGGTCGATGTCGTATCGTCGCATCGAAGTGCGCACAAATTTCGTAAAACTTGGCCGAGCCCAAATACGCAAAAGCGGAATGTGCCGAATAGACATATTCTACGATAGGCATATCAACCTGTGCCCAAAGCCGCCGCATGATGGCGCAAGTGGTCGTCCATGAAGCTCGCAATGAAGAAGTAGGAATGATCGTAATCCGGTTGCATGCGAATTGTCGCAGAGACACCTGCCTCCGCGCAGGCCTCGGACAGAAGATGTGTTTTGAGTTGTTCGTCCAGAAAGCCGTCTGCTTCGCCTTGATCCACCAATAGATTTCCCGAAAATCCGCGGCTGCGCACCAAAGCGCACGCATCATGTTCCGCCCATGCCTCGCGATCAGGACCCAGATAAGCTGACAAGGCCTTGTCCCCCCAAGGGCAATTCATCGGCGATACAATCGGCGAGAACGCAGAAATCGATTTGAACAAGTCTGGATGGCGCAATCCGATGGTCAGGGCCCCGTGGCCGCCCATGGAGTGACCAGTGATCCCAACACGGTCCATATCGACTGGAAATTCAACCGCGATCAGCGCCATGAGATCCTTGGTGATATAGTCATACATCTGGAAATGTGGGGCCCATGGGTCTTGCGTTGCGTTCACGTAGAACCCCGCACCTTGACCAAGGTCATAAGCGTCGTCGTTGGGCACCCCTTCACCCCGAGGGCTTGTATCAGGTGCAATGAAGATCATTCCAAGTTCTGCAGCCAGACGCTGTGCTCCGGCCTTTTGAGTTACGTTGTCTTCTGTGCACGTCAACCCTGACAAATAAACCAGCGCCGGGCGCGGTCCGGCTTGGGCCGGTAAGAACACTGCGACCCGCATCGGCACACCTGTGGCTGAGCTATCATGTTCGACCGTCAACTGACGGCCACCGAACATACGGGTTTCGGAAACGAGTTTCATGGTGAGTATCCCCAGGTTGATTGTGGTCTTTTGAGATGGACTAGACACCAGAAAACCACGGGACAACAAGGCTTGCGCAAAAAGATAACGCCCGACTTGTGCTCTAGCCCGTCAACAGCCAACGGATTGGAACTCAATAACCCAAAGCGCACCCATCTTTGCGATGATCAGAGGCCCCTTGAAGGGTCCCGGTCTCTTCGTCAATCAAGATTGCCTGAGCGCCGCCAATCGCCGTATCCGGGATGACAACATTATGACCCAGATCTGCCAGCTCCTGATGGACATTAGAGCTATAGCCGCGCTCGACTCTCAAGTCCCCGGCATCGGCAAAACATCGAGGCGCATCAATGGCCGCCTGTGGATCAAGTCCAAAATCGGTCAGGTTGCTGACGAACCGTGCGTGACCAGTGCTTTGATAGGCACCCCCCATGACGCCAAATGGCATGACAACCTTTCCGGCGCGCTTCAACATTCCCGGGATGATCGTGTGCATCGGACGCTTGCCCGCACCCATCTCATTTGCATGACCCGGTTCCAAAGAAAACCCGGAGCCCCGGTTCTGGAACAGAATACCGAATTTGTCGCTGGCAATCCCGGATCCGAAACTGTGATAGATGGAATAGATCAACGAAACGGCCATGTGGTCCTTGTCGACCACTGTCAGGTAAATCGTGTCTTTGTGAACCGATTCAGACAGTTTTGTCGCATTCGGCATGACGCGTTTCGGATCAATTAGTTTCGACAGGTTATCGGCAGTGTCCGTCGACAGCATATGCTCGAGACGCGTCATATGATCGAGATCACCCAGGAACCGATTGCGGGTGTCATAGGCAAGCTTTGTTGCTTCGGCTTCAATATGGGCCCGCTCGGAGCCAAACGGGGCCAATGAAGCGATATCAAAATTTGACAGGATATTGTTGAGCAAGATTGCCGTGGCACCCTGGCCATTGGGCGGATGCTCGACAAGGTCTAGATCGCCATATGTCCCCGAAATCGGATCGGTGTAGTTACAGGCGGTTTGCGCAAAGTCATCGAGCGTGTGGACCCCACCGTGGGCTTTCAGGCAATTGGCCATGTCTTCAGCGATCTCGCCTTCGTAGAAAGCGTCGCGACCGTCTGCCGCGATGCGCCGCAAGACCTCGGCCTGGCCCGGCGCGCGAAAAATCTGTCCGGATTTGGCGGCGCGTCCATCAATCAAGAAACTCTTTTTGGCCGCACCTTGCGGCGTGTTTTCTGCCTCGGCCCAGTCGAAAGCAACGCGCGGAGCCACCGGAACACCCTGTTCTGCATAGTAAATTGCAGGGGCCAGGACAGATGCGAGCCCGATTTTCCCCCAGTCTTCGGACAACCTACAAAACGCATCAACTGCTCCTGGGATTGTGACAGCATCGGCGCTGTACTCTGGCACCGTCGCATGGCCTTGGTCCCGCAAGCGTTGCGGATCAGTGGCAGCCGGTGCGCGGCCTGAGCCGTTGAGTGCTTTTATCTCGTCGGAGCCGGCGGGTTTGACAAGAACAAAGCAGTCGCCACCGATCCCTGTCATTTGCGGTTCGCAAATCCCCAGCAGTATCGCAGCCGCGATTGCTGCATCCGCAGCGTTTCCGCCAGATTCGAGAATTTGTATCCCGACCTTTGCCGCTAGGGGATGGGACGTCGCGATCATGCCGTTGCTGGCAAAAACAGGGGAACGTCCTGGAAGATGAAAATCGCGCATGTCCTGACCTTGCCTGTCGTTTTGAGTGAGCGGCAGGTTACCTCTCTGGGGACAGATGGAAAAGTCGGTATTTCAGTTTTACAGGACTCAGAGTGTCCTCGGCGTTGCGCATCTGGGTGGGGGCTGGAAAACACAACGCCGAGGGAAGCTCTGCAGCTACACGCTCTTTTTCGGTGTGATTTCTGGCGAAGGCTGGGGCGATTTGAGGAATTCTCGAGACTATGTTGCTTGGAGTAGAACGAGGGGCGGTTCAACCGCGCATTGTTGGCCAAACCGCGACAATCAAATGTGACAAATATCCGTTTTAGGGGAGGGGTATAACAGCAATGAGCTGGTTGCGTTGACCAATACGCGAATACGACAGCTCTGAGGTCAGTCGACGAATCATAAACCAGCCAAAGCCGCCCTCTGGAAGGTTTTCCAAAGCGACGTCGAGTTCTGGCCTATCCGGGTCCGGAAGGCTGAGATTAGGCATCGGACGTCCGTTGTCCTCAAGTACGAGGCGCACCGCATTGCAGGACAGGGCAATTTGAAGCTTGATGACACCGCCTGAGCGACCGCTGAAGCTGTGCTCGGCTATGTTATTGAGTAACTCCGCAAGGACGAGCTCGGTGTTTATCACAAGATCTGTTGCGAGTTTCGCCGATGCAAACTCCACCTTAAGATCTGTCAAGCACACACGAATGTCGTTTGGATCAGCGGATATCGTTAGACTGATCTGCCTGGGATTTTTGGAGGTATCCGCTTCCGAGCGTGGCACCTGTGCGTCACGCGGCATTTGCACCGTCGCTGTGTTTGTCACTCATCGCGGCTTCCAAATTCTCGTGAATGACAAACACGCTGTCCATTCGTGTGAGAGAAAAAACCTTTGCGACGGCCGGTTGCAAGGACGCCAATTCCAATTTACGTCCTTCCAGAAGTTTCAGGGCCGCGACCATTGCGCCCAATCCGCTACTATCCATGAACTCGACATTGCCGATATCCATGATCACACGGCAGTCAGTGTCTGCCACTGCATCCCGGAACTGATCTTTTAGGTGGATTGCACCTGCCGCATCAATCCGTGCGGTTTCAACCGTAATGACTAGGTTACCATCGGTGGTACGTGCCGAAAGTTGCATTGTTGAACTCCGATTCATCTTTCCTTTCCCGGCTTAGACGGCAAAGGTTACTATTCAGTGTTGAAGAGCTGAAAGCGAGGCAGACCGATGAAAGACGTTGTAATTTGTGGGGCAAGCCGCACGCCGATGGGCGGGTTTCAGGGGGCTCTTTCCACGGCCGAGGCACAGCAACTTGGTGGCGCGGCCATCCGTGCGGCGCTGACCGATGCGGGTGCAGCTACGGTTGACGAGGTTCTGATGGGGTGCGTTTTGCCCGCGGGCCAAGGTCAGGCCCCGGCGCGCCAAGCGGGCTTTTTGGGTGGACTGGGCGAAGAGGTGCCGGCAACAACCCTAAACAAGATGTGCGGATCGGGGATGAAATCAGCAATGATGGCTTTCGATCAACTCGCCCTGGGCCACGCGCACAGCATGGTTGCTGGCGGCATGGAAAGCATGACAAACGCGCCGTATCTCTTGTCCAAAATGCGGGGCGGTGCACGCATTGGCCATGGGGAGGTCAAGGATTCGATGTTTCTTGATGGGCTTGAAGATGCGTATGACAAAGGGCGCTTGATGGGTACGTTTGCCGAAGATTGTGCAGAATCCTATCAGTTTTCCCGCGCCGAACAGGATGATTATGCCTTGCGCTCGCTGTCGCGTGCTGTCGAAGCGCAGGCCTCTGGAGGGTTTGAGGCAGAGATCACGGCCGTCACCCTCAAAACGCGTCGCGGCGACATTGTGATTTCCCAGGATGAACAGCCCGGAAACGCGCGTCCGGAGAAGATCCCGCAGTTGAAACCGGCATTTCGCGATGGTGGAACCGTGACCGCGGCGAACTCATCTTCGATTTCGGATGGAGCGGCTGCGCTCGTTCTTGCGGAGCAAGACTTTGCAACTCAAAACAATATGAAGATCAGGGCGCGTATCCTTGGCCATGCGAGTCACGCACAAGCCCCAAACCTGTTCACAACGGCTCCGGTTCCGGCAGCGCGCAAGCTGCTGGACCGGCTCGGATGGACAGTCGACGATGTCGATCTTTGGGAAGTGAATGAAGCCTTTGCCGTGGTCCCCATGGCATTCATGCGCGAAATGGGGTTGCCACCGGAAAAAGTGAACGTTCATGGCGGTGCCTGCGCGCTTGGTCATCCGATTGGAGCGTCCGGAACGCGGATCATCGTGACACTGCTAAACGCTCTGGAACGCTACAACCTTTCGCGTGGCGTTGCAGCAATTTGCATTGGCGGCGGCGAAGGCACGGCAATCGCGATCGAGCGGGCCTGATGCCTGACTATGCGTCTTTGAAATCCACGATTGCCGCGCTGACCGAAGGCGAAACCGACGAGGTCGCGCTGATGGCAACGCTGGCCTGTGAAATACATCACTCTGACAGCCGCTTTGACTGGACTGGGTTTTACCGGGTTGTGGCACCGGAGTTGCTGAAGATTGGCCCCTACCAGGGCGGCCATGGGTGTTTGGTCATCCCTTTCTCGCGCGGTGTTTGCGGGGCAGCAGCGCGCACAGGTGACGTTCAACTCGTCGCGGATGTTGATGCCTTTCCGGGTCATATTGCATGCGCCAGTTCCACACGCTCGGAGATCGTCTTGCCCGTGCGCAATGTGCAAGGAAATCTGATCGCTGTTCTTGACATCGACAGCGATCAACCGGATGCGTTCAACCAGCAGGATGCCACGGAGCTTTCGGACATTCTAGAAACCGTTTTTGCCAACAAAACTTAATGGATCAGACAAGAATCATCTTGTCAGACGTAACGTAACATGGCACCGTGAAAATTAAGTCGATAATTTCATTCAAGCGTCAGTTAGCCGATGATCCAGGATCAAATCAGCCCTAGCCTCGGAGCGGATCTCCGGTCGTTGCGCAAAGCGCGTAAACTGACACTCACCGAGATCTCGGAAAAGCTGGGCCGCTCTGTCGGCTGGCTTAGTCAAGTCGAACGAGATCTTTCGACTCCATCGATTAACGATCTGCGCGAGATCTCCAGTTTGCTCGATGTGTCGGTTTCGTCCTTGTTTCGCCAGAAGGCTGGCAGTGCGGATGAGCAAGGGTATATCGTGCGCGCTAACGCGAGACGCCCAATCGGGTCTCGCGAAGCTGGCCTGGTCGAGGAGCTGCTGTCGCCAGATCTCACGGATGATTTCGAGGTTGTTCATTCCACCTTCGAGCCTGGATCGAACCTGGCCGAATACAATAGTCGCTCAACTCAAGAGGTCGGCTATGTCATTTCCGGCCAGCTAACGATCTGGATCGAGGACCAGAAATTCTCCTTAAATCCCGGCGATAGTTTCCGAATCAGAGGGGAACGGTACCGTTGGGCAAATCCACACCAGCAACCCGCTCGGGTGATCTGGGTCATCTCGCCTCCGACCTACTGAAATGACATTTGACGCCTGGATCATATTCGCAATGTTCTGGGTGGTCTTTGTGACCACGCCGGGGCCAAACGCCGTCAATTGCATCAACAATGGTATGACTTACGGGTTCAAGCGTGCCTTGCCCGGAGTGCTCGCAATTCTGGTGCAGGCCACAATTTTCCTTCTTTTGTCAGCAGCCGGAATAACGGCCTTGATCACTCAAATTCCGGAGACGTTCTACTGGGGCAAGATGCTTGGCGCGGCCGTGTTGATCTGGTTGGGCATTCGGGGATGGATGAACGCGTCCAAGCCGGTGGTTCCGCGCGCAGCGTCAGCTAATTCAATATTTGGAAAAGCCTTCTTGATTGCCACGATCAATGTGAAATCCGTAACCGGGTATCTGGCCGCGTTCACGCAGTTCGTGCAACCCGGGGTCCCGATCTGGGATCAGATGGTCTTCATCGTCCCGACGGCGCTTTGCATTACTGCGGCCAGCTACATGGGATATACCGCGATCGGAGCGGGTTTGGGCAGGGCCGCCTTGAGTGCCGTTTTGAATACTTGGGTGCGGCGCATCATGGCCGCCTGTTTCATCGCCTACGGTGTGCTACTGGGCAGCTTTTCTGCACCGGGGAGGGCATGATGCTGGAAACCCTTCTGTTGATGGATGTTTGGCTGATCGTCACCTTCATGGGGGCGGCGGTGCTGCTTTATCTGACGCCGGGCGCAGACATGATGTTCACGATTGCCTCGGGTCTTTCGGGAGGACCAAAAGCCGGAGCTGCCGCCGCGGCGGGTATTTCTTTGGGCGTGCTGGTTCATGTTATGATCGCAGCGGCTGGTCTGGCGGCGCTGTTGCTCAGCTATCCGGCGGCTTATGATGGAATCCGCTACGCTGGCGCGGCCTATCTCGCATATTTGGCGATCACATCCTGGCGCGCATCGGGGCCCGAAAGACGCCAGGGCAGAAGCCATCTCAGCCGCGCTTTCTCGCGCGGGTTTATCACCAATATTCTCAACCCAAAGGTCGCCTTATTTGTGCTGGCTTTTCTGCCGCAGTTCACAGATCCCGCGATTGGCCCGGTCTGGCAGCAGATTTTGTGGTTGGGAGTATTTTTAGCTTTGGGCGGCGTCGTAACGGATGGGCTGATCGGCATTTTTGCGGGTCTGGCAGCCGGACGGATGGCACGGGCCACCAGAGCAATGTCTAAAATATCATCACTGGTTTTTGCGGGCTTGGCCGCGCGGATAATAATCGACTGAGGGAGAGATCTAATATGGCATTTCCAACAACGGCCCGCGTGGTCATCATCGGAGGCGGCGTCGTCGGCACGTCAACGCTCTACCATCTGGCCAAGGCGGGCTGGAAAGATTGCGTGCTGCTCGAGAAGAACGAACTCACAGCGGGCTCGACCTGGCATGCTGCGGGCAACTGTCCAAATTTTGCAGCCAGCTGGGGCGTGATGAACATCCAGCGTTACGGATTGGAAATGTACCGCACACTTGCTGACGATGTGGACTACCCGATGAACTATCACGTCACCGGTTCGCTGCGTCTGGCCCATTCCAAGGAGCGGATGCAGGAGTTCGAACGCGTCGCAGGTATGGGCCGGTACCAGGGGCTCAAAATGGACATCATGACGCCCAAGGAAATGCAGGAGTTAAACCCGTTCATGGAGCTCCATGATCTGGAGGGCGGCCTATGGGATCCGCTCGATGGCGACATCGACCCGGCGCAGCTGACACAGGCGCTGGCCAAAGGTGCCCGCGATGCCGGCGGGCAGATCGAACGGTTCTGCCCCGTCACAGGCATTGATCGCGACGGTGATGAGTGGATCGTCAAAACGGAGAAAGGCGATATTCGCTGCGAATACGTGGCCAACTGCGCTGGCTACTACGCGCAGCGTGTGGGCGAAATGTTCAAGCCATTCGGCGGGCGGACTGTTCCAATGGTTGTCATGTCGCACCAGTATTTCCTAACCGGCCAATTGCCCGAACTTGAGGCCTGGACCAAGGAAAAAGGCCACAAAATGCCGATGATCCGCGACGTCGACATCAGCTACTATTTGCGTCAGGACAAGGCCGGTCTGAACCTTGGACCATATGAGCGCAACTGTAAGGCGCATTGGGTCACCCCCGACGATCCGATGCCCGAAGACTTCTCGTTCCAGCTCTATCCTGACGATTTGGAACGCCTGGAATTCTATATCGAAGATGCCATGGCGCGCCTTCCGCTACTTGGCGAAGGGGGTGTCGAGCGCAATATCAACGGGCCTATCCCCTATGCGCCTGATGGTTTGCCAATGATCGGCCCGATGCCTGGCGTCAAGAACGCCTTTGAAGGGCATTCCTTCACCTTCGGCATCGCGCAAGGCGGTGGGGCGGGCAAAGTCCTGTCGGAATGGATCATGCACGGCCAGACAGAAGACGACATGTGGGCAGTCGATCCACGTCGCTACACTGACTACGCAGATCACGATTATTGTCTGTCAAAAGCGTTGGAAACCTATGGGCACGAATACGCCATGCATTTCCCGCATCATGAGTGGCCGGCCGGACGCGACAAGAAGCACTCCAGTTTGCATTCGCGCATCGTTGAGGCCGGGGGCCAAATGGGGGCTTACAATGGGTGGGAACGCGCCAACTGGTACGCCAAACCAGGCGACGACACCTCGGAAGAGGCAACCCAGACATGGGACCGCAACGGCCCGTGGGAGCAGCGCGTTAAAGAAGAGGCGGAAGCGGTGCGCGACACATGTGGCATCCTGCCGATCACCGGTTTCAGCCGCCTAGCCGTAGAAGGTCCTGGCGCGCGCGATTTCATCGACGGCTTGACCGCATCTCGCTTGCCCTCTGTGGGTCGTGTCGGATTGGCTTATTTCGCCGACAAGCGCGGCCGGATTGTCACCGAGATGTCCGTCATCCCGAAAAGCGATGACGTCATCTGGCTCATTACCGCGGCTGTTGCACAATGGCACGACGCAGAGTTTCTGCGCGCCCACGCGCCCGCCGGCATCGAAATCCACGACCGCACAGTCAAACATGAATGCCAGCTGGTCACCGGTCCCAAGGCCCGGGAGGTTCTGTCGGCGGTCAGCGATGCCGATCTCTCGAAAGGGTGGCTGACATACCAGGAAGCGCAGGTGGCCGGAAAGGACTGTGTGCTGCTGCGCGTCTCATTTGCCGGTGAGCTTGGCTGGGAAGTTCACAGCACCATGGAGGACGCACCTGCGGTTTGGGATGCCGTCACCGGTGCGGGTGCCGTGCCCTTTGGCATGTATGCCCTGAACTCATTACGGCTTGAAAAAGGGTACCGTGCCTGGAAGGGCGATCTGTCTACGGATTACACGTTATTGGAAGGTGGGCTCGACCGATTTATCAAGTTTGACAAGCCGCAGGATTTTCCTGGCAAGGCTGCACTTTTGCAAGAGAAGCAAACAGGTCGCAAGAAAGGGTTTGTGACGCTTGTGGTTGATGCAGGCGACGCGGACGCGCCATACATGTCGACCATTTGGAGCGGTGATCAGGTCGCAGGCGAAGCCACATCAGGCGGCTGGGGATACCGAGTCAACAAATCTATCGCGCTGGGCATGGTCCAGGCAGACTTGGCACAGCCCGGAACCGAGCTTGAAGTGGAAATCTTTGGTCAGCGTTGCAAGGCTATTGTGCAAGAGGATCAGCCGCTTTGGGATCCAGCGAACGAACGGATCCGTGCATGAGAAGACAAGGCGCAATCGCGGGGGCGTCGAGCCCCCGATATTGCGACCCGCGCATGAGCGCGGGTGGGGCGTGACATGACGGATGTGACACTGTTGGACGGCGGTATGGGGCAGGAACTGATCCACCGCAGTGAAGGACCGCCCACCGCGCTGTGGTCGGCCAGAGTCATGCTCGAAAATCCGGGCCTGGTGGCCGACATTCATCGCGATTTCGCCCAAGCTGGTGCGGGAGTTTCGACCACCAACTCTTATGCCATTCATCGCGACCGCCTGGATGGGACGGGATTGGAAAGCCGCTTCAAAGATCTGCATGCCATGGCATTGGAGGAGGTGAAAGATGGGGCACCCGGCACGGTAATTGCAGGCTCCATCGGACCGCTTGTCGCCTCCTACCGTCCGGACCTACACCCGGACTATGACACGGCGGTCCGTCTCTACACCGAAATTGCCGAACTGCTGGCGGAGACCTGCCAGATCTTGATCTGCGAAACCGTCGTCTCAATTGAACATGCCAAATCGATCCTTGCCGCAGCCAAATCGACAGGTTTGCCTGTCTGGATCGCGTTTTGCACGGCTGAAGAGGACGGCACGGTGTTGCGTTCGGGTGAACGCCTCGAGGAGGCATTGCCGATCGCAGAAGCGTCCGCCGATGCAATCTTGATCAACTGCACCGCACCCGAGGCCATCCCAGCAGGACTTGATATCTTGGCCAAAGGAGAAAGGCCGATCGGGGCCTACGCAAACGCGTTCGAGACGATCAGCGAGGGGTTCTTGACCCCGAAACCGACCGTAGATGCACTGAAAACACGCGCGGACCTAACACCAGATACCTACGCCGAACACGCCCTGAAATGGGTCGACTGCGGGGCCAGCATCGTCGGCGGATGCTGCGAAGTCAGCCCGTCTCATATTGCGGCAATCGCGACCAAGCTGCGCGACGCCGGTCACACACTCACCCAAGGGATCAATTAAATGGCAGACCTCCCAACACAAGCTCGTGCGGTCATCATAGGCGGAGGCGTGATCGGCTGTTCCGTGGCCTACCACCTGGCGAAGCTCGGCTGGAAAGACGTAGTCCTGCTGGAACGCAAGCAATTGACCTCAGGCACAACCTGGCACGCGGCGGGGCTGATCGCACAACTTCGGGCGACCAAGAATATGACGAAACTGGCGAAGTACAGCCAGGAGCTTTATGGCAACCTGGAAGGCGAAACCGGCGTCGCTACCGGGTTCAAACGCTGCGGATCGATCACGGTTGCCCTCACCGAAGACCGAAAGGAAGAGATCTTCCGCCAGGCCGCGATGGCGCGCGCCTTCGGGGTGGATGTCGAGGAGATCTCTCCGGACGAGGTAAAAGCGCGCTATGAGCACCTAAATATCGACGGGGTGGTTGCCGGTGTTTACTTGGACAAGGACGGTCAAGGTGACCCGGCAAATATCGCGCTGGCCCTGGCCAAAGGGGCCCGCCAAAACGGTGCGCTGATCAAAGAGCGCGTGAAGGCAACCTCCGTCACAAAGGACGGTCGCCGCGTTACGGGCGTGAATTGGGAAAGCGGCGGCGAAACGGGGCATATCGCCTGCGATCACGTGGTCAATTGCGCTGGTATGTGGGGGCATGAGGTCGGCCGGATGCTGGGTGTCAACGTGCCACTGCATGCCTGCGAGCACTTCTATATTGTAACGGAGGCCATCGATGGTTTGACCCAAATGCCGGTCTTACGCGTGCCGGACGAGTGTGCCTATTACAAAGAGGACGCGGGCAAGATGCTGCTCGGCGCGTTCGAACCCAATGCAAAGCCCTGGGCCATGAATGGGATTCCCGCCGATTTCGAGTTTGACCAGCTGCCCGAAGATTTCGATCATTTTGAGCCGATCCTGGAGGCCGCAGTCGAGCGCTTGCCCATGTTGGGCGAGGCCGGAATTCATACGTTCTTCAACGGCCCCGAAAGCTTTACACCAGATGATGCCTACCACCTGGGACTTGCCCCGGAAATGGACAATGTCTGGGTTGCGGCCGGGTTCAATTCCATCGGCATTCAGTCCGCTGGGGGGGCCGGACAGGCGCTGGCGCAGTGGATGGAAGATGGTGACAAACCGTTTGATTTGGGTGATGTGGATATCGCTCGGATGCAACCGTTCCAGGGCAACAAGACCTACCTCTTCGAACGCTCCAAGGAAACGCTGGGACTTCTTTACGCAGATCACTACCCGTTCCGCCAAAAGGATACCGCGCGCGGCGTGCGCAGAACTCCGTTCCACCACCAACTTCTAGAGCGGGGCGCTGTCATGGGCGAGCTGGCGGGCTGGGAACGCGCCAACTGGTTCGCCCGGCCGGGCCAGAATGCGTCTTATGAGTACAGCTGGGACCGCCAGACATTTTTCGACAACGTGCGCGACGAACATATGGCGGTGCGCGAAAATGTCGGCATGTATGACATGTCGTCCTTCGGGAAGATCCGGGTCGAGGGTCCGGATGCGGAAGCTTTCATGAACTACGTGGGTGGCGGCGATTATTCGGTGCCTGTGGGCAAGATTGTCTACACCCAGTTCCTGAACAGCCGCGGCGGGATCGAAGCGGACGTGACCGTAACACGCCTGACGGAAACGGCCTTTCTTGTTGTCACGCCTGCCGCCACAAGATTGGCTGACGAGACCTGGATGCGCCGCAATCAGGGCAATTTCAACGTCGTCATCACCGATGTCACGGCGGGCGAAGGTGTTCTGGCTGTCATGGGGCCACGCTCTCGCGAGTTGCTGCAATCCGTGTCACCAGCCGATTTCTCGAACGCAACAAATCCGTTTGGCACGGCCCAAGAGATCGAGATCGGGATGGGCTTGGCGCGGGTACACCGCGTGACCTATGTCGGCGAGCTTGGGTGGGAGGTCTATGTCAGTACAGATCAAGCCGGACATGTATTTGAGACGATTGCTGAAGCCGGCCAGGATTTCGATCTGAAGCTATGTGGAATGCACATGATGGACACCTGCCGGATCGAGAAAGGCTTCCGCCATTTCGGCCATGACATCACCGCTGAAGATCACGTTCTGGAGGCTGGGCTGGGCTTCGCCGTCAAAACCGCCAAGCCCGATTTCATCGGTCGCGACGCGGTTTTGAGGAAAAAGGAAACCGGGCCGGACGCCCGGTTGCTGCAATTCAAACTGCAAGATGCGGAACCGCTGCTCTACCACAATGAACCGATCCTGAGAGACGGCGAGATTGTGGGCTATCTGACCTCGGGCTCCTATGGTCACCACCTTGGTGGCGCGATGGGCCTCGGCTACGTGCCTTGCCCGGGCGAGGCGGCCGCAGACGTACTTGCCTCAAGCTACGAGATCGATGTTGCAGGAACAAGGGTTCCGGCTGAGGCGTCGCTGCGTCCCATGTATGACGCAAAATCGGATCGCGTGAAGGTCTGATCGGGTTGGACATTCATGGGCCTGGAGCGGTATGCCCTGAGCCCATGAGCCCCGACTACACCCCACCTCAGGATCCCTTGGTGATCCTGCATGACGACGCTGAGCTTCTGGCCGTCGAAAAACCCGCAGGTTTGCTCTCGGTTCCTGGGAAGGGGCCGCATTTGTCCGATTGCCTGATCGCCAGGGTCCAGGCCATCTTTCCGCAGGCACTACTGATCCACCGCCTCGACCGCGATACGTCTGGCGTCATGGTGTTTGCCCTGACGGCCCACGCCCAGCGGCATATCGGTTTGCAATTCGAAAAGCGCCAGACGCAGAAGGTTTACATCGCCCGTGTTTGGGGTCACGTGGCGCAGAAAACCGGCACGATTAACCTGCCGCTGATCGTTGATTGGCCAAACCGACCGCTGCAACACGTGAATTTCGAGACCGGCAAACAGGCGATCACCGACTACCGGGTTCAACGTCACGAAGAGACAAGCACACGTATCCGCCTGATGCCCAAAACCGGTCGCTCGCACCAGCTGCGCGTACACATGAAAGAACTTGGACACCCGATTTTGGGTGACCCGTTCTATGCCAGCGGAGCGGCGCTTGACGCGCCGCGCATGATGCTACATGCCGAAAGCCTGCGGCTTCGGCACCCTGATGGCGGCCGTGGGATGCTGTTCAAATCGAAATGCCCGTTCTAGGCGCGGGCCTGAAGACGGAGACGATCCATGTCAGAGCATATCGCAACGATTGAGTGGTCTGCAGGCGAGGGCGATGTCGCCGCAAACACCTATACCCGGGCGCATAGCTGGCATTTTGACGGTGGGCTAACAGTTCCGGGATCTGCCTCACCCAGCGTCGTGCCAGAGCCCTACAGTGACCCAAAGGCAGTGGATCCGGAGGAAGCTTTCGTCGCTGCGTTGTCCTCGTGCCATATGCTTTGGTTTCTAGATCTGGCGCGTCGGGCTGGCTTTACAGCGGCGCGGTACATCGATGCTGCAAAAGGACATATGGTCAATGACGCGGGAACTGTCTGGATCTCAAAAGTCGAACTGCATCCAACTGTCACTTGGACTGGGGAAGCTCCGGACGCGCAAAAGCTCGAAGAGCTTCACCACGCCGCACATCAGGCGTGTTTCTTGGCAAACTCCGTCAAAACTGAAGTGACAACCGTATTGTAATCGAGCGGCCGGGCCGAAATGTCCCGACCGCTCAGCTGCGCCCCCAGCACGTGACCTAAAGAAGCATTCAATGCGTCATCAGGCACACCATCTGGCGCAACATCTGGGTTCAGGCGCGCAGCACCTGTAAATCTGGGCGCTCATGACGTGCCATCAAACCGGCCATCGCGCGTGAGATCGGTTGCTGGCTTTTGTCTTCCACAAACAACCATTGACCGGCGGGATTGATCTCGAGGAAAACGTCGCGCCCATCGGGCCTGCGTCTGAGATCAATAGCTCCGTATTTCAGGCCCAGCCTGTGCATCAACGCGCGGAGCTTGCCCGATACCTCAGCAGACAATTCAATCGGGGTGATCTCGACACTCATATCCATGCGGAAATCCACTTTGTACTCCGCCTTTTGACTGTGAATCGCCGCAGCGAAGAGTTGGTCGCCGACAACAGTCACCCGAATGTCGACCTCGGCCTCGATATATTCCTGAAAGATCACCGGCGCGTATTTGACCGCATCGAGCTGTTTGGTTTCCTCAGGCTTGAGAAGGCGGGTTTCCCGCCAAGCTTCCTCGGACCCCTGAAACGGTTTGTAGATCACCCCACGCGCGCCCTCCTGCGCGATGAAATCCCGCGCGGCATCCGGATCATTGGTGATCATGGTGCGCGGCACCTCGAGCCCCACATCACGGGCCACGTCAAGCTGCCAAAGCTTGCGCGCCGCCTGCTGATCGCGGGCCGGGTCGTTGATCCAGGTTGCATCGAGTGTGAGATAGAGCCCTTGGATCGCCTCATCGACTTCGTGGAGCGCGAAATTGTCGTCCACCGGATCAACAAGCGCCTCATGCATCCCATAAGGCTGTGGGCGGCGCCACCACACGACATTGATCCGTGAGAGGTCAACGACCTGTCCGCGCAAGTGCAATTCCCGGCGCCCGTTCACTGATCCGGGCTCGACAACGAGGGATGCATTCTTTGGGAAATCTGCAAGGTTAAGCAAGGTCGCGTCGCGCCCCAGCGCCCGTAATTCATCCATGACCGCCAATGCGTGCATGTCATCATCAGAAGAAATAATCAGGATCATCGGATCCTCCTGTCTGTTTGGGTGATGCTCGGGCCCCGACACAATCTGCCGGGGCCCGAAACCGGTCTCAGTAGCCTTCTGAGCCTTCGATCTCAGCCATCAGCGTGGCGTATTGCTCCTGCAAAGCCTCCAGCTCGGCCGCGGTTGCCTCAATGGCGGCTTCAAGCTCAGCCAATGCCTCAGCGTAGGCCTCAAGATAGGCCTCCTGCTCTTGCTGTAGGCCGGACATGTCGCCTTGCGCGTGATGCGGTGTGGCCAAGACGAAAGGCCGCTCGCCGCCAAAGCGTCGCGGGTTGACCAACCCGCCCAGGCGTCCGGGATCAATCCGATCGCTAAACTGCTTGTCCAAACCACTGGTTTTGACATCGTCGAGCGCCTTGTTGGAGCCAGGTTGATCAGCAACGATATTTGTCGGACCGCGATCCAAGATCACGCTGGTCTGACCGCGATCCGTGAACACATTGGTGGCGTTGTCCAGGATGACGTTGGTGGGCGGTCGATCCGTCACAATATTGGTTGGAGGCCGATCGCTGATGATGTTGGTCGGTGGATTGTCAAAGACGACATTTGTCGGCGGTCGGTCCGCAATAATCGTCGTAGGCCGATCCTGAACCGGGGTCGTGATGATATCACGTATCGGGTTGGTCGGCCGGTCGCTGATAATCGCGGTCCCACGATCTTGGGTCGGGTTGGTGAACACGTCAGATGTCGCATTGGTCTGGACGACATCGCCGATCGCATTTGTCGTCAACGTATCGCGGATCGTGTTCGTATGGGTGCCCAACCCCTGAACCGTCGGAGAGGCCGCCCGCAACCGTGTGATCCGAAGCCCGAAATTCGAGCCGGTCATGCTGACATTGCAACCGCCGTTCGTATGGATGCCGACAATGCATCCATCGCTTTCGCGCAGGATGCCGGAGCCTGAGTTTCCACCCAAAGTGTCAATGTCATTATACCTGATACGGAAATCGTCAAACGATGTCAGCGGTCCAGCCTCAATCCGTTTCGGCTGTCCGGCCGGATGACCAATGATGCACAGCATATCGCCGACATTTCCGTCATCAGGGGCCAGACCCGTCGTGCCGAACTGGGTGCCCGGCGCACCGGCCAATCGAACTATTGCGAAATCAAGCCCGTCAAGACGGTACTCGATGAGTTCCTCAACCGCGACCGAGGTCGGGGTCTGCAAAACGCCCGAGCCATTGACCTGGTAGTTGAACTCCACATTCATCCTGGTTGCGATCTCCTCGGGGGAGATGATGTTGGCCGACCCGTTGACACGCGGACGTTGCCAGCCGCCGCCAGTTTGGTCAAAGCAATGTCCTGCAGTCAAAAACAAGTTGCTGCTGATCATTGTCCCGGTACACCAGCGCTGGCTGGCGACATTTCCAGGATTGTCGTAGATCGAGGCCAGATTGGAATGCCAACGCAGTACTCCGACCGGACTTTCATTGTTTGACACAAAGCTCTGCGAGACCCCGAGCGAGCCGTCATATTGCTCAACCGGTTGACTGTCATCTGTTGTCCCGCAGATCGTCTCGCGCAGGTCTTTCCACTCCAACCTGTCGGAACTCAGCGATTCTTTCGCCATTTTCTCAGCCAGCTTTGCAATCTTTGAGAGATCCGGAATCAATACAGGATCGTTCGGGTTTTCCTGTTGATGATCAACAGCTTCCCCTTTCTTGGACTTAGCCATTTCAAATATCCTTCCATAAAAAATCACTAGTCTTCTTCCCGGCTCTGAAATGAGAACCGGTGCCATTCATTCTACCTGCGCAGTGTGAAACCGATGGGAATGCAACGTGTGAAAGCCGTGAATTCCGCACGTCAATCCTGGTGAAAACGGCTCGCAATTGTCTGGTGAGCGCGTGCTGACGCGCACGGCAATTTGTGATAGCCTTGCAAGTGGCTGGTGTTTTTCACGCCGGATCACACGACTAAAAACAACGTTATTTTATTGAATTCATTTTTTGACGAGGGCGATATGGATACACGCGACAGACTGGCGCTAGAGCGACTGAAGGTCAGCTATACGAAGATTTGCGACGCAATAAATAACGCGCAATCAGGAAATCCTTACGCCGCTGAAATAGACAAAACGCGCCGGATTGCGCGCATGCAAACCAAAACAAATATCACACATCAAGCGGCTTCGATGTTGTCTGAGGCGGTGGAGATGCGTGCCGGTGCGCCCGAGGTCTTGAGCGGTCCCGAGGCGATCAAAGGCGACACGCTGGATTTTCTATCCGTGGCTTTTCTGGAACGCGGTGCACAGGTTGCACGCAGTGTCGGACGTGTTGCGAATTTTCTTGGCGATCCCTGGGGCTCGGGGTTTTTGGTGGGCGCGGGGCTCTTTCTGACCAACAACCATGTGATCACCCATCCACATCAGGCCGCCGGTGTTGTTGTCGAATTCGACTACGAGCGCGATCTTATGGGGCGTCCACGCGCTGTGACCCGCTACCGCCTTGACCCGTTGGTTTTTCTGTTCGATCCCGACAGCGGCCTCGACTATACCTTGCTGGCTTTAGGGCCACGGCTTGACGGACCGTCGACGCTGGATGAGTTCGGTTATTCCGGTCTGTCGGATGCAGGCGACAAGCATATGATTGGTGAGTTTGCCAATATCATCCAGCACCCTCAGGGGCGCCATAAAGAGGTCGTCCTGCGGGAAAATCGTTTGGTTAACCGCCTTGGGAACACGTTACATTATATTGCAGATACAGAACGTGGTTCTTCTGGGTCGCCGGTCTATAACTCGGAATGGCAGGTCATCGCGCTCCATCATTGGGGCGGCGCGCATCTGGATAAACCGCCACTCGACGACCCCGACCTGTGGGATATTAACGAGGGCATTCGGATCAGTCGCATTGTCAAAGACATCAAATCGAAGCTGCCAACACTGGGGGCTTTGGAGCGCGCGAAAGTCGAACGCATGCTGGCGCTGGGCAATGCGTCCTGGCGGGCGGAAGATGGCCGCTCCGAACCGACACCACGCCCTCCGGCGGGCCCGCCCACCGGCTTGAATGCGCCGCAAGTCACCAATGACGGACGCGTCACCTGGACACTGCCAGTTCAGATCTCTGTGCAATTGCCGATCCAAACTGGTGATGCGGATGTCATTGCACCCGCGGCGGTGCAGGCCGCGCCGGTTGGGATGACAGAGTCGCTCAATGATTATTCTGACCGGTCGGGCTATGATCCTTCTTTCCTGGGCACAAACATCGCGCTTCCGGCGTTATGTGCCACCATGCAGGCGGACGCTGCGCCCTTGATCGATCCAGCTCCCGGTGCGAACCCGTTTGAGCTGCGCTATCATCATTTTTCCGTTCTGATCAACAAGCGCCGGAAGCTCGCGTTCTTTACCGCGTGCAACATCGACGGTGCGACATCAAAAGCGATCGGCCGCAGTAGTGGGGATATCCAGGATCTGTCTGCAGATGATCAAGGTCTAGCCGAAGGGGACAATTGGCGCAGCGACCCTCGCATCGATCCGTCCCATTATTCCGGTCTCAGCGCATATGAAGGTCAGATCGTCCCCGGTTTCGCGTCAGGCTTCGGTCGGACATTGAGAATGTTTCAGAGGGGTCATCTTGTGCGCCGGATCGATCCAGCCTGGGGCGATAATAACCGCGCTATGGCTGCAGAAAAAGATACGTTTCATTGGACCAACGCCGCGCCTCAGGTCGGATTCTTCAACATGGGCCGAGCTGATTTTGCGATCCCTGGGACGGCTGGCGGCGGTTTGTGGCGCACGGCTGAGAACTTTGTGCTGCGCAACGCGGTGGCCGAGGACCAGCGTGTAAGCTCGTTTACGGGTCCGGTATTCCGGGACACCGATCGCGCTTATCGCGACATTCAGATCCCGGCTGAATTCTGGAAAGTAACAGCCTGGGTTGAAGGGGGCACGCTGAAATCCCTTGCACTGCTCGTCGACCAATCGGCGGTGTTTGGCGCGTGGCCTGAAGGGATCGGCGATGCCAGGACCTCGCAAACGGGTCAGGCCGAAGCGTTCCAAGACCCAGCGGAATTGGCACGAGTGCGGGACTTCTTCTCAACTGTCGAGGAGATTGAGACCCTGACAGGCCTCGACTTCGGCGAGGATATGCGCCGCGCCGACATCCGCGCGGGCGCTGGCGCGCAACTGGTCGACCCGGTGTCCATCGACGATCTGTTTGGCCAAAACCCTGGCGCTTTAGTCGCGGATGATCTGCGTCAGATCAACGGTGTCGGGCCAACCTTCGACGCACGGCTGAAAGCGCTGGGAATTGTGAGTTTCCAACAGGTGGCCGCTTGGACCACCGCTGACGCGACAGTGGTCGGCCAAAGGATCGGCGCCGGGCGCAGTCCCGTGGAGCAGGACTGGCCTGGCCAAGCCGCAGCCTTAATCTGATCTCAGCGAACCGTCAGGCCGATTTGGCGACCCATCCCGAAACGGCCTTGATCTCGCAGAATTCCTCAAGACCGAACACACCGCCTTCGCGGCCATTTCCCGATTGCTTATAGCCTCCAAAGGGGGAGCCTTTGGCAAATCCTGACCCGTTGGTTTCAACCATTCCAGAGCGTAGGCGGCGCGCCACGCGCTGGCGCTTTGCGTCATCCGTGGTCTGGATGTAGTTTGTCAAACCGTAGGGTGTGTCGTTGGCGATTGCGATCGCATGTTCCTCGTCGTCGAAAGGGAGGATCGAGAGAACCGGGCCAAAGATCTCTTCATGGTAGATCGTCATGTCGGGCGTGACATCGGCAAAAACCGTCGGGCGGCAAAAATAACCTCGGTTCAAGCCGTCCGGACGGCCCGGTCCGCCGGCCATCAGCTTTGCGCCTTCAGCAATACCAGTGTTGATCAGATTTTGTACCTTCTCGAACTGTGTCGCGTTGACAAGCGGCCCGATATGGCGGCCTTCCTCACTTGCAGGTGCCACCACGGTTGCTTCCGCTTGGGCTGTGGCTTGTGCCACGGCCTCTTCATAGCGAGACCGTTCGACCAGCATACGCGACGGGGCATTGCAGCTTTGGCCGGTATTTCTGAAGCAGCGGATCACCCCCTGCTTTACGGCCTTTTCGCTGGCATCTGCGAAGATGATATTTGCGCCTTTGCCACCCAGCTCCAGGCTGACGCGCTTGAGCGTTTCTGCCGCGGCAACCGAGATCAGGCGACCCGCGCGCGACGATCCGGTAAAGCTGACCATATCGACGTCCGGATGCGCCGACAGCTGGCTGCCAACGCCGGGCCCATCCCCGTTGACCAGGTTGAAGACACCTGCCGGCAACCCGGCCTCATGCATGACTTCGGCAAACAGAAGCCCGGATAAAGGCGCAACTTCAGAGGGTTTCAGAACCATCGTACAGCCCGTTGCAAGAGCTGGGATGACTTTCAACATGATTTGATTCATCGGCCAGTTCCAAGGCGTGATCAGCGCGCAGACACCAATCGGTTCCAGAATCGTCTTTTCGGTTGCGGTGAAGTCGCGCTCGAATTCGAACTGGTCAAACGCCTCCAAAAACCCTTCAAGATGCCAGGTGCCAGACTCGAACTGGTTGATCCGGGCGAAGTCTGTTGGTGCTCCCATTTCCATACTGATGGCTTGCCCCATCTCGTCCTGCCGAGATTTGTAGATTTCGAGAATGCGCACAAGCGCATCGCGACGTGTGGCTTTTGAAGTCTGTGACCAGCCATCAAACGCAGATTTCGCCGCGGCGACCGCCGCATTCGTGTCCGCTTCAGAGCCCAGAGAGATCGTCGCGCAGACCTCTTCGGTGGAGGGATCTATAACGTCGAAGTTTCGCGCTGCGCTCGGTGCGACCCACGCGCCATTGATATAAAAGTTTTGTTGGTTTTTCATAATCTGGACTCCGCATGCTCTGGCCGGCACATGTGACATGCCTCAATTTCCTGTGCAACGGCTCATTGAACGTATAGCATGGTCACTCACACCCGAGATGAAAGGACACGCCATGGGGTTGCGCATCAACGACACTATTCCTGACCTGACCGTCACAACTGATCAGGGGTCGTTTTCACTGCATGATTGGATTGGAGACAGCTGGGCGATTCTGTTCTCGCATCCAAAAGACTTTACGCCCGTCTGCACGACCGAATTCGGTGCCGTGGCCCAGCTGGCTGATGAGTGGGAACAGCGGGGCACAAAAGTGATAGGTGTGTCCGTCGACGGGGTCGAGGACCATAAAAAATGGAAGAACGATATCGAGAAAGTTGGAGGAGCCGCTGCGGGTTTTCCGATTATTGCCGATGATGGGCTAGAGGTGTCGAAGGCTTTCGATATGCTTCCTGCGGAATCGTATTTGCCAGATGGTAGAACACCGGCCGATAGTGCGACCGTACGCTCGGTCTTTATCATTGGACCGGACAAGCAACTGAAGCTTTCGATGACCTATCCGATGACGGTGGGCCGGAACTTCGCGGAAGTTGTGCGCGCCCTGGATGGCCTGCAGACGTCGACCGGGAAGGGCGTTGCGACACCGGCCAACTGGAATGTCGGCGATGACGTGATTATTCCCGCAACGGTAAGCGACGAAGACGCCAAAGCCAAATTCGGCTCGTTCACCACACATTTGCCCTACTTACGGACGACCCAATTGTGATCCAACGGTCCGGCCAACCACACCGGTTGGCCGGGCATTATTCTATGTCGGGCGCAGGCTCAAAGGTAGCAGCGTCGAAATAGTCCCTGATAGAGCTGTCAAAAATCGCTCTGATCTTGAAGTAGTCATTGGACGACAAATGTGTCCGGCGTCCCAACAGCACGGACGCAATCGCGATATGCAGCCTGTTGGTGTGGATTTCCCGGAATTGACCGATGGCCTCGAGAAACCCGTCGACCGGTGTATGCGCCCGTCCGTTGCGCGACAGATCAACATTGCCCGGAGGGAATTTTGTCCCTTCGGGCGTTTCCGCATCATCGCGCAACATGTATCCGATATCGCGCACTGGTGGCCTTGCGACCGGGTCAAGAAAGAACGCCATATCATGACAGAATGGACTGCCGGGCATCCTTTCAGCGCTTTCGAACCGGTCACGGACGAAGAAATGCGTGGTATCGGAAAATTTGTACTCTGCGACATCGATGGCGAAGGTCGATGGCAAAATTATTGAGGTCGAGAACTGGCGTGTAAGGTTTGCAACGCGCGCAGCCATCTCGTAATGCGGAGAGAAAGCGCCGCAGCCATTGTAAATAAGGACAGGATCCGAATGATGGGTCGCTGCCCGCTCTGCATCCAGACTCGTACGGTTTTTAAGAACGTCTTTAAAACGTACCGAGTGGTATGAAATATCATAATAGCGCAAGAAGCTCTCGGCACCTTCACGGATCATACTGTCGCCCCAGTTACCCGGGTTGATCATGAAAATCGCTGGCCGGCCCGCAAGGACGTCGTGGACCCGCTCGGCAAGTGCGTCAAATTCTGGTCGGTGCGCGGCAGTCATTGGGTCTTGCTCCGCAACCACCGATGACGAGCGGCAGATAAATGCGTCCCGAGCTGTCGTTTGAGCCGCAGCATTCGATATTGCGATGTACGCGCCGAGGAGGAGCGGGTCGTCTTTCCAGCTTTTTGATGGATCAGGCTGCTCTCGCCGCGAGGTTCGAAAACGGCGGCCTCAAAGGCCAGACCGCGATCGGTCTTGCGCACCCAGTCTTGAAGTTGAACGTCGACGGGCAGGCGAATTTCTTGGGACATCATCAGGAAACCACGGGCCCCGCCGCGCGACCACAAAAGCGCGGTTGTGGTGACCGGAAAATAATGCGCGTGGCACAATTGGCCGGGCCCATCATAGCTGGCCTGGCGCACCGGTGTTCGCCATCGGCTCGCAGATTTGCCAAGGTTCATGACATCCCAAATGGTAAATCTTGCACGCGCGTCCTCCAGCGCTGAAAGAACCGCCCGGGTTTGATCTGTGTCTGCCGCATCATCTTCGAGAACAAGGCCAAGCTGTGCCTCTGAGGCCAAAAACGCCTCGGCTGCCGCGCGGTGGCTGAGAAAGCATCCAAGCTCTCCCGACAGTAAATCGCGCCCTGCGTATGGTGCGGAATTCACCCTCACATTCGACGGGATTGACGACCCATCGTTGGCCTCTATCCGGGTGAAACCCAGTCCCAGACTTTCCAGCATCGCTTCGGATTTCTTCATCCGCTCGGGCGCGCGGGCAAGATTGATCACATAGGTGGCAAGCGGTTCGGTCTTCATGGCTTGGCTATATCAGGTTTCACTGCTTGCGCGACGCAAAATTCCTAGGGCCCGCTGCCAAATCAGAACCCAAAAACCCCGGCACGCGGGCCGGGGTTTTTAAAGGCTCAAAGCTGATGTTGAGCGTGTCGTTCAGGCAGAGCGGCGGCGCATTAGAAGCAGCCCACCCATACCGAAGACCAGCAGCAAACCAGAGGCCGGCAGCGGCACCGTCGACAAGGATCCTTCGATCTCATCGCGAACGATCTGGTTGATCAGCTCATGCACGCCAGCAGTTGGGTGAACACCGTCCCAGAACAGCCAATCACTTGGGTTACACAACCCATTGGTCAGGTTCTGGATGCACTGGTCGGTAATATTTGAGTAGCCGAACGCACCAGGGTTATTGGTGATGTCCTCGAAGATGCTGAAAATGTCGATCTCGATGATGTTCAAACCGCGGTTTCGTTCCAAGCGCCCCAACCGACGGTCGAGCCGCTCGTTAAAAGCGTTGGACGCGCGCGTTGCACGACGCGCGTCACGACCTGTCCCAAGGTAGGATGGGCTTTGTCCGATATCGGGCAGATTGAAGACCACAAAGTCATTCACACCCAATGCGCTGAGCGCGACAATGCTGGCGGCCACGTCATTGGCAGCTTGACGACCAGTGCGCCTAACGCCCGGTTGATCGAGATCCTGGAAGATATTGTTGGCACCGGCCCAAACAGAGACCAAAGGATTGTCGCCCCGGGCACCGTTTGTAAACGCCTGGAACAGGCCGACTTGCTCGTCAAGTCCTGGGATCGGTCCCTGGGCATTCGCACCCGATGTGCGCGCGCCCCCATAGGCGAAGTTACCCTCGAAGGAGCCAAAGCCAGGTGCGCCAACCACACCGGGTTGGTTTCCGGCATCTACGAATTCCTGAATAATGCTCTCGTTCCAGACCGGGCCGTTCGAGAAGCGGCCGTTGAAATATGGAAATGGTGGTTGCCCGGTTGCTTCGAGCAAATTGCCGTTGTCGCTTAGGCTGTCTCCCAAAACCCAGAAGCTCGAATAGGCGTCAGTCAAAGTCGATGCGGACGCAATTGGCGCGGCCATGATGGCCGCGGCTGCGGTCACTGCACTGATTACGTGTCTCATTGTTCCCCCTCAGTCACACTGCATGCCAAAATGCATCACTTCGCGGGCGCATGAAAGTAAAATCAACCGCAAACAGAAAGGTGACGTCGCGTCGAACGTCCTGTTTGTTCGGCCTGGAAACAATCCAAAAAAAATGGTCCTCCCGTTTCCGGAAGGACCACAATGCTTTGTGAAACCGTGTAAAATTAGTCCGCGGCTTCCTCTTTCTTGATCTCTTCGCCGGTTTCCTGATCGACAACCTTCATCGAAAGACGAACCTTCCCGCGATCATCAAAGCCCAAGAGTTTGACTTTTACTTCCTGGCCCTCCTTCAGAACGTCGGACGGATGGTTCAGGCGGCGGTTTTCGATCTGGCTGACATGCACCAGCCCATCGCGTTTGCCAAAGAAGTTCACGAAGGCCCCGAAATCGACAATCTTGACCACGGTGCCGGTGTAGATCATGCCTTGTTCCGGTTCTGCCACGATCGAGTGGATCATGTCATAGGCTTTCTTGATCGCTTCACCGTTCGGGCTGGCGATTTTGATTACACCGTCATCATTGATGTCGACCTTGGCACCTGACACTTCGACGATTTCGCGGATCACCTTCCCGCCCGATCCGATGACTTCGCGGATCTTGTCCGTCGGAACCTGCATCGTTTCGATGCGTGGTGCATGGATCGAGAAATCAGAGGCTTCGGTCAATGCGTTGGCCATTTCGCCCAGAATGTGAAGACGCCCGGCTTTGGCCTGCTCCAGCGCTTTCGACATGATCTCGGGTGTGATGCCCGCCACTTTGATATCCATCTGCAAAGAGGTGATCCCAGCTTCGGTTCCTGCCACTTTGAAGTCCATGTCGCCCAGGTGATCTTCATCGCCCAGAATGTCTGAAAGAACGGCGTAGGATCCGTCTTCTTCGAGGATCAGACCCATTGCGACACCGGCAACCGGTGCTTTCAAAGGAACGCCTGCATCCATCATCGACAGAGAACCGCCACAGACCGAAGCCATAGAGGACGACCCGTTGGATTCGGTGATCTCCGAGACGACCCGTACGGTGTATGGGAAGTCAGTCGGTGCTGGCAGAACCGCCTGCAACGCACGCCATGCCAGTTTCCCGTGGCCAATCTCGCGCCGGCCGGGAGGGCCAAAGCGACCAACTTCGCCGACCGAATAGGGCGGGAAGTTGTAGTGCAGCAGGAAGTTGGACTTGTAGGTGCCTTGCAGCGCGTCGATCATCTGCTCGTCATCGCCAGTCCCCAATGTCGTGACGACCAGACCTTGTGTCTCACCCCGGGTGAACAGGGCCGAGCCATGGGTCCGCGGCAAAAGGCCAACTTCAGAGACGATCGGACGGATCTGATCCAGCGCGCGCCCGTCGATACGCTTGCCATTTTTCACGACGTCGCCCCGTAGAACCGAGCTTTCCAGCTTCTTCATCGCGGAGCCCAGGTTTTCGTCCTCCAGCTGTTCTTCAGACAGCGTGGCTTTGATCGCGTCTTTCGCGGCTGCGACGGCTGATGTCCGCTCTTGCTTATCGGTGATCGCATACGCGTCGCGCATCGCGGTTTCACCGGCAGCTGCCACGGCACCGTACAGGTCCGAGTAATCCGGAGGCGTAAACTCAAACGGCTCTTTCGCGCAATCCTCGGCGAAATCGATGATCAGATCGATGGCTGGCTGGATCTGCTCATGGGCAAATTTGACCGCACCCAGCATCTCCTCTTCGGACAGCTCATAGGCCTCCGATTCCACCATCATCACCGCGTCCTTTGTCCCGGCGACTACCAGGTCCAGGCGTTGCTCGGGGTTCATGCGCAGGTTGTGCATGTCGTCGAGCTCGGGGTTCAGGATGTACTCGCCATCTTCAAACCCGACACGGCAGGCCCCAATCGGGCCCATAAACGGTGCGCCTGAAATCGTCAGCGCAGCCGAAGCCGCGATCATTGCGACCATGTCGGGATCATTGACCAGATCGTGGCTCAGCACAGTGCAGATCACCAAAACTTCGTTCTTGAAGCCAGGTACAAACAAAGGACGGATCGGACGATCGATCAGACGGCTTGTCAGAGTTTCTTTCTCGGTCGGACGTGCCTCGCGCTTGAAGAAACCGCCAGGGATCTTACCAGCCGCGTAGTATTTTTCGTTGTAGTGAACGGTCAGCGGAAAGAAGTCCTGACCAGGCTTTTGCTCTTTCGCGTATGTTACGGCGGCCATAACGGAGGTCTCGCCATATGTGGCAATCACGCAGCCATCAGCTTGACGCGCAACTTTACCGGTTTCGAGCGTCAGTGTTTCCTCACCCCACTCGATGGATTTTTTTGTTTCGTTGAACATGTATCGTTTCCTATCAGGGAGCGCTCCCGGCGTTCCGGGTCTCCCATTTCAATGGCGGCCCCATTGCCGCCGACCCTATTGTCCTTTGTATAGCGCCAGGGTCAGGGCGCTACGTCTCAGATAGCCCGCATGTATAGCAGTTTTCCGGGTTTGGAAAGTAGCGCTTTTTGAGGCCGATCAACCAGGCTAGACGATCCCCTTGATCGCCGTAGTCAAACGGGGCGGACCGACAATTGGTCTATTCAGCAGCGAGCGGCAATTGACGGCGGCCAACTTCCGAAATTTCAGCCACAATTGACTGCATCAGCTTCTGGAAAGCCTTGAAGTTTCCGTTCGGGCGGACCAGTTGCTCGTTCATGTAAAGCGAGCGGTCAATCTCGATCTGGATGGCGTGCTGACGTTTCGACGGGCGCCCGTAATGCTGCGTGATATAAGCCCCGGCAAACGGTGCGTTGCGGCTGACTTTCAGGCCTGCATTCAAAAAGATATCTTCAACTTGATCGACCAACGTAGACGAGGCCGAGGCTCCGAAGCGGTCGCCAAGGATGATCTCAGCGCGGGGAAAGCCAGGCCGCAGAATAGCGTCTGTGGCCTCGTGAGGCATTGAATGACAGTCGACTAGAATGGCCTCGCCAAACTCGTTGCGGGTTGCATCCAGCAGCGTTTGCAGCTGGTCATGATACGGGCGCCAATAATTGGCGATCCGGGCGTTGGCCTCACTGAGTTTCATCTTACCGCGATAGATTTCACGCCCGTTGGAAACGACGCGTGGAATGACGCCTAAACCCGAGGCGATCCGAGGGTTATGCGTGGCCCGCTTAGCCCCGTCGATTACGGCCGGGTCAAGCTCATCGGGCGCGCGGTTCAAGTCGAGATAGGCCCGCGGCATGATCGCGGCCAGCATCGGTGCGCCACAGGTGGCAGACGTCTCGATCAGCAGGTCGACAAAAGCGTCCTCCGACGAGCGGATCATCTGTTCATCAAGAACGGATTTACGCAAAAAGGCCCACGGATACTGCCGCCCGGAATGCGGGCTGGCAAAGACAACGGAGGTTGTCTGAATCTCTGGCAGTACCAGTTTGTAAGCGTCTTTCAGCATCGGTCCCTTCCTAGCTTGAAGTATAGGCCGGAATTAAGGCATTTCAAAAGCCCTTGAAAGGTTTCGCGACTCCTTCTATAGAGCGCCAACCTGCATGGGCGATCAACGCTAGATTTGCGTGCGACGACTTGTGCCGGATGGGCGCTTAGCTCAGTGGTAGAGCACTTCGTTGACATCGAAGGGGTCACTAGTTCGAACCTAGTAGTGCCCACCATCCCAAAGATCGGACATCTGGTCCGAAAGGAATTTGAAAGGCGCAAGCTGCGCTTTGAGGAAAGGAAGAAGAGATGAAGGTCAAAAACTCGCTCCGCTCCCTGAAGGCGCGCCACCGCGATTGTCGGGTCGTCCGCCGTAAGGGACGCGTGTATGTCATCAACAAGACACAGCCACGGTTCAAAGCCCGCCAAGGCTAATTTAACCGGAAAAGCTGACAATATGTATTAGGCCGCCTTGCTTGGGCGGCCTTTTTCATGCGCTGTGGGCGAGCGTTCCGCCAAGGCGCTCATATTCGTCAATGAATGCGGACATGTCCGTCGCGTATTTCTGCGCCGCGCCGACCGACGAGGCATAGATCGGACGCCGGACCTGCAGGGCAGACAGGGTATCGATGCGACGCTCAGTCTTGTGAAATTCCAAACAGGCCGGATCCCAGTCCAGGCCGACATAGTCAATTATCGCACGCGTCTGGGGCTCGAAATCAGCCACCAGGTCTTCGTATTGGAGCTCCAGGAACTGACCGGGCGCAGCCTCGCGCCAATAGTCAATCTGCGCCTCATAGAGCCGCGTGAACCGCGCAATATCGCGCAAATTATTGGAGTAGCGATGGCGGCCATCGACAAACATATTGCGGTAAAGCGAGAACGCATTGTCGAGTGGGTTGCGGCGTACAACTATAATTTTCCCGTTCGGAAAGAGATCGGCCAACAGCCCGATATAGGCGTAAGATGTAATCGACTTGTCGACGATCTTCTGCGCATCGGGATAGCGTTTGACGAGGTACCCCCAGTACTCCGCTGCGATCGCATGGGCTGCATTGCTTTCAGCTTCACCAGAAACCAACGACTTTATGCCGCGCCCGATCATTCCAACCTCGCCAGCCCCCGCAACGGCGTGATGGCTGGCCAGGATTTGCTCAACCAATGTGGTGCCTGAACGCGGCAGACCTGTCACAAACAGGGGAGCTGCCGATGGAAACCCAGGATCCGGTATGACGGATTTTGCAACCGCCGATTGAATCTTTTTGACAAATGCTTCGTCGGATCGCAGATCGAAGGGATAGGCCTTGCGTGTAAGCTCATTGGCCGTGTTGAGATAGGCAAAGACCTTGGGCGTGTCCCGTGTATCGATGGCCGCTTTCGCCAGCGCGAAGCCCATCACACGCCGGTCTTCACTGCGCAGGTTCTGGGTGTTGTATCGCGCACGCATCGCAGCGATGGTGGTATCTTCAGCCTTCAATTTGCCGAACGAGCTGTAAATCAGATTGAACCGCGCATTGCCCGGGTTTTTCTTTAAGACGCTTGAGACTTTTTCACGGGCCAGGTCCACATTACCGCAGCGTTGCTCGAAATAGGCACTTTCCGCAATAAGGGCTAAACTATCGGGGTGCACGTCCAAGCCGGACTGGTGCGCACGACGTGCTTGTTCATCAAGGTTGGCGTCTTCGCAGGCCTTTGCAAGGCCGATATAAGTCTCCACCGTATCGTGGCCGAGGGCAATCGCGCGCTCGAAATGAGTTATTGCTTTGAAACTGCGTTCTGCCAGCTCCATCTGGCCAAGAACAAACTCCGCTCGAGCAGATTGCGTTTCACGCAGCTCGGCAAGCGCGGCTCTGGCTTTTTCAAACTCCCGCTGACCTACGTAGGCCAATCCCAAATTTGCATGAATTTCGTCGGTTCCCAGCCCGTTCGCGATCGCGTCTTTCAAAACCGGAATGGCGCGTGCACCGTGTCCGCGTTTGAGCAGGAATTCTCCGAATTTCAGAAAAGCTTCGCTGCCCGCATCTTCGGATTGAACGGCCAATTGGAACGCCAGGTCGGCTTCGGGCACATGCCCGAGCGCGGCTTCCGCCGTCGCCAGGTGGAACAGAAATACGCCAATCATCGGGGAGGCCCGCACGGCCTTTGCGGCCTTTCGCGCGGCGGCTTCGAAATCGCGTTGTGCTATAAGAGTGCGCAGTTCTTTGTCGGTGCGCTGAAGTGTCTCGTCATGTGCCGGACCCACGGACCTGAGTGCACGGTCTATTCGCGCTTGCACCAATGCGCGACGAGTATCGTTAAACTTTGCGGATTTGATCAGTTTCCGCAGCTGGTTGAGTGACTTTCGATGCCCCAGATCCACAGCATTGTCCAAAGCTGCTGTCCACAGCACCATATCCGACGGCTCTAAGGCCAGAGCCGACTGAAAATCCTTGGCCGCTGATAGGCCGTCACCCAGCTTTCTGTTGGTTTGAGCCAACCAGAAATGAAACGGTGCTACCTGAGGAGCGTCATGCGTCAGGCCGCGAAACACAGCCCGCGCTTCCACAAGCTCGCCGCTTCTGAAGTGAGCTTGGGCTTTGCGAAACAGGGCTTCAACTTGGTTGTGCTGGATAGGCTTGCCCATCGCACCTCGATTTTGGAAAAACAAAGCTTGGTTTCGTAAAATGAACTAAACGGTATAGTAGTTGAATACTGCGCCGCAGCAAGCCCGATTTACCCAGGGGTAACAAAGTGAACGAAACTGTGATCTGCGACTACAGACCAAGCGCCTCGCGTTGGTTTTGGGCAAATCCCTGTACCAGCCGGTCAGCCACAAGTGCCAGGATTGCCATTGCCGCACCGGCAGAGACACCCAGGCCGACATCCGCCTGCCCCAGAGCGATGTAGATCGACTGACCCAATCCCGTAGTGCCGATCAATGCGGCGATGACCAGCATTGCGAAGGCGTAGAGAATTGTCTGGTTCAGTCCCAACAGGATCGTTGGGGCAGCGTATGGCACACGGACGCTCCACATGGATTGCCAATAGGTGGCTCCGTTTGCCTGTGCCGCTTCCAGCAAGTCCGGCGGTGTCTCCGATATTCCCGCCCGTGTGTAGCGGATCATCGGCACAATCGCGTAGGCGATGATAGCGATATAGGCAGAGAACTCACCGATCTGAAAGAACATCAGAACTGGGATCAGAAACACGAAAAGCGGGATCGTCTGAAGCATGTCGCAGATCGGCCGCAGGATCCTCCATGCGACGGGACTAATCGCCGCCAGTAGTCCCAGTGCGCCGCCCACAAGTGCGCAGGTAAAGACCGCGGCTCCTGATAGATAGAGCGACATCAAGGCACGGTCCCAAAGACCCGACACCAGAATTATGCCAAGCAGAATAAAGACAAAGCGAGCAAGCTTCCATCCGCCTGCGACATAGCCAAGTGCGGCTGCTCCGATCAGAACGAAGGGCCAGGGCAGTTGCGCGATACCGGTTTCCAGGACGACAGCCAGTACTCCGATCATGATCGCGGTCGTCACCCGCCCGTTCGCGGCCAAGGCCAAAGCCAGGATCCCGGCACCAGCAAACAAGGCCCAGCTGTAAGTCGCCGTCCACTGAAAGCCCCAAGTAAACGGCAGGACCGCTTCATCTAACCCGATCCGCAATGGCAGCAGCATGTAAAACGTGACCGTGTTTTTCATCCCATCCAGAAGCGCGCTGTTCTGTGCGGTGAAATCTCCGACGCCAGTGTCGATACGGTCCGCCAGCGTGTCGAGAACGGCCACCGCGGGGATGGCTTGTCCGCGCATCCAAACAAGTGCACCTGCGGTTATGCCAACCGCCAGTATGCCCCAGACAATCCGCCGGTCGTAGCGCTTCCGCGACAAGGCCAAAGCGCTGGAATAGCGATCGATGATGATCGCAAAAACCACGATAACCAGACCCGCCAGAAATGCCTGACCGAACTGCGCCTTACGCATTGTCAGAAGAACTTCCCAGCCGATGTCGTTAAATCCCCCTATAACGGCGGCGATAATCACCATCGAGAGGGCCGCCATCAGACACTGGTTGACGCCGATCATCACCTGGCTCGCCGCGGCGGGCAGTTCGATCAGAAACAGCTGCTGCACGCGGGTTCCGCCCGACATGACAGCGGCCTCTTTGATTTCGCTTTCGACGCGTTCCAGACCCAGCAGAACGTTGCGCGCCATTGGTGGCGCGGCATAGATCGCGCTGGCGATAAGACCCACCACCGGACCGAACCCGAACAGCAATAGAAGCGGTGTCAGATATGCAAATGTCGGCACTGTCTGCATGACGTCCAACGTTGCTTGTACGGCCTGTTTGACCGACGGCACCTCATAGGCGAGCAGCCCTATCGCGAGACCCAAAAGCAGCGCCAGCGGCACCGAAACGGCGACGAGCGCCAGCGTGTTCATGCCTTGCGTCCAGTAACCACTGGCAAGAACAAAACCGAGCCCAATCAAACCAAGTGACGCCATGCGCCATCCACCAAGCGCCCAGCCCAAAGCAGTAACCGACGCGATAGTGACCGGCCAGGGGAGCGCTCCCAGAAGCCAGTTTGCACCATCCATAGGGAATTCCAGAAGCCAGCTGACAGCGCGCGCGGCTGGTTTGATCATGGTCAACACGGTTTCCAGACCCGCACCGACCCAGTCGCTCACCGGTAAAGTCCAAGCGGCGGGCCAGGCGACCAAGGCCGGGACAACAGGCTGCAACACCAGACAAAAGACAGCTGTCAGCAAGGCAACAAGCCCAGCGGTATGACCTGGCGACAGCCTCCACCGCGCGGGAAGGTCGGCGGCGATGCTCATGGTCTGCCTGCCAAGGCCCGAACAAATATCTCCGGACGCACTTGGCCCACGACTTTCCCGTCGCCGTCGCGCACCGGGATGGGCATGAAAGACATGGTGCAATCGGACAGAGCTTCTTCCAGCGTCATTGACGTGTTCAAGGCTATACCGCTCTGGTGCAGCTCTTCGAGCGGCTCCATCACATCAGCAAGTGTCATGTGACGACCCTTGGGAATGTCACGCGAAAACTGGCTGACATAGGAATCCACAGGGTTCAGAATTATCTCCGTCGGGGTGCCAATTTGAATAATTTTGCCGTCGCGCATGATCGCAATGCGGTCTGCCAGTTTTAACGCCTCGGCTATGTCATGGGTGATGAAAACGATGGAGGTCTTAACGCGCTCCTGAATGCGAAGAAATTCGTCCTGCAACTGTCGGCGGATCAATGGATCCAGCGCCGAAAACGGCTCATCGAGGAACCAGACATCACAATTTCCCGCCAGAGATCGCGCAATTCCGACACGCTGTCTCTGACCACCGGACAACTGGCGCGGGAACGCGTCCTCGCGTCCTTCCAAACCCACCATCGAGATAACCTCGCGCGCTCGCTCATCACGCGCGGCCGGCTTTATTCCGTTCATTTTCAAGGGGAAGGCCACATTGTCCAAGACATTCATATGCGGAAAAAGGCCGAAATGCTGAAATACCATTCCAAGCGTTTTACGCCGCAGCTCCGTCATCCGGGCCTTGCTGGCGGTCAGGATGTCTTCGCCTTGGATTAAAACCTGACCCGCGGTCGGTTCGACCAATCGTGACAAGCACCGAACAAGAGTGGATTTGCCCGACCCGGACAGACCCATGATAACAAAAAGCTCGCCCGCGCCGACAGTGAACGCAGCCTCTTGGACGGCCGGCATCAGCCCTTTGTCCTTGAGCCGCGCGGCAACCGCATCTGGCGTGCTTTCAGCATCCTGAGCGGCGGATAGTTCTGAGCGGGCCTGTGGTCCGAAGACTTGCCACAGGCCCGTCGTATCTATTGCATTGGTCAAGGTTTACGGGGTCGCAGCATCAACGATTGGTTTCCAATCGCCTTCATTCTCCGACATCCAAGCGGCCACGACCTCTTCAACAGAGCCACCGTCAACATCGACCGCGCCCATAAGCGGCTGCTGGACGGTCGTTGGAAGTTCGTAGTTTGACAGAATCTCATATGCCGCTGGCCACTTTTCAGCGAAGCCGGCCCAAGACGCTTTGAAGATCCGTGTTGGCGTGAAGTCACAATCGTTGACTGCGTTCGGGTTCGGCCCCCACGCGGGATCCTCGAAACAAGCAGCCTCACCGACCGGCAGGTCGACAAATTTGACATCATAAGCCGACATTGCCCAATGCGGCTGCCAGAAGACGATGAGAAGCGGTGATTTTTTCTCTGTCGACGCGCGAAGCTCCGTGATCAAAGCGCCTTCCGAACCAGCTGGCACGGCTTTGAATGGCAATTCCAAACCGGTCATTCGATCGGCGCCCGGTGTGCCCCAATCGGCGGGGTAATCGACCAGACGGCCTTGCGGTATGGTCTCGGCGGTGGCGAAGTTGACCGCGCAATCCTTGAGCGCCTCCCAGGCCGGAAGACCGGGGCAAAGTTCAGCCACGTGTGCCGGATAGGCCAATCCTTCTTTTGCGTCGAGCCCGAGGTCCCCGATCTCGACAATGGTGCCTTCATCAATCTTCTTGGCGTATTCGTCGGATACATTCGAGGACCAGATTTCCAAGGTGGCGTGAATGTCGCCATCTGCAATGGCCTGGAACTGGTTCATCATTCCAGCGGTCACGTATTCGACGCTGTAACCAGCCGCTTTCAGCATTTCACCGGCCATATGTGTTGTTACGTGCTGGCCGGTCCATTCGTTGATGGCAAGCTTGATAGGCTCGTCCGTCGCCCCAAGATCCGCCGCATGTACCGTGCTTGCGAGTGCCAGCGCAGAAATACTCATCAGAATTGTTGATTTCATCATCGTCTCTCCCCCAAAAGGTGTCGTGTTTTTCGATTGATCTCATTAAATCGAGATGCAACGGCTATTGCCACCGAAATCTCGGGAAATCAGTGCGCTGAGCTTCTGTTTTGGTTATGCCAGTCCGTCTCGATACCGCACTGCATGGAGAGTTGCGCAAAGAATGAACCGACAGTTGATACCCGCTGCGGTAGCCCTGATCTCTGCGTTGCTTTGGGGCCTTTGGTGGATTCCGGTCAGAGCGATGGAACATGCCGGGTTTGCTGGCTCTTGGGCAGGGGTCGCAATGTGCCTTGCGGCTTTACCGCTTCTGGCGGCAAGCTTGTATTTCAAACGTGCAAAAGATCAGTTGAGTTTGAAATCTGGCGCGGGTGCGGTGATGATCGGAGCCGCCATGATCCTCTATTCGGCCTCTCTGACGGATACGACGGTCCTGCGTGCAATCTTGTTGTTCTACCTCGCACCGGCCTGGTCGATGGTTCTCGAGGCGTTTTTTGTCGGGCGAAAACTCCGCTGGATCAACGCGGGAGCGCTGTGTCTGGCGCTCATTGGCGTTCTGTTCGTTTTTCGGGGAGACGTTTCGTTTGGAGGGTGGCGATTTGGCGATACCGTCGCCCTGATGTCAGGTGCTGTCTGGGCGGCAGGGTGTTTGCTGGTTTTTACCGGCCCTGCCGTATCCTATCGCAAGCTGGCCGTGACGTCCTGCGTATCGGCGATCGCGATCGGGACGCTTGTGGCGTTGTTCTTCGAGGTTTCGTTGAGCTCGCTGGTTTTTCTGGAAAATGCAGTCCCGCTCGCTTTGTTGCTGGGCTGTCTCTATGTGACCCCGCTTTTGCTTGCGACATTATGGAGCGCGGTGCGACTGCCGCCCACCACCCTCAGCTTTATCCTGACTGCGGAAATCCTATCTGGCGTCGTGAGCGCGGCAATTTTGCTGTCAGATCCATTCGGCTGGCCAGAGATCATTGGCTCGGTTCTGGTGATTTGTGCCGCTTTGAGTGAGGTCATTCCGGCCCGGAAACCTCAGTCATAGCTGCGGATGTCGTCGATGACTTTCCCGTCATTTGGAAGGCTTCCTGTAGCATGGAGGCTCACTTTGCCTCGAAGTTTGAGGATCTGTTGGGCGGTCTCCTCAAAAGCCGCCACGTCGCCGCCTTCCGCCTCGAGTTGAATTTCCATGGCATCTGCCTCGCCAGAGCGGGAGACAACGACGCGCGCACGCGCAATCTCGTCATGGCGGGCCACCAGTTCTGCGACCTGTTCCGGGCGTACAAACATGCCCTTTACCTTGGTGGTCTGATCGGCGCGCCCCATCCATCCCTTGATCCGCATATTCGTGCGTCCGCAGGGGCTAAGACCCGGAAGAACAGCGCTGAGGTCGCCCGTTGCAAACCGGATGAGCGGGTAGTCCGGGTTCAAAGTCGTCACGACAACTTCGCCCACCTGACCGTCCGGGACTCGGTCTCCTGTCCCGGGCGTGACGATTTCCACGATGACGCCTTCGTCGACGATCATGCCGTCCATCGCCTCAGATTCGTAGGCGATATGGCCCAGATCCGCGGTTGCATAGCACTGCAGACAGGCAATTCCGCGATCCGCATAGCTTTCACGCAAGGACGGAAATAGCGCACCGCCCGATACGGCAGCCTTGGTAAACTTTAGTGACTCGCCAAGTTCATCGGCCTTGGTCAAAATGACGTTCAAATAGTCAGGCGTACCAGCATATGCGCTACACCCGATATCTGCTGCTGCGCGGACCTGAAGCTCGGTCTGGCCGGTGCCCGCGGGCAGAACCTTCGCGCCCACAGCGCGGGCACCGTTTTCGAACATCATTCCCGCCGGTGTAAGGTGATACCCGAAGCAGTTCTGAACAATATCACCGGCGCCAATGCCGCAGGCGTGCAGGAACCGCCCAAACCGCCACCAATCTGGCCCGGTCGCGCCCGGTTCATAAATGGGCCCGGGGGATTGAAAGATCTGCGTATAGCCGTCTGCGGTGTATCCGCCCAGTGGAGGGGCAGCCTTTTGCGCGTCCAAAAGGGTGGACTTTCGCAAAATTTCGATCTCTGACAGTGCGGTTCCTGGGTCAAAGCTATAGGCCGGAAGACTGGCCGCGCGGGCGATCTGCTGGGCCAGCGCTTCGGTTTGTTTGCTCTGGCGTTCGTCTGGGCTTTGCGTCTCAAGGCTATCATAAAACATCTTCACGCGGTCCCTCTAATTTCTGTTGTTTGTGGTGCGTAGACTATTACATCGACTGCAGAAAATAATATGAAACACGCCGTTTGTATGGGTTCTGATGATTGCGAAAACGATTTGACCGGCCCGAGAAATCGACGGTTGCGATGGTTCGAACAGGTTAAACAGTCAGTTCAGCCAACGCTTGCGGCGACGGTAAGAGCGGACATCGCGAAAGGATTTGCGCCCTTCTTCCGACATGCCGAGGTAGAACTCTTTCACATCCGGGTTCTCGCGCAATTCTACCGCCGGTCCGTCCATCACAACACGGCCGGATTCAAGAATATAGCCATAATGCGCAAAGCGCAGAGCGACGTTGGTGTTCTGTTCTGCCAGCAGAAAACTGACCCCTTCGGTCTCATTGAGTGATTTCACGATGCCGAAGATCTCCTCCACCAATTGAGGCGCGAGGCCCATGGAGGGTTCGTCAAGCAGGATTGTTTCAGGCTTCGACATCAAGGCACGCCCAATGGCACACATCTGTTGCTCACCGCCGGATGTATACCCAGCCTGGCTTTTGCGTCGCTCTTTCAAGCGCGGAAAATATGTATAGACCTTGTCCAGATCCGCATCGATTTCGCCCTTAGACTGGCCACGCGTATAGGCTCCGGTCAGCAAGTTTTCTTCCACTGTCAGATGTTCAAAACAATGCCGGCCTTCCATGACCTGGATCACCCCGCGTTTGACCATGGCCGCCGGATCAAGACCCGAGACATTGGTGCCGCGATACGAAATAGAGCCTTTCGTGACTTCACCGCGTTCGGAATGAAGAAGGTTGGAAACAGCTTTGAGTGTCGTGGTTTTGCCCGCACCATTGCCGCCCAGCAGTGCGGTGATTCCGCCTTCCGCGACCTTAAGCGACACGCCTTTCAGCACGAGGATCACGTGGTTGTAGATGACCTCGATATTGTTGATCTCCAAAAGCGTTTGCTTTTCTGCAGCCTCTGGCATCTGCGAGCCTCCGGGATGGGACAAAATAGGGGTGAAATCAAGCTGGTCTCCCGGCTGCCAACTTGCAGCCGGGAGACCGGTTCACGTTATGAGCACCCTGGGGTGATCGCATTCTCAGCGGCGAATGCGGCTGAGTCTTCTTCGACAAGAGGCGTGATGATGCTCTGATCGGACTGGTAGTAGTCGGTGATCAAGCTCCATTGACCGGCCCCTGCATCCCATTGAGCCACGGCACCGTAACCGTCACCACCATGGTTGTCGCAGGACACGCTGAAGGTCGGGCCGAAGTTTGGCAGACCGATCGCTTCCATCTTGGCTTGGGTGATTTCAAGCGCTTCCATGCCGGCCCGCATCTCGGCAGGTGAAATATCTGAATTCCCAGAAATTTCCTGAGCTGTTTTCGCAGCCTCAGCCGCCAGCATTGCGGCATACATTCCGCGGTTGTAGAGCGCTGTGCCCAACTGGTCGCCTGCGCCTGCAGATTTGCCGGCGTCAACAACGTATTTCTGCAGATCTGCATAGACCGGATAGTCTTTACCCAGGTTGTGGAACGTGAGCGCCTTGTAGCCGCTGGCCCCGTCGCCGGCCGGCAGAACGTCATTCTCGGAGCCGGACCACCAGATGCCGATAAACTTGTCCATCGGGAACCGGATATTCGCGGCCTCCTGAATGGCGACCTGGTTCATCACGCCCCAGCCCCACATCAGGACATAGTCAGGGCGCTGCTGCCGGATCTGCAACCATTGAGACTTCTGCTCTTGGCCCGGGTGATCCACGGCCACTTCCATAAGCTCAAAACCGTGCTTGCCGGACAGCTCCTGTAGGGTGCGGATTGGCTCCTTGCCATAGGCCGAGTTGTGATAGACCAGTGCGATCTTCTTTCCGGAAATGTCACCGCTGTTCTCATTGAGAATATGGGTGACCGCATGGCTTGCGCCGTCCCAATAATTGGCCGGATAATTAAAGATATTCGAGAACACCTGACCATTTTTGGCCGATGTCCGGCCATAGCCCATAGAGTGCACCGGAATGCCGTCAGCGGTTGCCTTGGGGATCAGCTGGTAGGTAATGCCTGTCGACAAAGGTTGGTAGACCAACGCGCCTTCGCCCTTGGTCGACTCGTAGCACTCCACCCCTTTTTCGGTGTTGTAGCCGGTCTCGCATTCGATCACGCGGATCGGAACACCACCGATGCCGCCGTCACGTTCATTGAGCAGCGTGAAATAGTCCTCATAGCCATCCGCAAACGGAATCCCGTTAGCAGCGTACGGCCCTGTACGATAGCTCAAGGACGGGAAAACGAGGTCCGCCATCACCGGCCCCGCCGCCATCACAGCTGCGATTGTCAGAGTTGTCAGTTTCATTTCGGATAATCCTCCCATTGGTTACGTCCGAATTTGCCGGATCAGCTCCGGTCGTGGTTTGGCCGCCCGCTAATGCGGAAACGGCCATAGTCTGAGTTTTTCTTTCGCAATGCGCCAAAGTTGAGCAAGGCCATGCGGCTCGAGGATCAGAAACATGACGATCAAACCGCCCGAGACAATAAATTGCAGATGTGCGGCAAGGTCTGTCGGCCAGCCGAGCCCCCCCACAAACACGTTCTTCAAGAAAACCGGGAGCAGTACCATAAAGGCAGCCCCCGCAAAGGATCCGAAGATAGATCCCAGCCCGCCGATGATGATCATGAACAGCACAAGAAAGGACTTGTCGATCCCGAAGCTTTCCCCAACCTCCGCGGCACCCAAATAAACACTGAAAAATAAGGCGCCCGCAATGCCTACAAAAAAGCCCGACACCGCAAAAGCGGTCAGTTTTGCTTTGAGCGGGTTGACCCCGATGATTTCCGCGGCGATGTCCATATCCCGGATAGCCATCCAACTGCGGCCCGTCATACCGCGAGTCAAGTTGCGCGCAGCAAGTGCGCACGCCGTGACGAACAACAGGCAGATCAAGTACTTCGCCCAAGCCTCCGTGTTTGGTCCGGTGACAATTATTCCAAACACGTCGCGTTCAGGTGCGGAAATCTGGCCGGATGCGGAGTAGTTGTAGAACCATCCGACTTTATTGAAGAGCCAGACGAGAAAGAATTGCGCGGCCAGCGTGGCCACCGCCAGATAGAACCCTTTGATACGCAAGCTCGGCAAACCGAACAAGGTGACGACACCGGCAGTAATCAGCCCCGAGAGCGGGATATGGATCAACATCGAAACTTCGGGGAATGCCGTCATGAGCTTGTAGCACGAGTAGGCCCCGACAGCCATGAAGGCCCCGGTGCCCAGCGAGACCTGCCCACAATACCCGGTCAGGATATTTAGTCCGATCGCAGCTATCGCATAAATCAAGAATGGCACGAACACCGCGTTCGCCCAGTAGTCGTTGATCACAAACGGGATGATCCCAAAGGCAATCGCCAGCACCGCATAATACCTGTAGCGGTCGAATTTGATCGGAAAGGTCTGGCTGTCTTGCGGGTAGGTGGTCGAGAAATCACCAGCTTCACGATAAAGCATCAGAACCGCCCTCCGGAGTAGATATCAAACGCGTTCAATGATCTTCTCCCCAAACAAGCCTTGTGGGCGGAACACCAAAAACAGCAGCGCCAGAACATAGGCGAACCAGTTCTCTGTCGCGCCACCAACCATTGGACCGATCAAAAACTCGAAGAGTTTTTCGCCCACCCCGATGATCAATCCACCGACAATCGCGCCTGGAATCGACGTGAAGCCGCCCAGCATCAGCACGGGGAGCGCCTTCAACGCGATCAAAGACAGCGAGAATTGAACCCCGGATTTCGCCCCCCACATGATCCCGGCGATTAGTGCAACGAAGCCGGCCACCGACCAGACCAAAACCCAGATGTAGTTCAGCGAAATGCCGACGCTTAGGGCTGCCTGGTGATCATCTGCAACCGCGCGCAAGGCCCGACCTTGTTTCGTGTACTGCGAAAAGACGATCAGACCTGCGACAAGTATGACGGCGACGATAGTGGCCGAGATATCGAGATTGTCGATGAAGAACCCGTAGCCAAACGTCTCAAACGTGGTGAGATCGATCCAGTCGTTTATGCCCTGAGGCAGCCCCACATCGAGCTTTTTGATCTCCGCCCCCCACATCAGATCGCCAAATCCTTCCAGGAAGTAGGCCAGCCCGATGGTGGCCATGAAAAGCAGAATTGGCTCTTGATTGACCAGATGTCGGAAGATCACCACTTGGACAAGCCAAGCAAAAACCACCATGACAACAACCGTCAAAAGGATCGCTGCCAACGCAGGCACGTGCCAGCCAAAATGATGAAGATCCGTGCCAAACATGGCGTTGATCAGATGTGCGAACGGGATTTGGCCATCCATGATGCCAACGAGTGTCATTGCCGAGAAAAGGGCCATGACGCCTTGGGCATAGTTGAATATGCCGCTGGCCTTGTAAATCAAGACAAAGCCCAACGCGACGAGAGCATAAAGGACCCCCGCCATAAGCCCGTTCAAGGTGACCTCCATCGCGAAGAGTAATTGGTCAGGCATGTCGTCCCCCATGTGCCTGGGTTCGCGTCAGGTCTGCGCAGCCCAGATCGATAACCGCCACAGTATTTGTGCCTCGTGTTTCCACCCGTTCGCCGCGGCCCTCTGACCGTAGTGGCTCGTCTCTTCGACTGACCAGGGCGCTGAGTATCTCAGGACTCAAGATCTGTCTCCCGTACTTCAAGGAATGGGCGCCCGGTCAGTCCCAGAAAATCAACTTCGACTTGAATGCGTGGCTCTCGCCATATTGTACTTTCCAAAAGTAGCGAGGGGCGGGAGTTTTCAATCATCTGATAATGACCGTCCGCGATGACCATTCGTGCCCAGGCTTCAAACGCAGGCCCCGTCTTCTTGTCGTAGAATGCCGTCAAGCGGCAGAGGTTGCTTTTTGAGCTGACGATGCGATCCCGCTCCAGGGTAAAAAAGCCTGCCGGATCCCGATAAGACTCGAGCCGTGTGTCGACGCCATCCTCGACCAGCCCGTCTATATTTGCCGGCTCAATAGCCTCCAATGGGCCGATGCACCGGCGTTCGAATGACTTCCAAATGTCTGGTCCTGCAATCGCGGCACCAGGCGCTGCAAGACCCGCGAGCGGAGCCAAAGCAAACTGCACCAGTAGGGCGCAAAATGTTGCACCAGCTTTAGTCATGCGACACCCCGAGATAGGCGTCGATCACCTCTTGGTTCTGGCGGACTTCGCTTGGTGTCCCGTCGCCAATCTTGCGGCCATAGTCCATGACAACGACCCGGTCTGACAGGTCCATCACCACACCCATGTCATGCTCGATCAACGCGATCGTCGTGCCGAACTCATCATTTACGTCAAGAATGAAGCGGGACATGTCCTCCTTCTCCTCGACATTCATCCCGGCCATTGGTTCATCGAGCAGAAGCAGTTCCGGTTCCGCCGACAAAGCGCGAGCCAGTTCAACCCGCTTCTTCAATCCATAGGGAAGACGCCCCACAGGGGTCTTACGGATCGCTTGAATCTCGAGAAAATCAATAATTTTTTCAACAAGTTCCCGGTTTTCGACCTCTTCACGCTCGGCCGCACCCTTCCAGATCAGCTGGGACAACATATTCGTCTTCATTTTGGTCAGTCGGCCCGTCATGATGTTGTCGAGCACACTCATGCCTTCGAACAAAGCAATATTCTGGAAAGTACGTGCTATCCCCTGGCGGGCGACTTGATAGGGCTTGACCGGCGGACGTTTCGCGCCCCGAAACCACACGTCGCCCTCCTGTGGGTGATAAAAGCCCGAAATCACGTTGAGCATCGACGATTTGCCGGCCCCATTCGGTCCGATGATGGCCCGGATCTCGCCTTCCAGAATATCAAACGAGATGTCCTTGATCGCAACAACCCCACCAAACCGGAGCGTGATGTTTTTCATTTCCATCAACGGGCCGCCAATCTGTCGACCATCCGCGGTGGTATATCCTTGCGAGCTCATATCGTTCATTCAGCCGCCATCCTTTGTTCGGTCGGAACGACATGCGCATCTTGTATCGAAAGCGTCGCGCGTATCTCACCTTTGCGCCCGTCTTCGTAAGTAACTTCGGTCGCTGTCGCGACGGTTTGTGAGCCGTCATAGAGCGCCGTTAGAATATCTGCGTATTTCTCTTCGATGATCCGGCGGCGGACTTTTAGGGTTCTAGTCAACTCACCATCATCGGCATCGAGTTGCTTGTGCAGAACCACAAAGCGATGAATCTGGCAGCCTGATAGCATCGGGTCCAATGCCACTGAGGCGTTGACCTCCTCGACATGCGCTCGCATCGTATCGAGTACTTTGGGATGCCCGGCCAACTCTGTGTAGGAAGCGTAGGCAATGTTATTGCGTTCGGCCCAGTTTCCGACGGCGGTCAGATCGATGTTGAGGAACGCTGTACACGTCTCCCGCTCATTGCCGAAGACAACGGCTTCAAGGATATTTGGAAAGAATTTCAGTTTGTTCTCAACATATTTGGGAGCGAACAAAGACCCGTCCGCCATTTTGCCGACGTCCTTTGCCCGGTCGATAATGCGCAGATGTCCGGTGCCCTCTTCGATGAACCCTGCATCACCTGTCGCAACCCAACCGTCGGAATCCTTGGTCCCGGCGGTGCTGTCGGCATTTTTGAAATACTCGACAAAGACACCGGGAGACCGGTAAAACACCTCGCCCGTGTCATCGATTTTCAGCTCCACGCCAGGTGACGGTACCCCAACCGTATCCGAACGGACCTCGCCATCAGGTTGCTGCGTGATGAACACGCTTGCCTCGGTCTGGCCATAGAGCTGCTTGAGGTTGATCCCGAGCGACCGATAAAAATCGAAAATCTCGGGCCCGATGGCCTCACCCGCTGTGTAGCCTACGCGGATCCGAGAGAACCCCAGCGTGTTCTTCAATGGACCATAGATCGCCAAATCGCCAAGCTTGTATTTTAGTTTGTCAAATGTGCTGACTGGCTTTTTGTCGAGCAACGCCGGTCCAACTTTTTTTGCGTGCTCCATGAAATGCCGAAACAGCCATTGCTTCAATCTGCTCGCGTCCTCCATGCGGATCATCACATTGGTAAGCTGGGTCTCGAACACCCGCGGTGGGGCGAAATAATAGGTGGGCCCGATCTCGCGTAAATCGGTATGCATCGTGTCTGGGCTTTCCGGACAATTCACGCAAAAGCCGGCCCAGTAAGCTTGTCCAATCGAGAATATAAAATCTCCAACCCAGGCCATCGGGAGATAGGCCAGAATTTCGTCGCCCGGCAGAAGCTCGTCAAAGTCGGAGGAGTTCTTGGAGGTCTCGATGATGTTGCGGTTGGACAGGACCACGCCTTTTGGTTTGCCGGTGGTCCCAGATGTGTAGAGCATCACGCATTTGTCGTCATAGCCCAGCGAAGCCTCGCGCGAGTCCAACTCGCCGCGCAGAGAAGCTTCTGCCGCACGCCCTGCGTTCTGAAGCTCCGAATACATGCTTAATTTGCTGTGGTCGTATTTTCGCAGGCCACGAGGATCGAGATAGACCATGTGATCTAGCTCAGTGGACAGCTGGCTTTGGATTTCCAGGACTTTGTCTACTTGCTCTTGATCCTGGGCGATGATGAACCTTGCACCGCAATGATCCAGAACATAGGCAATCTCATCGGCGACGGCGTCTTGATAGAGAGGCACTGGCACTCCGCCAGTCTTTTGAACCGCAACCATAGCCCAATAAAGATAGGGCCTGTTGCGCCCAATGATGGCGACATGCTCGCCCTTTTGAATGCCAAGGCTCAGGAACCCAAGGGCAAGTGCGTCGATTTCTGCAGCCGTTTGCGCCCAGGTCCAGCTTTGCCAGATGCCGAATTCTTTTTCCCGGTAGGCGGGTTTCGACCCGAACTCGGAGACATTGCGCGCCAGCAAACGCGGAAAAGACGTCAAATCGACCGAAATCGGTGCGCTTGTGTTCAAATTTTCCTCCCTGCCGGATTTGCCCGGCGCTCAATCCAGCGTTGAGTTCGAGCTATACTGACGAAGCTTTCGTGGGCGCGTCAATAATTTTTTTTGAACGAGTGTTCAAATAATGCTCTGGCCAAAGCTGCTGCTTGAGACATGCCAATCTTGTGCTACTCTGCAGTATGGATTTTGTATCTTTGTTTTTCTACGCCGTGATCTGTGGGGTGTTGGGGGTAGCTGCCCCATGGCTGGGAGCCCCAATCATTCGTTTGATAGTGGGCGCTGTGGTGGGGATCGCCGCTGCCTCTATCTTGCCGTCGATCAATGCGCTGGTGGCTGGATATTAAACACCCGTATTGCCTAGGAAAAGATGCGGTAGTGCAGCCAATCAGGCAGAAACTGTGTCCCGCGAAAGAACAAGCTGAAAATCTTGGGAAAGCTATATTTGAATTTCCCCGCCCGCATACCGAAGATAATTTCGTCGGCCGCTTGCCGCGGTTCCATGATGAACGGCATGGTAAAGTCGTTCTTTTCGGTTAGCCGTGTGGCGACGTAGCCTGGGTTGATCACTTGTACTTGAACGCCGGTTTGGCGCAGATCGGCATACATGCATTCGCCCAAGGCCATCAGGCCTGCTTTGCTCGGCGCATAGCCGATCGCACCGGGAACACCGCGAAACCCTGACAAGCTTCCGATCAGGACAATATGGCCGGCATCTCGGGCAACCATTTCGGGCAGAATCGCACCGATGACCCGAGCTCCCCCTGTGTAGTTGATATCACACATGGTTTCGATCTTGGCACTGTCCCAGTCCTGGGAGCGCATTGGCCAATAGACCCCGGCAAGATAGACCATCCCGTCAATCCGACCGATCTCCTTGGCAGCCGCTTCGACACTTTTGGCGTCGGTTACATCAATCGTTGCCCAACTGGCTTGCGGGCCAATCTCTTCGCACAGCGCTTTAAGACGCTCCGCGTTACGTGCCGAGACAACGACCTCGGCACCCGCAGCGGCCAACTGCTGCGCGAGCGCACGGCCCAGCCCTTCCGAGGCCCCGACAATCCAGTATTTCTTGCCGGAAAGTGTGATCATGCGGCCTGCTTCGGGCGCATTGTTGCGACAAGCTCCGCGACTTTGATGCCATATTTACGGAATTGGCTGCGGTTGATGATTGTCCCGTTTTCGATCAGATACATCCAGTCAACGGTGTCCAGCTCGTGACCTCCGGACGATTCAGGCAGCTTGATGCGGTAATTCAGTTGAACTGTGGACCCTTTTTGCATGCCGTGGCCCAGGCCAACGACGTCCTCGGCCTCGGCCTGGATAGAGCCATCATTGCCAAGCGTCAGGATCCACTGGCGATCCTGAATTGCGCCGCTGTCATAGTGAAATTTCTCGGTCATTGTGCCGACATTTCCTTTCCAGGAGACGTCCATATCGGCAACGAACCGTGACGTAACGCGCCCGGTTGGACCGTAGATCATTCCTTCACACAGAAGTGGGCCACTCAGATGCTCGCGCAGGTCGAACTGCGGACCATTGTCCGCGTAGTCATCCGGGGCCTGCGCCAAAAAGCCCAGCTTGCGGCTCCACACCCAACTCAGGGCAAGTGTGAGCGCAATGCCTAGAAATGTGTAGGCGAAGAATTCCATTGTCGTCACTCCTTCAGCTCGGTTGCGCTCAACAGCGCAATCGCAACAAGTTTCAATGCGCATGGTAGTAGCGCGTATAGGTATGTGAGGGTTTTCAGGGCGGACTCAGAGTTTTCCACCGAACCCGAAGCGAAGCCGACATAGTCAAGAATCGGCAATAAGATCACGGCGGCAAACGCCAAAGTAAATTTCGAGACAAGCGACCACAGCCCAAAGCCTTGCCCACCAGAGGGCGAGATTTCAGCCATGCGACGCGCGAACATCGCTGGTAAAAGGGTTAGATCTGCGCCGATTGTCGCGCCGGATGCAATGCAGATACCTGCGAAAACCCATGCGTCGCCAGCCCCAAGTGTCAGAACAAATCCAAAGGCAGCAACAGCCAAAACCATCGCAGCGAGCAGAGTGTTTTTCTCTCCATACCGGTTGGCCAGCCGTGCCCAGATTGGTGCTGACAGCGCGGCAGCCAGGAAAAACAAAACCAGCAGTGGTCCATCCCATCCCGGTGCCTGCAGACGGCTTTCAACAAAGAACAAGAACAAGGTTGAAGACACTGCCAATGGCGTCGCGTTGACCAGGGCGAGGGTCAGCAAGCGGCGTGCCACTTTATCAGACAGGATGGTCCTAATTGCCGTTGGTGCGCGGGTGACAGTTCCGCTCCACTCTGGTGTCATGGCCAGCACCGCGAGGCATGTTACGGTCGCAAAACCCCAGGCGAACACAGCGAAAGGCGTGTCGACGACGCCCACCAGAAGTGCCGGGGTCACTGCCGCAACGCAGACACCCAACAATGCGCCAGTTTCTCGCCAAGCGGCCAGGCGCGTGTGCCCGCCATCGACATGGCCTGCGGTTTCTACGCCTTGTGCGTAGAAATTGATCGTCAGGAAGCTAAAGGCGCTGAACAGCAAGGTTATCGTCAGCGCGAACCACACAATCGGCGAAATAGGTGCCGAGATTGCAAACAGGCCCAGCATTGACAGGGCTAAGACACCGCCACCAGCCGCCACGGCCCAGGACCGTGCCGCGCCAAGGCGCTCGCTCACCCAACCCAGAAACGGATCCTGAATGACGTCAAACAGGCGCAAAGCAAACAATACGGCGGCAAGCGTGGCCAAGCTTATCCCGTAGGTATCGGCAAAGAACTTAGGCGCATAAATATAGATCGGCAGACCGGCCCCCGACAGCACCGCTGCGAACAGCGAATAAGAGGCCAGGCGCGGTGGCTGCGCAGAGAGAGTCGCGGACATCACCGGGACACCTCCTGTTCCGGTGGGGTGGGGCGTGTCTCGAACCGGGCGCCTTTCCACCACAACTTGAAAGCTTGCCAGTGGATCAGGCCTAGAACCCGTCTCGAGCCAAATGGTCGGCGTAAGCAAGCGCGCAAAATGGCGCGGTTGCTCAAAACACTGCGCTTGCCTGTGAGTGTCGCCAGAAGCCCGCCTGTCCCGTTCGTGAAGTCGATCCAGATGCCGATCCGCTGATCAGAGATATCAAAACGAAACGTGTAACCCCCAGATACGTCTTGGAAGGGCGAGACATAGAAAATTTTACGCGCGCTCAATGTCTCATGCGGGGTGATTTCGCGGTGGTCGTCATGGAAACAGATATAGCTGTGCCGATCACCGTAGGTGTTTGTAACTTCGGGAATGGCGACGCGCAATTTGTCGTCTCTGTCATAGCCAAGCCAAAAACTGACCGGGTTGAATACATGACCAAGAACACGCGGTTGCGCGATGAGCTCCAACCGGCTCACATGATCGTTCACCCCATGAGACTTCAAAACATCGCGTACCCAGGCAGCCCCTGTACCCTGATGCGGCGCACCGCCGTGATCGGTATCAAACACCGCCGTCAGGTTGCGCTTGTTGCGCGAGAACAGTCCCGGCCCCGAGACATCGGTCTCGGGGTTAAGGGCCACGTAGTCCACGGAATATTTGAACGCGTTTTCGATCGCACCCTTGCGTCCGTGGAAGGTGACGCCTGCGATATGATCGACTTGGCTCACGCAGCCGCCGGTTTTCTGGCCATTGAAGCGATTGCGTCCGCCACATCAACTGCACTCGAAAACCCATCTTCGTGAAAGCCGTTCTTCATCCAAGCACCGCAGAACCAGGTATTATTGGTACCATTGGTTGCAGCGATCTTGTCCTGGGCCTTCAACGCGGCAAGATCGTAAACCGGATGTCGGAAGGTCACCTCATCATGAATCAGATCCTCCCGGATGGGGCGGGTTGAGTTCAATGTGACAAATAACGGGTCTTCATGGGGGATGGGCTGTAGCGAGTTCATCCAGTAGGTCAGATCAATTTTGTTGGAGGTCTTTGCGCGTGCCTCGCAGTAGACCCAGCTTGACCAGACTTTGCGACGGCGCGGCATCATCGATGTGTCGGCGTGCAACACGGCGGCATTGGGTTGGTAACGAACAGCCCCAAGCGTCGCGGTTTCATGCTGCGAGGCATCGGCCAACAAGGACAATGTATCGTCGGAATGGGTCGCGAAGACCACGTCGTCAAACTCCTGAGCGATGCCACCTTTGGGTGTCACCTGAACCTTGCCGCCGATCCGGGTCACCGAAGCTATCGGTGCGCCCATGAAAATGGAAACCCCTTGCGAGCGCATCTTTGCCTCCAACCTTGAGACATATTGAACGGAGCCGCCCTGCACGGTGAACCATTGGTGCTGCCCATGGTAGCCCAGAAGAGCGTGGTTCTTCATGAAGCGGATCAGCGCTTGAGCCGGGAAATCGACCATGTCCTCGCGCGGTGTCGACCAGATCGCGCCGGTAAAGGGCAAAAGGTATTTGTCGCGAAACCAAGAGCCGGTTCCCAACCCGTCCAACAGCTCAGCGATTGAGATGTCTGGGTTCTTCGCCACGCTTGTTGCTTTGGCATTGAATTTCACGATATCGCGCAGCATGCGCAAAAAGCTCGGTCGACCGATATTGCGGCGCTGCGCAAACACGGTGTCTATGCTTGCCAGCCCATACTCAAGTTTGCCGCCGTCGATCGAGGCCCCGAAGCTCATTCGGCTTGGCGCAATTGGCACGTCCAGGTCCTGAAATAGCTGCGTCAAATGCGGGTAATTCATCTTGTTAAAGACAATGAAACCGGTATCGACCGGCTGGTCGCCACGCTTCCCGGCAATAACGGTTCGCGCATGCCCGCCCAGACGGCCTTCTGCTTCGAAAAGGCTAACCTTATGATTTTTCGAAAGAAGATACGCTGCACCCATTCCGGAGATACCGGCACCGATCACGGCAATTCGTTTTGGCGTGTTGGCCAAGGCTTCAAACGGCATTCAATTCTCCAGCACAGATTTTGTCGTAGTGTGTATACGTGCAAGTTCTTCATTCGGATTAAAGTGTTGTTTTTTGATCCGATTTTGAGTGCGACGCGTATACCTCACATGTTGACGGACCAGACACTCGCGGAAAAACCGGATGCAACTGTTCGCGCGGCCTCGTATGATGAGCGTGCGAATAGATTGCCGAAGGTTCCAAAGGCGAGACAGGTGTCGACAAAACAAAGTGAAGACACACGTTGGGTGGTGCGGGTCGCGCGCATTCGCGACGCTCAGGATCAACAGGCTTTCGCCGAATTGTTCGAGCATTTCGCCCCGCGTGTGAAAGCATTTTTAATAAAGTCGGGGGCTGATGCCTCCGCAGCTGAAGACTGTGCTCAGGATGTCATGGCGACCCTGTGGCGTAAGGCGCATATGTTTGATCCGACACGCGCAAGCGTGGCTACTTGGATCTTCACAATTGCGCGGAACCGCCGAATTGACCTGCTCCGAAAGGAGCGCAGGCCTGAGCCGGAAGAGTTGTCCTGGGGCCCAGAACCAGAACCCGATGCGGTCGAGGTTATTGAGCTTCAGCAAGAAAATAGCAGGTTAATTCGTGCGATGTCCGAGCTGTCGGAAAAACAGCGGCATCTGATCGAAAAGGCCTATTTTGGCGAATTGTCGCATGGCGAAATCGCTGAACAAACGGGTCTGCCACTTGGCACGATCAAGTCGAGGATTAGGTTGGCGCTGGAGAAGCTGCGCCACACAATGAAGTGAGTACGATGTCAAAGATAAAGCATCATTTGAGCGACCAACTTTTGATGAGTTATGCCGCTGGCGCATTGCCAGAGGCGTTTAACTTGGTGGTAGCGACGCATATTTCCATGTGCGATGAATGCCGTGCCCGTCTGGAAACCTTTGAAGCTATTGGCGGAGCGGTCCTGGACAGCGCAGAGCCAGAGACTTCATCCAATGCGTTGACCGTAGACCTTGCTGCGACCCTGGATCGGATCAAGGCGCAGGACGTAGAAACGACAACTCCTCGGAAGGTGGTTCCGGGGGTTTTCCCTAAAGCGTTACAAGATTACGTCGGCGGCGATCTGGAGGCGGTAAAATGGCGTCCTGTTGGGATGGGCGTCCGGCAGGCAATTCTTGACACATCCAATAGTGCTTCGGTGCGTTTGCTTTACATCCCCGCAGGCAAGGCGCTGCCAGATCATGGGCATCATGGCACTGAAATGACATTGGTCTTGCAGGGGGCCTTTCGGGATGACCATGACCGGTTTGGCCGTGGGGATATCGAGATCGCAACCGAAGATCTTGAGCACACCCCTGTTGCCGAATTGGGTGCGGATTGCATTTGCCTGTCCGCGACCGATGCGCCGCTGAAATTCTCTGGATTGCTGCCACGGCTGGCCCAACGGTTCTTGCGTATCTGATCAGCTTTTTGTCAGTGGCACGATATTCGTGTCCGGCTCGCTCAATTCCTCGAAGTCGAAATTGTCGAGCCGGCGGGCCCGGTTTCCCGCTTTCTGCGTTGAAATTTTGATCTCGGCGACATCCTTGACCGCCATATTGAAATGCTTGTCGAGATTCTCAACGCGCGTATTCAACCGCTCCATATCTTTGCCCAGCAATCCCAGCTCAGCCCGGATCGCACCGGCCTGCTCGCGCATTCGCGCGTCTTTGAGTATGGCCCGCATCGTGTTCAGTGTCGCCATGCAGGTTGTGGGCGAGACGATCCACACGCGTGCTGCGAAGCCCTCGCGTACAACCTCTGGCAGTCGTGCATGGAGTTCCGCATAAACAGCCTCGGACGGAAGAAACATAAGCGCTCCATCGGCGGTCTCACCGTCAATCAGATAGCGCTCAGAAATTGCTGTGATATGCCCACGAACGGCGACGCGCAGCTCGCTCAACGCGCGGGCCGTATCGGTTTTCGTCTCGGCTGCGACCAGCCTCTCATAGGGCTCAAGCGGAAATTTTGCGTCAATGACTATGGGCCCGGGCGGGTTTGGCAAATGAATGAGACAATCGGCACGTTTGTTGTTGGAGAGCGTTGCCTGCCAGCTGTAGCTGCCAGCAGGCAGCGCCTTTGAGACGATATCATGGAGCTGAATTTCTCCAAACGCACCACGCGTCTGCTTATTTGACAGGATGTCCTGCAAACTCAGGACATCGCCAGACAATTTTTCGATATTGGTCTGCGCTTTGTCGATCGTGGCCAGACGTTCTTGTAATTGAGTCAATGACTTGGCCGTTTTTTCGGACGATCCATGCAGGGTTTCATTCATCCGTTCTTGCAACTCGGAAAGGGCGCGCGATTGCTGGCTGGACGTCGCGTGAAGGCGGTCGGCCATCTGACGTTGGACTTCCGCAAGACGCATTTCAAAGGTTTGCATCGTCATTGCCTGGGACTTGGACACGGAGTCCAAACCGCCCGTCAGGCTCGCTTGCGCCTGACCCAAGGCGGAGACGTCTTGGCCCAGCTGACCCATTTGCCGAAGCATTGGCTCTGACAGACGCGCCGAGCGTTGGGCCGCACGCAACGCCATCACAAGCAGCAAAACTATTAATACTGTGACTGCGGCCCCAACGAGGGCTGCGATCGCAATCGGATCGCTCAGGTCGATCTCTACGCCACCAAGTTCAATCATGTGCGTCCAAACAGCCGCTCTATGTCGGCCAACTTCAATTCGACGTATGTCGGGCGGCCATGATTGCATTGCCCCGAATGCGGCGTGGCCTCCATCTCTCTTAGGAGAGCGTTCATTTCGTCAGCCTGCATACGCCGGCCCGACCGGATCGATCCATGGCAGGCCACTCGGCTGAGGACGGCTTCAATCTTGTCCCCGACCAGAGTGATGTCGCCTATGTCGTCCAGCTCATCAAGGATATCGCGCAACATCGCTTCCGCATTGATCGGTCCGAGTATGGCAGGTGTTTCCCGCACGGCGATGGTTCCGAGCCCAAAGGGCTCAATCACCAGACCAAGCCGCCCTAAAGCATCGGCTTGGGCCAAAAGCCGTGCCGCATCTGCGTCACCGAGCGCCACAATCTCCGGAATCAAAAGGGCCTGCGACGCGACCCCGTTTTCCCGCATCTGTCGCTTGAGCTTTTCATAGACGAGGCGTTCATGCGCTGCATGTTGATCGACAATGACAACACCATCGCCTGTCTGAGCGACGATATAATTTTCGTGCACTTGCGCTCGGGCAGCCCCAAGTGGCAAATCGGATGCGGATTGGTCGTTCTCGGGCTCCACACGGGCAAAAACCGGGGCGGTTTCTGCGAACCCGTGTTGAAACTCAGGTCGCGGTTGCACGGGGGCTGTTGGATAAGACGAGCGATCCATCTGGTAGACAACGTTTGTGGGACGCTCGACCCGAAATGCGCCTAGTGCTGCGGTGGATACCGTGCTCGACGCCCGATGACCGGCAGCGGCGAGCGCATGCTTCAACGCAGAAACAATCAACCCGCGCGCCAGCCCCGGATCGCGGAAGCGAACTTCGGATTTGGCGGGATGCACATTAACGTCGACCTGCGCGGGATCGCATTCCAGAAACAGCGCGCAGACCGGATGCCGGTCCCGGCTGAGGAAATCGGAATAGGCCGCGCGCAACGCACCGATCAACAATTTGTCGCGCACAGGTCGCCCGTTCACGAACATGTATTGCGCAGCGCTAGACCCACGGGAGAAGGTGGGCAATGCTGCAAACCCCGTCAGCGTCAGCCCGTCGCGATCCGCCGCAATTTCGAGCGCATTTTCGGAAAACTCAGCACCCAGAATCTGAGCAAGCCGCCCGCCCAGGGCGGTGAAGAGATCACCCGATTGGGCCGGCGCTTTGAAGACGGTGCGCGACTTTCCATTGCTCTGGTCGATCAATTCAAAGCCCACCGAAGGCTCGGCCATGGCGAGGCGCTTGACAACATCGGTAATCGTCTGCATCTCGGCCCGATCGCTGCGCATGAATTTCAACCTGGCCGGTGTGGCAAAAAACAGATCGCGTAATTCGACGACCGTTCCTTTCGCTCCTGCGGCTGGTCTGGGTACGCCCATGTCCCCGCCTGATACCGAGAGTTCCATTGCGTCTTGCCCGATTACACGCGATGTTAGGGTCAAATGTCCGACCGCGCCCAAGGACGGCAAGGCCTCGCCCCGGAAACCGAAGGTATGGATATTCAGAAGATCGCTGCCATCGATCTTGGAGGTCGCATGCCGCGCCATAGCCATCGCAAGCATAGGCGCAGGAATGCCATGTCCGTCATCGGCAACACGGATCAACGTTTTCCCGCCATCCTGCACGCAAATTGTAATGTGGCGTGCATCCGCATCCAACGCGTTTTCTACGAGTTCCTTCACCGCAGAGGCGGGGCGTTCAACCACCTCGCCGGCTGCAATGCGGTTAACCGCACCTTCATCGAGCTGTCTGATCTCTGGCGGGACCGCCCTTATGTTGGGGTTGGGAGCGTTCATGCCCCAAGGTTTAGCATGGCCGGTCGCGATTCGGCCATGCGTATCTCAATTGCTGCTGATCAGCCCTTCTGGTTGCCCGACCACCACAAAGTGAAGGTTCTCCGGTTGCAGCAAACGATTTGCGACGCGCATGATGTCCTCTTGCGTGACCGCATTGACCTTGTCGTTGCGCGTGTCGATATATGAGATCGGAAGCCCATCCATCTGCATGCCAGCCAGTATCCGTGCGATGGTCCCATTGCCATCAAACCGCAAAGGATAGGCCCCGGTGAGATAGGTCTTCGCATCAGCCAGTTCTTCGGCGGAGATGCCGTTTTGCGCAAGCCGGGCCCATTCCGATTTGATGACCTCAATCGCCTCGGCAATCTTGTCGTTGGAGGATGCGAGTTGGCCCATCACAAGCTCTGCATTGTCGAGGGGGAGCAACCAAGAATAAACGCCATAAGTCAGCCCACGCTTTTCGCGGACTTCCTCCATCAGGCGGGAGCCAAAGCCGCCCGACCCTAGCACTTGATTCATGACGTAGGCCGGAAAGAAATCCGGATCATTGCGCGCGATACCCTCATGGCCAAAGACAGCAACCGATTGCGGGGTATTGAAATCGATCACCGTTTTGCCGCCATCGAGCAGGTAAGGCGCGCGCTCGGGAAGCGGAGCCCCCGTTGCAGCAACGTCTCCAAGAAGCGTATCTAGCAGCTCCCCCAACTCTGTTGCGGAGATATCCCCGACAGCACCCACAACGATACGGTCGCGCGCAAACACATCGCTATAGGCGTTAACGATGTCGTCGCGTGTAAGGGCCGAGACAGACTCGATCGTCCCTTCCTTGATCGATGCGTAAGGATGCGTGCCGAAGGCCAATTCGTCGAAGGTTTGAGAGGCGATCTTTTGAGGATCGTTCTCGTTTGAGCCCAGAATCGAAATGACCTGTGAGCGGACGCGGTCGATCGCCTCCTGATCGAACCGTGGCTCTGTCAGAACGGTACGCAGCAGCGCAACCGCATCATCACGATTTTCGGTCAGAAACCGGGCAGAAATTGCAAAGCTGTCGTCATAGACATCAAAATCGAATCCGGCGGCCAAGCTTTCGACCTCTGCGGCGAATGCCGTCGCATCCAGATCACCGGCCCCTTCTTCAAGCAGGCCGTTCATCATGTAAACCGCACCGCGCTTTCCGTCGCGGTCAAGCGCTGCACCGCCTTTAAACCGGATCTCAAGCGCAGTGAACGGGATCGACGTCTCCTCGACCAACCAGGCATTTATGCCTCCGGGGGAGGTGACTTCCTGAATGTCGATGGCGCGCGCAGGCAGTGTAAACGTGGCGATGGCCAAGACCACCAGGCCAACATGTCGGAATGTAGTCATCATTGGCTGACCTCCTGTTTTGGTGCGCTGAACCAACCGGTTACAGCTTTCTTGCGATCGAAGATCATTTTCGCAGCCTCAATAATTTGGTCTTCAGTTACAGCCTGCAACGCGTCTGGCCACGATTGCACATCTTCAACTGTAAGCCCGGTTGTCAACGCTGTGCCGTAGCGCCGTGCCAACCCACTAACGTCATCTTCGGCATAGATCTGACCGGCCCGGATTTGAGTCTTTACCCGTGCCAGCTGGTCAGCATCGACACCTGTTTCAATGAACTTGGCGACAACGGCATCCATCTCATCCTCGGCCTCTCGCAAGCTGACGTCAGCAGCTGGAATGTTGAACAAATTGAAGGTGCCGTGGTCATAGGCCATGCCGGAATAAAAGGCGGCCGTGTAAATTGAGCGTTTGGTGCCTAATTCAAGCTCTTTGCCCAAAACCGAGGTCGCCGAGCTTCCGCCCAGAAGGTCCGCAAGTATAGTCAGTGCGGCTGCTGTTTCCTGATCGCCTGCGCGTCGGGCGGGGGCAAGGTAGGATCGCGAAACATAGGGTTGCGACACCCGGGGGTCCTCGAAAATCAGACGGCGTTCCGCAAGCTGCGGCGGCTCAACAGGACGCTCACGCGGTTGCAGGTCCGGCGTGGGTTCCAGCGGACCGTAATGCTCTTCGGCCAGCGCTTTCACTTCTTCGGGGTCGACATCGCCTGCAACAATCAGCACAGCCGCGTTCGGGGCATAGTAGGTTTCGTAGAAGTCATAGACGGCTTCGCGTCCGAGCTGCTCCATCTCGTGTTTCCAGCCGATGATCGAGATGCCATAGGGGTGGTTGAGGAACTGAGCGGCGCGCCGTTGCTCTGAAAACAGCCCGCCGGGATCACTGTCGATCCGCTGCGCGCGCTCTTCCAGGATCACTTCCCGCTCTGTTTCGATGTCTTCATCGGTCAAACGGATATTGCGCATCCGATCGGCTTCCATCTCCATCATCAGGCCGAGCCGGTCAGCCGCAACCCTTTGAAAGTAGCCGGTATAGTCCCAGGACGTGAACGCATTATCGGATCCGCCATTGGCCTCGACAATGGCCGAGAATTCACCCGCTTCAAGCTTGTCAGTCGCTTTGAACAGCAAATGTTCGACGAAATGGGCGACGCCCGAAACACCGGGTTTTTCGTCTGCCGCTCCGGCCCTGTACCAGAGCATATGAACGACAACAGGGGCGCGATGATCCTCTATCACAACAGCTTCCAGGCCATTATCAAGCGTGAATGTCGTGACCTCGCTAGCTGCGAGACTGGGCAGTGAGCCAATAAGATACACGAATGAGGCGGCTAAGAGTTTTCGCATGAGGATCCTTCAGATGATCTAAGTGCTTTGGCGACAAGATGGACGCGACTGCAGGATTATCAAGCGACCCAACGCAGATGTGAGGAAACGTTTGGTCTTACTCGATAGGTTCCGGCGGCGCAGAGACGGTCCGGATGCCTCGGCGACGCAGCCGCTCAAGTTCTCCGTATTGATCGAGGGACTGGTCGGCGTAAGCCTTAAAATAGACATTTACGTTGAAAAGCCGCTCGAGAACACGCCCGTCATTGTCGCGACGATACTGCAAGTCTTCCCGCGCTAATTCGTTGCGGATGTTAGGCGTTACGCCATAGCGGGTTGCGCTGGCCAGCAGCGCAGGCTCCCCGCCGCCGGCATTTGGATCACCACCAAGCGCCACGATTGCATCCTCAATCGGAGTTGCATCAGTGCGATTTGTGCCGCCTTCAGTTGGCTCCGGCAGTGCGGCGAAATCATCCGGCAACTCAAGCGGCTTGTTCGGTAGGATGGCAAACTCATCCGGCCCTTCGATATTGGATTTGACGTTGAGAAGCCGAGGCTCGGAATCGCGATCGCATGCGGTCACAAAACACACCGCGGTACACAAACCGGCGATCGTAAGTTTCGTTTGCATTCCTGTCCTCACTTCCAAATCGTGACCCCGGTTTAACCGATCCGTGTCGGGTCGTCACTCTTGTTATCGTCAAAGACGATCAAAAGAAATGCCCCTGCAAAGATCGCCACATCGGCCAAATTGAAAGTGAATGGGTTTGAAATCCCGCAACATGACATATTCAGAAAATCTGCAACGGCCCCGTAGATGACCCGATCAAGCGCGTTGGCCAACGCGCCGCCAATGATCAGACCAGCGCCGACTTGCGTTGTTTGTCTGCGCTGATCGCGCATGGCCCATAAAAACAGACCAACTGAAACCACAACAGCCAAAGCGATCAATACATATCGCACCGCCTCTGGGCTGTTGCCGAACAGTCCGAAATTGATACCGGTGTTCCATCCCATTCTGAAGTTAAGCAAAGGCGGCAAGACGTCGATTGCGCCGATAGTTTTTAGGTTCGCCACATGCACGACCAGCCATTTCGAGATCTGATCGATCCCGAACGCAAGAATAGCCATGAGAGAGAGCAGCCGCATGTCAGTGCCGGAAGTGTCGCATGCCGGTGAAGACCATAGCGAGGCCCAATTCGTCAGCGGCCGCAATCACATCTGCATCTCGCATCGAGCCACCGGGTTGGATCAGTGCCGTCGCGCCAGCCTCAGCCGCGGTGATCAGCCCATCGGCAAAAGGAAAAAACGCGTCGGACGCGACGACCGAGCCCTGTGTCAGAGGGGCCTCAAGCCCCATCACCTCTGCCATATCCTGTGCTTTGCGCGCGGCAATACGCGTGCTATCGACCCGGCTCATTTGCCCAGCGCCGATGCCCACAGTCGCGCCGTCCTTCACATAAACAATCGCGTTGGATTTAACATGTTTAGCTACGGTCCAGGCGAATAGAAGGTCGTCAAGCTCTGCATCGCTCGGTGCCCGCTTTGTGACGACTTTCAAAGCATCGCGAGAGACACGGCCAACGTCTTTGTCCTGGACCAACACCCCGCCCGAGACCTGCTTGTAGGCCAGCGCTGCCGCGCCAGCATCTGGCAACGCCTCGGTCGTCAGAAGCCGCAGGTTCTTCTTGGCCGCGAAAACCTCACGTGCTCCGTCATCGGCACCCGGCGCTATCACGACCTCAGTGAAGATCTCACTGATCTCCCGGGCGGTTGCTTCGTCGAGTGGTTGGTTCAAGGCGATGATGCCTCCAAACGCAGAGGTCTGGTCGCATTGAAAGGCGGAGCGGTAAGCCTCCTGCAAGCTTGCCCCGCGCGCGACGCCACAAGGGTTGGCATGTTTAATGATGGCAACCGCAGGCCCGTCTGCAGGGTCAAACTCCGCCACCAGTTCAAAGGCTGCATCAGTGTCATTGATGTTATTGTAGCTCAGCTCCTTGCCCTGCCACTGCTTGGCCGTGGCGATGCCGGGGCGGTTCTGACCGTCTGTATAGAACGCCGCGTTCTGATGTGGATTCTCACCATAGCGCAGCATTTGGGCCAACGTACCAGCAAAGGCCCGCCGACGGGGGACGTCGCCCAGAGCGCCGGCCATCCATGTTGACACCGCTGCGTCGTAGGCGGCGGTCCTTGAATAGGCGGTCAAGGCAAGCGTCTGGCGAAATGCATAGCGTGTCGCCCCGTCATTGAGCTGCAACTCGTCGAGAAAGGCAGCATAATCCTGCGCATCGGTGATGACATTCACGAAGCCATGGTTTTTGGCAGCGGCCCGGATCATTGCGGGACCGCCAATGTCGATATTCTCGACACAGGTCTCATAGTCGCCTCCCGCAGCAACTGTCGCCTCAAATGGGTAAAGATTGACAACCAAGAGATCGATTCCAGCGATTCCATGAGCTTCCATGGCTGCGCGATGCTGTGCATTGTCGCGCAAAGCCAAAAGTCCGCCATGGACCTTTGGGTGCAACGTTTTGACCCGGCCATCCAGCATCTCGGGAAATCCGGTAAGTTCAGAGACATCCTGCACCGGTAACCCGGCCTCCCGCAGAGCTTTTGCTGTTCCACCGGTCGACAAAAGCTCTACGCCGCGTTCCGCCAGCGCGTGACCCAAATCCAAAAGCCCGGTTTTGTCGGAAACAGACAGCAAAGCGCGGGTGACAGGGACAAGATCGGGCATTGATTTCCTTTCGGATAAGGCGGTTTTTTGCGGCTAGATCAGCGTCGAGAGGCTTCACGCGCGCGGATCAGGGTCCAGTTGATACGGCCCGCATACTCCATCAATCGGGCAGTTAAAACGATCTGTTTCGACGCACGTGGTTTGATCCGTCCACTTTCTAGATAAACACTGGGATCCAGACTAAGCCGGGCAGCTCCTGAAAAGCGAAACACCCAGATCTCACCGCCTTTCAATGCCATGGATACAGCTGTTCCACCCATGTCGAGGCTGGATTCTATGTCAGGGTGCAGATGGAAACGAAGAGCGTATGTCACGCCCTCTAGCGCCGTTTGGTTCATCTTAGTCTCGAAGATCCTGCGATCCGGCTCGGAGATCGCACAAAACGTATCTTCGCCCCGAAGTTCACGCCCCATTCCTGCCAGCTCCAACTTGCGGATATGGGTCAAGCCCAAATCGCGAACATAGCCGTCATGGGCGGCGATCAATCCCGCATCGGGGCTTTCGGGCAGCGCTGCGATCCGGACATCTTGCGCCGATTGGATCAGATATTCGCCGGAGTGAATCGACGAGAGTTTCGCCGAAGAAATTCCCAAGACCGATAGGGTCGAATGGGATGGGGTCGCCCGACCAGCTCGCCGCCAATCCGCGCCAAAACTGTTGCCAGAGCCGCAATTGACCACGACCTGGTGACGACCGGAGTTCAGCTCAAACGCCAGAGTTGATGCATGTGCGTCGGCCGATGCGCGTTCTTTTGGCGGTGCTGCAGTGTCGGTGATCAGCGACGTTCGCCCCTGATTTATGGCTGTATAGCCCATTGCCGCACCGGGTCTTTCGTTGGTGACATTGCGCTCGATCAACATGTCCATTTCGGCAGGTGGCAAGTGTCGCAAGCTTGAAGATATTGCGTAGTCCAGCTGACCTTCCGCCCCGCGTCCACCGCCATGAAACCGGGCCAACCCTCCATCGGCATGACGCAGTGCGATCAATGTCGGCAGGGCGCGCCGAACCGCTTGCACCAGCTCGCCCGGGACCTCTTGTTCATGCTCCCGCAACGCGGAAATCGCCCAATTGAGATTGATCAGAACATCCATCAGCTGTTCCGGGTTCCGCGTTGGCAATCCGCCTTGCTCATCAATCTGTGCGTCACATTCACGGGCCAAGGCTCGGGTGGCTGGCGCAAGATAACCCACCATACCCTCCAGACTGACCGACGCATAAAGGAGGCCCGTGAGCGCTTCGAACCGTGGTAATCCAACAGGGGCCCCAGAAGCCCGCAGGGCCAGAAAATTAGTCTGATGCGAAAGCGATGTGAAGTAAGCGCGTGAGTTATCAACGCTTTGAGCGTTCAGCAAGAAAACTGCGTGGTTGATCCAGCGGATGACCCGCCGTCCAACCAGTTGCGGCGCCCACCCCAGGCCTTTGCCCTTTCCATAGCGATCAATCCAGCTGTTCAACCAGGCTTGGGCTAACCGTCGCGTGGATCCGTCTGTGATCTTGGCCAGATCGTCTAGCCAGGTGAACCCTTGGCGATCGGCCTCAAAGAGAGGATCCGGTGCCGCGATGTCCCAGATAGACGTGTCGGGAGCTTGCACCAGATGGCCGCCAAGCCGAAAGTTACCGGCCACCATTTGACGCCCTCGCGCATGGCTGCCGATGGTTCGGGGTTCCGGTTGCGAGACGAAACCAGTGGCCTTGTGGCTAAGACCGGTCAGGCGTGTTTGGACATGGTCGAGAACGCTGAACGCGCGCGTTTCCCCATGGCCTGATTTCGGCGCTGCTCCCATCGCGTGTTGCCCCGTGCCCCATTCTTAGTCTCGCGCGTTGGACCGCACCTATCGACATGTCGAAACTTCGCTCAGCAAACTACCCTGAGCCTTTAAGCCTGTCACCCGGTATTCGGTCCGCCGTTTTCAGATTTACGAAGCACAGCAACAAAAAATCCATCCATCCCGCCGCGTTCTGGCCAAAAGTCCGGACGTAGTCGCAACCCGCCAGTGGGCACACGAGACGTTGTGGGCAGCCCCAAGTCTTCAGGCGCGGGGGTTTCATCAAGCAGCCCGTGGCGCTCGATCGCGGTCTTTGCCTGGAGTTCTCCCTCTTCGGTCAGCAATGAGCATGTACAATAGGTCAAACGCCCGCCGGGCTTTAGAAAGCTCAATGCGGCGTCGATCATTCTGGACTGAAGTTCAAACACGTCATGAAGGCCCTTTCCGCCCTTTACATGTGGCAGGTCGGGATGCCGCCGCACTGTGCCGGTTGCAGAACACGGTGCATCAAGAAGCACCGCGTCAAATGTCCGTGCGTTAGACCACGTCAGTGCGTCTGCGACGACGCAATGCGCGTGAAGACCAGTCCGTGCCAGGTTCTCTTGAACACGCGCCATGCGCGTTGCCGACGAATCGAGTGCGGTCACTTTTGCCCCAGAAGCTGCCAGTTGCATTGATTTGCCGCCGGGTGCTGCACAAAGATCGAGTATCTGTTCGCCTTTCTGAGGGGCCAGCGCGCGCACGGGTATCGCCGCGGCGGCGTCCTGCACCCACCAGGCCCCTTCAGCGTATCCGGGTAAATCGGTAAGTTGCCCTGAGGCGGGCAGGCGGAGCGAGCCTGTTGGCAAATGCTCTGCCCCTAACGTCACGGCCCAAGCTTGCGTCTGGCTGGAGTCGCGCACGGTCAGATCTGTCGGTGCCGGAGACAGATGCGCGGTTTCCATCGCCTGAACGATCGCCTCATCGTAAATGTGGATCAGTCGTCTGCGAAGCCAGCTTGGCAGTTGGGGTGGCGGCAACGTGGCCCATAACGCCGGCCCTTCCGAGGCCACTTTGCGCAAAACGGCATTGGCCAGACCGGCCATTTTCGCACTTCGACGATCTTTGCGCATCAAGGTCACGGCGCTGTCGACGACACCGTGCGCAGCCTCCCCAAGGGCACAAAGCTCGACTGTGGCCAGTCTCAGAACCAAAAGCCCGGGTGCCGGGGGCAAGCGGTCAATAAACCGCGACAAGACAAAATCGGCCCGATCCAGATTGCGCAAGGTTTCATTGGTCAGGCGCTGGGCCCGTGCGCGGTCGGGGCCAGACAAAGGGCCAAGCATTGTACCTTCCGCCAAAAGCTCTGACAGTTGGCGGCGCTCACGAAGAACGCCGTCCAGCAAGGTCACAACCGCCAGCCGGACAGCCAAAGCCGGCGTCAGAGGGTTGTTGCGTCCGTCGCCGGATGTGCGTGAGCGATGCTGGGACTGGACTTGTTTCTTCATGGCAGCGGGGTATATCAGCAAGGATGCAGGAACAAGCGTGGACACCATGAGCGGACCAGAGCAACCGAAAAAAGATCTCTCACCTGAGGCCAAGCGCGCTTTGGCCGAGGCCGAGGCACGGCGTGCCAAGCAACCGCAACGGGTTCTCCCGAAAGAACTTGGTGGACGCGACGGGCCTGAGCCTGTGCGTTACGGCGATTGGGAAAAAAAGGGAATCGCTGTCGATTTCTAACGGTGTCAGCGCAAGGTCAGATCGGCGTACTGACCCGTACCGCGATCCGAGGTAAAGCGGATCTTGTTGCCGTTCAATCGGACTTCCTGGCAATTTGGTCCCAGATCGCGGGTCCCCCAATACAGGTCACGGCAGAAAAAGCCGTCCCGCCATTGCCATTGACCTTTTACGTCGCGGCCAAATGCGCGCCCGTCTATCACCCCGTCCGGCGTTACGACGAGGCGTATTCCGAACAGTGTCAGGTTGCGTCCCTCTACAGTCTGAACGAATTGGTCCCGCGTATCGATCCGAGCCGGTTCAGCCGCTGCTGGCAGGGCCAAGGCGGATATCAAGCAAATGGCGCATAGGGCACGGGTCAAGGTCACGACTATCTCCACATGGTCTTAAACTAGATACGTGGCTACATCGGCATTGGTTTAATAATTGCGTACTTATACCGCTAGAGCCCCAAAACGTCGAGCATATCATAGCAGCCCGCAGGCTGCTTCTGGCCCCAAAGAGCGGCTTTTAGCGCACCTCGGGCGAAAATTGCGCGGTCTGTTGCCAAGTGGCGCAGCACAATGCGCTCGCCCTGCGCCGCAAAGATGACGTCGTGCTCGCCGACGACATCGCCGCCGCGAATTGCCGTAAACCCGATATCGCCCCGTTGTCGCGCGCCGGTTATCCCGTCACGACCGCGATCCGCGACATCCTGTAAGGCAACGCCTCGACCTGTGGCGGCGGCCTCTCCCAACATCAACGCTGTTCCTGAGGGCGCATCGACCTTGTGATGGTGATGCGCTTCAACAATTTCGATATCGAAGTCCTCGTCGAGGGCAGCGGCAACTTTCTGGGTCAATTGAACAAGGAGATTGACCCCAAGGCTCATGTTTCCCGCACGAATTACAACGGTCTCGCGCCCGGCCTCGTCGATTGCAACAGTCTCATCTGCGCTCAATCCCGTGGTGCCAACCACATGGATCAAGCCAAACTTGGCCGCGATACGCGAATTCGCAACGCTGGTTGCAGGCGTCGAGAAATCGATTATCACGTCCGACTGTTCGGCGATGTCTTCAAGATCTGCGACTACGGGTACTCCGAGGGGAGCACTCCCCATGGCAGTGCCGAGATCTAAACCGACCCAAGCGTGACCCTCTCTTTCGGTTGCACCGGTCAGCTCTGCCTGACCGTGTGCCGTCACGATGTCGGTCAGCATTTGGCCCATACGACCCGATGCGCCGATGATTGCAATTTTGGTCTTTGCCGCCATGATCTGTGTTCCTCTCGTGAGCACTGAGGGTTTAGGACCGGTTGCAAGGCGCTGGCAAGGGCCTTAAGTGAGCGCGCATGGCAAAGAACTCTCATTTTTCCGGGGCAGGCCCGTCGCAGCGCCAATTGCGCGTCGGGGAACTGATCCGTCGCACCTTGGCAGATGTGCTAAACCGGGGCGAAGTCCATGATCCCGATCTCAACTGCATGTCAATTACAGTGAGTGAGGTGCGGACCTCGCCTGATTTGAAGATTGCAACTGCCTATGTGCTGCCGCTTGGTGGCGATGGGCGCGAGGACGCATTGGCCGCGCTGGCCCGCAACAAATCAGAGATACGCCGCGCTGTGTCCAAGAACATGACGTTGAAATATGCGCCAGATTTGCGCTTCGTGATTGACGAGAGTTTTGATCAGATGGATGAGACCCGTAAGCTGCTGCGCAGCGATGCCGTCCGCCGGGATCTGGACGACTGATGGGTAAGCGTCGAGGGCGCGATATTTCAGGTTGGTTGATCATCGACAAACCGCCGGGCGTGACATCGACGACCGTCGTCAACAAGATCCGTTGGGTTATGGATGCGCGCAAGGCCGGTCATGCCGGCACACTTGATCCAGAGGCAAGCGGCCTGCTGGCCGTCGCCCTGGGCGAGGCGACGAAGACGGTTCCTTATGTGACCGATGCAATGAAGGCCTACCGATTCACTGTGCGTCTGGGCCAGGCGACAAATACCGATGATATCGAAGGTGAGGTCATTTCCAAATCCGATCTGCGACCGACCGATGCGCAGATCAAAGCCGCATTGCCGCAGTTCGTCGGCGATATCCTGCAAGTGCCGCCACAGTTCTCGGCAGTAAAGATAGATGGAGAGCGGGCCTACAAGCGCGCACGGGATGGGGAAGCCGTTGAAATTGCGGCGCGCCCGCTTTTTGTCGAAAGCCTTGCGCTTGTTGAACGGTCCGATCCTGATCACGTCACGCTTGAGCTCATTTGCGGCAAGGGCGGTTACGTGCGTTCGATCGCGCGGGATCTGGGCCAAGTACTGGGCTGTTTTGCGCACGTGCACCATTTGAGGCGTATCTGGTCCGAACCATTTACCCTTGAAGATGCTGTGCCCTTCGCGCCCTTTGAAAATGCGCAAAAGACCGCTGATTTCGATGCTCACCTTCTACCGCTCGAGGTCGGTCTGGACGGACTGGCGGAACTGCCTTGCTCGCCGGAGGCTGCTGCACGGCTGCGCCACGGCAACCCGGCGATGGTTCTTGCTTCCGACCTGGCCTTCGGAGAGCAGGCTTGGGCCTCTCTCAATGGTCAAGCGGTAGCCGTCGGTGCCTTCAAGGGCGGTGAGCTGCACCCAAAACGGGTCTTTATGACACAAGATCTGTAACATTTTAGATCTGCGCAAACGCACAATTCGCAACATTTTGACGATGATCGTGCGGAAGTATTTCAATTGATCACGAAACCTAAGGCCCGTTTTCAGGCTTTTGTGAGGGGCCTATCGCGACCGGTGCGCGCTGGCCTATTCAGGTCTCAGCAAATTTCAGGAGACACAAAATGACACGTAATATCTGGACTATCCTAACCGCAGGCGCCATCGCCACCATCGCATTTGATCTTTTTGGTCAAGGGCTTGCCCCGCTATTTGGATACGCAAAACTTGCCCCGGTCGGCTTGGCACAAGGTACGATCAAATCAGTATTTGGCGCAGCGCCTAAAGGCGGCGGCGACATACTTCACATCCTGACAGGTCTATTTGTCTACACATTGGGATACTTGCTTGTAGCGCGCCCAGTTCAACGCAAGATCCTGCCAAATCTTCATTGGTCGATCACGGCAATCGTCTACGGTGTCGCCTTGTGGGTCTTCGCTCTTTACGGCGTTGCGCATTTGGTCGCTGGCAACAAGCCGTTCCTGGGCTTCACCGGTATCACCTGGGTCGCGCTTTGGGGCCACGTCCTCTATGCAGTGGTCGCAGTTTACCTGCTTGAAAAACGCCCCTTGGCCACGGCCTGATTTGAGCCGAAAGATCTGTCTGCGCGGGCTTGCCCAGCTCGCGCAGACCTGCCAAACCATGCCCCATGATCACGCGAGATTTTCTCAAGGATGACGCGGCGAGCACGGCGGTCTACTCACCCTGCGAACGCTACCGTTACACGCTGACGCGGATCTGGGACGCAAACGGGCCGAAGATCGCGTTCGTTATGCTCAACCCGTCTACCGCAACCGAAATGCAGAATGATCCGACCGTTGAGCGCTGCGAGCGCCGGGCGCGCAGTTTGGGATTTGGAGCTTTTCGGGTGTGCAACATTTTTGCCTGGCGCGACACTGATCCGTTCCAAATGCGCAAAGCGCATGATCCCGTGGGCCCTGCCAATGATGCAGCGATCCTGGAGGCGCAAACCTGGTCAGATGTTTTACTCTGCGCGTGGGGTACTCATGGGGCACATCGCGACCGAGGCCCTGAAGTTGTGGAACTGCTACGAGCTGCGAATGCACCGTTGCATCATCTTGGTCTTAGCAAAGCCGGGCACCCGAAACACCCGCTCTATATTTCATACGCCCAGCAACCGGAGCTATGGACATGATTGAAGGCTTTACAGAACACCGCGTGGTTCGCGGCGAGCTCTCTCTTTCGGTGCATGTTGGCGGAGAGGGCCCACCTTTGGTTCTGCTGCATGGCTATCCGCAAAATCATATGTGCTGGTCTGGTTTGGCACCGCAATTCGCCAAGCACTTTACCTGCATCGTGCCGGATTTGCGGGGTTATGGGGCCAGTGACGCACCGCAGGATGATCTGGACCATACCACCTATTCTAAACGTGAGATGGCTTTGGATCTGGCGGCAATCCTGGATCATTTTGGGCAGCAAAACGCGCATATTCTGGGTCATGACCGTGGTGCCCGCGTCGCCTATAGATTTGCGCTGGATCACCCGCAGCGGGTCAACAAACTCGGTGTCATCGAAATCCTTCCAACCGCCGACTACTGGCGCGCTTGGACGGCAGACCTTGGACTTGCGGCCTACCACTGGACATTTCTTGCGCAGCCCAGTCCGTTGCCTGAGCGCATGATCAACGCCGATGCGCAAGGTTATGTCGACTGGACGTTGCAAAGCTGGACACTTACCAAATCGCTTGATCCGTTCAGCCCAGCCGCTTTGGACGCCTATAGAACACAGGCCGCGAGCCCAGCCCGTGTCCACGCCATGTGTGCTGATTACCGCGCAGGTGCATCCACCGACCGGGCACTAGATGAAGCGGATCTTGCAGCGGGTCGCAAAATCGAGGCACCACTGATGTTTTTGTATTCCGATCACGGGTTTCCTTCCCGGATCGGCGTGGCAGAAACGGCCTGGACGCGCTGGGCGACCGATGTGGAAACAGCCTCATGCCGATGCGGTCATTTTGTCATGGAAGAAAACCCGCAGGCCGTTCTGGACACGTATCTGCCGTTCTTTGGTCGAACCACGCTTTAGGCCTGTCAAAAGGTTAGGTCTTCCTTTTCAAACGAATCTCTCTTATACGCGCTCATCCGCTACATGCGGCACCTCCATGGGCTCTGCTGGACGACATCCCGGCTTGTGCCATAACCCTATGATTTGAAAAGGAGACCCCGATGTCGATCACGCCAGAGCTCAAAGCGAGCCTCATGAAAGAATACGCAACCACCGAAGGCGACACCGGGTCCCCCGAGGTTCAAGTTGCAATCCTGACGTCACGTATCAACACGCTGACAGAGCACTTCAAAACACACAAGAAAGACAATCATGGCCGCCGCGGCCTGCTGAAGATGGTTGCTCAGCGCCGTAAGCTGCTGGATTACCTCAAAACGAAAGAAGAAAGCCGCTACACCGACCTGATCAAGAAATTGGGCATTCGTCGCTAAGCGCACCAACCCCCGAGATCATCGCACGAGCCATGCGGATCTGGGCATAGATTTTTTAGGAACGCTCGCCCTTCGGCGGGCGTTTTCTTTTTTGCTGGTCTGCCAGTCTCCATGCGTTGCCAAAGGGGTCACCGCAGTGCACGGCCCTTCAGGATCGCATCTTTGCCAAACCGTTCTCGAATGGCGTCGGTCGCACGCTCGGCATCTGAGCGTTTCGCGGCCTCAGGGTCCAGCAGATCGGGCGTCAGATCGGCGCTATCTTCGGAAACAAGATCGCTGATGCCAACACCCAGAAGCCGCAGCGGCCCGATATCACCGGTTTGCGCAAACAGGTCGCGAGAGGTGCGGTAAATCCGGTCCGCCATCTGCGTGGGGTCGCGCAGCGACACACGCCGTGTGACCAGTTTGAAATCGGCCTTCTTGAGCTTCAGCGTCACAACGCGTCCGGCAATCTGCTTGGCTTTGGCGCGGTCTGCGACTTTCTCGGACATGCGCCATAGATGTCCATCCAGAACATCCGGGTCGGCCGTGTCTTCACGGAAGGTGGTTTCATTCGAGATGCCTTTGACCGGTGTATGCGCGCTGACCCGGCGGCGGTCTTGCCCGCGCGCCAGAAAGTACAACCTGTCACCCATCGAGCCGAACCGGGCCCCAAGGTCCTTGCGGTCCCATCGCAAAAGGTCCGAGAATGTACGGATGCCGGCTTGGTCCAGTGCCGCTTGTCCGACCGCACCCACGCCCCAGATCATCGAGACAGGCTTGTCGCGCAGAAAGCTGTCAGTCTCGGACTTTCCGATGATCGAGAACCCTTTGGGCTTGTCCAGATCGGAAGCAACCTTGGCGAGAAATTTGTTGTGGCTGAGGCCAATTGAGCCTGTGAGCCCCAGTTCCTCTTCCATGCGTTTGACAAGGCTTGCCAGCATGACTGCGGGCGGGTGGCCATGCAATCGCTTGGTCCCGCTCAGGTCGAGAAACGCCTCATCCAATGACAATGGTTCGATGGATGGGGTCAGGTCTTCCATAAAGGATCGGATCTGGCGGGATACCTCGACATAGACGTCCATGCGTCCACGCACCACGACCGCTTCGGGGCACAGTTTCAAAGCCTTGAACATCGGCATGGCAGAGCGGACACCCTTTATGCGGGCGATATAACAGGCAGTGGATACGACACCGCGCCGTCCGCCGCCAATGATTACGGGTTTGTCGCGGAGCTCTGGATTGTCGCGTTTCTCGACACTGGCGTAGAATGCATCGCAATCCATATGCGCAATCGTGAGATCGTAGAGTTCCGGATGCGCGAGAACACGCGGCGACCGGCAGACCGGGCAGCGCTCGGCGTGTTCAAACTGGCTCAGACAGGCGCGGCACAAGGACGGCATGTGCTCAAAATAGGCGATGCAAATGCGCAGCACAATCGGGCGCTGTCAGGAGATCATCTTCAAAAGAACGTAATTGGCACCCATATAAGGAGTGATTTCCAATGGAGAGACTATAATTATTATGGAACAGCTGCTGATTGATTTTCTGGGCAACAACTTCGTTTATCTGCTGCTCTTTGTATTTATCGTCGTCACAATTCTTGCGGGCGTACGGATCGTCCCGCAAAGTGAGAAACATGTTGTTGAGCGGTTTGGTCGGCTCAGATCCGTCCTTGGGCCAGGTATAAATTTCATTGTTCCGTTCTTGGACCGTGTTGCGCATAAAATATCTATTCTTGAGCGGCAGCTGCCCACGGCTTCGCAAGATGCAATCACCTCTGACAACGTTCTGGTTCAAGTTGAAACCAGCGTGTTCTACCGGATCATCGAGCCCGAAAAGACGGTGTATAGAATTCGCGATGTAGATGCCGCGATTGCGACAACCGTGGCAGGGATCGTCCGTTCAGGAATCGGAGAGATGGAACTCGACGAGGTCCAATCGAACCGCCAGCAACTGATCTTGAGGATCAAGCAGCAGGTGGCTGATGCGGTGGATGACTGGGGTATCGAAGTGACCCGCGCCGAGATTCTGGACGTTAATCTTGATGCAGCAACCCGCGAAGCGATGCTTCAACAGCTCAACGCCGAACGCGCGCGCAGGGCTCAGGTAACCGAAGCGGAGGGTTCAAAGCGAGCTGTGGAGCTTAACGCCGACGCAGAGCTTTACGCAGCCGAACAATTGGCCAAGGCCCGCCGGGTTCAGGCCGACGCCGAGGCCTATGCGACCTCGGTTGTTGCACAAGCCATCGCAGATCACGGGCTGGAGGCCGCGCAATATCAGGTTGCGCTCAAACAGGTTGAAGCCTTGGTTGAAGTAGGCAAAGGCGACGGCAAGCAGACCGTTCTTCTGCCAGCCAATGCATTGGATGCCTTTAGCGACGCCTTTGGGCTTTTGAAAGGACGAAGCTGATGGATTTTGCGCATTATCTGATTTGGTTCGCCGCAGCGCTTGTCTTGGGTATCCTCGAAGTCTTGATACCGGGATACATTCTGCTAGGCTTCGCCCTTGCCGCTGGTGTAATGGGGCTGATCTTTCTGGCGGGTGGACCGTTTGCAGCCTATCTGTCCGCCTCTTTCCCGATAACCCTTGTGGTCTTTGCGCTTGTCGCTTTGGCGGCATGGCTGATCTTGCGCCGTGTCTTCAGCCTAAAGCGTGGACAGGTCAAAGTTTGGGACAAAGACATTAACGATCACTAGTCCACGTCAGTCCCGGGCCCGCCTTTCGAAATGACCTTGGATTTTACGGCGCTTGCGGGCCTTTGGATCTGTGGCTCACGGGAATTTACCGGGTTCTCACGGCGGTGTGATGCGCTGCGCTAAGGGGCGCAGAAGTATGTGCATGAACGCACTTAACATTACCCATTCTCACGCATCCGTGCATTGTGTGACAGCCAACCACACCCCATATTCATCTCATCAAACGGCACAACGCCGAACACACAAAACCGCCGGCACCAGATCGGCACATCAAATTGGAGTACATAAAATGAAAAC
>JBCCWL010000004.1:0-291830 GCA_039193885.1 Pseudomonadota bacterium
TATCCCATCCCGCAGTGACGTCGAAGCCGCGATCACGGCCGCGAACGCCGCGCAGGATCCTTATATCGTCGCAGTTTCCGAAGCGGTCGTATGTGGATTTGCCCGTTTGACCACATTCCGGTCAGGATCGGGCTATGCAAAGACCAAGGAGCTCACCATTCATTTACACCCCACGGCCCGTGGCCAGGGCTTGGGGCGCAGATTGCTAGACGCGTTGGAGGAACATGCCAGAGCGACGAATGTGGCGACCCTTGTGGCCGGAATTTCTGCCACCAACAGTACCGCGTTGAACTTCCACACGAAACTTGGCTATGTGGAATGTGGACGCATCGCGCGCGCGGGATTCAAGTTCGATCATCATATCGACCTTGTGCTGATGCAGAAAATTCTCTGACGCCACTCCAGACATGCGCTACACCTGTAGCTATGTCGATTTGGACCCGCATCGCTGAAGCCCTGTCGGCCCTCGCCAAAGGCGAAGGTCTGGGCGCAGTTTTTGAAAAACTTCGCACCCCGCCAGAGCGATCGGTGGGCTTCACAATCGCTGTCATCGCGCTCGGTGCCAAAATGGCAAAGGCTGACGGTCTGGTCACGCGCGACGAGGTTACTGCCTTTCGGCAAGTCTTCATAATTCCTGATGATGACCTGGAAAGTGCAGCGCGTGTCTACAATCTTGCGCGGGAGGATGTGGCCGGATTTTCCGAATACGCCAAACGGATCAAAACCATGTTCGCCGGACGCAATGCAGTCTTGATGGATTTGATGGAAGGGCTGTTCTATATCGCAGTGGCAGACGGAACATATCACCCTGCCGAGGACGAGTTTTTAGCGCAAGTTGCCGGGATCTTCGAGATCTCAGAGCAGGAGTTCCATGCCTTGCGGGCGCGATTTGTGCCAGATGCGACCCCGGATCCGTTCTCGGTCTTGGGCGTAACCCCAGACACGCCTTTGGCCGAGATTCGCGCGCGCTGGCGGGCGCTTGTTCGCAAAGCCCATCCAGACAAACTGCTGGCCCGCGGGGTCCCGAAGGAAGCCATTCGTCTGGCCGAAAACCGCCTGATCATGATCAATGATGCCTGGGAAGATATTCAATCCCGACGCAAGACAGCATGATGCGGATTGCGACCTACAATACCGAGTGGTTCAACACCTTGTTTGACGACACGGGCCAGCTCATCGACGATGACAGCTGGTCGGCCCGCTACAATGTGACGAAAGCCATGCAAACTCAGGCGTTAGGGCGCGTCTTCCAGGCTCTGGACGCCGATGGCGTGATGATTATCGAAGCTCCCGACAGCAACCGCAATCGCAATACGGTCGTCGCGCTTGAAAACTTTGCCGCTCATTTCGGCCTGCGAGCCCGCGCGGCCCTTGTCGGGTTCACCAATGACACGCAGCAGGAGATCGCGTTTCTCCACGATCCGGACATCCTGACGACCATGCATGCCCCTGTGTCTACCTATGAGCCGCCGGCTGCCCCGCGTTTTGACCAGTCTTTCGAGATTGATCTTGATATCGATGCCCAAGCCGACACGGTCACCTTTTCGAAACCTCCGCTCGAGGTTTTGGTCGAGACCACCACCGGTAAGCTTTTGCGCATGATCGGGGTGCATGCGAAGTCGAAAGCCGCCCATGGCGCACGAGATGCGGCCCACGCGATGCGGCTTTCTATCGCGAACCGACGCAAACAACTGGCGCAATGCATTTGGTTGCGGCGCAGAGTTGCGTCACATTTGCAGGCCAAGGACTCGTTGATTGTACTGGGCGATTTCAATGACGGGCCAGGCCTTGACGAATATGAGGCCCTGTTTGGTAAATCCTCGGTCGAGATTGTACTGGGTTTGGATCAAGCCAGAGATCTGCAACTCTATGACCCGCATGCGGCGGCAGCTTTGCAACAACGCCTTGGTGTCCGCGTGAGCACGTCGCGCTTCTACCTGCGCAAGGAAAAACGCTACCTCAATGCGTTGCTCGACTACATCATGGTGTCCCCGGATCTTAAAGACCTCAGCCCTGACTGGCAGGTCTGGCACCCGTTCGACGACCCTGCATGTTTTGACACGCCAGAGCTCTCTCACGCGCTCCTGACCGCGTCAGATCATTTTCCTGTTACGCTGGACATAGACCTTTAAAACGTGGCCAGGCTTTGAAAACCCTACCGTCAGGCCCCATATTGGCGTTATGAAGACACTCGTTTTGATCTTTGCCCTGGTCGTGACGCCAAGTTTGAGCCGGGCGCAAGAAAGCCCTGACGCCTCGCCTGACCCGTTCGCGCAGTTCATCGAGCGGATGGACGACATGCTGGGGGAGCTTGCCGGTGAAATGCGCCCGCTGATGCGCAGGTTTGGCGAACAGATCCGGGATCTTGGTACCTATGATGCACCGGAGTTCCTGCCCAACGGCGATATTATTATCCGCCGCAAACCGGAGCCCGAGCCTGCGCCGGCCGAGCCCAATACCGGTACCATTGACCTTTGAGCTGCCGAGACAGGTGGAAAATCGACATCGCTCTACGATTTTCGCTTGCAGGTCTGACCCCGGGTCGCTAAATCAGCCGTCACCGAAGGATGCGGGCGTAGCTCAGGGGTAGAGCATAACCTTGCCAAGGTTAGGGTCGTGAGTTCGAATCTCATCGCCCGCTCCAATTCAAAGCTGAATACCCATCAGCTTCGCGCAGGACCGCCACGGCGGTCCTTTTGCGTTACAGGACCTGAGGTTAAGCATATTAAAGGTCCTTTGCGGTCTTGGGTTCGGAAAACGCATCCTCTTTTTGGTCTTATCCGGCGTGAAGGATCAAACCTCCGCCCAAACCTATCTTAGATCACCGCAAAACCTATCCGTTGGTATAGTAAACTATCCCAAATTCCGAGATGCATCTGCTGAGAATTCAAGTAACCTGTTCTCAATAAAGGAGGACAAGAGTGAAGGCGCGCATCTCAATCTTGGCCGTCCTGCTGGCCCTGCTCAACAGCGGTTTTGTCGTGGCGCAGCACCACTTGCTCTCGCTTTCAAGCAAAGACGCGCAGCTGGAGCTGTCGTTGAATCATCTAGACAAGCTTGAACAGGTCTCGTTCACGACATCGACAATCTGGACCGATGGCGAAGTGCAGTTCTCTGGCGTACCGCTGTCAGTTGTATTGAATGCGGCCGATGCTAAGGGGTCATTGTTGCGAATGGTCGCGCTCAACGATTATGCCGTGGAAATGCCAATGGACGAGATCGGACAGACATCTCCGATTGTCGCAACGCGGATGAATGGAGAACCCATGACCGTTCGCGGCAAGGGCCCATTCTGGATCGTTTATCCCTATGATCTGGATCCGCAGTTTCGAACAGAAGCGGTGTTTGCTCGATCAATCTGGCAGCTCAGGAAGCTATCGATTAAAGACTGACTTTCCGCAAGATCTAGACGGCGGACCTATGGTCCTTAGCCAGGGCGCATTCGAGTTAGACGCGCCATCAAAACCGGCGTCAGATACATCGGGATCTGATAGCATCCGACGAAGATCATCAAAGGTGCCGCCACCTCCGCTGGCAGAACAATCAAAAACAGCGCGATGTTTCGGTTTCCCGCATAGATTGCTGTTGCGACGCCCATCGCCCAATCGACCCGCTGATGCGCCCTGAAAGTTACAATAACCAAAGTCAGATTGATCGTTATCGCCACCAGAATCCAGAGCGCCAACTGCAACGGATCGCTGCGCAAAAGCGGCCCGACCGCGCTCATCAATCCAATGACGACAACCGACAGGACAAGCGCAGCACACCCGTCCAGAGCAGACTGCGCATCGGGTTTTGAAAACCGTGGCCAGAGCCACCGGACACCGAAGCCCAGACTGACGGAAATCAAGATCGCAACCATAAGTTTGAGCGACAGCGAAACCGCCTCGACCGCCCCCCCACCGGTCGGATCAAAGACCACCAAGACCGGAAGCGCCGTAACTGGAAACAAGGCTGTGCCGAGGACCAGCAGACGCATGCTGGCCCCGGGATCCTGCCCGATCATGATGGCAAAATTTGGTGCGCCTGTGACAGACGGAGCGGCGAGCATCAGACACACCGCCAGCGCCAAAGGCACCTCGAGCACCCCGAAAGAGTACAGCATCACAATGACAAAAAGCGGGAGAATACACTGAAAAAACGCGATACGCGTTAAAGTGGGCGACAGGTCATGCAAGCTCCCGAAAGCTTGGCGGGCACCGACCCGGATCCCGGACACAAAGAGCAAAACCGCAACAAACTCACCGATCCAAGGACTTATAACTTGCGCGAGCTCGGGTGCGGCCAATCCCACAATCAGACCGACAATCAGACAATACCGACCCTGTCGGCCCGTCCAGGCTAGCGCACGAAGCAATGACTAGGGTGCCTGTCGCATCGTGTCAGGCAACCACATCGCGACATCAGGGAACCAGATCAAAACAAAGCACATCAGGACCATGATCATGAACATCGGGAAGGCTGCGCGGGTGATATAGCCCATTTCGTGCTCGGTCATGCCTTGCAAGACGAACAGGTTGAACCCAATCGGCGGCGTGATCTGTGCCATTTCAACGACGACAACGACGAAGATACCGAACCAGATCAGATCGATGCCGGCCTCACGCACCATCGGCTCCACCACGGCCATCGTAAGGACAACCGAAGAGATCCCGTCAAGGAACATGCCCAAGATGATGTAGAAGACCATCAGGATCATGAGCAGCTCAAATCGAGACAGCTCCATCGTGGCGATCCCGTCGGCCAGCGCGCGTGGCAAACCGGTAAAGCCCATCGCGAGCTTCAAAAACGCAGCTCCAGCCAGGATCAAAGCAATCATTGCCGAGGTGCGGGTCGCCCCCATCAGGCTTTCGGTGAAGGTGGTCCAATTCAGCGAGCCTTGCCCCGCAGCCAAAACCAACGACCCGATGACACCAATGGCCGCCGCCTCTGTTGCTGTCGCGTAGCCCGCATACATTGATCCTATGACCACAGTGATCAGCAGCAAAACCGGGATCAAAAAGCGGGAGTTCTGCAGTTTCTCGGCCAAGGACATGCCAGATTCCTGCTTCGGATTCCATTTGCCGGAGACAAAGGAATAGATCGCCACGTAGCCCATAAACATCAAAGCCAGACACAGGCCCGGGAAAACGCCCGCAAAGAACAGCTGAGTGATCGATTCATTGACCGTGACGCCGTAGACGATCAATGCAAGCGAGGGTGGGATCATCAGACCCAGCGTCGCCGCACCTGCTAATGTCCCTATTACAATCTGTTCGGGATACTCACGCGCCCTCAGCTCAGGAATTGACATTTTCCCCACTGTCGTGAGGGTCGCCGCCGAGGAGCCTGAGACAGCCGCAAAAACGGTGCAGCCGACGATATTTGTATGGACCAATCCGCCCGGCAGACGCGCCAACCAAGGGGAGAGGCCTCTGAACATGTCCTCAGACAGGCGGGTACGAAACAGGATCTCGCCCATCCAGATAAACAAAGGCAGTGCTGTCAGTGTCCAGCTGGAGGACGACGCCCAAATCGTTGTGATCATCGTATCGCCAACGGGTCGCGAGGTGAAAAGCTCCATACCCACCCAAGCGACCCCCATCAGCGCAATACCGACCCAAACCCCTGTTCCCAATAGCAAAAACAGGACGAACAGAAAGAGAGAGATGGCGTAAAGTTCTTCCATAATCCTACTCCGCGTAGCTTTGGTCGACAGTGTCGCGCCGGATGCGATGGTCACCCCGGAACACCACATGGATCAGGTGATCAGTGAGCGAAAGGGCCAATATGCCACCACCGATGACCATCACCGATTGCGGAATCCACATCGGCGTTGCGTCCTGCGCCTGACTGATTTCGTTGAACTTCCACGACCAATACGCAAACCAATAAGCGTAGTAGGTGAAATACCACATCACCGCCGTCGCGATCGCAAAACACCAGATTTCCAACAGGCGCCGAAACGCCTTCGGAACCGCGTTTAGAACCAGTGATACACGGATATGCGCGCCCCGGTTCAGGGCGTTGGCAAACGCGAAAAAACTGGCAGCGGCCATGGCATATCCTGCATAATTGGCCGCACCGGGGAAAATTTCGCCCGTCCAACGCGCCACCATTTGCGCCACGATAAGCAATAGGATCGCAATCAAACAGAGCGCTGCCATGATACCGGCCGCGAGATACAGAAAATCGAGAATGCGGCGCAGGCCGCGCAAGGCTGCGATCATAAAATGCGCTCCGGTGTTGGAAGACAAACCGACCAGCCCCGAAGGGCTGGCCGAAGAAGCAAATTACTCTGCCGAGTATGCGTCGAGGATTGCTTTGCCAGTGTCGCCTGCTGCTTCAAGCCATTCAGCGGCCATGGTTTCACCAACACCACGAAGTTCGTCCATCAGCGCTTCACCTGCCGGACCGACTGTCATTCCACCTGCCGAAAGACCTGCAAGCGTGAACCCGGTATATTCCTTGGCCCGCCAGGCCCCAGCATATTCTGCCAGAGAGGCGCATGCGTTGATCACGTTCTTGTTCTGGTCGGAGACCCCGCTCCAGACATCATTGTTGATCAACATGTAGTTGCGTGGCAGCCATGCATCGACCGAGTAGAAGTGGCTCAGGCTTTCCCAAACTTTGCGGTCATATCCTGTGGCACCCGACGAGACCATGGATTCCGCCACGCCCGTCGCGAAGGCTTGGCTGATCTCGGCGGCTTCAATTGAGACAGGCAACATTTTGGTCAGCTCCGCCAAGCGGGCTGTTGCGTTGTTGTAGGACCGGAACTTCAAGCCCTCCATATCCGCAACCGAGTTCACTTCCTTGTTGAAGTAGAGCCCCTGTGGCGGCCATGGCACGGAGTAGAGCATCGTCATGTTCTGCTCGGCCAAAAGCTCCTCGATATGCGGCTTGGCGGCTGCGTAGAGCTTGTCATGCTCGTCGAAGGAAGAGACCAGGAACGGCACGGAATCCCAGCCAAAAATGGCGCTTTCGTTCTGGTGACCCGACAAGAGACGCTCGCCGATTGGAACCTGGCCAGTCTGGACAGCGCGCTTGATGTCTGCACCCGCAAACAAGGAGCCAGAAGGATGGGTCGTAATTTCAATCTCACCACCGGTTCCAGTGGTGACACATTGGGCAAACTGAGCGCCAGTCACCGAATGGAAGTTCGACCCCGAATACGCCATGGGAAGGTCCCATTTCTCTTCGGCGGCGGCCGGTAGAGCCAGCAAGGTTATCGCTGCTAGGGCTGCTGATGTTGTCTTGAGTGCTGTCATTGTAGTCTCCCAGTTTTGTTAATCTTTCTGTTTCGTGTTCATTAGGCGAACCGCATTGGATCAAAGGCGCTTAGATCAATGTTTATGGGTTGGTCCGTGACCAGACCGGCTGTAATCCTCCCCGTTTTTGCCCCGCCGGTCAATCCAATGTGGTGATGACCAAAGGCTGCAAAAATACGCGATTGCTTGATCTGCCCAATCAGGGGCAGGCTGTCTGATGGTGCGGGGCGGTGACCCAACCACTCAACCTCGCCCTTGTATTTCAAATTGGGAAACGCAGCTGATGCCTGCCTGCGGAGCAACTCAAATGCGGGCTTGGCCGGACCGGCATCCAACCCGCCAAACTCGACGACGCCGGCGCAGCGCAGACCCGCAGCCATAGGCGTTGCCACAAACTTTCCGCTGGCCACCATGATCGGGTGCGCCGGTCCCCCCTCGGCACCTTCGAAAACGATATGGTAGCCTCGCTCAGATTCCAACGGAACCGACAGGCCAAGCTTTTGCATCAATGGCTTGGACCAAACGCCTGCGGCGATAACGGCGCGATCGCACGGATGGGCCCCGGCATCAGTCAGGATCTGCGTCACTCGTCCATCTGTCAGTTCGAAATCCTTGATTTCGGCTTTGATGATCCGCCCACCCAAACCTTCGAAGACATTTGCCAAGGCTTTGACATAGCCGCCCGGATCCTTGATGTAGCCGTGGTCTTTCATCGTCGCCAAAAGGCCCACCGACCGCGACAGGTTAGGCTCATACTCATGGGCCGCGTCACCCTCGCGAATCTCGGGCTCAAACCCGGCTTCGCGCCGCAATCCCCAAACATAGGCGTCCGCTTCGTAGGACGCTCGGTCCTTGTAGGCGAAGGAATAGTCGCTTTCGGTGACCCAGTCTTCCAATCCCGTATCGGCCGTTAGAGACTTGTGTTGTTGAACGCTATCTCCCACGATCTGGCCCAGTCCCGAAGCAATGCGACGCGTATCTGCATCATTGGCGTTGGATAAGTATTTCAGCAGCCACGGCAGGAGCTTGGGGAAATAGCCCCAGCGCATAAACAGGGGAAAATCTTTGCTGATCAACATCTTCGGTGCCTTCCGCACCAGGCCCGGCGTCGTCACGGGCACCATCGAACATGAGGCCAACACACCGGCATTCCCGTGAGATGTGCCCTCACCCGGCGCAAGCCTGTCAATGATAGTCACCTCGGCGTCGCTCATCCGGCGCAACCAGACCCCGGTGGAAACACCGACAATGCCTGCGCCAACTATGACAACACGTTCAGGAATAATGCCACGCCCCCATGTCAAACCGCCCCAAAGCAAAAAACTGTATACAGATCAATACACAGCCTTGCACACAAAACAAGACCTACGCTAGATTGCGCTTAATCTTCGAAAGGCGAGCTCTTGTGAACACCACCACCCCAGACGCCGACAACACGGTGACCGCGCTTTACATGCGCTTGAGAATGATGGCAGCGTCCTTCGCCTTCAAGCCCGGAGAGCGTCTCAACGAATCTGCACTGTCGCGAGACCTCGGCGCAAGCCGCACACCCTTGCGCGAGGCGTTAAACCGACTTGTTGCCGAGGGTTTTGTCGATTTTCATGCCGGGCGCGGATTTTTCTGTCGCGCTTTGTCTGACACGCATATCTTGCATCTCTACGAGGCCCGCATGGCTATTGAATGCGAGGCTGTCCGCCAAGCGGCACGGCGCGCGCGTCCACACCAATTGGATGTTATAGACGCTGCGCTGGACGAAACAGCCGACGAATATGCCAATTGCTCCGAGCCGACCAGATTGATGGAGCTTGATGAGGATTTTCACACCCAACTTGCGGCACTCTCGGGCAATCGTGAACTTCTCAACTTACTCAGCACCATTTATGACAAAATCCGCTTCGTGCGAACGGCCGACCTCCGCCGACTTCAAGCGGCAGGCCGTACCACCACGCAGCGTCACAGAGATATTCTGAACGTCGTGCGCACCGGCGACGGCGATGCAGCCGCAGCCGCGATGCGCGCGCATATTGAGCACCGCGGCCAACACGCGTCAGACGCTGTGCGTCTGGCCTTCGCCGATCTCTATGCCCCACAGGACGAACTGACATGACAACCTTCGGAGGAAAGACAGTCTTTGGCGCGAGTATTGGGATTTTGATGCTGAACACACGGTTTCCGCGCATCCCTGGCGACATCGGACACGCGGCAACATGGCCGTTTCCAGTCCAGTACAAGGTTGTCACGCAAGCCACGCCAGACGCCGTTGTTCGGCAAGACGCGACACCATTGCGCGATGCATTTGTTGATGCGGGGCGCGAGCTTGTTGATCTTGGATGTGACGGAATCGCCACCAATTGCGGGTTCCTTGTACCGTTTCAGTCCGAGATGTCGCGCGCGCTCGGGGTGCCCGTTGCCTCGTCCTCCTTGCTTCAAGCCGGGCTGATATCTCAAACACTTCCAGCCGACAGATCCCTCGGAATTCTGACGATTTCCTCAGAAACCCTGACGAGGTCGCATCTGGATGCCGCCGGCATCGCGCATGACACGCCGATCATGGGGACGGGCGCAGACTCGCATTTCACCACTCGCATCCTTGGTGACGCGCCACAGATCGATTTCAATCAGGCGCGGGCTGACAATCTGGCCGCCGCCCAGCGCTTGGTAACAAAGCACCCGCAAGTGGGTGCGATCCTTCTCGAATGCACCAACATGGTGCCCTATGCTGCTGATATTCGCCGCCTGACCGGTCGCCCTGTCTTCTCGATCTACACCTACCTGCTGTGGTTTCAGTCCGGTTTGCTGCCCCGGCGATACCCGGGCGAGCTCGACGACACCCGAGGGACCAATTGATGACCGTTCATCGCATCGTCGACCTTCGCGTTCACTGTGTTCGAATCCCGGCGAAAGCCGTGCATTCGCATGGCTCTGGCGATGTCGGCGGCATTGATGCGGCCCTGTGCGAAATCGTGACTGACAGCGGGCTGACCGGTTGGGGTGAGGCGTCTCCCTGGCCCGTGTTTACCGGAACACTTGAGGCGTCCGCGGCTGCATTGCACATCCATATGCGCCCACATCTTATCGGCGCAAACCCTGTTCAAGTGGAACCCTGCCTCAAGCAAATCGATCGCGCGCTTGTGGGGCATTCCGAGGCCAAAGCCGCCGTTGAATGCGCCTTGCTGGACCTCACGGGGCAAATCACCGGTTGCCCGATCGCAGAGCTGGTCGGCGGTCGGCACCGCAGTAGCATTCCGCTCAGTTTTTCCATCGCCAACCCGGATTTTGATGCGGATCTGGAGGATATTTCGCGGATCTGGGACAGCGGCGTGCGGATATTCAAGCTCAAGACGGGCTTTGCCGATCATGCCTTCGACATGCGTCGGCTGGACAAGCTCCGCACCCTCTATGGGGATGAGATTCGTCTACGCATCGACTACAATCAAGGCCTGCCCGCTTACGACGCCATTCGTCACATCCGCGATCTGGAAGCCTTTCGGCCGGATTTTGTCGAGCAGCCGGTTCGCATGCATGAGCGCGAAGCGCTGGCCGAAATCACCCGGGCAGTCGACGTTCCGATCATGGCCGATGAAAGCGTTTTTAACGTCCAGCAGGCCCAGCGCGCAGCGGCCGGGCGCATTGCAGATGTTTTCTCTTTGAAAACCGCCAAATCTGGCGGCATTCGTCGCTGTATAGAAATTGCAGCGATCGCACGTGCTGCAGGGATCGACGTGTATGGTGGTTGCATGTTCGAAACATCAATTGCGCATATGGCGGGGGCGCATTTGATGGCCGCACTGCCGGATTTAACCCTTGGGTGCGAATTTTACATGGCCAGCTTCTACGCCGAAACCGATTTGGCGCACACGCCGTTCCCGGTTCACGGTGGACAGGTTCATGTCCCTGAAATTCCTGGCCTGGGTCTATCCCCTGATCCCGAGAAATTGGCCAAATACCGCATCGATCTTCTGACCAAGGAATCTAGCTGATGGAAAAGAGCCGCGACACCATTACGCTCAACGGCGCTCAGGCACTTTTGCACATGTTGGAGCTGCATGGCGTGTCGCATGTCTTCGGACTACCCGGAGAAACGACCATCGGCTGGTACAAGGAATGGCGCAGCCACTCCAACATTGAATTCGTGTTGACCCGCGACGAGCGGACCGCGTCCTACGCAGCCGAAGCCTACGCCAAGATCACAGGGCGGCCCTGCGTTCTGGAGGCTCCGAGCCCCGGCGTCACCCATTGCACGCCCGGGATTACCGAGGCGTATTTGAGCTCAGTACCGATCATATTTTTCAGCTCGGACATTCCAATAAACCACGACAAGCGGCACGGCTTGACTGGTGTCGATCAAACCGCGCTTTACGACAGTATCTGCAAAGAGTCTTTCGTGATTTCAAAGGTTTCGGAAATTCCGTTCCTGCTTCGTCGTGCCTTTCGTGTGGCCACCTCCGGGCGCCCTGCGCCGGTGCATATCCGTGTGCCAATAAATATATTTGGCGAAGAGGCGGAACTTTCAGATCTCTACGCTGACCCTATTTACAGCCAGTATCCCGCACACCGCCCTGTGGCTGAACACGACAAGATTCGGGCGGCTATCGAGGCGCTTCTTGTAGCCACGAAACCGGCGATTGTCTGCGGTCAAGGGGCGCTGATTTCACAGGCGACAGATGTCATCGTGCAGCTGGCAGAAAAGCTGCAGATCCCAGTTGGTACGACGACGCCCGGAAAGGGAACGATCCCGGAGGATCACCCACTGGCCTTGCGCGTCATCGGTGGCCGCGGCGGAATGGAGTACTCCAACAGCTATCTTCACGACGCCGATACGATCTTTTTCATCGGATCCAACACCGACAGCGCCGCGACCGACCATGGGACGATCTACGGCGATCCAAACACCAAAACCTTCCTGCATCTCGACATTGCAGAGGCCCATATCGGCAACAATTTCCCGGTTCAGATCGGCATGATCGGTGATGCCCGCGCCAGCATCTCCTATATGCTCGAAATCCTCGACGCAGAGCATCCGGACCTGAGCAGAGCGCCCCTGGACCTTACGCAGATCAAGAAGACCGCGCTCGACAACGTGTTTAACTCAAACATTCCGATGCCACAGGGTACGATTTCACCAGTCAAACTGTCCCAAGCGCTCGATAAGCTCATGCCGGACGACGCGATCGTCACCTCCGAACCCGGGGTCAGCGCGATCTACCCCTCTGCTTTGCTGACATTTCGAAAAGCCGGGCGCCGCTACATCACAAACTACTCCATGGGTGCGTTGGGATACTCGGTGCCTGCCGCCATTGGCGCGTCCTTTGCGACCACAGGCCCGATCATCGCTTTCACCGGCGACGGCTCGTTCGGTTTTGTGATGGGCGACATGGAAACAATAAAGAGATCCGGCAAGAACGTGACAGTCATCCTGACCCGAAATGACACATTTGGCTGGATCCGCGGCGAAGCGATCCTGCTTGATGAGGTCGACGCGCCCTGGTCGACCGATTTCGGGCGCGTGGACTACCTCAAAGTTGCGGAAGGCTTTGGATTTCACACAGACCGCATCACGTCAGCGGCCGAGATTGAACCGGTTTTATCGCGCGCCATTGCCCATGAGGGGGCGAATTTCATCGAGATCATGGTCCCCAGCCAGGACGTCATCGTTCCGTTCGTACCAAGTTGGGTACGGGCTGCACGCGCAAAAAGTTTGCCGTATTTCTACTGAGTTCTGACACAAGTTTCCGGGTGCCAAACCTAGAATAAATCGATCCAAACAAGAGAAGAAACCTTAGGAAATTGGGCAAGAGTTGCTTTATTTCCGCCAAATTTCGAACATCTACTTTTGATCATCTGTACGGACGCATTTTACGCAAACGTCAGGATTCACAGGTCAATGGTTCGATTGGTGCCGCGACATAAGACAGGTTTCGCCTCGAAGGCCGGGCCAGAGCGGCATGTGTTCGCAAGCCCAAATCAGGCGCGATATGTCAAGGGCGAGCTGAGCGGGACCGGCACTTATATGATCGCCGTGGGTCATCTGGTGGACGGCAAATTCGACGAAGCCGCTTTCAAAAGAGCCATCGAACACCTGCTGAAGCGTCACGAGGCGCTACGCACCAGGTTTGAGATGTCCAAGCGGATTACAGCCGTGATATCTGGTCAAACAGCGCACCAATATCATCTGTGTCGGACTGAGCCTCAGGACCTTGCCGCGTTCAGATCCTGGGCCTTGCCGCTGGTGTTTCATGACGTTGACCCGCGCAAGCCCGGTTCGCTGATCCGCTTCTTAGTGGCCGATATGGGCACATCTTGGCGCTTCACCATCGCCGCCCATCACGCAATCACCGATGGCGTGTCGCGCAACCTGATGAACAAGGAACTGATGGAGCTCTACGCGGGCGAAACACTCGAGACTCCGGGCTCCTACTACGATTTCACCGAGCGCCCGGAACAAAACCCGCAGCTCCAAGACGCAGTGGACGATTTCGTTGATCAATTGCCCGTGCCAGCGCGGATCAATGCGGACGGGACTGGAACTGAAAGCGGTGAATATGTCGAGCAAAGCCTGGGCGATATCGCGCCGCAACTCACGGCGCTAGCGAAATCCCTGTCCTCGTCGAAATTCGGATTTCTGACGGCCGTCTATGCGCTCTGCTTGCGCGGGTTTTCTGGTGAAGACAGAGTGTCGAGCTTCTTTCAATCCGCCGGACGCAGATCACTGGCTGCTCCTAATGATGTGGTCGGATCGTTTTCAAACACGCTGCCTTTAGATCTTTCGGTTGATCTGGATTGCTCGTTTGCGGGCTTTGCACAGGCACTTCTGAGTCAGACGAAATACGTGCTCGCCCTCGAAAATGCGCCACTGCTTGAAACGATCATGGACCGGCAGAAGGCACCTCATGTTTCGATCAATATGTTCCCGCCTGAGGTGCCAATCACCGCGGCCTCACTCAAGGTCGGCCCGCGGGAATACCTGGACAGGAGGACTGAGTTTGACCTCAACATGGTCTGGTCAGAGGAAGGCGGAGCGCTGACCGCGCGCGCGTTTTATGCCTCGTCTCATATGTCCAGATCACGGGCGCAACAGTTTCTGGATTTGCAGAGCAGACTGATTGCGACAGCGCTTGAGGACCCGCACCTAAGCTGTCGCGACCTGATCCAAAAGGCCCGACAGGGGGCAGAAGTCATTCTTGCACCCAAGAACCTGGACCCGGATCCAGACAGCCGTCTTCATGCCGCGTTCTTTGACATCGCGACCCGATCGCCTGACTTGGTCGCTATTCGGACCTCAAGCGAAACCATCACCTACAGCGCGCTCGCTGATCTGGCCCGCGAGATTGCACATGGCCTCGCCTCTGCTGGCATTGGGGAGGGGGACCGCGTCGCCATCCTTGCGCAACGCCATCCCAAAGCTGTCGCGGCAATGCTCGGCGCCTCGGCCAGTGGAGCGTCTTTTGCCCTAATCGACGCGCGTTACCCGGCGACGCGGATCAAAGCGATGCTTGAGAGCTTGCAGACGCGAACGGTGATAGAAGCCGGAGCCGTGCTGCCGCCCCAGCTGAAAGAACTGGTGACCTGCATTGACCCAATTTCCAAAGGGGCGTCGGAGCTTGTCATCGACAGCGGGCCACCGCGACGCGAGGCCTACCATCTGTTCACCTCTGGCACGACCGGAAGGCCAAAACTCACCAGCCACCCCGATAAAACGGTGCAGCGGTTTATCCATTGGCTTCAACAAAACTTCACTGAGCTGGACACTCCAGCGACCATCATGATGGCCGGGCTCGCCCATGATCCAATGCTGCGCGACGTATTCTGGCCGCTCAACTCTGGTGGCTATATTGCAATCCCGACACCATGCGAGATGACGCGACCTGCTGAGCTCCGCAATCTGATTAAGCAGGCGCGCTGCAATTGCGTACGGTTTAGCGCGTCGACCGCCCAACTTCTCACCACGGCGATGCCGGACACCGAGCAATTCAGCGATGTTCAGGCGATTTTATGGGGCGGTGAACGCTTGCCCATCGACGTGGCACGTAAGTGGCAAGACCTGGCTCCGGGTGCCCGTCAATTCAACGTCTACGGAACGACTGAGACACCGCAAGCCGTCATGATCCACGAAATTTCCAAGGAGCAGAGCTGGGGCCGCGATATCGCGCTGGGGCGCCCGCTACCGTGGAGCGGGATACGTCTGATCGACACAGACGGCCGGCCTGTCTCCCGAGGCGAGCTTGGTGAAATTGTAGTCAATCTTCCAGATCCCGTTGCCGGCAGCTTTCGCCGCTTTGCGACGGATTCGGCTCCAGAGGATCGTGTGCACTATACCGGCGATCTTGGATATCAGGCACCAGACGGCAACATATATTTTGCTGGACGCAGCGACGATCAGGTGAAGATCAACGGCTACCGTATTGAGCTGAGGGAGGTTGAAACGGCCGCCGAGCGCGTCCCGGGCATCGAGCGCGCCAGCGTGGTGATTGTCGATGACCGACTGTCACTCTTTGCACAGACCTCCAGTTCGGACGTGACCATTCGCAGCCTGCGCGCGGCGCTTACGCAAAACCTGCCGGACTACATGGTTCCCGCAAACATCTACATCGTGCCCGACCTGCCCTGCACCGCCAACGGAAAGATCGACCGAGCCGCGTTGAGCATAAAGGCACAAAATCCAGCCGTGCCGAGCGCCGATGCGGCGGACCTAACCCCGCCGCGAACGCCGCTTGAACACAGTATTGCACAGGTTTTCGCCCACCAGGCCCGGCAGGCGAGGATCGGCCGGGAGCACTCGCTGAGCGATCTTGGGGCCGATAGTTTGGCCGCCATTGAGACACGACTTAAACTGGAAAAACTTGGGCTGATACTGTCCGATGCTTGGCAATGGGCATCAGTTGCTGAACTTGCGGCCCAAAATGCCGCCCGGCCAGAGCCACGCACCCTAACTGCAAATACCAGCACATTGCAACGCACCGAGATGTTCATTCTGCTTCGCTGCATCGCCATCCTGGCGATTGTGGCGTTTCACACCGGGTTTCGCGTTACCGGAGGTGCCTCCATCGTCTTGTTCGTGCTGGCAGGATACTCCTTTGTGCAGCTTCAACTGCCAGCCATCCTGAACGACGGTCATCCGCGCCGTGTCTGGGCTCTGATGACCCGGCTGTTGATCCCCCTTGTGCCGATGTCATTGATTTACCTGGGCTATGATATCTACCGCGATGTTGCTACTGACCCGTCTTCGATGCTGTTTTACCGAAACCTCACCGAGGTGATCAATGCGGTCTTGGCACCAGGGACCGATCCCGTGGAGGGTCTGGCCTGGCTATGGTTCCTGCATGCGTATCTGCAGATCTTCCTGATTTTTGGTCTGCTCTTAAGCTCTTCGTGGATCCGTACAGCGCTGGCGCAAGACCTTTGGCGCAGGCTTCTTATGTTTTTTATCATTGCCGAGGGCATCAGCATCCTGTCGCTGCTTGGTATGGCGCAACTTGTGGATCAGTCCGCAGATGTCGGGAATATTCTGCACCGAAACCCCATCGCCTTGATCCCGTTTTTAATCGTCGGAGGCTTGGTGGCGGCTGCACGCACGACAAGCCGCCAGGTCATAAGTTTCGCAGTGGTCGCGCTGCATATCGCAGTGGTCGCACAATTCTATGCCGACCATAATGAACTATGGTGGGTTTTGGCGCTGGTCCTCTGTGCCCTGTGCCCCTTCGTGTCTTTGCCAAAATCGATGTCGAAACTGGCTATAGCCATCGCGGCATATTCTTTGATGATCTATCTGACACATCATGCGGTCTTCATAGTAATGCACAAATTGATCGGTGGCAGTGACTTGGCGCGCGTGGCTAGCGTCTTTGCACAGATCGGTTTCGGCGTTGTATTCGGGTACCTCATGCGTCCCGTCATCGCGCGGTTCAGCGCGCCACGTCAAACAGATGCCATTGCTCAGTCAACGTAGCGAAGAACCGTCCTCGGAATGTGCCGGCACGGGCGTAAACCGGTGACAGAAAACACCAAACGCATTGTCCTCTCCTCACGCGCGATCACTGCGCTAGCTGACGCTGAACTGCCCCATCATGCCGCAATCTTCATGCTCCAAGATGTGGCAATGATACATGTATGGTGCCTCTGCCGGGGCTTCATGGTCGAAACGCACCAGGACTTCTGACCAGCCCTCCTCCACATGTACCATATCCTTCCAGCCTTGCGCGTAAGCCGGTGGCGTTCCTCCGCTCTGGCTGAGTATGCGGAACGAGCAGCCGTGGATATGGAACGGATGCAGCTGGTCATCAACCGAAATGCGCCAGATCTCGGTATCGCCTTTTGTGACCGTTTCATCGATGCGGTCCATCTTCATCGGCTGACCATTGATCGCCATTGCCCCGGCATCTCCGCAGAAATTATCCCAGGCCAAAGCAAGTGCCGCAAGATCTGCGCCGACGTCCATGTTCAGTTCAAACGAACGGGTCACAGTCGCCTGTGATGGTTCTGGTGGTTCCAGATTGGCCAATCGCGTGGGCATGGATCCGGAAAAACCGTTCTGTTCTGTGCGTCGTAGCTCAAGCGCAGTGGTTGTCTGTACGCCGCCAAACAGGTTGGCCAAGAACCCTCCGCCGCCTCCACCGTCGAGGTCTACTTTGAGCGCGTTGGTTTCGGACAGGCCCAGATCAACGAGTATTTCATATCGCTCTCCCGGAGACATCAAAATGCTCTCGGTTTCAACCGCGCTCGACAGAAACCCTCCGTCCGATGCGATCACGGTCACGGGCCCGATCTCCATCGAAAGCTCTAGAAATCGGGCGTTACAGGCATTCAGAATACGAAGCCGAACCAATCCCTTGGGTACATCTTGCGCCACCGGCGCAATGGCCCCGTTCACCACCAATGTGTCGCCCTGGAAGCCATCCTCAAAAAGCTCGCCTGTCAATTCATAGCTCATACGCCCGTCGGCGCTGAACATTTTGTCTTGTAGGACGAGCGTGAAGTCATCCACCCCATAGGTTTTCGGCAAATCGGCGGACAGGCTTGCGTCATCCTCGATCAAAAGCACGCCAGCGAGACCTCGATATGTCTGCTGTGCAGTTTTGCCATGCATATGCGAATGAAACCAGGTCATTGAAGCGCTTTGAACGATTGGTACATCGGGCGACCAGACGGCCCCATCTTCAACTTCCTGATGCGGACCACCGTCCACCTGGCCCGGAATATGTAACCCGTGCCAGTGGATCGTCGAGACATCACCGATCGAGTTGGCCACATCGAACGGAAGCGTCTGCCCCTGTTTTACCCTCAAAACTGGCCCAAGATAATTTTGGTTGATACCAAGTGTCTCGCTCACGGCACCAGTCCCAAAATCATGCGTGGCGCGGTCAAGCGCCAGGCTGATACGCTCTTTGATGCCCCCGGTCAGGTCTGACATCGGGATCAATGGCAGTGCGCGCGATACGGGTTGGGCCCAAAGCGGACCAGTGCCAGATAAGAGCGCTACAGCGCCAGAAGCCTTGAGAAATTCCCTTCGGTTCATTGAACCCCTCGACAAATATCAACTATGGTTGATTGATGGCTGGGCACAGGTGGTTTGTCAACCGTGATTGATAAAATAGATGACGCGTTTCTAGGGCAGAATATCAAGGGCATGATGATGACGCTAATCGCGCATTGGAACGCTCAAATGGACGACGCACGCGCTCAAACCGAGTTCGCTGCTATTCGGCCGGCTGACATTCGCGTCTTTGCGCAGCTGCGGGGTCGCACAGTCAAACTTTCCATCATCCACCGGGAGATGGGTTTTTCACGCCAGGCGGCCCAGCAAGCCGTGGATCGCCTCGTCAAGCAGGACATGATCAGCGTTCAATCCGACCCGGACAGCCGGAGGGACAAACTGGTCTCGATCACCCAGAAAGGCCAAAGATGGCGCGCAATTGCCGCCCGAGAGATCCGACAGATCGAAGCGGAAATTTCCGATGCTATTGGCGAGGATGCGAAGGATCACTTGCGCAAAAACCTGCTAGAACTGCTCAAAAAAGCCAATTCATAAAAATTTTTCTGCCTCACTAGGCCTCGCTACTGCATGGTAATCTGCGCATTCGCATCTGAATTATGTCGGACATGGTCGCATGCATTTAAGTCGTATCAGCGACCAATCCCCGACCGTTGACTACGACGTCAGACCGCTACTGGCGTGAGCATATTTTGCGCGCAGCTGGGTTTCGCAACCGGTGGGAGATACCCTAATCCGCTGTGCGATCGTTTCATAAAGTCTTACTTCCGCTATTTTTCGATCAGGAACTGGGCTTGGCGTTGAGCTGCTTCGTCAAGTCGAAAATCAGAATTTCGAGCGGGCTTTCTCCAAAATTTCGACCGCAATCTCTAGCGATTGTCCGGTTCGTTCAGCTGCTCGCAAATTCGCAATACTCCTGGACATTTTCGACTTTCCCCCCAGTGATTGCATAAATCGCTTCGATCCAACTCAATGTGCGCTTTGAATAGCTGAAGCTGGTTCCGTCCCACGTGTATCCACCTTCGGAAAAGAGAGACGGCGATCCTTCGGGATCATTCAGCAAGCCTACCGATCCAGCTACCTCTTCAAAGATGCACGATTGAAGTTCGAACCCTTCGCGAGCTTCATGAATGAACACAGTCGCGAATTCTATTTTAGAGTAATTTACCTGTCCGTTTCCGACATCTTCATTTGCAAAGAACACGCGCGCGGAACACCCTTGGCTCTCGTACGACATGCGATGTAATGACCCTTGCTTAAATCCAAATATATCGTCCGGATCTCCCACTAAAACTCTCAGCATGTCTTCATTCATAGCATAAATAAAATAATTACTTTCCTCAGAGGGAAAGGGCGAGACCACGATTGGACTCACTGTCTGGATCTCAGCGAATGCCTCAAGAGTAATCTCGACAATGGATCTAAATTTCGCGGAATCGGCGTCCTCGGAAACGAATTGGAGGTTTATCGGTGCTGCCCAGTACGACAAATTTGTAGTGCAGCCATTGGCGCGGTCAGTGCAGTCTTCGGCAGTTGTCGTCATGTACTCAAAATCTTGTTCGAAATCTGCGTCGAATAGGCGCGTGCAAAACCCCTTTCGGTTTGCGATGAGATATCCGACTAAACTCGTTGCCAGTAAGCAAATGAGTAAGGCATTCAGTAGTTTTTGTTCCATTTCAATCGGAGCTCGTGAACAGTGCTACCCAAATCGTCCAATTCCAAAGTTAGTGCATTATAGACATGGGTTCCATCGAACCGATGGGTTTCGGGACCAGTGAGAGATACCCTAATCCACTATGCGATCATTTCACAAAGTCTTGCTTCCTCTGTTTTTGATCAGAAATTGGGTTTCCCTTGGCGGCTAGAAGCTCGCTCTATTCGGCTCGGCATTCCTCATTCATGCGTTGATACTTTCGCAGTGTTCGTTCCGCTAGAAACCGCACGCAAGGCGATCTTGCGCTGTATATCAGCGCAGACGCCGCCGGCCTAGCTTCGATCAGCGCCCTGCCCGCATCTTTGCTTGTAGTTTGCTTACGCCTGGTGTCAGCGTTCGCCGCGTCGGTACGGGGCCATCAGCGCCGCGGGCACTTCCGCCCGGCGGGCGACAAGGATCAGTGCGACGATCGACAAAACGTAGGGTGCCATGAGGAAAAGCTGGTAGGGCACACCTTCAATCACTGTTTGCAGGCGGAGCTGGTAGGCGTCAAAAAACGCAAAAAGAAGCGCGCCAAGCAGCGCCTTTCCAGGCCTCCAGCTGGCAAACACAACCAGTGCAATACAGATCCAGCCGCGACCCTGCACCATCCCCGGAAAGAAACTGTTGAATGCGGTCGTGGTCAGAAACGCACCACCGATGGCCATCAACGCGGACCCGGTCACAACCGCAAGTATGCGGATCCGGATCGGGTTGAGGCCTTGCGCCTCGACCGCGTGCGGGTTTTCACCGGTCATCCGAATGGCCAGCCCAAGCGGCGTGCGGGCCAAAACATAGGCCATGACCGCCACCGCCAAAAGGGCGATATAAGTAGGCAAGGCCTGTGAGAACAGGATCGGTCCCAGAACAGGAATGTCCGAAAATACCGGAAAATCGAGCGGTTGGAACGCCTCGATCGTTGGCGGCAGGTCACCAACCTCGACAAGCAACCTGTAGAGATAATAGGCCAAGGCCGACGCAAAAAGTGTTATTCCAAGACCCGAGACATGTTGCGAAAGCCCAAGCGGTACGGTCAAGCCGGCATGCATGAGCCCCATGACCGCCCCACAAAACGCGGCGACCAAAAGACCGACCAGCAATGGTGCGCCCATATAAACAGCCAACCAGCCGCTCATCGCACCCATTGTCATTATCCCTTCAATCCCGAGGTTCAGGACACCGGCCCGCTCGCATAGAAGCGCGCCCAAAACCCCAAAGATAAGGGGCGTCGCCAAACGCAACATCGCGGCCCAAAGGCTGGTGTTCAGCAACAGATCGATCGCTTCACTCATCGGCGCACCTGATAGGTTGTAAATAGAAGCGCCACGAGCATGGTCAGCAAACACAGCGCAACGATGACATCAGCGATGAAACTCGGCACGCCTGTTGCGCGGCTCATGGCATCGGCGCCGACGAACACGGTCGCCACGAAAACGGCTGCGGCCACCACACCTGCCGGATGCAGCGCCGCCAGCATCGCCACGACGATACCGGCATAGCCAAATCCAGGGCTCATCGTGGTGGTTACGCCAGCCGTCACGCCCATCACCTCCACGGATCCCGCCAGCCCTGCCAATGCCCCCGAGAGCAGCGCGACACCCATGATCGTTTTGGGCAGTGATATGCCCGCAAACGCCGCGGCATTCGCATTCAGCCCCGCCGCCCGCGTCTCAATGCCAAAGACCGTTCGCGCCATCACCACCCAAACGACACCTGCGGCCGCAACAGCAAAAAGTAGCCCGATATGAAGTCGGGTCCTTGGAATTAGATCGGGAAGGCGAAAATTCCCGTCGACCGGCACCGAAGAGGGCCAGCCGAACGCAAGCGGATCGCGTAACGGACCTTCAATCATCAACCCCACGAAGAGGATGACGATGAAATTTAACAGCAGCGTCGTCACCACCTCATCAACCCCGAATCTCAGCCGTAAGAACGTCGGTCCCGCCAACAACCCAGCTCCGGCCATCATGCCCGCCACCATAAGGAGCGGTATGCCAATCCAAGCGGGCGCAACGAGCGAATGGCCGATCCATGCGGTGATCAGTGCGCCGACAAAGAACTGCCCTTCGCCGCCGATATTCCAGAGCCTGGCCCGAAACGCGATGGCCGCCGCCAACCCAGTAAAGATCAGTGGCGTTGCTCGGGTCAGCATCTCAGCGATCGAAAGCCGTGAGCCCAGCGCGCCAACCAACATCTGTGCATATGCGGTCAACGGGTTCACGCCCGCAGCTGCAATCAAGCCGGCTGCAAGGATAAGCGCCGCGATGACCGCGACCAGCGGCGCCAGGATCACCAGCGACAAGGGTGCGTGGCTGCGTCTTTCAAGCCGCATTGTCGCCCTCATCCCAAACACCGGCCATCATAAGACCAAGCCGCTGGGGATCGGCCGCGTCAGAGGCGATTGGTGTTGACAGACGGCCGTTGACGATCGCTTGGATACGGTCTGACAGCGCCACGGCTTCTTCCAGTTCTTCGGAGATAAGCAGAATTGCCGCTCCCTGCTCACGCGCTGCCAGCAATTCCGCGTGAACCGCTGCAATTGCCCCCTCATCAAGTCCGCGCGTTGGCTGATTGACCAGCACAAAATCGGGGCCATTGGCCAGAACACGACCAAGGATCAGCTTTTGCATATTGCCACCTGATAGCAGTCGGATACGCGCATCAGGGCTTGCCCCTCTGATATCAAAACGGTCAATCAGATCAGCCGCGTAGGCACGCGCTGCCTCCTGTCGAACAAAGCCCCGGCCGGAAAACTCGGCTGTGCCCAGCCGTTCCAGAACCGCGTTCTCCCAAATGCTCAATTCACCAACTACGCCCTCTGCGTGACGGTCTTCCGGCACCCGCCCAGCGCCCGCTCGGATCAACCCCCGTGGTCCCAGCTGGCTGACATCCTTGTCCCCCAAAGTGAGCTGGCCCGAGGCAGGTCGCGCCAATCCTGACAAAAGCGCCCCCAGCGTGGCCTGCCCGTTCCCGGACACGCCAACGATCCCAAGAATCTCGCCGGAATGAACTGTAAATGATACGTCGTCCAGACGTGTTTCGCCCCCCGCTTCGACGCGTATGTTCTTGGCTGCCAATACGGGCGCTCCGATTTTGTGCTCTTGGCGTTTGGGGCGTTCAACGTTTCGACCGACCATCAATTCCGCAAGCTCTTCAGCGCTGGTCTGAGCGGTCTTGCGTTCGGCGACCATCTTTCCACCGCGCAGTACCGCAACACGGTCTGACGCCGCCATCACCTCATGCAATTTGTGACTAATGAAGATCAACGAGAGGCCATCCTTTGTCATATCCCGCAATGTCTCGAAGAGACGCATTGCCTCTGGTCGGGCCAAAACAGCCGTGGGCTCGTCTAAGACCAAAATCCGGGCATCGCGATAAAGAGCCTTCAGAATTTCAACCCGCTGGCGCTCGCCAACGGAAAGGGTGCTGATCTTGGCCTCAGGATCCACCGGAAGGCCAAAAAGATCGGCGATCTGCAGCAACTTTTTACGTCCGTCGCCGCGCGCAGATCGCATCCGCGTCAGAGACTCCGACCCAAGCATAACATTCTCCAAGACAGTCAGATTGCTTGCCAGAGTGAAATGCTGATGCACCATGCCCACGCCAACATCGATTGCCGCCCGGGGCACCCCGGGCGGCAATTCCTGCCCGAAGACACGCACCGAACCCGTGTCAGCCGCGTAATGCCCGAAAAGGATATTCATCAGCGTGGTTTTTCCCGCGCCGTTTTCGCCGAGCAGGGCCAGGATTTCCCCTTCTCCCAGCGTCAGGGTAACGTCGTCATTGGCCACAAGTGAGCCAAAGCGTTTGGTGATCGCGTGAAGTTCCAGCACGTTTCTCATGACGCCAGGCCCGCAATCAAGTTCGGAAAGGTCAACAGTGGCGCATGCGCCTCTATCAACTTGCCCAGTGCCAAGAGTTGTTCATCTGTGCCGGGCGGGCCCATTAGTTGTATGCCAAGCGGCAGGCCGTTTGACATTCCAAAAGGCAAGGCAAGTGCGGGCAGACCAGCAACATTGGCCAGCGCGGCGTTCGGCGCAAATTCTTCCAACTGCGCCATATGCGCATCGGGGTTTGTAGCTGATAGGTCAAATGTGCCGACCTCAGGTGGCGAAGTGGAGAGCACTGGCATCAACACCGCGTCGCATTCAGCAAACAAGCCTAAAGCGCGCTGCGTCAAGACCTCCTGCTGACGAGAAACTGCAAACAGCTCCGTTGCCGGGGTGGCGGCCCCTTGCGCGGCCATTGAGGCCGCCAGCGGCGGAACAGCGTCCAGCGAAACGTCCAGTGCGTCCAGCCATTCGGCGAGCGACACTGCCAGGATTTTTTGGGCGACGGCATGGGCCTCCGCGCCCAAGTAATCAGGCGCGCGAATGTCACGTATGTCGCATCCCGCCTCACGCAGGGCATCCGCCGCCGCCTGCGCTGCCTGACGCTGGGCTGGCCCGCACCGCATGGGCTTGGCCAATGCGATACGGGGGGGTGCTGAAAACCGCCGTTGCGCTGAGATCTGGGATGTCGCGCCAAAGGCGGTCTCAACATCGCGAACCGAACGCGCCAGGACCAATTCAGACGCTATTCCCATGAGATGATTGGAAAAATCCGGACCCCCAGGCACCGCCCCGCGCGAAGGCTTTAGGCCCGTGAGACCGCAACATGCGGCAGGTACTCGGATCGATCCGGCCGCATCGGTGGCATGGGCAATCGCGACGATCCCGCTCGCGACTGCGGCAGCTGCACCGCCCGATGAGCCACCTGGCGTCAAACGCATTTCCCACGGGTTGCGCGCCGGTGGCAGACCCTCTGGTTCACAGCTCAGCGACAATCCGAAAGGCGGTGTTGCTGTAAGCCCAAAGGGCACAAGTCCCGCGTGCCGCAAGGCCTCTATGAGCTGGCAATCACTTTCGGGAACCGGCGCGCGGGCACGAATGGCCGCAGACCCGGCACCCGCACGCAATCCTTTTGCTGCCCCTCCAAGGTCTTTCACCAGAAAAGGCACCCCGTGAAACGGTCCGCGTTGATCCTTGGGCAAAGCGTCTGCCGCCCGCGCGCCGACACGGGCCATCTCAGTATCGAGATAGATCACCGCCCCAAAATGGGCCTCCCTCTGGCAAGCGGATAACGTCGCGTCCATCACCTCAACAGCAGAGAGCTGCCCCTGTGCAATGGCAGTTGCAAGGGCCGTGGCATCGGTCACGTTGCCTCCATCTGGATCAGGCCGGCTCGCTTTCGTCGATTGGAACGTCCCATTCACCGGACTGGATCGCAGCCTGCTTCGCTTCCATTCCTGGGATCGCATCAGCCGGCACTTCATCGGCGACATAGTTCAATTCGTTCCCGCCATAAGCCATGAACGAATATTCTGTGTAGTCACGACCGGTGGCTTTGCCAGCTTGGACATCCTCCACGATAGCCGAAATGGTCGGACCATAGTTCCAGATCGCGTTGGCGAAAATTGTACCGGGATAGCGCGGCGTATAGTCGATGAGCGACCCAATGGCCTTTATGCCACGCGACTGGGCGGCATCTGCAGTCCCGATCCGTTCACCAAACAAGATATCCGCGCCGGCATCGATCTGTGCAATCGCGGCCTCCTGCGCGCGGGCCGGATCAAACCAGGCACCGATAAATCCATTCAGGAATGTCGCGTCCGAGTTCACCTCGCTCACGCCCATACGGAACGCATTGATCAGCAGGTTTACTTCGGGAATCGGATAGCCGCCAACCGAGCCAAAGACGTTGCTTTCCGACATCTGTCCGGCCAGCATGCCTGCAAGGTATGCGGCTTCATGATTGCGTGTACCAAAAACTCCGAAGTTGTCGCCCTGAGGTCCGCCAGACGAGCCCATGAGGAACGCGGTATCAGGGTAGTCGCCCGCCACTTCCCGGGCTTCGCGTTCTACCGCGTAAGATTCCCCCCAAATGATCTCGGCACCGCCCTCTGCATATTCACGCATAGCGCGCGGATAATCTGTTGGTGCCACACCTTCAGAAAACTCATATTCGATAAGGCCCGACGCCGCAGCCTCCTGCATCGCCACGTGAATTCGGCTGTTCCAGGCATTCTCAACCGGTGACATATGAACACCGGCCACACGTGTCACAGATTGCGCATTTGCACGTCGGATATAGGCCGGTAACGCCAGACTGGCGGCGGCGCCAACCATCAGTTGGCGACGGGTCGTTGTAAATTTCATGGGTATGTCCTCTCTGTTAAAATTGGGCTGTGTTTTTTGTTATGTCCTTTATTTGGCCGACGCCGGCGCATAGTCGGCTGGGTCCAATTTTGTTGGACGGCCAGGCAAAGATAAATCGGATATCCGCGGCTCAGCACGCGCAATGACTTTGCCGTTGCGCATTACCACAAGACGCGCAGCTTTCATGCGAACGGCTTCGATCGGATCCTGAGCTTGCAGAACGACCAGGCTGGCCGGACCGCCTTCGCGGAGTGTCGGGTCGGGCAATCCCATAGCCCTTGCACCGTTCTGAGTGATCGAAGTAAAGGCCCAATCCATCGCCTCACGCGAGGTCATAGGAACCGCGTGAATTCCCATATGAGCGACCTCCAGCATATCGGCCGATCCGAGCGAATACCACGGATCCATGGTGCAATCCTGCCCAAAGGCCACGTTGACACCAGCCGCGCGCAGCTCGGGCACACGTGTTAGGCCTCGACGGCGCGGATATGTGTCAGAGCGGCCTTGAAGCGTTATGTTGATAAGCGGGTTGGGCACGACGTTCATACCAGATTCCGCGATCAGCGGAATCAGCTTTGAGGCATAGTAATTGTCGTATGAATGCATCGCCGTCACGTGGCTCGCCGTGACCCGCCCTCCGAGACCCAATCGATGGGTCTCATACGCCAATGTTTCCACGTGTCGCGACATCGGATCGTCGCTTTCGTCACAGTGAAGATCAAGCATCAGCCCCCGCTCCGCCGCAATCTCTGCCAAGCGGGTGACCGATCGGGCACCTTCGGCCATGGTCCGTTCAAAATGCGGGATACCTCCGACCACATCGATTCCCATGTCGAGCGAGCGGATCAGGTTTTCTTCAGCGTGTTCTGATCGGAAGAGGCCATCTTGCGGAAAGGCTACCAATTGCAAGTCGATATAAGGTTCCACCAGTTTACGGACTTCCAGCAGGGCTTCGACACCGACAAGGGGCGCGGTAGAAACATCCACATGCGAGCGTATCGCCAGCAACCCCTGCGCCACGGCGAGGTCGCAATAGCGCAACGCACGCTCGATCACGGCCTCTGCTGTCAGATGCGGTTTCAACTCGCCCCAAAGTGCGATCCCTTCCAACAATGTACCCGACAGATTCATCCGCGGCAGCCCAAGGCTCAGTGTCGCATCCATATGAAAATGTGGATCGGTAAAGGGCGGTGAGACCAGGCGGTTCGTCGCATCAATCGTTTCGCCGGCCTCAGCGTCGATCTGGGGGGCAATCTCGACAATCCGATCACCTTTGATCGCAATATCAACCGGTCTCTGTCCATCCGGCAAGCGCGCGTCTTTGATAAGTATGTCGAGCATCCCACCTCCCCTTATAGGTTGCATCCTGCAAAATTCGGCCATGAATTCTGAATTTTTTTGGCATCATCAGCGATGTGCACAATTTCGCAGCTATTCTCATTCCAAACGCAAGCAGTTGCGTTGGTTCATGTGCGGTTTCGCGCCGTTCCGTTTTCCAAAGGTCGTACGGTCTCGGTTTTAACATCAGACAGCACGTGTCCAAGCGTCGCCAAATAGGCGGAGGATCCAGCGTCACCTCCGTTCTTTTTTGCTTCGGCGATTATGGTTCTAACTCAGGCAAATTGCTGGGAGGCTGTCGTTCGCTCATCGTTGCGGGTGCTCGTATGCTGACAAAGACGTTAAAGACCAAGGCGAGGGGATCGCCGAAACAGCACCAATCCGCTACAATTGCAATGAACGGCTACATCGGTCATTTGCCGGCCTCGTCGACCTAGCTGGCCAAAGCCGCGTCAACCGACTTTGATGCCCAGCTGGCAACTAAACCCGCGAGTTGGTCCAGCACAAAGGTCTTGAATTCAATGTCGTCAGTCGCCTGCAGATTTCCCAAGGCGGCCTACATTTCGCCCGCGATAAGCATATTAATCTCTGAAAACCCTTTGTCACGGGTTTCGATCAACGCCTCATAGGCATCCGAAGCGAACAGGTCTTCGACGGCTTGTTCACTCGGAAAATCCATAACAAGCACCATCCCGCTGGGCCGGCCGTTCACAATTTGGACTACCTTGAGACGCTTTACCAATGTACCGCCGGCGCACATCAAAAGAGGCATAACACCTTTCAAATATGACTGAACTGCTTCCATATCAGTCGTGTTCGGCGTGGCGGTGACAACAAGGGTAGCGGACATGGTTTTTCTCCTTTTTCAGAATGATTATTCTGAAATATAGAGACACCGACGGAGTCAAACGAGAACTTGGATGGGACGGCGAAAGAACCTGAGCGAAGATGAGCTGCTTGACCGTGCATTGCATGTGTTTCGCCGTGACGGATTTGCCCGGACTTCTGCGGACGTCCTGGTCCGGGAAACGGGCGCAAGCCGGTACAACCTCTACTCAAGCTACGCAAGCAAGGACGGGCTCTTTGCGGCTGCGCTCGACCGCTACAACAACGAGATTATCGAAGCCAGGTTCGGACCGCTCGAGCAGCCGGATGCCGATATCGAAACTGTTCTTGCACTGTTCGATTTCTATGGTGCCGCCGGCTCCGGCGCGGTTGCGGGAATTGGATGCCTATTGTGTAATTCGGCAGTCGAGTTCGGCGCACAAAACCAGCCTGATGCGGTGCAGCAATATTTTGATCGGCTGAGCGGTGCATTCAGAAATGCGCTGGAAAACGCCCAAGCGAAGTCGCAGCTTAGCAAGGACTTAGACGTTGGGGTGCTTTCGGACTCTCTGTGTGCCAATGTGCTGGGTCTTTTTGTGCTGATCCGCGCAAAAGCAGATCCCGAGCGCATTCAAAACGCTGCAACACAAGCCCGCAACCACCTGAATAGCCTAAGACATTGAGGCGATACATAAGGGCAGATATTGGATGACTGGCCGGAAGCGAGCACGCTAACATTCGGTTTCTAAGATACGCGACGAGCGAGGCACCAGCAAAACTGTGCTTGTGCATCAATTTGCGCGGCCGCTGCTTCGTCCAAATGGTCGTTCCGCGCAATGGTTCGTTCATAGTATATGGGAGTTGGGCACCGACACATCTCACGCCATTCTACTCGTCCAGACGCGTTGATAACTGCGCGCTCAAGTGAGGTGACAATCCCTGGTCTATCTGGCTGCTGATCAGTGACAGTGCCATCAGTCAGTTTTGATGTTGAAGATCGGTGCAAGTGGGCCTTGCATGAAAACACAAGACGCCTGCCTAAAGCGCTTGCGTAATATGCTTGGAAGCATAGTCGAAGAACGCATGCACACGCGCGCTGCGCCGGACGTCAGGGTGAGCCAGAAGCCAGAGATCCCAGACGCTGCGCGGATCAGGATCATCTAATCGCACGAGACCCTTGTCCCGATCGCCCAAGTAAACCGGCAAAACGGCGAGGCCCAAGCCAGTCCGGACAGCGTCATAAACGCCCATTACGGTGCTTACGATGGTAAGCCGGGCGTCTGAGGCCTTTTTGAGTGCGGTTAGTTTGCTCATTGGGGACTGGTCCAGATCATCATCGAGCATGATCCAACGGTGGTCCTTTGATGGCAGGTCGCGCACATGGTCCCAGTATTCTCTGTCGGCAAAAGTGGCGCAGTGGACTTTTGCCAGATTCCGCCCCACCCAGTGCTCTGGCGGGTTCAGCGTAGGGCGCAGCGCAATATCCGCATCACGCCGAGACAGGTCCAGCGACCTTGCATCCGACCGAATTCGAAGCTCTACATCTGGATGGGTGTCTTGAAACCGAGCGATAACGGGTGTGAGCACATGCAGCAACGAGTCTGTCGTCGTTACCGTTAAGCGCCCCTCCAACCGCAGGTCCTTGCCGCCCAATTCAAGCTCGATCCGGTTCATGCCATCGCAAAGTACGATTGCCCGTTCGTAAAACAACTCCCCAGCCGGGGTCATCACATAGCCATGGCTTTGACGCTCAAACAAACGCACACCGAGGCGTCGTTCAACCGCTTCAATACGGCGGAAGATTGTCGAGTGATTGACGTTCATCATCCGCGCAGCCCCGGCGAGGCTACCGGCCTCGCAGACGGAAAGAACGAAGGGCATATCGCTCCAGTCGATAAGTTGCGCGTCGCGCGCGCGGATTCCTGTTTGTGCTTTCATGCAATACTCTTTTGCAAATTAGTGCGATTGTATTGCTTTAATACACGGCCATACTGACCTCACACAACCATACGGAGCATGATCATGGACAGATTGAGCTTGACACCACGCAAAGGTCCGGCACCCGAAACCACCGATAGACTGCCCCATTCGCAAGTGACTCAACATGGCCCTGACGCAACGATTGAGAAACTGCACGATTGGTGTTTCGCTCTGCCAAGCGTCGCCAATGAACACAGTGGCATCTCTGTACCGGGTGCCCGAGCCTTGGTGCTGCATGAGGGAACAGAGTGCAATCAGGATGCTTTCATGGTCGGGCGCGAATTCGCCCATATCCACCCGCATCCGGACAATGGCTCGATGCATGTTAAACTGAGTGCGGAAGACGCCAAAGCCGTCGTCGATGCCGGATGGGGAGAGGACCATTACCTGGTCACGCAAGGTCAGTACCCACCAGGTCTGATCCTAGTGTTCTCGCCGCGAGATCCAGGCGAGCTGGAAACCGTCAAGCAGATCGTAGCGCGTTCCTATGAGTTTGCGACAAATGGCTCAACCAAGACTTAGGCCTCTAAATTCGTCTATTTTCATAGCGCAGGAGCGCGCACGTGCCTTTTGTGAATCGCAGCATCAAAGCAGCGGCTGAATTATAATTTGTCAGAATCCGGCCCGGTAGCGATCACAGCGCGCTTTACGGTCGCTCGTTGCGTTAGAAAATCCGGAAGCCAGCAAAGCTACAGTCCGGAACAAAATGGGCTTTCGGTTGTGTTGGTCAAGCGTCCGCTTTGATGCAAGCGGAATAGAACCCGGCGAACCAAAGGTATTGTGCGGGGCGGCGGCAACGTCGATGTTGCGACCATGGCAACAGAAGTAGAGTTTTCGTTCGCAGCGCTAACCGGTTCGGCAAGACGGCACATTCGGGTGTTTCAGATCCACCAGTTTCTTGATCGTTTTGCGATGGGTTTGACGGTCGCGGTCGTTGCTCTGGCGTTAACCGAGCGCGGTATGGATCTCTTTCAAATCTCGCTTCTCTTTGGAGTGTATTCACTAACGACCATGGCAACAGAACTGCCGTTTGGAGGTTTGGCAGACAGTATCGGCCGCAAGCCGGTCTTTCTGACGGCGGTTGTCGCAAGTTTGATTTCGCTTGCGCTGTTTGTATCGACCAGCAATTTCTATGTTCTCGCACTTTCATTTGCGTTCATCGGTTGTGGACGTGCGCTAAGGTCAGGCACGCTTGATGCTTGGTTTGTCGAAACTTTCAAAGCTGCCGCGCCAAATGTGGATGTCCAGCCCGCGCTGGCCAAGGCGCAATGGGCCAATGCCACAGGGTTGGCCATTGGTGCAGTCTTGAGCGGTCTTCTGCCCGATGTCCTAGGCTCCTTCGCAGCAAGCATCGGGTTCAGCCACTATGACATATCCTATGCAGCAAGCTTTTGCGTGATGCTGGGCGTATTGGTTTTCACGATGGTGGCGATTGTCGAAAAACCCCGTCCGATGAACCCAGCAGCACTCAAACAGGGGTTCGCAAACGTTCCGTCCGTGATCAAAGACGCGTCAATTCTTGCCGTCAAGCATCCCGCACTATCTGTCCTTTTGGCAGCGCTGGCATTGTTTTTGATGGCAACCAACCCGGTCGAGGTGATCTGGCCAACGCACGCAAAGCCTATGTTGGACGTGGTCTACGCAAATACCGTGATTGGCGCACTGACCGCGACCTACTTCTTTTCCATCGCGCTCGGCGCTTTTCTATCTCCCTATGTCAGCCAGATCTTCAAACGGCACCACGCAATGGCGCTTGCAGCAGCTTTCACTTGCCTGGCAGGCGTTCAGATCGCACTCGCTCTGCAGGGCAATATCTTCGCCTTTGCGACCTTCTTTATATTGTATTCCGTTTTCCTTGGTGTCAGCGAGACACCTGCCAGCAGCATTTTGCACGGTTGCGTAGAAGACCGTCAGCGCTCCACCATGCTGTCTTTGAGATCTTTGATACAACAGTTGGGGGCCGCATTGGGTTTGGTGTTCGCCGGGTCCCTCGCTGAGATTTACTCGACACCGACCGCATGGATGGTTGGTGCGGTTTTTCTTTTCATCGCTGCGATAGCGTCCTTGGTTTTGGTCAAGCGACTGGCTGAATAAAGCCGATAGCGCACATTCCTGCGCCACGCCGCATAGGGAAATCCGGACTCAAGTCTGCCATTCGCGGAACGCCTGGAATGCCCAGGTCGCCTGCTGCGGGCATCGCCACGTATTCACCTCTGGAACAGCGGAGCGCTTAGCCAGGGGTGTCAGTACCTTGCCGATGATCAAGGCCGCATAAATGAGCGCAGAGAATAAAGCCAACCAACAAAAGCTTGCCGACAGTGTGCTCGACGATGATCGCGTAGACTAAAATTATCGCTCATGACATGATCAACGAGGCCAGCGTACCGCCAGCCCCAACACCGCCAGTGGCTAAACGATTGTCAGCTCATGCCGACGCGAACGAAAAAGAAAGAAAAGTCGTCAGGGCGCATTCTTGCGTTCAAGCCCGCTATAATCATCAAAAACCAACTTAAATCTCGTGGTTCGCTTCCTTGTCTGTTGTCCGCTCAATTCCGATTATGTCATCGCCGGCATCAACGGTGCTTTTTCCAATCTGCCCCGGGTGCTCCTCGAATTGACCGAAGATCGCGCTATCAACCGAGTCGGGCAGTTGGACGGTATCGACGGTCACCCTGCCGCCGACTGACCGCGCGAAAACGGTTTCGCTGTTGGGAACCAGCACATCAACCTGTTCCAGGTCTTTCAACGCGCGTCTGAGAAAGGCTGCGGCTTCATAGTCTGACAATTCACCTGCTTTGATGTCATCCGGACTCCGAGCATCCACATTGATACTGCGGAACCTGTCGATATCGCAGAATCTTTCAAGGTCCCTGACAACCAACTTACCATTTTGACCATAGGCAATTGTGTGAGGCCGTTCGCCACGTTCCACGGAGTTGTCCAAGAATTCGTAGTGCACCCACTTTCCGCGGCCCTTGGCCCAACTGAAGAACAGATCCGGCATGCCGGAGTAAGCTTCAATATTATGAAAGAGCAGATCATCGACCGCTTTGTAACGACCAGTTTCTACACCTCGGGCCCAAGCCCGCTCGACCGTTGCGCCTGGAGGTGTGACAAGGAAAAAAAGATAAATCTTCGAGCCAAAGCGGGTCAGAAGCGCGCTATCCTCCGAACCCACCCGACCTGGCTGGAAACTGTCGAACCTAAACCGGTCGATCAACATATGAGGCACCGTTCCATCACGGCCCTTAACGGCCATCAATATATCAAGTTTCCGGTCAATCACCTCCAGTTCGTGCCCGGTCAGCATGGCTGCATACTTGTAATCGTCACCCAGTCCATCGTAGTCGATCAAAGCCTTGCGCCAATAATCCGGTGAGATGACTGCAAAGTCGCGCCAATCGTACCCAAGGCGCTCGGCGATCTCGCGTTGCGCGGAGCGGATCGAACTTTTCCCGGACGCCGAGGCACCCTTTGCGTTCAAAACCAGTGGCTCGCTCTGTGGCGGCAACCGCCTGTAGCCATTCGCCTCGACCGCTTTCGCAAATAGCTCTTCAACAGCCTCTCCGACTGCCGCAGAGCCCACCCGGTTCAGGACAAGGCTAACCGCAACGTCGGTAATGGTCTCGCGATCCAGAAACAGCGCACCCCTTTTGTTGAGCAAGGATCCCAATGTCCGGGCTATGGCGCGACGGCTGGCAGTTGCGACATCCTCGTTCCGGTTGTCTTTCCATTCAACGGCAATGGCTCGCGCTCTTTCCAAGGGATCCGGCGCAGGCTTTTTCGCACCCTTGTCGCCGCCGCCGAACAGACGTCCGAAGAAACCAGGTTTCTCATCGGCCGCAACAGGCGCGGGCGCGTAAATCTCGCGCTCCAGAAGGTCGCGTATGGTAGTTTCGGCCTCTTCGCGAACTGCTTCATAAGCGGCGCAAACACTGTCGATCTCCGGCACCACGAAATCGTCATAGATCTTAGTCGCCATTTGGCGCAGGCTGATCCCAAGATCCGCATAGTTCGGGCCGTCCGGCACAAAAAGCTGACTTGTGACACGTATCAGAACCGAGTGCAGCGCAAGTCTTTCCGGGCGTGTTATCGCCAGTTCTGCGGGTTTCAGGCCGGTGGCCTCGGAAAGCTCGCTGACTTTGTCCCACGCCACAAACGAGTACCGCGGGTCAAACAATGTGACCCGCGGCATCAGTCGGTTCGGGATAGTTGAACTGAGTCCCGGATTCCAGGGCCCAAACTCTTTATCAGGCGTCTTTGGCATCTGGCGCACTCGCCTTTCGCCGTCGCATACCCAGATAGACCGGATAGACGATGAGCAGAATGGCAATGATGATGCAAGCAAGCGCAATCGGATGCTCTGCCGGGTTGATGAACGATGTGACATCTCCCCGGCTGGAAATTAGCGATTGTCTCATAGAACGTTCAGCCAATGGCCCGAGAACAATGGCAAGCACCGCAGGAGCGACCGGATAGTTGAGTTTGCGCAGAAGATATCCGCCCAATCCAAGCAACAGCATGAGCCAAACATCGAACATCCTGTCAGTCGTGGCGAAGACGCCGACGAAGCAAAGAATGAAGATGATCGGCGTCAGGATCGTAAACGGCATCGCCAATACCCGCACGAAGATCGGGATAAGTGCGAGGTTCAACACCACGGTGATGAAGTTCGCGACATACATCGATCCAATCAGACCCCAGACGAAGTCGGCTTCGTTCTGGAACAGAAGTGGTCCAGGACGAAGCCCCCAGATGATCATACCGCCCAGCAGGATGGCCGTTGTGGGCGATCCGGGGATGCCAAGCGTGATCATTGGCAGCATCGAACCGGTCGAAGCCGCGTTATTGGCCGCTTCCGGCGCCGCAACGCCCGAGACATTGCCTTTGCCGAAACTGTCGGGATCTTTCGAGAAGGTCTTGGCCAACCCATAGCTCATCAGTGACGCGGGTGTCGCTCCGGCCGCGGGGAGAGTTCCGACAAAGAAACCCAACACAGACCCTAGTGTTGTTGTGGGCAGGTATTGCTTTACAAAGCCCAAGTTATGTTTGAACCTGTCCCAATTCACCTTCACCGTCTGCACCTGAACTTTGCCCTTGGTGTGCTCCAGCGTCCAAAGCATCTCGCCAATGCCGTAGATGCCGATGGCAAGAACCAAGAACCCAATGCCGCGCTGCAACTCCACCATATCAAAAAAGATCATGCGTGGTTGACCCGAAATGATGTCGAAGCCAACGGCTGCCATCACAAGGCCCAGAAGGATTGAGAAGATAGTCTTCGGGATGTCGTCGCCGCCCAATCCTATAAAGGTTGCGAACGCCAGAAGCATAAGCGCGAATTCCTCGTGAGGTCCGAACTTCAACGCGAAATCCGCCAAGGGCGGCGCGAACAGCGTGAACAAAATAACAGAAATCGTGCCGCCAATAAAACTTGCGATTGCCGCAGCCGTTAGCGCCTGATCGGCTCGGCCGGATTGCGCCATGGGTCGCCCGTCAAAGACCGTCGCCACAGCTGTCGACGCACCAGGAATGCCAAGCGTGATCGACGAAATCGCACCACCATACATGGCCCCATAGTAAAGCGCTGCAAGGAAGATTATCGCCGCAGTTGGCGGCACCAAAAAGGTCACCGGCAGGAGGATTGCGACCCCATTGACCGATCCAAGACCCGGCATCGCGCCAATAAACAAACCAGCCAGGCATCCTGCAAAAATCATGAAAAGGTTGAGGGGTTCAAAGGCTTGCAGTAGGCCGGCCCCCAGAAGTGTCATTATCTCGCTCATGTCTAGATCTCCGGGCCGATTACATTAGGTAATCCCAGCGGTAGTTGTCGATCCAAAGGAACCATTCTTCGAAAATCGGCCAGCCCTTGGGAAGATATTTTGTCAGTTGCCACTCGAACAGGAAGTAGATGAACACGATGGCCCCAAAGCACATCGCAAACGTCATCTTCCAGCTGTGCCCGCCCAACACCTTCATGTAAAAGCCGAGGAACAAGGCCACCGCGATATAGGTGCCCACAATATTGACGAGAAAGATCATCAATGTGAGCGCCACGAAAGATGTCACGACCAATATGATGCTTTCGGGGTCTATGTAGGGTTCTTCGTTCCGGCTTTCGGGCGTCGTGCCTTTGAGCCATCGCCACAAGGTCCAAAGCGACGCCAACGCCATTCCGAAACTCAACCAAAACGGCCAAACGCCAGCCCCAGGCCCCCGCTCTTCAACCCAACCGATGTTCAAACCGTCTGACCAGACGCTCCACATCAGTGTTAGCGAAAACAGGAACATTGCTATTCCCATCAACAATTCCATGGTGCGTACGGTCATGGCTACCCCTCGGTCGCAGAATGAATTTCGCTATTCATCACCCACAGGGATGATGTTGTCTTCGCGTCAGTTTGTGTATTTGGCTACTTTGAAATTTGCCCCGGGCCAGACGCAGCCGGCCCGGGGCAATCCTAGTTTTTATTCGCCAGTGATCGCGTTCGCGCCAACTTGCTCGATCAAAGCCTGGTGCGCAACGAACTGGGTTGCGTGGAATTCACCAAGCGCTTGACCTTTGATCATTGTGTCACAGGTCAGACCATCGCTAGTGCAGAAGTCCTGCCACTCTTTGCTGTCGAAAAGCTCCTGGAACAGGTTGGAGTAGAACTCAACCGCTTCCGGTGACATGCCTGGAGGGCCGTTAACCGAACGCTGCATGTAGTACTCGATGTCGACCCCAAGTTCCTTGGCAGTCGGAACATCGGGGAAAGCCGCCATGCGTTCGCCAGTGAATTGAACCAGCGGCTTTGAGTCGCCGGCCTGATAGAATGCCATCTGTTCGGAAGGGTTGTTGACCGTCGAGTCAATCTGTCCACCGATCAAGTTCTTGGCCACGGTGCCACCGCCCGGGAACGGGATATAGGTGACTTCATAATCAAATGCGGCTTCCATCATTGCGGTCAAAACGCTGTCTTCCTGACCCGAGCCTGTGCCGCCGACTTTCCAGTCGAGACCTTTGGCTTGCACCGCAGCGACATAGCTGTCGAGGTCGGTGATGTCAGCCATGTCGTCGTGGACCCATAGCAAGAACGTATCCATTGCCATCAGGCCGATCGGCGTGAACTCACGCGGATCAACGCCAAGGTCTTCCTGAATGATCGGCGTGGTATAGAAGCTGTTCAGCGTCATCATCACAGTGTGATCGTCACCTGCTTTGTCCTGCAGGTAACGCAGCGCTTCTGCGCCCGAACCACCTGGCTTGTTGATCGGGATGAAAGGACGCGAAGACAGACCCTTTTGTTCAATCAGGCCTTGAAGCAGACGGGCGATCTGGTCTGCGCCACCGCCGGTGCCAGCCATAATTATAAACTCGACCGGTTTTTTCGGCTGCCATTCGGCTATGGCCGCTGTCGCCGTCATGCCAAGCACCGCAGCGCCAGCCATTAATGATTGTACTATTTTCATTTTATTCCTCCCATTTGGATTTGTCCTTTCGGACTGAATACCGTTCTCACGGCTTTGCTGTCATCGGGATTGCTTTCCCTCTACTCGCCTCGATCACTTCCTCCTTCGAAATTCTACTTTATGTTCCTCCGGTTATCGACTCATTAGTGGGCCATGAGCACGGGAAGCCGTGCATTATCTACGACCGCCTGCGAATTCCCTCCAAACAATTCCTGTCGCGTGTAACCCTCATGATAGGCACCCATCACCAAAAGGTCCGCCTCGTGCTCTTCGCATGCCTCCAGAAGCCGGTCCCCAATTACCCCACGGTTGTCAATCAGGATGATATCGCTGGAAACACTGTGCATTCTTAGGAGACGCTGAAGCTCTGCCGCGCTCGCTCGGTGGACGCCCTGATCTTCGGTAGTCAGAATAGTAACCCTATCGGCGGATCGTATAAGTGGCATCGACATGCGCATAGCACGTGACGCTTCGATCGATCCGTTCCAACCAATTGCAATCCTATTACCGATCGTCGGCGGCGCTTTCTGATCTGGGCAAATCATCACGGGGCGGCCACTCGAGAAAATTGCAGCTCTCAGCGAATTCATACCCAGCCTGGCCTCGTGATCTGGCTGCGGCACGACAATCATGTCAGCTAGACGGCCCAGATGACTAATCATATCGACCAGCCGTCCCCGTTCTTCTTTAAACGACACAGTGGCCTGGCTTCCATCCGGCGCTTCGGTTTCCAACAGGTTCAATTCGGCTGCCAACTCGTGCAGCTCACTTTTGAGTTTCTGTTCTTCGACATCCGCCTGTGACTTTGCACTTTCCAGAATTTGTTGCTTGAGAACTCCCGGAACTGCAACTCCAAACGGGATCATGTCTTCCGCCGTGGGGCGCACATGCGTGACATCCAGATGGGCATTGAAGCGATGCGTCAGCACCGCGGCGTGGCGCACGACATTGTCGCCCTTGCCATCGCCGCGCACCGGCACAACAATCTTCTTGATGCCAGCCATCATTCTAGAATAGCCCCTCGATCTGACCATCAGAGTTGAGGTGGATCGCCTCTGCAGATGGCACCCGCGGCAATCCCGGCATTGTCATAATCTCACCACAGACAGCGACGACGAATCCCGCCCCTGCACTCAGCCGCACTTCCCGCACAGGCACCGAGTGCCCTGTTGGAGCGCCACGCAAGTTTGGATCTGTGGAGAAGGAATACTGCGTTTTAGCCATGCAAACTGGAAGATTGCCATATCCTTGCTCTTCCCAAAGCTTTAACTGATCGCGGATTTTCTTGTCCATAAGCGCCTCGTCAGCGCGATATATCCGCTTACAGATCGTTTGGATTTTTTCGGCTAAAGGCATGTCATCGGGATAGATCGGGGCAAAGGTGCCGGTGTCAGCTTCGGCCAGTTCTGCGACCTTTTGAGCCAAATCGGCGGATCCTTCGGAGCCCAACTCCCAGTGGCGACTGGTAATAGCCTCAGCCCCTTGACCTTTCACATAGTCTTTTACGGCCTGCACCTCGGCGTCAGTATCGGTGACAAAATGATTTATCGCCACGACCACAGGCACGCCGAAACTCTTGAGATTCTCGATATGGCGACCCAAGTTCGGGCAGCCCTGTTTTACCGCCTCAACATTCTCGGCACCGAGATCGGCTTTGGCCACACCACCGTTCATCTTCATCGCGCGTACGGTCGCCACACAAACCACAACTGATGGCGCGAGGCCTGCCTTCCGGCATTTGATATTCATAAATTTCTCGGCACCCAGGTCGGCCCCAAAGCCAGCCTCTGTCACGACATAGTCAGCAAGCTTCAATGCTGTTGTCGTTGCAATCACCGAGTTACAACCATGGGCGATGTTGGCAAACGGGCCACCATGTACGAATGCCGGGTTGTTTTCCAGCGTTTGCACCAGATTTGGCTGCATCGCGTCCTTCAACAGCACCGTCATCGCACCGTCTGCTTTGATGTCACGGCAGAACACGGGACTACGATCGCGGCGATAGGCCACGATCATGTCACCGAGCCGGCTTTGCAGATCCTCTAGGTTTTTCGCGAGGCACAAGATGGCCATAACTTCTGAGGCCACCGTGATGTCGAACCCTGCCTCACGAGGGAAGCCATTTGCCACACCACCCAAAGAGGCTGTGATCTGGCGCAATGCGCGGTCATTCATATCGACAACCCGTCGCCACTGGACGCGGCGGACGTCAATTTCCAACTCGTTGCCCCAATAGATATGATTGTCGATCATCGCGCTTAGCAGCGAATGCGCCGAGGTAATCGCGTGGAAATCGCCAGTGAAGTGGAGGTTCATTTCCTCCATCGGGACAACTTGGGCATAGCCGCCGCCAGCGGCCCCACCTTTCATGCCAAAATTTGGACCCAGCGATGCTTCGCGAATGCAAATCATCGCTTTCTTACCAATGCGATTCAGACCGTCACCTAGACCAACCGTTGTCGTCGTCTTTCCTTCGCCAGCCGGCGTTGGATTGATTGCGGTAACAAGGACCAACTTGCCGTCGGCGTGGTCTTGGACCGAGTCGATGAGCGACTGTGATACTTTGCCTTTGTCGTGCCCATACGGGAGAATATCGTCAGATCCGATACCGATGCTTTCTCCAATTTCTTGGATCGGGCGTTTCTTGGCCTCGCGCGCGATCTCGATATCTGTTTTGTAAGCCATTTCGATTTCACTCTCCCAAGGACAGACCTTTTTCGATTTTGTTTTCTGCCGCCCATTCAGCCGCAGTTACTTTTCCGCCCCCAGCGGGACGAACACGTTTCATTTGGATGCGCCCACCGATGCATTGCACAATGACGCCGTCTTCGCTGACTTCCATGACGCGGGACGAAATTCCGTCGCCGGGAACGCGCACACAATCAAATACACCCAGCTCTTCACCATTCACCAAAGTCCAAGCACCAGGTGCCGGGTTGGTGCCGCGGATCAGGTTGTGGACCTGCGCAACGGGCTTATTCCAATCAATCTTGGCATGCTTCTTGACGCAGCGCCGTTCGTAGGTCGCCTCGGCTTCATCTGGCACAATATGCGGCGGGTTGCCCGCGCGGAACAGGTTACAGACTTCCAGCACACTGTCGACAGCAGCAGGGTAGATTTTCTTGAAGTAGAGATCGATCACCGTGTCATTCGGTCCGATTTCACATTCCCATTGCAACAGGCTATCACCTTCGTCTAACCCGTCCGACGGATAGAACCAGCTGTAGCCTGACTTGGTCGATCCCATTATGATCGGCCAGTTGACAGCGCTTGGCCCGCGGTGCAGCGGAAGCAGCGACGGGTGGAAGCAAATCGAGCCGTGCTTTGGTGTGTCGCGTGCCGCTTCGGGCACGAAGACATTGACGAATGCCATCACCATGAGATCGGCTTCAAAACCGGCCAGCGTTTCCAAGGTCGACGCTTCGTCAAAGCTTGCTGGCTGATGGACCGGCAGACCCTGCTCAAGAGCGAATTCCTTGATTGGATCAACGGGCTTGCCATCACGATCAGGCTCGCAATAGACGGCGACAACTTCGTCCGTGCCGGTGTCGATCAACTTTGAGAGGACATCCTTGCCGAAGGCCTGTTGACCCATCACGATGAGGCGCATGCCGCTCATTCTGCTGCCTCTTTCACGTCGCCGACTGCGCCACTTTCGATGACCCGCGCCAGATTTTCACCTTCGTACCCAAGCACGTCTTTCAGTACTTCCTCGGTATGTTCACCCAGAAGCGGCGAGCGCACGACTTCGACTGGTGATTCCGAAAGTTTGATCGGGCAGCCGACGCTCACATAGCGCCCGCGTTTGGGATGATCGACATCGACGATGGTGCCCGTTTTCCGAAGCCCCTCGTCCTCCATTAGCTCTTTCATAGACAGGATCGGACCAACCGGGATGTTCAAGGGATTGCAGATCTCCATCACCTCGAACTTGGTCTTGGTCATGGTCCACTGTTCGACTCGCTCGAAGATCTTATTCAGCTTGTCCAATCGCTCGGGCGGGGTGGCATAGCCTTCCTTGGTTTTCCACTCGGGTTCGCCGATCACGTCACAGACGGCCTCCCAGACAGCCGCTTGGGTGATGAAATAGGTGTAGGCATCGGGATCAGTCTCCCAGCCCTTGCACTTCAGGATACGGCCCGGCTGACCTCCGCCGCTGTCATTTCCCGCGCGCGGCGTCGCTTCGCCAAAGGGAATCCCTTCGCCGAATTGGCTGTATTCCTTCAAAGGTCCGGCGGCGAGACGCTGTTGGTCGCGCAGTTTTACCCGCGCCAGGTTCAACACCCCGTCCTGCATCGCGGCCGAAACTTTCTGGCCTTTGCCGGACTTTTCTCGGTGGAACAGGGCGGTGACGATGCCAAGGCAGAGATGCAGACCAGTTCCGCTGTCCCCGATCTGTGCCCCCGTGACCAAGGGCGGCCCATCACGGAAGCCCGTTGTCGAGGCCGAGCCGCCCGCGCATTGCGCCACGTTCTCATAGACCTTGCAGTCCTCGTACTTGCCCGGACCAAAGCCTTTGATCGAAGCCAGAATCATTTTCGGATTGATCTCCTGAATACGCTCCCAGGTGAAACCCATCCGATCCAAGGCACCCGGTGCGAAGTTCTCGACCATGACGTCGCATTCCTCGATCAGCCGCGTCAGCACTTCTTTCCCAGTCTCATTTTTCGAGTTCAGTTCAATCGAGCGCTTGTTGTGATTGAGCATGGTGAAATAGAGGCTGTCCGCGCCTGGCACATCGATCAACTGCTTGCGCGTCGCATCACCGACGCCCGGACGTTCAACCTTGATCACATCCGCGCCAAACCATGCCAGAAGCTGAGTACAGGTGGGGCCAGACTGGACATGGGTAAAGTCCAATACCTTAACACCTTCAAGAGCTTTCATCTTGCTTGTCTCCTCCCATGGCCCCCGTTCACCAGAGACCTGTCTTTGAAATTGAATGCCGATCCGAACTTACATCGCAATCGGCATCAGAATATTTTAGTTGCTGGCCTGCGGGTACAGCTTTTGCGCCACCACAGAACTTGGATTCAGGTTTCCGATATTGCCACTTTCGCGCCCGGCCGCCGGATCAATCATTGCGTTGATCAGCGTCGGTTTCCGCGACGCAAAGGCTTGGGCGATTGTGGTGCGCAGCTCATCCGGGTTGGTTGCGACAACCCCCACACCGCCAAAAGCCTGCATCATCAATTCGTACTTCGAGTCTTCGACAAAAACGGTGGGCGACGGGTCTTCGCCACCGCTCCAGTTTTCGCCATCGCCGCGATAGATGCCGTTGTTGTTGAAGATCACAATGCAGACCGGCAGGTTGTAACGGCAGATGGTTTCCACCTCCATGCCTGAGAAGCCGAACGCGCTGTCGCCTTCGACGCACAGCACTTGGTTTCCGGTTTCAACAGCACCGGCGACCGCAGACCCCATGCCAATACCCATTATGCCCCAGGTGCCCACATCCAAGCGCTTGCGCGGTTTATGGATGTCGACAATCGAGCGGCATTGATCCAGAGCGTTTGCGCCTTCGTTTACGAGAATGGTGTCTTTATGCTCGGCCATGACATCTTTGATAACGCCAAGCGCTCCATGATAGTCCATCGGGTGATTGTTGTTGCGGAGCTTAGGAGCCATGCGCGCGACGTTGGTTTGCACCTTCTCGCTTACAGCGTCGGTCCAATCTGCGCTTGGCTTTTGCCAATCGCTGCCAAGGGCGTCCAAAATCGCGCTGGCGCAGCTTCCGATGTCACCGATCAAAGGCGCATCAATCGTCTGGTTCGAGTCGATCTCAGTCGGTTCGATGTCGATCTGGACGAATTTCTTTTGGCCTGGCTGCCCCCAGGCCTTGCCTTGGCCATGACCTAAAAGCCAGTTCAAGCGCGCGCCCACAAGAAAGACGCAATCGCTTTCCTTTAGCACCAAGGACCGGGCTGCGGATGCACATTGCGGATGCGTATCGGGCAACAAGCCTTTGGCCATCGACATTGGCAGGTATGGGATGCCAAGCGTTTCGACCAATTCGCGCACTGTGTCATCACATTGCGCATAAGCCGCGCCTTTGCCGATGATCATCAAAGGCTTCTTCGCCGACTTGAGGACATCGACCGCACGCTGAACCGCAACAGGGGCTGGAACCGAAGCGGCATTCAGGTCTACAACCGGACGAAGCGAGTTTTTGCCCTCGACCGCGTCCATCACCTGGCCCAAAAGCGCGCCTGGAACATCCAGATACACGCCGCCAGGCCGCCCTGTTGTCGCCGCCCGGAAAGCGCGCGCAACGCCAAGCCCGATGTCTTCAGCGTGCAAAATCCGGTAAGCCGCTTTTGCGTGTGGCTTGGCGATGTTCAGCTGGTCCATCTCTTCATAATCGCCGCGCTGCAAATCGACAACTTCACGCTCGGATGATCCCGAGATCAAGATCATCGGCCAGCAATTCGTTGTGGCATGCGCCAGCGCCGTCAAACCATTCAAAAACCCGGGCGCAGAAACCGTCATACAGACACCGGGTTTCTTGGTGAGGAAACCAGCCGCAGCGGCGGCGTATCCGGCATGTTGCTCGTGTCGAAACGATAGAACACGCAGGCCTTGTGCTTGCGCATAACGGCCCAGATCCGTGATCGGAATACCGGGGACATTGTAGATGTTTTCGACCCCATTCAGTTTCAACGCATCGATCAATAAGTGGAAGCCGTCTGTCAGTTCTTGATCGGCTTCTGCCTTTACATCTCCGTCTGCCATAGTTCCCTCTAGTGAGCCTTTGCCCAGATGACCTTGCTCTTTTGATTGACGTCAAACTTGCTCCAGACCCGGCCCACGTGCTTGTGCAACCGCATCGTATGTTCTCGTACCAGTTGCGCGGCAAGATCAGCATCTCTCGCCTCAAGCGCTTCGATGATTGCAGCGTGGTCAACCACCGACCGGGTTGCCCGATCATTTTCCTCGAGCGCGCGCCGCCGGACGGCGTGCATATGCACAAACAATCCGTCTGCCATTTCAGCAAGCAAACTGCAGCCCGACATGTCCAAGATCATCTGATGAAACCGGATGTTCGCATCGGAGTACTCGCTTATATCGGCGTGCGCCGAACTTTCCGAATGACGCATTGCGTGCTTGCGCAGTGCCTTCAGGTCTGCGTCACTGGCCGCTTCGGTCGCCAGCCTTGCCGCCATGCTTTCCAGCGCGGCCCAGGCGACGATCATTTCGAGGATTTCTTCCAACCGTTTTCGAACAACGTAGACGCCCTTACGGGCGCGGATTTCGATCAATCCTTCGTTCTCTAGCCGGGTCAGCGCCTCACGCAGCGGTGTGCGCGACACATTGAGCTGATCCGCCATCGAGCGCTCATCCAAACGCAAGTCCGCCTCGGCGCTATAAATGTCCATTTCCGATACGGCCTCACGAAGACGAGCGTAAACGCGGTCTTTCAAAGTGAGGCTTGAATCTATCGGTTCTAATTTCATCTTTTGCTCTGAAGTGGGCAGATAAACCAGGTATATTAGATATTGGTACACCTTAGACCTTGAAATGGTATTCGGCAATAGAACTTTTTAAGAGCACTTTGTGAGCATAAAAAAATAAATAAAAATAGTTAGTTGCATCCAAAATCTATAATTTTGGTGCGGCCGCGGCAAAAATTCGCTTCTTGGCAAGACGCCAAATCTATGGAAAAGTTATTATTGGTATGTGGGATACCAAGGTGTAGGGTTTTCACAGATTTCTATGAACTTCGACGACTTAGGTGACCAACCGTGTTGATACGTGCGTCCGAATCAGTGCTCTGCGTCATAGACATGCAAGAACGTTTGGTTCCGGCGATGCAGGCGCCTGCGCGTACGTTGCGTAACACTCAAACTTTGGTCAGGGTCGCTGACGAGATCGGAGTGCCTATCCTTCTTACGGAGCAATACCCAAAGGGGCTCGGCACGACCGTCAAGGAGATCCGCATCGCCACGGATCTACCAGCAATTGAGAAGATGCATTTCTCTTGCATGGAGGACGAAAGCTTCGCGAATGCGTTTCGCTCACTCGACCGACCACAGGCAATCTTGACTGGAATGGAAGCTCACATTTGCGTCATGCAAACGGCCGCCAGCCTGATGGAAGAAGGCAAGGACGTCTTTGTCGTCTCTGACGCAACTGCTTCCCGCACTCTGGAAAGCGAAAGCGCTTGTCTGGAGCGGCTAGGTGCCAGCGGTGCGGGAATCGTGACAACAGAAATGGTTGTATTCGAATGGCTTGGACGCGCGGGAACACCAGAATTCAAACAGGCTTTGCAGCTGATCAAATAGGGCTGTCGAAGCACACATTATCGGGAGGAAGACGTGAATATCCATGAGTATCAAGCGAAACAAGTGCTGAAGGGCTATGGGGCTCCTGTCGCTGAAGGCGCGGTTGTGACATCGCTTGCCGACGCCGAAGCAGCGGTCGGCACGCTACCTGGTCCTGTCTGGGTCGTAAAATCGCAAATCCACGCTGGCGGGCGTGGCAAAGGAAAGTTCAAAGAGCTGCCAGAGGGCGCCAAGGGTGGCGTGCGCGTCAGTTTTTCGGCCGATGAAGCCCTGGCCGACATCCAAGAGATTTTCGGCAAAACGCTTGTGACCAAACAAACCGGTCCAGACGGCAAACAAGTGAACCGGATCTATGTCGAAGCGGGCGCCAACATTGATCGCGAACTCTACCTATCAATACTTGTTGATCGCGAAGTGGGCCGGAATGCCTTTGTCGTGTCGACGGAAGGCGGAATGGATATCGAGGCGGTCGCTGAGGAAACACCCGAAAAGATCTTCACCCAGGCGATCAATCCCCTCTCCGGCATGACGGACGCGGACGCAGCTTCGCTTGCCGACGCTTTGGCCCTTGAAGGAACCGCACGTGAACAAGGAATAGAGCTCTTTCGTGCGCTTTATCTGGCCTATTGCGAAAAGGACATGAGCCTTCTCGAAATCAACCCGTTGATCGTAACCAAGTCGAATGATGTGCAAGTTCTGGACGCCAAAGTAAGTTTCGAAGGAAACGCCCTTTTTAGGCATCCCGACATACAGGAACTACGCGATCTGACCGAAGAAGACGAAAAGGAAATCGAAGCCTCGAAATATGACCTGGCTTACATTGCGCTCGACGGTGAAATCGGCTGCATGGTCAACGGAGCCGGGTTGGCTATGGCAACGATGGACATCATCAAGCTCTATGGGGCCGAGCCAGCCAACTTCTTGGATGTTGGTGGTGGGGCCACGACCGAAAAGGTCACAGCGGCCTTCAAGATCATCACATCTGATCCAAAGGTGAAAGGCATTCTGGTCAACATCTTTGGCGGCATCATGCGGTGCGATGTCATCGCCGACGGCGTTGTCCAGGCGATCAAGGACACCGGGCTAAAAGTGCCGCTGGTGGTGCGCCTTGAGGGCACAAAAGTTGAAGAAGGCAAGGCCATTCTGGATCAAAGCGGGCTGAACGTGATTTCGGCGGATGATCTGGACGATGCAGCACAGAAAATCGTGAAGGCGGTGGGAAAATGAGTATCCTCATCAACAAAGACACAAAAATCATCGTCCAAGGCTTGACTGGTAAGACGGGGAGTTTCCACACCGAACAAGCGCTGGCCTATAACGGCACGCAAATGGTGGCGGGCACCCATCCCAAGAAGGGCGGAACCGATTGGGACGGCGAAAACGGCAACCTGCCAATCTATTCCAGCGTTGCCGAAGCCAAGGAAAAGACCGGTGCAACCGCCTCTGTCATTTATGTGCCGCCTGCAGGCGCGGCGGCAGCCATTGAAGAGGCCATAGACGCAGAAATAGGCCTGATCACTTGCATCACCGAAGGCGTCCCTGTTCAGGACATGGTGCGTGTAAAGGCCAAGCTCGACGGGTCCAACTCCCGGCTCGTCGGGCCGAATTGCCCCGGTCTAATGACGGCCGAAGAATGCAAGATCGGCATAATGCCCGGTTCGATCTTCAAAAAGGGATCAGTGGGCGTTCTGTCGCGTTCTGGGACGCTGACATATGAGGCCGTTTATCAGACCAGCCAAGCCGGGCTTGGTCAGACATCGGCCATTGGCATCGGTGGCGATCCAGTCAAGGGGACGGAATTCATCGATATTCTGGAATTGTTCCTTGGCGATGATGACACCAAGTCGATCATCATGATCGGTGAAATTGGTGGCTCTGCCGAAGAAGACGCCGCACAGTTCCTCAAAGACGAAGCGAAAGCCGGGCGATCCAAACCTGTCGCGGGCTTCATTGCCGGACGCACGGCGCCTCCAGGTCGCACAATGGGCCACGCCGGCGCTGTGATCTCGGGCGGCAAAGGCGGAGCCGAAGACAAGATCGAGGCCATGCGTTCGGCTGGGATCGTCGTTGCCGACAGCCCGGCGCGACTGGGCGATGCTATGCTGGAAGCCCTGGCGCGTTGAAACAAAAATACCAGGTCCGGCAACGGACCTGGCGCGAACAAAGAGTGGCAGTCTAGATCTGGTTGCTTGGCGTACCCATGGCAAAGTTATTCAGATGATCCACCGTTTGATCCCATAATGTCTGCATCGCTTCATCGCTGGCCCATGCTGTATGCGGCGTCACGATAACGTTTGGCCGATCCAGAACGGTCAGAAGTGGATTGTCAGACTGAGGTGGCTCGGTTGTCAGACAATCAAAACCGACGCCCGCAATCAAATCAGCGTCTAGTGCACGGACAAGGTCCGCCTCGTCGACAAGCCCACCGCGGGCACAGTTAATCAACAGTGGCCTGCGTTTCATTTTCTGAAACTCCGGCCAGGCAATCATGTTCTTGGTAGCTGGCATCAGGGGCGCATGAAGCGAAATAATATCAGATCGCTCAATGACTTCATCCCAGGGCGTGTAAAGGGGGCCAAGTCCATTGACACCCTTATGTGCCGCAAACAAAACCTCCATTCCGAACGCCCGCGCGAGTGTGGCAACCCCCTGACCAAGCGCACCCTCGCCCATGATACCGATTGTCGATCCCGCCAGGTCGTTGATCGGGTGCGTGAAGAAGCAAAACTGATCGGCTTCCTGCCACTTGCCGTCAATCACGTCTTGCCGAAACCCCACGATTCCCCGGCGAAGCGCAAGAATAAGGGCGAATGCATGTTCCGGTACGGTATTGGTGGCGTAGCCGCGAACATTAGAAACTACTATCCCACGCTCCTGGCAAGCATCGATATCAAACCGGTCATAGCCCGTTGCTGGTATCGCGATCATCTTCAGATTAGGCAGCTTCTCTATCGCTGCTCTTCCAATCGGAACCTTATTTGATATCGCAATCTCAGCCCCCTCAAGCCGCTCAACAACCTGATGCGGACTGGTGCGGTCGTGCTCGACCCATTCATGCGGAAAGTCTGGCTTTTTAAGGTGGACAGAAGGACCAATCGTCGAGCGATCGAGAAACACAATTCGCGTCACGGTATTCACTCAGCGGCCAACTTCACCTTTGACCGAGTGTCCGCGAAGAAGTCTACAGCCGCTCCTACTCCTGCTCCCGATTGGAAGCGCAAGCCGACGTCGCGCATCGCCAGTTCCGCACCACCAAGCGACGAAAGAACCATGAGTTCGTTCATCCAGCCAAGATGCCCGATTCGGAACACCTTTCCTGCGACCTTCGAAAGACCCGCGCCAAGGGACAAATCGTACTTGTGGTAAGCTGTCATGATCACGTCGTTTGCATCGATACCCTGTGGCACAACAATCGCCGTAACCGTGTCCGAGTGCCATTCAGGGCCTTGCGCGCAGGTCTGAAAACCCCAAGCGCTGACCGCACTTCGAACGCCTTCCGCCAACCTATGATGCCGGGCAAAAACACTCTCCAGCCCCTCTTCCAGCAAAAGGTCAACCGATGCGCGCAAACCGCGCAGCAATGTCGTCGCTGGCGTATAGGGAAAGTACCCTTGCGCATTTGTCTTGATCATATCCTGGTAGTCGAAAAAGCATTTCGGCAATTTCGCCGTTTTTCCAGCTTCCAGCGCTTTCTGGCTGACCCCAACGATGGCGAGACCGGTGGGCAACATAAAGCCCTTCTGCGACCCGCTAACCGCAACATCGACTCCCCATTCGTCCATGCGGAAATCGATTGACGCGATCGAGCTGACACCATCCATGAACAAAAGTGCCGGGTGACCGACATCATCAAGTTGTCTGCGCAGTCCGGCAACGTCGGAACTCACCCCTGTTGCCGTTTCGTTTTGGCAGATCAGGACAGCCTTGATTTTATGGGCTTTGTCCGCCTCTAACCGCTTGCGGTATTCCTCAAGCGGGGCACCCTTACCCCACTCTTGCTCAATGACTTCGACCTCAAGACCGAAGCGCTGGCACATGTCGACCCATAGGTGCGAAAATTGCCCAAAAACGGACGCAAGAACCTTGTCACCGGGTGAAAGCGTGTTGGCGATGGCAGATTCCCATCCACCTGTACCGGACCCAGGAAAGACAAAAACATGTCCGGTTTCGGTTTGGAAAACCTTCTTCAAATCATCGAACAGCGGCTTGATAAACGCGGGGAAATCCGGTGCGCGATGATCTTCCAACGCAATGTCCATGGCTTGACGCACTTCAAATGGCAAATTGGTCGGGCCTGGAACGGCAAGTCCTTTGAAACCTGGCATGAGGCTACTCCTCCTTAGTGATCAGAGATCGGGGTAAATTGGAAACTTTTGGCAAAGCGATTCCGCCAGTGCACGGACACCTCTTTCAGCGGCGCTGTCGCCATCGGGTCCGTTGGCGGCAACACCATCGAGAACCGATATGATCATATTGCCGATTTGTCGAAACTCTTCTGTTCCAAATCCGCGCGTCGTTCCTGCCGGCGATCCGAGGCGCACCCCGGACGTCACAGTCGGCTTTTCTGGGTCGTTTGGCACACCATTTTTGTTGCAAGTGATCAAAGCTCGGCCAAGCGCAGTTTCGGCTTCGTTGCCCTTCACACCCTTCGGGCGCAGGTCGACCAAAATCAGATGTGTGTCGGTTCCATCAGACACAATGTCGTACCCACCAGCTTTCAGCGTTTCCGCCAGAACTTTCGCGTTCGCGACTACGCGTTCCGAATAGTCGCGAAATTCAGGGTTTAGCGCTTCACCAAAGGCAACGGCCTTGCCTGCAATCGCGTGCATCAGCGGCCCACCCTGCAAGCCAGGAAAGATTGCCGAGTTGATCTTCTTGGCAATGCTCTCGTCATTGGTCAGGACCATACCACCCCGTGGGCCTCGCAGCGTTTTGTGCGTTGTTGTCGTCGCCACATGGGCGTGTTCCAGCGGGTTTGGATGCAGCCCCGCCGCAACCAACCCCGAGATATGCGCCATATCAACCAACAGATAGGCGCCAACACGATCAGCAATCGCCCGGAAGCGCGCGAAATCAATCGTTCGCGGATAGGCAGATCCACCGGCAATGATGACGCTTGGCTGATGCTTTTCTGCCAAGGCTGCAACAGCGTCAAAGTCGATCAAGTCATCGTCACCCAGACCATAGGCGACTGCGTCGAACCACTTGCCAGACATGTTGGGGCGTGCGCCATGTGTCAGGTGACCACCTGCATCAAGCGACATTCCCAAAATCGAATCGCCTGGCTTCGCCAAAGCGAGGAAAACGGACTGATTTGCCTGGCTGCCGGAATTTGGCTGCACATTGGCATAACCACAGTTGAACAACTCGCAAGCGCGCCGGATCGCCAGATCTTCGACGCTATCCACGTGCTGACACCCGCCATAGTACCGGCGCCCAGGATACCCCTCGGCGTACTTGTTTGTCAGAACGCTGCCAGCGGCGTCCAGCACCGCGCGACTTACAATGTTTTCTGATGCGATCAGCTCGATTTCGTCGCGCTGGCGCGTAAGCTCCAAGCCCATCGCCTTTGCAACTTCAGGGTCAGTTTCGTTCACGTGAGTGCTAAAAAAGCGCTCTGTTTCGGTACCGTTCCCGTGGAATTGTCCGTCCATTTTTCTCCTCCCCTGGCATTAGCCTCTTCAGGCGGCATCCGTCATTCTGTTTCGCTCGAGAGCTGCATCAACACGGGAAACGGTCATATCGACATCTGCATTCGGCGCCCCTAACGCACGCGAAAGGACTTGTATCAACCGGTCAACGCGTTCGATCTGAGAGCCTGCAACGATGGCTCGCGCCGCCGAAGATGGCTTCAAAAGCCCCTCAGCTGCCTTGGCGTATTTCTCAAACGGAACAAGGTCTGCCTCGGCCGCGCCAAGCGCGCATACCATGTCATCGATCGACTGATAAATACGGCGCGACTTCTCCAAATCGTCATAGACCGCTTCGATGATCGGGCGGACGCTGGTGTCAGTCACGCATCGGTAATTGCCCGTCATCAGCATCGACCATTTTGCAAACGGCACAAACAGCGAGTCGAATGTACGCAGTTTGACCGGAACGTCCTTCCCATCGAGGCGCACCGCTTCGATATCACGCTCTAACTCCCGAAGCATCGAAGTATGGACCGGGTCCTCAAAACGGGCGGCTTTGAAATTGGTTGGCAGCCCGACGTGCAGTATATTGGCCGCTTCCTCTGGCGGGCGAAACGCTTGGGGATCGGGCGAACACAAAGACATCAAGCCAGGCTCGAACGCGTCCCACACGGAAGCATCGCTATATGCGGCGGAAAGGTCAGTCGCGCCCAGCTGACCAAAACGCTTCATGTAGGGAAGTGGCGGCATGTTCATTATCGACAGGCAAGGAAGCCGCGCCGCTGCTAATCTGGAAAGCAGGGCTTTCAATGTCGGATGCGAATACTGAGGTTCCTGCATCGCCAAAACGACGAGATCAAAATTAGACGGATCGAGATCTTCGGGCGTCGATGCATTCACGCGGTCGCCATAGTCTTTGGAAAAAATTGAACGATGCGCGTCCTCATCGCGGAGCTTTAGTCTGACCTCGGTGCCATCGCGGTTGATCAGATCAGCAGTCTGCTTTCGACATACAAGCGTGGCGGTGTGACCTGCCATAGCCAATTTCGTGCCAAAAAGAGAGCCGTAGGATGCTCCTAGTATGAGAACTTTCCGAGCCATTTTTTCCTCCTCGAATCCAAGTACAGCGTGCAACAAACCGCTGCTGGCTCAGTACCAAGGAAAAAAAAGCAATCACAACAAAATCGGGTTTTTGTGTCGTGTATTGTTAGTTTTTTTGTGTTATCTTGTTATATTGTTAACAATGGACGTCTGCGATGGACAAGATCTTTGTTGGGCCGCGTCTACGGCAACTCAGACTGCAACAAAAGCAAACGCAAGCCGACATGGCGCGCGCAATCGGCGTGAGCGCTGCGTATGTAAACATGCTGGAAAACAATCAGCGAAGCTTGTCTGTTCAAGTCCTGATGGCGCTGGAAGAAACCTATAGCATCGATTGGCGCGAATTAGCGGGAACAGACAACCAAACGAAACTAAAAGACCTGCGAAGCGCGCTTCAAGACCCTGTTCTCGCTGATAAAAATATCGACATTCAAGAGTTGCGTTCTGCGCTTGACCATGCGCCAGGGATCGTTGAAAGCCTCATTCGGATTCAGCGCAACCACCGCGCAACCCTAGATCGAATGATGCGCAGCAACGCCAGACAAGACTCTGACGCCCTGATGGCTTCATCCCCCGAAGCGGTCATTTACGACTTCTTCCGTGATCACAAGAATTACTTTGCCGATCTCGAGAAGGCAGCCGAGCGATTGCGGCGCGAAGAACCCTGCGAAGCCGACGAGGTTCATCTACTTCTCAAACGTCGGTTAACAAAAAATCATGGCATATCTGTTCGGATACGACCGGCCGAGGATATGTCATCGGCACTTCGCGTCTTTGACCGCTCACGCTCTGAACTCATGCTTTCTGAAGCGCTCAATCACCAAAACCGAACATTCCAATTGGCGCATATGTTATGCTTGGTCGAACTCGATACAGTCCTGGACAGTTTGATTGCCAAAAGTGGGATCGACACAGATTCCGGTATTGCGCGTTGCCAAGTTGAACTTGCCAATTACTTTGCTGCTGCCTTTCTGATGCCTTACCGCGCCTTTTATCAGGCTGCCGAAGACACATACTATGACGTAGATCGGCTGGCAGCCGCTTTCGGTGTCAGTTTCGAGCAAGCCTGTCACAGGCTGACAACATTGCACCGGCGCGGGTCCGAAGGTGTACCCTTCTTCTTTCTTCGTATTGATCGGGCCGGAAACGTCACCAAGCGCTTCAATGCGACTACGTTCAACCTAGCGGAATACGGCGGCTCTTGCCCGGTGTGGAACATTCATTCGACGTTTCGATTGCCTGGCATCGTGCACCCGCAATTTGTTGAGATGCCGGATGGTGAACGCTTCTTTACGATCAGTCGGACCACGGAACGACCGGTCTTCAGCCACGCAACACAAGATAGAAGTTTGGCGTTGGCGCTTGGCTGTGCAATCGAGCACGCGGACCGGATCGGATATGCCCGGCAATTTGGCACACCCTCGGACCGCGAGTTCAGCCCGATCGGGATAAGTTGTCATCTATGTATGCGGACCGCCTGCCCGCAAAGAGCACATCAACCGCTTATCTTGGATCTGCCCATCGACACCGACCGCCGAGGTGGAAACCGCTACGAAAGTTGATCACCGTCGGCACCAGAAGGCGCCGCCGGTGATAGAGTTTCCGATCACTCCGCGGCCATTTGGGTTTCTCGCTCAACGCGCACGGCAGAGAATTTGAACTCAGGGATTTTGCCATAGGGATCAAGTGCCGCGTTGGTCAGGATGTTGGCCGCGGCTTCAACATAGGCGAATGGCAGGAACACATTGCCTTCTGCAACAGCACGGTCGGCGCGTGCCATTACCGAAACGCTTCCGCGGCGCGTGGTGAGACGAATGTAGTCCCCTGGCTCTACACCTAGCTGGCGCAGAGTTCTGGGATGCAACGAACAATTCGCTTCCGGCTCCACTGCATCCAATACCGTTGCCCGCCGTGTCATCGAACCGGTGTGCCAGTGCTCCAACTGACGCCCGGTGATCAAAACAAAGAGATACTCGGGGTCTGGCAATTCATCTGGCGCGATGACATTCGCCGGTGTAAACCGCGCGCGACCTTCGGGCCGAGGGAACCCGTCGCTGAATACGATAGGCTGACCGGGATCTTCTGGCGATAGCGATGGATAGGTGACCGCCGCCTTTTCAAGCCGCTCCCAAGTGATGTTGTCGAGAGATCCCATGTTCATTTTCATTTCGGCAAAAACCTGGCTTGGGTGCGTGTAGTCCCAATTCAGGCCAAGCCGTTTGGCCAGCTCAACTTCAATCCACCAATCTTCTTTTGCCTCGCCGGGCGGTGGAACCGCAGGACGGCCCATTTGCACCAGACGGTTGGTGTTGGTGACCGTGTCGGTTTTTTCAGACCAGGCCGAGCTGGGCAAAATGGCCTCCTTCCCTCGTTGCCACTCCGTTCAGTCAAGAAAACGGACGCGATGACAGTCTCGCCTTCTCTGGTAAACCTAGTGTCATATTTTTCGGCACCGTCAAAATTCACCGCCTTTTCTATGGCTCAAGCTAAACATGGCAATTCAGTCGAAGAAAGAAAATGGATCCAGTTGCGCATGAACGTGGGTCGGCTTCCCGATTGCATGCCGGTGATCGAACTGTACGGGTTACCAATCTTATCGGCGTTTTGAAGCACCTTCAGCTTACGTTGGAGGTCTCATTCTTCGCTCTCATGAAAACTTCCTCTATCCCAAATCTGGGAGTTTACAGGACGTGTCCCGGGAGTCCGTACATTTCGATAATAGGGCGTACAGAAACTAACTACTAAATACATAAATAATTGATATTAAATGAATTTCGGGGGAATATGGTGCCTCAAGAGGGACTCGAACCCCCGACCTTGTCCTTACGAAGGACCTGCTCTACCAGCTGAGCTATTGAGGCGTAAAGTCGTCCTAGAGACCTATACAGTTCTCGTCACTGCCGTGATTTCTTCGGTTTTGCAAGTCTTTCTCGCACGGACCTGAAATCATCCAATGGCAAGGCCTGCCGCACTGGCGTGTTTAAGGACGCAAACTCGCAAGACGCAGCAATGCGCACAATGCAGGTCGCGCAGTCGAGGGCTAAAGATCGGCCCTTTGACTGCTCTGACGCGGCCCCCATTTAGCCACTTCTGGCGTCGCTCCCTGCCGAGGGATGATCCTCCTCTGCGGTGACGACGTCGCTATCGACGACGACGACTTCATGAGCCTCGATATCTTCAGGCTCTGCAAGCTCGGCCTCTTCCGCCTGGGGACCGACGATGAGCGGCAGCATATGTGCTCCCGATGGCATCGCGAGTTCAGCCTGTGGAGGCTCGCGCCAGCTGAACGTATCGAAGGCCGTGCAATTATTGCAGACTGGTGCCCATTGCGCATGAATATTCTGGCAATTGTCACACACCCATTGAGGACCCCGCGGCGCGGTCAAAGCACGCGCCAAAAGCGCGCGCACAACGCTGTCATCGGACCCCTCGCCGCGCTCAATTGCCGCCAGTATTGCGAGGGTCCGGGCCGAAGGCTCGGCCTTTACAAGATCGCCTAGTGCGCGTCTGGCAGCCGGAAAATCCTCTGCTGCAATCAGAAGTTCGGCATTCAGCATGCGCGTTTCCGGATGGTCAGGTTTCAAGCTGCCCAAAGCGCGAAAGCGTTTTACACGTTCGGTCGGGGTCTCGTCGGGATCAATCTCGGCAAATGCCGCGGCGAGATCCGGATGAGGCTGCGCGTCCCAGGCTTTCTTGATGATCCGTGTTGCGTAACGCGGCTTGCCCTGCTCGATATATGAGCGGGCCGCCATGGCCGCAGCCGGAATTAGATCGGGCGAGGTCTTGTTCGCCTGGATAGCGGCTTCCCGCGCTTCAATCGTATTTCCGTCCTCAAGCACGTTTTTGGCTTCCGAAAGCGCAAGAACTGCATCACGTCGTTTGTAGACGTCACGCGGAAGCGATCCATTCTTCAGCTTGGCACCCAGGGTTTTGCGCGCGCCGCTCCAATCCTCTGACCCGGCCTGCAATTTCAGCAAAACGTCCTGTACTTCTTCGTGTCGGGGCTTCAACGCGAAGGCACGTTCTGCCAGTTTCAAAGCCGTGTCGGTGTCCCCTTCGGCAAGCTTTTGCTTCATGATACCGCGCACGCCAACAAAACGGGTTCGATCGTCGCCGAGCAACCGCTTGTAGACATCTTGCGCCTTGCGTGTGTCGCCGGTGATTTCAGCGGCCTGGGCGGTAATCAGATCCGTGAGCTCCGGGCGGGACAGGTATTTCTCGGCCCGCGACGCCTTTGCCATCGCGACACGTCCCTCCCCCGAGGCCAACGCCATCAGCCCATCCGCGAGCGCTTCAAACCCCTTGCGTTCACGATTGCGGTCAAAATAGCGCGACAAAGCTGTTTCGTCGCCGTTGAGAAACCGAAATGTGGCTACCAGCAGGGACAACAGTTTCAGCACCAACCAAAACGCAAATAACAGTGCCACAAGTGAGACCACTGCCATCAGCGGGCTAAGCGAGTATTCCGTGTTCAACATCGAAATTTGAACGCCGCCACTGGTTTCAAGCAAGGTTCCAACGCCGATTGTGAGGGCCACAATCGCAAGGACGAAAACAACTATCTTAATCAAAGACCACAGCATGAGTTTTTCCTAATTCCCGCTCAACATGTCGTTGACGGTTTCAATGGCAGTCATCGCGTTCTGGCGCGATGCGACTTTCGCAAACCAACCAGCCAACGCGTCTTGTCCGGCTTGCGGCAGTTCCGCTATCAAAGGACCGATGTCCTCCAGTGCACCGGATTTGACCGCACCTTCAACCCGCGACAAAACCGCGTTCGGGCTATCGCCTTCCTGCGGCACAAGAGCCCTCGCGCCAATCTGGTCTTGCAGGAACACACGCACGCGGTCTGCCGCTCCGGTGCCCGCTTCCGAGCGGCGCGACGCCGACAAGGCGTCGCGCGCGGCAGAGCCAAATTCTGAGCGCAACGTCATCTGAGACGGGATCCCGACCTCGGCCTGCTCGCTCAAAGCGGGCGGCACCGGGCCCACGGCGACCAAATCGGGCAAGACGTCCGCATAAGGCGCACCGGTTTCCAAGGCCGCGCGCACCTGGGCCAAAGCTGCGCGAGCTGAGGCGCGAGCTTCTTGTGCGGCGACGTTTTCGATTTCCTCGGCAGCCTGCGCCATTTGCGCCTGTGCGTCCTCGGACATCTGTTGCAATTCACCTGTCAATGCAGAGATTTGGTCGCGTTGATCGGCCAGGGCCGCGGCAACCTCGGCACTCAGATTGGAGCCTTCGATTCCATCAGTCACAAGGCTGTCGAGACGCGCTTCCAGCGCGGTGACACGCTCGGTAAGTTCTTCAGTCGTTTGCTGTGTGGTTTCGACCAACTGCTCTGCAAGGTTGGCAAGGTCAGCTTCGAGCGTTTCTATGCGACCAGTCTGAATGGCTTGAAGCTGGTCGACTTCGGCCGCACCGTCACTAAGTGACACCACGGCAGACCGTAGCTCGGTTTCGGTTTCCGAGGGGCCTTGATCACCGAAGCGACCCGCGTTGTATTCGGCGATGAAATAGCCCAAACCCGCGGCAATCACACCACCGATCACCATCGGTATGAACACGGGTTGTCGCGCCGACGCGGGGGCGGGCTTTGTTGCGGACGGTTCCGCCGACGCATCACTCACAGTCTCGGGTGCGCCTGCCAGCTCCGCATCAGCGGCCACTTCAGGCCCCGGCTCGGCACTTTCGGAGGTCACCGGCTCATCCAGCAAAACAGGGTCCGGCCCGTCCCCCTCCGACGCCGCATCGGCACCTTCAACAGGCTCGGGGGCTGCCACCGCCTCGGCACCATCGGCATCCTTTTGCTCTGTGACTTCTGACGCCTGCTCGTCCGTTTGCTTTGCAGTTTCGGCGTCTTCGGCGTCAGGGGCGGTCGCGTCTTGCGGTTCGGCAGTGTCCTTAGACGCTTTGTTCTTTTTCGATTTGGACAAATCTCTATGCCTTTTCAAAGAAGTTACACGAGAAGACTCCCCCCGAGCCCAACCATGACACCATAACCCTAATTTCTGCCAGCTCTCAAGCGTGTCACGATGCCTGATAGGACTGAATCAAATGCAGCATCGACTTTGCGTCTGGATGCGCGCAAACGGCCAATGTCGCGAACTGGTCGTCCGGGCAATTGGCCCGAACTTGATCGCTCAAACATAGCCCGATCCGTGGGGCCGTCATCTCTGATTGCAAATGTGAGGCGAAAATCGTCGCGGTTCGCGGGGAAAATAGCGGCACAAGCACCGTTGCCTGACTTTTAAGCAGTTTTGTTGCAGCCGATGACAGATCTGTCGACTCCTGCGAGTAAACCACTGCATCAACCACACGAATGTTGTGCGATCTTAAAAGCGTACCAAGGTCATGGGCCACATCTTGACCACGCGCATAGAAAACTTGATCGCCTGCATGTCTTTCTGCCAACAAGCCCGTCAAATCCGCGACAGTGCCTTGCGCCGATACGGCGTCGAAGCCATGAGACCGTGCAAGCTCGGCGGTGCGTTCGCCCACGCAAAATGCCACAAGATCGCGCGCAACCGTAAGCTTGGCCAGCGCTTCGACACCATTTGCAGATGTAAACACGACTGCATCGCAGCCGGTCAGATCAATGGCAGGCTCCAGGAAGCGCGTTTGTAAGACCGGAGAAATCACCGTCTCAAATCCGTCCAGCATCTGTGCAAATCGCGCCGACGCCGCGGCGGGTCGGGTCAGCAGCACCACCGGACCGTGCGTGGCGTCTATTGAATGGCTCATTCCGGAGTGATACCTGCCGACACGATTGCTCGCAACCGGAGGCCTCGTGGCCGAAACTTTGACGATACTGGGTTTGGAAAGCAGCTGCGACGATACTGCGGCGGCTGTGGTCCGCCATACGCCGGGTCAGACGGCAGAAATTCTTTCCTCTGTGGTCTATGGCCAAGATGCGCTGCATGCCGAATTCGGCGGCGTCGTTCCGGAAATCGCTGCGCGCGCCCATGCCGAGAAAATTGACGTCGTAACCGAGGAGGCCTTGTCGCGCGCTGGTCTCGCACTCCGCGAAACTGATGCCATCGCGGTCACAGCAGGTCCCGGGCTGATCGGCGGCGTCCTGTCCGGACTGATGTGTGCCAAAGGGCTGTCCGCCGGTTCCGGGCTTCCGCTTGTCGGCGTCAACCATTTGGCAGGGCACGCACTGACGCCCCGCCTCACGGATGGTTTGGCGTTTCCATATCTGATGTTGCTCGTCTCTGGCGGCCATTGCCAGATCCTGATCGTCCATGCGCATGACCGCTTCACCCGGCTCGGCGGCTCGATCGATGACGCACCGGGGGAGGCGTTTGACAAAACCGCCAAACTACTTGGGCTTGATCAGCCCGGAGGCCCTGCAATCGAGGCACGGGCCAAAGACGGCGATCCGACCCGCTTCAAGTTGCCGCGTCCGCTTTTGGATCGGCCCGGATGCGATATGTCCTTTTCCGGGCTCAAGACCGCCCTGCTGCGCACGCGCGATGGTCTGCTTGCCGATCAAGGTGGATTGTTCTATCGCGATCAGGCTGATCTCGCGGCCAGCTTTCAATCCACAGTCACAGAGATTCTGCGCGAAAAGACCCTGCGTGCCGTCGATACCTATCTTGCGCTTGAGCCTGGCAAACCTTCCCTGGCGGTTGCCGGAGGCGTCGCCGCCAATCAAATGATGCGTGCAGCCTTGCAAGACCTGTCTAGCCAGAATGGCCTGCAATTTACGGCACCACCGCTGAAACTATGCACCGATAACGGCGCGATGATCGCTTGGGCCGGTTTGGAACGTCTACGCGCAGGTCAGATCGACGACATGCACCTGGCCGCGCGGCCGCGTTGGCCACTTGACCTGAATGCGCAGCCGCTGCTTGGATCAGGCCGAAAAGGAGCCAAAGCATGACGTCCATTGTGATTGCCGGGGCCGGGGCGTTTGGGACAAGCCTTGCGATCACGTTGGCCAGGGCCGGTCGTGACGCAACATTGGTTGGGCGCGATCCGGCATTCTTGCGCACACGTCAATCTGCCTACCTGCCAGGCGTCGAGCTTCCCGAAAACTTGACCCTAGCGACAGAGCTTCATCTGAGCACCCAGGATATCTTGCTGCTTTGCGTTCCCGCGCAAGCCCTGTCATCGTTTCTAAAGACGCATGATCTTGCACCGCTGGCGGCGATCGCCTGCTGCAAAGGTATTGATTTGAAAACGGGTCATGGCCCGACGCGTCTTATTCGTGATCATCTCGACGCGCCGGCTGCAGTCTTGAGCGGCCCGAGCTTTGCCCATGATCTTGCCCAAGGGTTGCCCACGGCCTTGACCTTGGCCTGCGAGAATGACGAACTGGGAGAATTGCTGCAATCGCGCCTGTCCACCGACAGTTTGCGCCTCTACAGATCGACCGATCCGCGTGGTGCGGAGCTTGGGGGCGCGCTGAAAAACGTGATCGCCATTGCGTGCGGGATCGCGATAGGCGCGGGTTTGGGCGAAAGCGCCCGCGCAGCTTTGATGACCCGAGGTTTTGCAGAAATCCAGCGCTTCGCACTAGCGCATGGTGCGCAGGCGGAGACACTCGCGGGGCTTTCGGGGTTTGGCGATCTGGCTCTGACATGTAGCTCTCCACAGTCGCGGAATTTCGCCTTTGGACACGCTTTGGGCGCGCAATGTGACCCAGACGCGACAAAAACTGTGGAGGGGCGCGCGACCGCCAAAGCTGTCGTTGCATTGGCGCATGCGGCCGGAGTGGATATGCCCATCTGCGCCGCTGTCGCGGATCTGCTGGACAACACGGCGACGCTGGCGCAGGTTCTCAACCAACTTTTGAATCGCCCGCTCAAGAAGGAGTAACTGGTGAAAATTGCTCTGATCTGCACCGATAAACCCGGACACCTCGATACCCGATTGTCAAATCGCGACGCGCATGTAGCCTACCTCAAGGAAACTGGCGTGGATCAAGCCGGGCCTTTTCTGAACGAACATGGCGAAATGGCGGGCTCTCTTATCATACTGGACGTCGCTGATATGGCCGCCGCGCAAGCCTGGGCCGCACAGGACCCTTATGCCAAAGCCGGACTGTTTTCCGACGTCCGCCTGGAAATCTGGAACAAGGTGATCTGAAAGTGGCCTTCTGGTTGTTCAAATCGGAACCTTCGGTCTGGTCCTGGGACGACCAGCGCGCAAAAGGTGACGCAGGCGAAGAATGGGATGGCGTTCGCAACTACCAGGCCCGCAATTTCATGCGGCAGATGAAACTGGGAGATCGCGGGTTCTTTTACCATTCGCAAAAGGACAAAGAGATTGTCGGGATCGTAGAGGTTTGCGCAGAAAGTCACCCGGACAGCACAACCGATGATGACCGTTGGGACTGTGTTGATATCAAAGCCGTGCTGCCGCTGGCCCGTCCTGTGACGCTGGATGAAATCAAGGCAGAGGCACCGCTGGGTAACATGGTGCTGGTCAAGAATTCTCGCCTATCTGTGCAACCGGTCACGGAAGACGAGTGGACGCACATTATCGCACTTTCCGCAACTTAGGCTTCCTCGAAATCCACGTGAATATGGTTGCCGTCTGGATCCCAGATATTGAAGGCCACGAGCCCCAATTCCGGAAGCTCCGACTTTCTGTAATCAACTGACTGATCGCTCAAACGCTGTTCGAAAACTGCCAGATCATGGGCTCGGAACGCAAAGTGTTCCAGCTTAAGCGGGTGTTCCGACCCAACCCCGGCCGCGTCTTCTACGCCGATCAGATGCACAACGGCAACATCGCCCGCCCACATCCAGGCCCCGGGAAACGGAAAGGCCGGGCGCGGGCCATTTACCAGGCCCAAGACCTGCTCATACCAGGTCGCCATCACCTCAAGTTGCGTGGTGCGCAGGTTCACATGATCCAACCGCTGAATACTCATCTCTAAACCTGCCACTTGATGGAGCATCCGATCGAGGGGATCTGATCGACAGGCCCCTGGCCAGTTCGGGCAACTTGCGCCATCGCCTCAAAAAGTTCTCGCGGCGCATCGGCGGGGGCTGGCTCGATCCGTGAGGCGTCCAAGCGGCCTCTGTATTGCAGCTCGAAGCGACTGTTGAATCCAAAGAAATCAGGCGTGCACACAGCCCCGTATGCACGCGCAACCGACTGATCCTCATCATGTAAATAGGGAAACGGAAACGCGTGCTTCTGGGCCAAATCGCGCATTTTTTCAAAACCGTCCTCCGGATAGGCGCGTGCGTCATTGGAGCATATTGCAGCAACCCCAATCCCAAGATCGCTCAAAGAACGCGCGTCTCGGATCATCCGATCAAGGATCGCCAAAACGAAGGGGCAGTGGTTGCAAATGAACATGATCAAACTGCCCTTTGGCCCAGCACAGCTGTCCAACGACTGGATCGACCCATCCGTTGCAGGAAGCGAGAACGCGGGCGCGGGCACCCCAAAATCACAGATTGGTGGATTGAGCGCGACCATGAAAACCTCCCCAAGGCACGGAAACATCATATGCCGATCAAAGCGGAACGCAATCACAGCTCTCGCTTGAAAAACCCATTGCTGTGACGCAGCCTCTTACAAAGCGCTGAATAAGCAATGCGGGAGGGACACTAAAATGGAATTGATCAATGTTATAGTTGCCGGAGCCGCGGCCTGGATGGTCGGAGCGGTGTGGTATGGCGTGATGGGCAAGGCCTGGATGGAAGATGTTGGTCTGACCGAGGAGACAGTCGATCGCAAGAACCCGGTGCCTTACATTGGCAGTTTTCTTTGCGCTGTCATCGTCGCCGGGATGATGCGCCATATCTTTGAAAGCTCGGGAGTCCATTCAACAGGATATGGGATGATCTCAGGGCTGGGCCTGGGCCTGTTCATCGCAGCACCCTGGCTTGCGACAAACTACTTGTTTGCGCAGCGCCCGCGCCGTCTGATTTTTATCGATGGGATGTATGCCACTCTGGGCTGCACGGTGATCGGACTTGTCCTGGTCCTGTTCTGACGAGAGCGTACCGTAATCGTAGTCTGTAATGTTTAGAGGGCCCCAACCCCATTGGGACCCTCTATTCTACCCCACGTGTACAATTTTCGCACCACACGTGTTCGGATTTCGGGTCCAACCTTGCTGGCTCGGACAGGAACAGAGATAGAACAAGACCAACTACATTGCAAGCAAAGGTTGTATCTGTTTCGATAAAATACCGATAGATTTCTTAGGGTTGCGTTAGCTTTGTCCTATGGACGGCCTTGGGAACCTGGTCATCCCGCCCATCAAGGGCGGGATCGTTGTCTCATGGAAACCGGAATCAGCCGTAAACCGACTCTTTTCCGAAATGCTTCGTCAGCATGTAGTAAATCACGGCGCGATATTTATTACGCTCGGATTTGCCATAGGTTTCAATGACGCTGTCAATGGCGCCCATCAAATCCGGGCTGTCGCTCATTCCAAGTTTCTTGATCAGGAAGTTGTTCTTTACGGTCTCAAGTTCGCTCTGCTGGGTGCCCGCAACCGTGGAGGCATCAGCGTCATAAATTGCCGGACCACAGCCGATGGTCACCTTTGTCAAAAGATCCATATCCGGGGTCATGCCGCATTTGTTTCTAAGATCATCGGCATATTGCGCAATCAAATCGTCTCTTTTTCCCATGGTATTTTTTCTCCCACCAATAATTTTCCGGGCCCATTGCCCCCATTGTCGACCCTGGTTGGTCTTAATCTTACGTTAATGTCTAAATCTGCCAGTCCAAAGGGAAAATATGCCTGTTTTTGTCAGAATGCGAAACATCGCTCAGCGACATGTGCCAAAGCCTCGCAATTGCAAATGAAAATGGTCCGCATGCAGGGCATTGAAATCAGGTCCGAGCACGGTTTCGAACCAGCGGCAGGCTGCATCGCGCACGGTGCGTAGAAATTCAGCATCCGGCCCGGTGCTGTCCCAATCCTGCGCAAGGTCAATCACCCGCCCGTCTGCCAATCTGAACCCGCTGATGTCGATCGACGCCGCCGTGGCGTGGGTGCTCATGCGCTGCGATCCACGGATCGGGCGGCAATTATAACTTCCAATTTGCTCTATCCCGGCCACAGGTTGACCCAGAAAGGCCTGTGCTGCGGGTCTGACCCCGTGACGTTCCCAAAGTGCCAGGCGCAACGCCGTCTGGCATTGGGTTTCGACCGGATCCAGACCCGCCTGCCCAACTTTTGAAACTGTCACCCGGTTTGAGATAAAACACTGCTCCGAGACCACAAGCGGCTCCTGAAACGTGACATCAAGCTCCGGGTCATCAAGTGCGGCTCGGCAAAGCGCCGGGTTTCGACCCACCTTCCAAAGCTTGAGAGGCGTCACCGGCGTCAGCTGATCCGTGAGTGCAAAGGGTTGAGTAGGGTTCCAAGGGCGCGTGACCGGGCTGTCCGGCACGGAGGCCGCCAAGACAAACCCGAGCAGCGCGCACAAGCCCAGACAGCCCAATGAGAACGCAGACGCCACCAGGTGTGTCACCCCGTAGCGCTTGCGCCGCGACCGCATTATGCGACGTCAGTACCGGTAATGCTCGGACTTGTAAGGTCCGTCCTGCGACACGCCGATATAGTCCGCCTGATCTTTCGCAAGCTTGGTGAGCTTGACACCGATTTTCTTGAGGTGAAGGGCCGCGACCTTTTCGTCCAGCGCTTTGGGTAGAATGTACACCTTGTTGTCGTATTCGGCACTTTTCGTCCAGAGCTCTATCTGCGCTAGAACCTGGTTGGTGAACGAGGCCGACATCACGAAAGACGGGTGCCCCGTCGCATTCCCGAGATTCAAAAGCCGTCCCTCAGACAGCAAAATCAACCGGTTGCCAGACGGCATAGTGATCATGTCGACCTGGTCTTTGATGTTTGTCCAGGTGTGGTTCTTCAGCGATGCGACCTGAATTTCATTGTCGAAATGGCCGATATTGCCAACAATCGCCATGTCCTTCATCTCGCGCATATGCTCGATCCGGATGACGTCCTTGTTGCCAGTCGTCGTGATGAAGATATCGGCGTTTGCCACTTCATCTTCCAGAACAACCACTTCGAACCCGTCCATCGCGGCCTGTAGCGCGCAGATCGGATCGACCTCGGTGACTTTGACCCGTGCGCCGGCCCCTCGAAGCGATGCAGCCGATCCTTTGCCCACGTCGCCATATCCCATCACGATAGCAACCTTGCCGGCCATCATGGTGTCCGTCGCCCGGCGGATGCCGTCGACCAGCGATTCCTTGCAGCCATATTTGTTGTCGAATTTCGACTTTGTGACGCTGTCATTCACATTGATCGCCGGGAAGGGAAGCTGGCCTTGCTTGACCAGATCATACAGGCGGTGAACCCCTGTGGTCGTTTCTTCTGAGACACCTTTGATCTGATCGCGCATCTTGGTGAACCAACCCGGGGTTTCGGCCATCCGTTTCTTGATCTGCGCCTGAATGACCTCTTCTTCCTCAGAGGTCGCCACGCCGAAGGCTTCACCGCCCTCGATCCGCGCGCCGAGCAAGACGTAAAGTGTGGCGTCGCCGCCATCATCAAGGATCAGGTTAGGGCCGTCTTCGAACTGGAAGGAACGGTCCAGATAATCCCAATGCTCTTCCAGTGTCTGACCTTTGACCGCAAAAACAGGCGTCCCACCGGCAGCGATTGCAGCAGCGGCGTGGTCCTGCGTTGAAAAGATGTTGCACGACGCCCAGCGAACATCCGCCCCAAGCGCCGAAAGAGTCTCGATCAAAACGGCCGTTTGAATCGTCATATGCAGCGAGCCCACAATTCGAGCCCCTTTCAACGGCATCTTACCGGCATATTCCTCGCGCAGTGCCATCAGCCCCGGCATTTCGGTCTCGGCAATGTCCAGCTCTTTGCGGCCATACTCAGCCAACGCGATATCTTTGACGATGTAGTCTTTTGCCATGATCTGCTTCTTTCAATATTTGCGGGTTTGAGCGTCCCCTACCATTGCCGCCCGTCCAGAGCAATCCGGCAAGATAGCGCAAAATTGCCGCTTGCCAAAAGGTTCGCACCTTTGCGATGTCTTGCCATCTGAAAGGTTTAGAAATGGCAAAAACAGCACGGGCATGGCAGCGGATGCTTTCGGGGCGACGGCTGGATCTTTTGGACCCCACCCCACTGGACATCGAGATTGAAGATATCGCGCATGGGCTATGCTTCGTGGCACGCTGGAACGGCCAGACCCGAGGCGAACACCCCTACTCGGTGGCCGAACATTCGCTGCTGGTTGAACGGCTCTATTGCCAGCTTAATCCGCGCGCTGAGGCGAAGTGGTGCTTGGCCGCGCTTTTGCACGACGCTCCGGAATACGTCATCGGCGATATGATCAGCCCGGTCAAAGCTGCCGTCGGTCCGGGCTACGCTGCGCTGGACGACCGTCTGACGGCGGCCATTCACCTGAGATTTGGCTTGCCCGCCAGCGTTCCCGTGAAAATCAAACGCCTGATCAAGAAAGCCGATAAGATGAGCGCCTGGCTCGAGGCGACACAAATCGCAGGATTTGAAACCACTGAGGCGGATCGCTTTTTTGGCCGTCCACCCCAAGCTGTGGCCTTGCCACAGACCCTCCAGCCGCGCCCTCCTATGCAGGTGAAAGCGGCATTTCTCGATCGGTTCAATATACTGTCAGAGGCCTTATGATCATCCGCGCAGCCACAAAAGACGACGTGCCTGAGTTTGTCGCGTTTCTGAATGAAATCATCGCAATGGGCGGTACGACAGCGTACCAGTCGCCGAAAACGCCTGACTATTTTGAGGCGTTCTTTGCGCCCGGTTCCGCCCGTCTACTCATCCATGTCGCCGAGGCGAACGGAGCGGTGGTCGCAGTGCAATGGGTTCGGCCGTTCGATCCGCCCGAACAACACATTGCCAGCATCGCGAGTTTTGCGAAGCCCGGACAGGCGCAACGCGGGGTCGCCTCAAAACTGTTCGCCGTCACCAAAGCTGCCTGTGCTGACGCAGGCTACACGCAGATCGACGCAACAATCCGCGCCGACAATGACGGCGGATTGGCCTATTATGGCAAGATGGGGTTCATCGAGATCGGCCGGTCACCGGATGTACCACTTAGCGATGGCACCTTGGTGACCCGGATTCACAAACGCCTCGCCCTCTAGCGCAGAGGCTACCCTAACTTTAGATCGCCCAGCGCCCCACACTCGGCCACGCGTTCTAGGTCTTCGCCCGAACATCCCAAAACCTCGGACAGAACCTCAAGTGTATGTTCGCCCAACAGCGGCGAGCGTTCGACCTCCACCGGAGAGTCGCTCAGCTTGGTCGGGCAGCCCACCCGATTGGTCGACATTGGCTTGCGGAGGGGCCAACGGCGCTCGCGAAAGCTGTTGGGCGACCAACGTGCCGCCATGCTTTCCAGCGCGGCCCAGGCCACGATCATATCTGGGAGGCTTTCGCGTTCGGCGAAGACACCTTTGGGCACCAAAACCCGCACCAATCCATCGCGCTCCAACCGCACGATGGCTTCGCGCAATGGGGTGCTTGAGATGCCCAACTGTGCGGCGAGGTCACGCTTTTCAAGCCGCAAATCAACGCCGTCGCCGTAGATACCCAACTGCGTTATCGCCATACGAAACGTTTCTTTGGCGGGATCTTTGCGCGATGGGTTGCAGGTTCAGTGCTGGTCATTTGAATTACGTTGTGTCGAACCAAGCACAACACATCAATCTTCACAAAACCACATGCCATGCAAGGTCGCGCTCGGACAAACCACCCGTCCTTAAGACGTACCTGAATTTATCGCCATGCGTGCGCCCACCCGACCTAAATCGTTGTGAAGACTGCAACATACACCCTGTATGTAAAGCAGGTTCTGCCCAAGCAGCCGCGGGCTGAACCGCGCTTTGCAAACGGTTACTCAGCGGCCATGGAGGCGGAGGTCGCTTTCTCAACTTTGACGGCCGAAAACTTGAACTCCGGAATCTTGCCATACGGATCAAGCGAAGAATTGGTCAAAATGTTTGCTGCCGCCTCAACATACGCGAACGGCAAGAAGACATTGCGTTCAGCCACGGCCCGATCGGCCCGAGCCATCACTGAAACCGAGCCTCGACGTGTGGTCAGTTGGATATATTCGCCCGGTTTCACACCCAATTCGCGCAGCGTACGCGGATGCAACGAACAGTTTGCCTCGGGCTCAACCGCATCAAGAACCTTGGTTCGACGTGTCATCGACCCGGTGTGCCAGTGTTCAAGCTGACGCCCAGTGATCAGAACAAACGGATAGTCTGTATCAGGCACCTCATCGGGCGGTATGACATTGGCGGGCGTAAAGCGTGCGCGACCGGACGGGCGTGGGAACCCGTCACCGAAGACGATCGGCTGGCCTGGATCTTCCGGCGACAAGGATGGGTATGTCACCGCTTCACCTTCTAGGCGCTCCCAAGTGATGTTATCTAGCGAGCGCATATTGTGCTTCATCTCGGCAAAGACTTCGCGTGGATGTGTGTAACCCCAATCCAGCCCAAGCCGTTTGGCCAGTTCGGTTTCGATCCACCAGTCTTCCTTGGCTTCACCGGGGGGAGGAACCACTGGACGGCCCATTTGGACCTGCCGATTGGTATTCGTGACGGTACCGGTCTTTTCTGACCAGGCCGAGGCGGGCAGAATTACGTCAGCAAAGTTTGCTGTCTCGGTCAGAAAGATGTCTTGAACAACAAGATGGTCAAGCATTGCCAAGGCGTCACGCGCATGTTCGACATCCGGGTCCGACATTGCGGGGTTTTCACCCAGCACATACATCCCCTTGATATCGCCATCGTGTATCGCGTGCATGATCTCGACGACCGTAAGACCCTTCTGGTTGGAGAAATCACCCGACCTCCAAACCTCTGTAAAGGCGCTGCGAACACCATCATCGGTCACACTTTGATAATCCGGCAAGAACATTGGGATCATACCGGCATCAGAGGCACCCTGTACGTTGTTCTGCCCTCGGAGCGGGTGCAATCCCGCGCCGGGCCGACCCACCTGTCCGGTCATCAGGGCCAGACTGATCAAGCAACGAGAGTTGTCAGTGCCGTGGATGTGTTGGCTGACGCCCATTCCCCAGAATATCATCGCGGCCTGCGCGCCAGCAAAGGTGCGCGCCACATCGCGCAAAACATCCGGTTCAATACCGCAGATCTTCGACATCGCCTCCGGCCCGAAGCCTTTCAGATGCCGCTTCATCTCTTCCCAATTTTCGGTATATCCCTCGATATACTGCGCGTCATAGAGCTCTTCTTCTACGATGACATGCATAATCGCATTTAGCATCGAGACATCCGCTCCGGCTTTGAATTGAAGCATGTGGCTGGCATGCCGTTTAAGGCCCTGACCACGTGGATCCATCACAATCAGCTTGCCGCCCCGCTTGGCGAATTGCTTGAAATACGTGGCCGCAACCGGATGGTTCTCGGTCGGGTTGGCACCGATCACGATCGCAACATCAGCATTCTCGATCTCGTTGAACGTCGCGGAGACCGCGCCTGAGCCCACATTTTCGAGCAGCGCCGCAACTGAGGAGGCATGGCACAGCCGGGTGCAATGGTCGACATTGTTATGTCCAAAGCCCTGACGGATCAGCTTCTGGAACAGATAGGCTTCCTCGTTCGAACATTTCGCAGATCCGAAACCTGCGATCTCGGACCCCCGGCCCTTCATGCCATTGGCTGCGAAATCCAGCGCCTCGTCCCAGGAGGCTTCGCGAAAATGCGTCATCAGATTGCCGGGATCGACATTCAGACCTTTTGCGGGCGCATCCTCGCGACGGATCAGCGGTTTTGTCAGCCGGTGCGCGTGATCGATGTAGTCGAAGCCAAACCGCCCTTTGACGCAGAGACGGTTCTCGTTTGCCGGCCCGTCAATCCCATCCACATAAAGGATCTTGTCGTCCTTCACCTTGAAAGACAGCTGACACCCGACGCCACAATAGGGGCAGACGGATTTGACTTCGCGATCGTAGTCTTTTGTGTCCTGGGTGACCTCGGCCACTGTTGCGGGAAGAAGCGCGCCTGTTGGGCAGGCTTGAACGCATTCCCCGCAGGCCACGCAGCTGGAGCCGCCCATTGGGTCGTCCTGATCAAAAACGATCTTGGCCTCTTGGCCGCGCCCGCCCATGCCAATGACGTCATTGACCTGTACCTCTCTGCAGGCCCGCACACACAGGTTGCAATGGATGCAGGCATCCAAATTGACCCGCATCGCGACATGACTGTCATCAAGCAGCGGCACAATCGACGGATCCTTCGCAGGAAAACGACTGGACTCAACACCGTTCGACGCGGCCATGTCCCAGAAATGCGAAGACGCATCATGGGCAGTCTCTGGCTGGTCGGCGGCCAAAAGCTCAACGACCAGAGCTCGGGATTTTTCGGCCCGTTCAGTATTGGTTTTCACAACCATCCCGTCTGAGACCGGCCGTATGCAAGAAGCAACAAGTGTGCGTTCCCCTTCAACCTCGACCATGCAGGCGCGGCAATTGCCGTCGGGCCGGTAGCCGGTGGCTGGTTTATGACACAGATGCGGGATCACCAGCCCGCGCCCATGTGCGGCTTCCCAGATTGTCAGACCTTCGGGGACCGTGACGTCTTCTCCATCCAGCGAGAAGGTCACCTGCGATACATGTGCGCCATCCATCTTAGATCTCCTCCCCGAAATGTTTCATCACCAACCGGATCGGGTTTGGTGCCGCCTGACCCAAACCGCAAATCGAGGCGTCCCCCATCACAGTGCAAAGATCCTCTAAAAGCGGTTGGTCCCAAGTCTGGGCCTCCATCAGCTTCACGGCTTTTCCGCACCCGGCGCGACAAGGCGTGCATTGCCCGCAGCTTTCATCTTCAAAGAATTTCAACATGTTAAGTGCAGCATCCCGGGCGCTGTCTTGGTCCGACAAGACCACGACGGCAGCAGAACCGATGAAGGTTCCAAGCGGCTGCAGCGTGTCAAAATCCAAAGGCACATCGTTGATCGAGGCAGGCAAAATCCCTGACGAGGGCCCACCTGGCTGATAGGCTTTGAACGCATGCCCTTCCGCCATTCCGCCCGCCGCAGCAATAATATCCAAAATCGTGGAGCCAGCCGGCAGCAGATAGACACCGGGTGCAGCCACGCGACCTGAAACCGAATAGCTGCGCAACCCTTTGCGGCCGTTCTTTTCCGTAGCACTCAGGCATTCCGGGCCTTCGCGGCAGATCTTGGCGACCCAGTAAAGTGTCTCGATATTATGCACCAAGGTTGGCTTATTGAAGATACCCACCTGTGCCACAAAGGGCGGACGGTGGCGCGGCAATCCGCGTTTGCCTTCAATACTTTCGATCATCGCGCTTTCTTCACCGCAGATATAGGCCCCGGCACCACGGCGCAGATCAATATATCCTGGAGCGACGATGCCAGCTGCCTCTAAGGCCGCGATCTCGGTTGCCAGGATGTGCAAGACCGCCGGGTATTCGTCACGCATGTAGATAAAGCAGGTCTCAGCCTCGACGGCCCAGGCGGCAATCAGCATCCCCTCAAGGAAAAGATGCGGAGTACGCTCGAGGTAATACCGGTCCTTAAATGTCCCCGGTTCGCCCTCATCGCCATTCACTGCCAGATACCGCGTTCCCGAATTCGCGCGGACAAAGCCCCACTTTCTACCTGATGGGAACCCGGCCCCTCCCAGGCCGCGCAAGCCGCTATCTGCAATCTGCTGTTGCACGACCTCCCAATCGCCATTGGCGCGCAGCTCTTTCAAAGCGGTATAGCCGCCACCCGAAACATATGATTCGTAGGTTTCGTAAGTCGGGATATCAGCATTTACGTGCCCGGCTGCGATTGCTGCGTCGACTTTCTCGGGCGTCGCGTGATCAATGTGATGGTGCCCCAGCTCCAAAACCGGTGCCGTATCACAGCGCCCCATGCAGGGTGCGCGCAACACCCGCACCTTTGCCGGATCAAGGCCATCTTCTAGTGCAGTCTTGAGTGCCTGCGCTCCAGCCAGCTCACAGGACAGGGAATCGCAGACCCGAATGGTCAATTCCGGCGGGGGCGTTTCATCTTCCGCGACCACATCGAAATGCGCATAAAATGTAGCAACTTCATAGACTTCCGCTTGAGCCATCCGCATTTCGTCGGCCAAGGCAGAAATATGCTCCGCCGAAAGGTGGCCAAACCTGTCCTGTATGAGATGCAGATGTTCAATCAGCAAGTCACGCCGTCGGGGACGGTCGCCCAAAAGAGCCGTAACCTCTGCCAGCGCCGTATCGTGCGGCTGACGTCCTTTCGGTGTGGAACGGCTTTTGCCAGTTCCTTTTTGCTTCCAGATGCCTTTTTGTCCGTCAAGCGGTGCCATGGGTGTCTCCGAAGTCGATCGAATTTCAATGAATCTGCATTTTGAATATCATATCGTCAAATTCCATAATCTGAAGACTTGATAACTTTTCATTATCATAAACCACGCCACTTCCGGCAATTCTGTGACACTCCTCATGTGTCACTTTCACGGCCTCTTGGCGCAGATATTCAGCGCGCCTATAAGCGCGTCGAACGACCTCGAAAGGGCGACATGATGCGTCGAGCCAAAATCACAAGAAATACTGCGGAAACAGAGATTTCTGTTGAGGTGAATATTGACGGCACAGGTCAATATGACAACCAAACCGGCATCGGGTTTTTCGACCATATGCTGGACCAGCTTGCGCGCCATTCTCTGATCGACATGACCGTGCGGTGCGCCGGTGACACCCATATCGACGACCACCACTCCGTTGAGGATACGGGGATTGCACTGGGCCAAGCCCTGACCCAGGCCCTGGGCGACAAGCGCGGGATCGCGCGTTACGGAGAATGCCACCTGGCGATGGATGACGCACAAGTGCGCGCGGCACTGGATCTGTCCGGGCGACCTTTCCTGGTCTGCAATCTGTCGATGCCCACAGCGAAGATTGGGACGTTTGATACAGAGCTTGTTCGCGAGTTCTTCCAAGCGCTGTCCACCCATGGCGGTGTCACATTGCACATTGACCAGATCCACGGCTTCAATAGCCATCACATTGCCGAGGCTGCCTTCAAGGCCGTGGCCCGGAGCCTCCGCCAGGCCACCGAAGCCGACGCACGCAAATCCGATGCGATTCCGTCGACCAAAGGAATGCTCTGACGTGCTTACGGCGCTTGTGGATTACGAAAGCGGAAATCTGCACTCCGCTCAAAAGGCATTTGAGCGCATGGCTGGCGAAACCGCAGGCGGTGACATCATCATCACCTCGCAAGCCGAAGACGTAGCCCGGGCCGACAGGATTGTCTTGCCTGGCGACGGGGCCTTTCCCGCCTGTCGGGATGCACTGATCAAAGACCGCTCGGGCCTTTATGAGGCCATCGAAGAGGCCGTCATACAAAAGGCCCGGCCGTTCATGGGCATCTGCGTTGGAATGCAAATGATGGCCAGCATAGGGCGCGAGTACCGCGAAACGCCGGGATTCGATTGGATCAGCGGAGAGATCGTTCCGATATGTCCCGCGGACGATACACTCAAGGTGCCGCATATGGGATGGAACGACATGGTGCTGGAAGCCAGCCACCCGGTCTTGAATGGCGTGCAGTCTGGCGATCACGCGTATTTCGTGCACTCCTACCAGTTCATGGTAGAAGACCCCGCACACCGTTTGGCCCATGTCGAATACGGTACGCCGCTAACCGCAATCGTCGCGCGGGACACGATGATCGGCACACAATTTCACCCCGAAAAAAGCCAGGCGACGGGGCTGCGCATGATCGCGAACTTTCTCAACTGGCGGCCATAGGCCGTCAGGTTTTGTCTACTTGACCCGCGCCCAAGTCTGCTTTGAACACAGCAGACCGCCTGCGATACACCCCCGCAGCCGCAAACTGTCCCCGTTCAAATCAATCTTGCCAATGTAAATCTTATTGTTGGACGGACGCCAGACCTTGCCTTCATAGCTCCCGCCACCATTGGCGGACATGTTTCTGACCAGCTGCTTGCCCAGGTTCGGAGAGGCATATTCGCCGCCGTCCTTGAATGTCCGTGAAATGACGCCGCAAAAGTTTGAGCCACATGGGCTAATTGTAACATGGGCATAGGCCCCGTCATCAACTTGCGTTTGCCAGACCCCCTCGACCGGGTCGGCGGCAAAGGCGGCCCCGGCCATCCCAAAGGTGATAACCATTGCTTTGAATACTGCGCTCATGTCGTCCTCCCTGCGTAGCTTCTGGCGGACATTGGCGGGTCTCGGGCTTGCAATTCAAGTGTGACGTCGGGTCTTCACCCATTTGCATCCCCAGACACTCTGTGTTTATCAGCCGGCAAAGCCCCGCTATTGCGACGAGATCCAATGATTCTTTATCCCGCTATCGACCTCAAGGACGGCCAATGCGTCCGTCTCTACAAGGGCGAAATGGACCAAGCCACAGTCTTCAACGACAATCCCGCTGCACAAGCATTGGCTTTCGAGCGCGCCGGCTGCGAGTGGCTGCATCTGGTCGATCTGAACGGTGCATTTGCCGGAACCCCGGTCAATGGGGCCGCGGTCGAGGACATCTTGCAACAGACCTCTGTCCGCGCTCAACTTGGTGGCGGCATTCGCGACATGGCCACGATTGAGATGTGGCTGAGCAAGGGGCTGGCGCGCGTCATCCTGGGCACGGTCGCTGTCGAAGATCCCGATCTGGTGCGTCAGGCCGCGCGGGAATTTCCCGACCAAGTGGCGATTGGCCTGGATGCACGCAACGGCAAGGTTGCCACGCGCGGATGGGCCAAAGAGACCGAGATCGACGTGACCGATCTGGCCCGCCAGTTTGAAGACGCGGGCGTGGCGGCCTTGATTTATACCGACATCAACCGCGATGGCGCGATGCAAGGTCCAAATGTCGCGGCGACCGCCAATCTGGCCAATGCAGTATCGATCCCTGTAATTGCCTCAGGCGGGGTATCGTCACTGGATGATCTTAAAGCGCTCAAATCAGCCTCAGCGCAACTTAACGGTGCGATCTCGGGGCGCGCTCTCTATGACGGAGCGCTGGATCTACAGTCGGCCTTGACGGTCTTGAAAGGCTGAACCGTCGCGCCGTTGGCCCGGATTGCGGCGATCAACCACGACCAGAGCCCGCGCTCGACGCACCCGCTCTGGTCCTGCGATAGCCCTGCGCTAGAAAAGCGCCGGCTGAAAGCCCTGAAAAGATCACGACAGTGGCGTCGGCCTGCAAATATCGCTAAAGGCAAGCGGAAATCGGAGCGCGATCATGCTAAAGACCCGCATCATACCCTGCCTGGACGTCAAGGACGGCCGTGTCGTCAAAGGCATAAATTTTGTCGATCTGATCGATGCAGGAGACCCGGTTGAGGCCGCCAAAGCCTATGACGCGGCTGGCGCGGATGAGCTGTGTTTCCTAGACATCAACGCCACCCATGAAAATCGTGGCACCATGTTTGATGTGGTCACCCGAACGGCAGAGGCATGCTACATCCCGTTGACCGTCGGAGGCGGTGTGCGCACCCACCAGGATGTGCGAAATCTGCTTTTGGCCGGAGCGGACAAGGTGAGCTTCAATTCCGCCGCCGTGGCCAACCCTGATGTTGTGACCGAAGCTGCCGACAGGTTTGGCTCGCAATGCATTGTTGTCGCGCTGGACGCCAAAACCACGGCCCCCGGCAAATGGGAGCTCTTCACCGCAGGTGGGCGTAAACCCACCGGGATTGACGCGGTCGAGTTCGCCACGCTTGTCGTCGAAAAAGGCGCCGGAGAAATCCTGCTCACTTCAATGGACCGCGACGGCACACGCGCGGGGTTCAATCTTGAACTGACACGCGCCATTTCCGACGCAGTGTCTGTGCCGGTGATCGCATCGGGTGGTGTGGGCACGCTCGAGCACCTCGTCGAAGGGGTGACTAAAGGGGGTGCAGACGCTGTTCTGGCCGCCTCAATTTTTCACTTCGGTGAATTTACAATCGCCGAAGCCAAAACCCATATGGCTGCCGCAGGTCTGAACATGAGGTTGGATGCATGAGTACGTTGGACAAGCTTTCTGCAACCATAGCGGCCCGCAAATCCGCAAGTCCGGACACATCCTGGACTGCGAAACTGCTGTCGCAAGGGGTCGAAAAATGCGCGGAGAAATTCGGCGAAGAGGCGGTTGAGGCCATCGTCGCGGCGGTCAAGGGAGACAAGCAGAACCTGACCCAAGAGGCCGCAGATGCGCTGTTTCACCTCATGGTCATGCTTGAGGCCTCGTCGGTCCCATTCGCGGATGTTCTGGCTGAGCTTGAGCGCCGCGAAGGTGTGTCAGGTCTGGTCGAAAAGGCCAACCGCTAGCGCATCCATAGCCCGGCTTTCTTGATCTGATTTCGGATCATCTGCTCGCGCCGTGGCAAGGCTTCACGATCAAAAAGATCTCGCACCTTCTGCCCACGCCCTTGGTAGACCATCCGCTTGATCGGCTCGTATTCTTTCAGCAATTTCTTGAGCTTATTGGGTGCGGCGACCTCGTGAAGCAACGCGACGACAGGGTCGGCCTCACGCGCATAAAGTAGTGGGAAAAGCCTATAGTGGCAGGTGATCTCATGATCCATCTTCTGGCTGACATGCGAGTCGCGCCCGCCACCAAAACTATGAATCACCAAAGGTAGGGCGATCTGGTCTAACCATGGCCGAAGCTCCTGACAGACCAGTGCTTCAGGCGGGTCGTCGCGGATCTCTCTGGCGTAGTCCAGATAGCGTTGCCCAAACTTCTTCGGACAGGCGTAATAAAAGAACCCCGCGTTAAAATACAGGTAGCGCTGCCAATATTCATCCGGTTGGCTGAGATCCAGAGTAGGCTGCATGTCCAACCCAAATCGTTCATAGAGCGCACCCCAGATTTCGGAATATCCAGGACCGTATAGTTCGATCTTCGGCCAGATGCCTTCGCGCTTCATCGATGCCGAAGGCCGGTCAAAATCAAAGGTCACAGATGCCAAATCACCGGTGATCAACGTGTCTGTATCGAGGAACAAAAAAGGCTCACCCTCGGGCAGGACTTGCATACCCTCAATCTTATTTCCGTAAGGATATCCACCGCCGAAAACCGTGTTCTCAAAACCAATGATCTGGCCCCCAAGCTCTTCGATCATTGCGCGGATCGCAGTGTTTGAGATCGTTGGATCGCGATCCCAGCGGTGGTTATTTTGGGGCTCAGCCACAAAAATCTGACCAGCGAAACCTGGGTTTGTGTGGCGCAATGAGGCCAGCAACAGCATCGCCTCATACTGCAATCGCCCACCTTGCCCAACGATCATCAGGTTGAAGGGTGTCGCCGCAGGGTTGGATGTGTCAGCCATGTCTCAACTTCTGTCTTCCCCAAGCGATAGGCGCTTGGCAAGGAACGCACAAGCGCGGTAAAGACAGGAAGATTTTAACAGCGGCGCATGAGTCACGCCTTCGACACCGAGCCGCGTCCATGCCGCGCCATGACTGTCCCAATGCTGGAAAGCCGGCTGCATTTACCCAGCTCTTCAATCGCAATGTCATATCTGCGCCGCCAATTCGGATGCGCGTCGATCGTTCCCGGCAAGTTCTGAGCTTCGGTCTGGCCGCAAATATCATCAAGTTGGATGCAGACCAGGGACGGCGCGCCACGCGCAAGAGCAGTGATCACAGAGGCCTCAAACGGGTCAAGATCCCCGGTGCTGTCCTCAGCCGCAGGCGAAAGCTGCCCAAGCGCGGCCACGTCAGCGGCGCGTTCTTGCCGCGCCGGTTCGATGGCCTCGTGGTCGATCCAACCCACTTGCGCCCACCAGTCTATATCGCGCCCAATCTCATATCCTTTGAGTGTTGGCGTGTCATGGGTGGCAAAACACGCCAAGCTTTGTTCCGGGAGCGCGCTGGGGTCGGGGAACTGTCCATCCGGGCGGCGCTCATATTGCAAGACCGAGTATCCGTAAAATCCGGCCGCGCGCATCTGGTCTCGAAACCCATCAGGGACCAATCCGAGATCCTCGCCAATCACGATTGTTCCGTGCCGTTCCGCCTCGATCTTGACCACCGACAGGAGTGAGGCAAAGGGCTGGGTGATATACCCCCCTGGGGCACCATTGTCGGGCAGCCAGAAACTGCGGTTGAGCCCCAGGACATGGTCAATCCGAATAATCCCCGCATGACGCATGGTCGCGGCGAGCACCCGGCGCAGGGGCTGATAATCTGCTTGCTTCAGCTTGCGTGGTGAAAAGGCGGATAGGGACCAATTCTGACCGGCGGGGCTCAACTGATCAGGTGGTGCCCCGATTGAGACGCCTTGCGCCACGCTATCGGCTTCGCACCAGGCCTCTGCGCCGTCGCGCCGCGGCCCAACTGCCAAATCAAGATAGAGCCCCAGCACCATTCCAGCCGCGGTCAGCCTGCGTTGTGCCCGCGCCAGTTGAGACTCCGCAACCCATTGCAACCATTTGTAGAATTCAAGGTCTTCTAGATCTGTTTCTAGGCCATGATCCGGCCAGCTTTGCCAGCTACCCCCGTGACGAGCGCTGAGCGCCTCATATTGCGCAAACCTGTCCAAGTGTTGTCCACCAGCGGCGCAGAAGGAGGCAAACCCAGAACGGTCGGCGGCGCTAGCTTGGCGCGTAAACTGCGCATAGGCGGCCTTCAACTCTTTGTTGTGGACAGCGCGATGGGCCAAAGGATCCAACTGCTCTCGGTCGCGTATATCGCCGTACCCTGCTTGAGAGTTGCGGAAGCCGCCCGGTAGATCGTCCAGTGCGATATGGTGCGTGTTCAAAAACCCACGGTGTGAGGGCGAATAGGGGCTGAAGGCGTCGACATTATGAAATCCCATCTCATGGACGGGATTGACCCCCACAAACCCTGCCCCATGCGAGGCCGCAACCTGTCCAAGCGCGGCAAGATCGCTGTAGTCACCAAACCCTGTATTTCGGGCCGAGCGCATCCCGTAAAGGGCCGCGCTCATGCCCCAGATCCGTTCGACGCCAGTCCGCTCTGACAAAAGTGGTAAATGCGCCGGCGCGCAGAGCACGCGAATGCTCTCAACGCGCTCCGGCGTTTCAGCGCGCAGGCGGTAATAGCCCGTGGCCAGGGGCGGCAAAACGATATGATCCGCCGGACTGCCTTCTGCTACAAGTTGATTGTCGTCGAGGTTGCGCAATTGCCAGGACGCCCCAAGACCAAACTCCAATGCTGTTTCTTGATCGCATATGATGTTGATTTCTGCAGGAAACCATCGGTCGTCTTGTTCAAGGCGCAGCTCTTCCAGCGCGCGTGCAATCGCTACTTCGCTGCTGACATCCAAGCCTTCAGCTTCGATCAGTGCTTTGTAGGTCGCTTGCGAGGTGTGATGTTCTTGGCCTTGCAGATCAAAGTAGGACGGCAAGATCCCGCAGCGCTGCCCCAGCTCGATCAGCGCCTCATCCGACGTCATGATGCGGCCTCGGGCGGTCGGGCGAATGCCATTACCGCGTTCGGAGCTACGGAAACCTTCGCGCCTGCCGGACGCTCGCGATCCCTCGCTTCCGGGCGGCTCGTATCAAAGCCAAATTTCCACGCGGCTTTCACGCCGGTTGAAGGCAAAACCAAAGGTCGTGTTGTGCCGCTTCGATTGAACGCGAGGCACACCACCCCGGTCGGTGAGAGATCCGCGCGCGCGCCGGCGGAGCCGCGCAAAACGAGGCAAAAACAGTCCAGATCCGGGTCCGTCCAGTCAACTTTGGATCCGTCAAAACCTTGCCAGATCACATCGGGCAGACCATCTTGCGCCCGCAACTGACCATGCAGAAAATGCCTTTGTCGCAAGACGGGGTTCGCGGTCCGAAAAGCGAGAAGCTTCTGGGTAAACGCCAAAAGTGTGCCATCTGCGCCCGGCCAATCCAGCCAGCCAATCTCGTTGTCCTGACAATAAGCATTGTTATTGCCGTCCTGGGAATTGCCGAATTCGTCACCGCTCAGCAGCATTGGTGTGCCCTGCGAGACCAGCAAAGTCGCCAACAGGTTGCGTTGACGTAGCGCACGCGCGGATTGAATTTCGGGATCCTCACTCACGCCTTCGATCCCGAAATTGTCCGAAAAGTTTCCGTTGTGACCGTCTTGGTTGTTTTCTGTGTTTGCCAGGTTGTGTTTTTCGACGTAGCGCGTGGTATCGGCCAAAGTGAACCCGTCATGGGCGGAGACGAAATTGACCGATGTATCCGCTCGCCGACCCGAGTGGTCGAATTTCTCCGACGTGCCCAGAAGCAACCCAGCAAGAGATTGCGCGCTATCGGTATCGCCGCGCCAGAACCTGCGCGAGCCATCGCGAAACATATCGTTCCATTCCGCGAACTCCGGCGTAAAGGCACCAAGTTGATACCCGCCAACACCAATATCCCAGGGCTCGGCGATCAAACGAACGCCAGACAGGACGGGGTCTTGGCGCAAAGCGTCGAAAAAGCCGCTATTTTGGTCGAACCCATGAACCTCCCGGCCCAAAGTGGTGCCCAGATCGAACCGAAACCCGTCCACACCCATCTCCTGAACCCAATGGCGAAGACTGTCCATCACCAGCCGCAAGACATGTGGATTTGACAGGTTGAACGTATTGCCGCATCCGGTGTCATTGACGTTCAGGCGCGGGTCACCCGGTAGGAGGCGATAGTAGGACGCGTTGTCGAGCCCGCGAAAGCAGAGGGTTGGCCCCAGGTGATCACCTTCGCCCGAGTGGTTGTACACAACGTCCAAAAGCACCTCGATCCCAGCGTCGTGATAGCCTGAAACCATATCCCGGAACCCCTGAGCACCCCCAGGGCCAAAATAGCGCGCCTCAGGTGCGAAGAATGCCAGCGAGTTATATCCCCAATAGTTCGTTAACCCGCGCTTAAGCAAAAAATCATCGTCCAAAAATCCGTGCACTGGCAGCAGCTCGATCGCACTCACACCCAAGTCTGTAAGATGTGACACGATCGCAGGCTGCGCCAAGGCGTCATATGTCCCGCGCAGTACCTCGGGCACATCGGGATGTGTCATTGTCAGCCCTTTTGGATGGGCCTCGTAGATTACATCCCGCCCGGGTTGGGACGGCTGTAATGGACGAACAGGAAGCCCGCCGTCTCGCTCTGTGACGACCGATTTGGCCACATAGGGGGCGCTGTCGGTTTTGGAAAAACTCATGTCCCCATCTGGCGAATTTCGATCATAGCCAAATGTTGCGTCATGATTGCTCCATCCGCCCAAGACTTGCCGAGCATAGGGGTCAAGAAGCAGTTTGTTCGGGTTGAACCGATGCCCCTGTTCCGGAGCGTAGGGCCCGTAGGCTCGGTACCCATACACTGCGCCCGGCCCTAAATCCGCGACATATCCATGCCAGATCGCGCCCTTACGTTCGGGCAGTTGCAGCCGTGCGATTTCTGTCGTTCCTGACGGATCAAACAGGCAAAGCTCGATGCGCTCCGCATGCGCGGAGAAGACCGCGAAATTGGTCCCCTGCCCGTCAAAGCAAGACCCCATAGGGTTGGCAACACCAGATACGATCGTGCGAAAAGTCATGACTCTAAAGCCTGTGGCGAATACTTAGCTGTCGATCAGATCGGTGTAGAGGTCAAGATAGGCATCCGCTGATTTGTCCCAACCAACGGGATGACGCATCGCCCGACGCATCATACCTTGCCAGACCTCGGGCTGCTTGAAGAGGTCGCAGGCTCTTCCAATGGCGACATCCAGCATGGTTTCCGTCACCGGGGCGAATTGAACACCTGTCGCGCATTCGGTGGCCAGTGCCGCCTCATTGGCGTCAATCACCGTGTCAGCAAGGCCGCCTGTGCGCGCCACAATCGGCAAAGTGCCGTAGCGCAAACCGTAAAGCTGCGTCAGTCCACACGGTTCGAACCGCGACGGGATCAAAATAGCATCTGCTCCGCCCTGCAACAGATGCGACAGATCTTCATTATAGCCGATATGGGTCCCGACACGTCCCGGAAATTCATCGGCAGCTTGCCTAAACACGCGTTCCAGCGCGCGGTCGCCTGTGCCAAGTACCGCCAATGTTGCATCGCGGGCGACCAATCCCTGTAGGCAATTTGCCAGAAGGTCGAGCCCTTTCTGAGTGGTTAACCGACTGATGACACAAAACAACGGACCGGACGCGCTGCTGTCGAGCCCGAAGAATTTTTGTACCTTTGTCTTTGACCTGGCCTTTCGCTTGGTCCCGCGCGCCGAATAGGGTGCGGGCAGCGCGGGATCATTGGACGGGTCCCAGATTTCCGTGTCTATACCATTGAGAATGCCGGATAATTCCTTCTGCCGCATCTGCAACAGACCCTCCAAACCCATACCAAATTCCGGTGTCAAAAGCTCGTTGGCGTAGCTCGGGCTCACCGTGGTCACACGATGGCTGAGCGCCAAACCCGCTTTGAGAAAACTAACCTTGCCCCAATACTCAACGCCTTCGGGCGTAAAAAGGGACTTGTCCAAGCCCAACTGACCCAATGTGCTGGCCGGAAATACGCCTTGAAATGCGATATTGTGGATGGTTGTGATGACCGGCGGCGTATAGGCCTGGTCCTGGGCAAGATAGGCGGCCACCAAGCCCGCCTGCCAGTCATGAGCGTGAACAAGCCTGGGCTGCCAGCCTTTGATTGCGCCGCGCGCAACCTCTGCACCGACATAGGACAAGGCCCCAAACCGCAGGTGGTTGTCTGTCCAATCTGCCCCGTCTGCGTCAACATAGAGGGATCCCACCCGATCATAGAGATGCGGCGAATCAATCATCAACAGATCCAGGCCCTCCGCCCGCGCTGAAAGCACTCGCGCAGGGCCGCCAAATAGCTGTTTGAACTTCGCCACGACCTTTGCGCGCTTCATCAAGGGCGCAAGTGACGGGTATCCAGGCAGCAGGACTTTGACACCCATACCCTTGGCGGTAAGGGATTTCGGCACCGCACCGATCACGTCCGCCAATCCACCAGTTTTGACAAACGGCGCGCATTCAGACGCAACAAAAAGCAACTTCATCGTGGCTACAGATCCAGTTTGTCGATCATCTGCTGATTGATCAGGGTGATCCCATTTTCTGTGCGCCGGAACCGTTTGCCGTCGAGCTCAGGATCCTGGCCTACTACCAGACCTTCGGGGATATCGACCCCTCGGTCAATCACCACATTAGTCAGATCGGCAGATCGGTGAATTTGCACGTAAGGCATCGCGATAACGCCGCTCAACTGTGAGTAAGAGTGGGTCCGGACGCCCGTAAACAGCAAGCATCTTTCAAGCGATGAGCCCGAGATGATGCAGCCACCAGAGACCATCGAAGACACGGCATGACCCCGACGTCCCTCTTCATTGTGAATGAATTTCGCAGGCGCTGTCAGTTCTGAATATGTCCAGATCGGCCAATCATTATCGTAAAGATCAAGTTCCGGAAGAAAGTCGGTCAGATCAATATTTGCTTGCCAGAACGCATCCACCGTTCCGACGTCGCGCCAATAGGCCTCGCGTTCGATACCGGTGCGAATACAAGAACGGCTAAACGCATGCGCAATCGCTTTGCCTTCTCGAACGATCTTAGGGATGAGATCACCGCCGAAATCATTGTTATACTCCGGATCATCTGCAACCGAGCGCAAAAGCTCGAACAGAAAGCTGGTCTCGAAGACATAGATGCCCATGCTGGCCAATGCTTGATTTGGATCATTCGGCATTGCGGGCGGGTCTTTTGGCTTCTCGACGAATTCAAGAATGTTGTCGTCTTTGTCGACCTTCATGACGCCGAAACCCGTGGCCTCCATACGGGGGACCTCGATACATCCGACGGTGACATCCGCGCCGCTTTGAACATGGTGCTTGACCATAAGCGAGTAGTCTTGCTTGTAGATGTGATCACCAGCCAGAATGATGATGTATTTAGGACCGTAGCCCTCGATAATGTCCATGTTCTGAGCAACGGCATCAGCTGTGCCCTTATACCAGTTTTCATTGTCGAGCTGCTGGGACGCAGGCAAAATATCGAGGCTTTCATTTCGCTCCGCCCTGAAAAAACTCCACCCGCGCTGCAAATGGCGGATCAGCGAGTGGGCTTTATATTGGGTCGCAACGCCAATGCGCCTGATCCCGGAATTGACAGCGTTAGATAAGGCAAAGTCGATGATCCGGCTTTTCCCTCCGAAATACATCGCAGGTTTTGCGCGCCTGTCTGTTAATTCGTACAGCCGGCTCCCTCGTCCGCCCGCAAGCACAAACGCCATCGACTGTTGCGCCAAACGTTGCCTTTCCCTGTCCATATCGACCTCCCTACAAAGTCATATTGCGTTCTGTTTCAGCCCTGCCGAAGTTCAAAAAACAGCGTTGTAAGCGGCGGCAGGTTCAACACCACCGACTGTTCACATCCAGAGGCCTGGATATCTTCGCTTTCAACGCCCCCTAGATTGCCACGGTTTGCGCCCCCGTAAAGTTCAGCATCCGTATTCAGAATTTCCCGCCACTGTCCGGCACGCGGAACGCCAACGCGGCGGCCCTCGCGCGCGATCGGAGTGAAGTTGCAAACGACCAACACAGGTGCTGCTCCATCGCGTCCCAACCTGCTCCAGACAAATACAGACTCATCGACTGACCCACCTTCGATCCAGCTGAACCCATCCGGTTTGCAATCCAGTTGGTAGAGCGCAGGATGCGTCCTGTAGACCGTGTTGAGATCCCGAACCAGACGTTGAACCCCCTGATGAGGTCCATGATCCAACAAGTGCCAATCCAGGCTGTTGTCATGGTTCCATTCCGCCGATTGCGCAAATTCGCATCCCATAAACAACAGCTTCTTGCCGGGATGGCCCCACATGTACCCGTAATAGGCCCGCAAATTGGCAAATTTGTCGCCGCCGTTCCCGGGCATTTTGGCAAGCATAGAGCCTTTGCCGTGCACAACTTCGTCATGGCTAATCGGCAACACGAAATTCTCAGAGAATGCATAGTGCAGCCCGAAGGTCATCTTGTGATGGTGGTAGCGGCGATGGATCGGATCCTCTTTCATGTACGACAGCGTGTCGTTCATCCATCCCATGTTCCATTTGAAGCCGAAGCCCAAGCCTCCTTGATCCGTCTGTTTGGTGACGCCCGGGAAAGCCGTGCTTTCCTCAGCAACGGTCATGATGCCTGGCACTTCGGCATATGCGATTTCGTTGACCTGCTGCAAAAACCCGATCGCCTCATAGTTCTCGCGACCACCATCTTTATTGGGGATCCACTCCCCGTCTTTACGGCTGTAATCGCGGTATAACATTGACGCGACCGCATCTACGCGCAAGCCGTCGATATGATATTCTTTCAACCAAAACAACGCGTTGGCGATAAGAAAATTCGATATTTCGCGACGCCCATAGTTGTATAAAAGTGTGTTCCAGTCGGGGTGAAACCCTTCCTTGCGATCCGCGTGCTCATAGAGCGGCGCGCCATCAAACCGGCCCAACCCGTGCGGGTCTTCCGGAAAATGTCCCGGCACCCAATCGATGATCACGCCCAAATCCGCCGCGTGGCAGGCGGAAATGAAGTCCCGGAACTCATCGGGCGTCCCATAGCGGATTGTCGGCGCAAAAAGTCCAATCGGCTGGTAGCCCCAGGATCCGTCAAACGGGAACTCCGAGATCGGCATGAGTTCAACGTGAGTGAAACCCATATCCTTGGCATATGGGATCAGCTGACTGGCATGTTCGAGATAGGACAGCGACCGGTTCCCCTCCTCGGGAACGCGCCGCCAGGATCCCAGATGAACCTCGTAGATTGAGATCGGCTCATCGATCCGTTGGCACTCACCGCGGACCTGCATCCAGTCCGCATCGCGCCAAGTGTACCCGTCCAAACGCCGCGTGATGGAGGCTGTCTTAGGCGCGTGTTCCGCGCCGAAGCCCAGCGGGTCAGCCTTCAGGGGTTGCGGCCGACTATCCGGACCCAGAATCTCGAATTTGTAGGGCTCGCCTTCGCCCAGATCAGGCAGAAAAATCTCCCAAACCCCGGAATGGCCGCGCGCGCGCATCACGTGCCGCCGACCGTCCCAGCCGTTGAAATCGCCAACCACTGAGACCCGCCTCGCATTGGGGGCCCAAACCGCAAAATGGACGCCGGCAGACGCCTCGTGCCTGATCAAATGCGCCCCGAGAGACCGCCAAAGATCGCGGTGGGTGCCTTCATTGATCAGATGCTCATCGACTTCGCCCAAAACAGGGCCAAAACGGTACGGATCCTCAGCTTCCCAGACATGCGGGCCCTTGGTGTATCTCAGAAGATAAGCAAAAGGCACTTTGCGTCGCGGAACGCGACCCTCAAACACACCCTCACCGGCCGGATGTGGCTGCAACTCAAGGAGTGTTCGACTGGTTTTAGCGTCTAAAACCTCGATCACGTCAGCACCCGGCATAAAGGCTCGAATGACCAACTGATCGTCCAGCTTATGCAAGCCCAGTATGGAGAATGGATCGCCATGCCCGCCAGACGAAATCGCGGATGCGTCTGCGGCGGAGGTTAGTGTCATGTCGGCGCGCTAAGGCATGTCATGGTAGGTCAAGCCTATCAAGCTTTTACGCGTGCTGCACCCCAAATCTCGTCCGCGTAACCCTGGATGGTTCTGTCCGATGAGAACCACCCCATCCCCGCCGTATTCATCACAGCCATGCGTTGCCAGCGATCCTGATCACTATAGGCCGCATCCACCAATCGCTGCGCGTCGAAATAGCTGTCGAAATCACAGGTTACGAGGAAGTAATCGTGGTCATAGAGATTGCGTACTAAGGCTTCATAGCGATGCGTATCTCCGCCGGAGAACACACCTTCGCTGATCTGCGAAAGCACCCGGCGCAACCGCGAGCTCTCCGCAATGGCCTTTTTGGCAAAACCTTCGACGTGGCGCCGCTTTGCCACCTCGGAGGCCGTCAAACCGAAGAGGAAAAAGTTCTCCGCCCCGACATGGTCGCGGATCTCGACATTTGCGCCATCCAGCGTTCCGATTGTAGGAGCCCCGTTCAGCGAAAGTTTCATGTTACCCGTGCCCGAGGCCTCTTTGCCGGCTGTCGAGATCTGCTCGGACAGGTCCGCCGCAGGGATCAAAACTTCGGCCATGGAGACATTGTAGTTTTCCGGATAGACGATCTGCAGATACTCGCGCGTTTGCGGGTCTGAATTGAGTGTCGAGGCAACATCATTGATCAGGTGAATGATTGATTTGGCCATGAAATAGCCCGGCGCTGCCTTGCCGCCAAAGATCTTCACACGCGGCGTCCAGTCGCCGTTGGGATTGTCCTTGATGTCGTTCCACAGCGCGACCGCTTCAAGAATATTCATCAACTGACGCTTATATTCGTGGATGCGTTTGATCTGGACGTCGAACATCGCCTGCGGGTCAATCGTGAGCCCATCACGCGTTTTGAGCCAGTCGGCCAGTCGGATCTTGTTTTGCATTTTCGCAGCGTCGAAGGCCGACCGGAAGGAGGCGTCTTCCGCATGCGGCTTAAGCTCGGCCAATTGATCGAGATGGTCAGGCCATGCGGTACCGATGGTTTCGTTGATCAGATTGCGCAGCGGCGGGTTGCATGAATACAGCCAACGGCGCGGTGTTACGCCGTTTGTCTGATTGACGATCCGCTTTGGATAGACCTTGTGCAGATCCGCGAAAACCGTTTCCTTGACCAGTTCAGTGTGCAGCGCCGAGACGCCATTTACGTGGTGGCCCATGATGAACGCCAGTTCGCCCATCTTGATCTGGCCGTGTTCGATGATATGCACGTCAGAACCCGTCACGAAAAGATGCGTGTCTTGGATCATCTCGATGATGCGATGATGTCGCGGTAAAATCCGTGCGAAAAGATGCTCGGGCCACCGTTCCAACGCTTCCGGCAGCAGCGTGTGATTGGTGTAGGCCAAGCAGGCGCGCGCCGTCTCGATGGCTTTGTCCATCGGCATGCCGTGTATATCGGCCAGCAGCCGCACAAGCTCCGGCCCGGCGATTGCCGGGTGTGTGTCATTGAGTTGAATAGCCACGTGATCCGAGATTTCCTCCAGCGCGTAGCCTTGCGACAGGTGCCTGCGGATCAGATCCTGGATAGAGGCCGAGGTGAAGAAATACTCCTGCTTGAGCCGCAGCTCTTTACCGCCATCTGTGGTGTCATCGGGGTAGAGAACGCGACTGATCGTACGCGCCAGCGCTTCGGGTGCACTTGCTCCGATGTAGTCACCACGGTTGAAGCTTTCCAGATCAAACAATTTGACGGGCTTGGCCGCCCACAATCGCAACGTATTGGCCCATTTGCCCTGCCAGCCAACCACCGGCGTGTCATAGGCCGAGGCAATGATTGTCTCATCGGCGTTCCAGGTAGCCTTGCCGTCTGCTTCGCTGACAAATCCGCCAAACTGAATGGGATACTGAATGTCAGGCCGCTCAAATTCCCAGGCATGGCTTTGCGCAAGCCAGCTTTCCGCGGTCTCAATCTGACGTCCGTCTTCGAAATGCTGCTCAAACAGGCCATGCTCATAACGAATGCCGTAGCCAAGCGCCGGAATGCCAAGCGTCGACAGCGAATCCAGAAAACACGCTGCAAGGCGACCCAAACCGCCATTTCCCAGCGCTGCATCAGGCTCATCAGCCACGACCTCATGGTAATCTTGCCCCAACGCCTCCAGCGCCTCACGCGCCATATCCTCAACGCCCAGATTGATCGCGACATCTTCGATGAGACGACCAATCAGAAATTCCATCGACAGGTAGTAGACGCGTTTCTGCGAGCTCTCATAGGACGCATTGATCGACTCCAGCCAGGGGCCTACGACCAGATCTCGCAATGCCATCGACAACGCCATACGCCAATCATACGTGGTTGCGTGCTCGGTATCCCGCCCGATGGTGGTCCGCAAATGCCGCAGAATTTCTGTTTGAAACTGCTCTGCGGAGACGCTGGATAACATATCTTTTGCCATTTCGCCCATTCATATTTTGCAAGGTCTTCGTGGTGGAAAACCTGTCCGTGTTACAATTCGCTCTCCCAGGGCGGATTGGCCCCCGCACGCGATACTGTGATCGATGCGACATGAGAACCGTGCGACAAGGCCGCTTCGATCTTCTCTCCGCTAATTTGGTCAATATTTTGTTTTTCGAGCTCTCCAGTCTTAAAAAATGCGGCAAGAAATCCGGAATTGAACGTATCCCCCGCGCCTACGGTATCCACAACGTCGACTATGCGCGCAGCAGCGGTGACTTGGTCGCCCTGACCAAACATCGCGGTCGCGCCCTCACTTCCACGCGTGACGATCACAATCGCGGGGCCTTTTGCGCGGATTTCCTTGGTTTTTTCAACAAGTGACGCTGGCCCCGGCAAGATCCAATCCAGATCCTCATCTGATACTTTCAGGATATCTGTAACCGCTATGAGCTGGTCCAAGCGGGCGCGATACCGGGCCTCGTTTTTGATGAAGCCCGTTCGGATATTCGGGTCTGCAACAATGACCCGGCGCGGGGCCTCGCGCAGCGCAAGATTGAGATAAAAATCAGCGCATGGCTCGCTGATCAGGCTGATCCCCCCGAAATAGAGCGCTTGTGCGGTCTCGGGCAGCTCGGGTAGAGCCTCCGGTTCGAGCATCCGCCCGGCCGTATTTTCATCGTAAAACGTGTAGCGCGCCTGCCCATTATTCAGCTCTACAAAGGCTAAGGTTGTGGGCCTGTCGGAGGCCACCACTAGATCAGAGCGCACGGTGCTGGCCTCCAACGCATCCGTCAGAACGGTCCCGAATAGATCCCGTGACACACCGGATACAAAGCCAGTGGGGACCCCGAGGCGGCCCAGACCAATCGCTGTGTTGAACACCGCCCCGCCCGCATGGGGCGCAAAGCGGTCGACACCATCCTCCCCCGTCTTGGGGATCATGTCGATCAATGCTTCACCGCAACACAATATCATCCAGCGATCTTCCCACAGTTCTACCGGACGTCGTTATCTCCGGATTCTCAGGCGAAAGACAACACAGCATCGTCAGTTTGCACGCAATTCCGCCAATGATGAGGCTTTAGTGTCGCCTATTCACGATAAATCGCGTGGCATGACTTACAATTCTCGCCAATGCGCATGAGCGCTGGCCGCAAATCTGCAGACCCAGAAAAAGAGGCGCGCAAGGAAACCGAAATACTCTCCAACTCCTTGGATTTTCTAGTGAAATCTTCAAAATTCTGCCAGATCTCCGGCCGAGCTTCGGATTTTGGATCGTCGGCTTCCGGCGCAAACAGCGCGGGTGTTTCGCGTGCATGTCGCGCGATGTCGTCCAGCGCCTCCTGTGAGGCAACAATATCGAACGCACGCACGCCTTTTGCCATATCGCCCAGGACTTTAACCGCCTCGCCGATGGCTTTCATCGTGTGCATCCTGGCCATTACCTGCGGATCTTTAACACCTTGATGGGCCAAGGCCGTGCTCGCGATGACGCCGCTGATCGAAAGAAACAGAAAGAGTGTTGTCCTTTTCATGCGCCACACTCTGCGTTTAAGCGCGCAAAGGTCAAGGCTCTGCGACGCTATTGCGCCCTGGCCTCCAAGACCAGCGGCACGGTTAGTACATCAATAGCTACAGGCTTTTTGCGCCTGTGGATCAGCGCAAAAACCGGCGGCGTGAAGTAGAATGACACCACTGTTGACAGTAACACGCCCCCCGCGATTGCGACGGCAAAGGGCGGCCAGAACGCACCACCCCCCAAGATCAATGGCAAGAACCCGCCAAAGGTCGTGATCGTTGTCGACACGATATGCCGGCTTGAGGCCCCAACAACACGGGCCATTGCATCGGTATCGCCAGCGCTTGCCTCTTCGTTCTGCTGCAGGCCGGTCAATATAATGATCGCAGCATTGATCGAAACGCCGATGGAACCAATCACACCAATGATCGCTGTGATCCCGAACGGAAATTGCATGATCGCCAAGGACAACATCGACAAACCAGCGGACAAGACACAGACCACAAGCGCCACGGCAGTCAACCGGAACGAATTGAATGTCAAAGCGATCGTCGCAATTGTCAGCGTCACAATTATGCCAACCGACGCCAGCAAATTGCCCACCGTATTTGAGCGTGCATCACTGTCGCCACCCAGCACCAGACTATACCCCTGTGGCACTTCAAAACCCTGATCATCCAGTGCGACCAGGACTTCTTGCAAAGCTTCTTCGGGCAAGGCCCCCGGAACGATAAACGCCTGGATTGTGTTCTCGCGAGACCCGTTGGTTCGTGTGATCACGCTCTGCGCGGGCTCGAGAACTGGTCTGGCAATCTCCGAGAGAGGCACAGCAGGAAACGCGCCAGTCGCAGCCACAGCTTGCGCATTTGGCAACAGGATCGGCATGTCGGCAATGGCGCGCAAATCGCCGCGCAGCCCATCACCCATGCGCACGCGCACGGGCAGTTGTTCGGTCCCCTCGACCAGCGATCCACCAGTTTGGCCAACAAGGCTTGCATTGAGTTGATCTGCGACGTCAGTCACATCGAGCCCCAGGAGCCGTGCCTTGACCTCATCAATTTCGAAGCGGATCTGCGGCGCGCCGCCGGAGACGCCGGCGCGAGCCTGCACGACAAGATCCAGATCCGTCATGATCGCGCGCAATTCGCCGCCAAGCGTGCGCAGGGTCGCGATATCCTGGCCCTTGATCGAAATTTCGACCGGCGCGTCGACCGGAGGACCCTGAACCAGACCGCGGACAATGACTTGTGCCTGGGGAAAGGTGCGGTCGAAGCGGTTCTGCAGCTCAGCCACAAGGCGAGCGGCATCTGCTTCGGTCACTGTGGTCACCATGGCTTGCGCAAAGCCTGGCTCTTGTGAGCGGTCGCCGACAATATTGTAATAGAATGCCGGACCCGAACGTCCAATGCTCCAATACGTGCTTTTCACCGCCGAGTCTGCGCGCAGCTCATCATCCATTTGCGCAACGACGGCCTGCGTTTGCGCGATAGAACTGCCCGCAGGCATATCGATCTCAATGTAAAACTGATCGCGATCCACGCCCGGGAAAAACTGCGCCGTCAAGGTCGGGAAAGAGGCAAATCCCAGCACAGGCAAAATCAAGGACACTGCAATCGCGCGCAAAGGGTTGCGGACTGCAATAGCGACCGACCATTCAAAGAGGCGGCCGATCACAGGGATTGAAATGCCGCGGCTCAAGGCGGTGCCCCTGTCTTTCTCGGGTAAGATCCAGCCAGCCAGCGCGGGCGTGACAGTCAGCGCGACAAACAGCGACCAAACCAGCATCAAGACCACTGCAATGGCGATGGCACCAACGAAATCCCCAGCTGGTCCAGGCAGAAGGATCATCGGCGTGAAGGCCAAAGCGGTCGTAACGGTCGAGGCCAAAAGCGGTGCACTCAGTCGCTTCACAGCATCTTGCACCGCGTCCAACCGAGCCATCCCTTCTGTCAATCGGCGCCGCACCTCATCTGTCATCACAATTGCTGCATCGACCAGAAGCCCAAGCGCAACGATGAGACCCGTCACCGACATCTGGTGAATTGGCAACCCGATCATGTTCATTGTGGCCAGCGTAGCAAGCGACACCACAGGAAGGACCAACGCGACGATTGCCGCTGCGCGAAGCCCGAGCGTGATCAGCAAGACAAGCACCACAAGTCCGACACCTATGGCCATATTGGTGCCAACTTCGGTCAGACGCTCGGTGGTGTAGCGGCTTTGCTCAAAAAGTAAGACCTCTTCCATGCCCAGTGGCACCAGATCTGCGCCTGCAGCCAATTCATCGGTCAGAAACCCGGTCCAGCGATCGATTTGGACGCCCTCCTGGGCCAAAATACCCAGCAAGACAGCGGGCGCACCGTTGGCTATGGCGGCCTCGGTTGTGGGGGTGCGTGCGCCCCGGTCGATCTGCGCGATATCGCCCAAAGTGACCGTGCTGCCGGCTGCATTTTCGCGCAGAACCACTTGTCTCAACCTGTCGAGGCTCTCGATCTCACCGGTCACGTTGATCGTAAGATCAACCTCTCCTTGAAGGCGCCCAGATTGCACTTTGCCGTCCGCTTGCAATATGCGCGAAGAGATCTCGCGCGCGCTCAGCCCGAGTGCCGCAGCCTTTGTCGGATCGACGCTGATCAGCACCTCTTCCTCCGGAAGGCCGAAGAAATCAACGGCACGGGTTGCCGGAATTGCCCGCAACCGGTCGCCCAAAGCCTCCGCGTGCCGGGCCAGCAGCGTCACGGGCATGTCAGGTCGCGTTGCCGCAACCCCGATGACCGCCGAGTAGGCCGAGATGCCTTCTGCATCAAAATCCGGTGCCAAAACGCCGGCTGGGAATGACCGGCGCGCGTCTTCGACCGCGTCACGCGCCTCGCCCCAGACTTGCTCGATCGTCGCCTCGTCCAGCGTCTCAAGAAGCTCTATGGAGACAACGGAAACTCCAGACCGAGATACCGATGACACGGTGTCAATCTCGGCAATGGTGCGCAGCTCTTCCTCGATCTCCGCGGTCACAAGCGATTCCACGCGTTCCGGATCTGCCCCTGGAAACTGCGTTGTCACAGTAGCAAAGAGATTTGTAATCGTCGGATCTTCCTGACGTCCCAGCGACAGAAAGGAAGATAATCCTGCCGACACAAGCACCAAAATGATCAGCGCCACGAGCCTTGGATTTCTAAAACTCAACGACGTAAGCGAGGGCTGCGTTTCAGATCGCATTTTCAATCACCACTTTTTGCCCGAGTGTCACACGCTGGGGGCCGTCATCAATCAGCCGCGCGCCTTCGGGAACTGCGCTGCGCACGTATACCCGGTCGCTTTCGATATGCAGAACCTCAACGCTGGCGGAGCGCACAATATCTTCCGCATCCACCAATAGCACCGTCCATTGCCCGCGCTGCCCTTCTTTCAGGCTTGTCGTCGGCAACCAAAAGCCTTTCGCCTCAATATCGTTCTCGATGCTCAATCGGGCCGTCTGCCCGAAAACCAAAGGCACGTCTGTGTCGATTTCGAATAAAGCTGTACGTGTGCGTGTGACCGGATCGATGTCGGGTCTCAGGCTCACCAGACGCGCATCATAGGTCTCGCCTGCAACAGCCACCTTAGAGGTTTGGAGCTGATCGCGTGTGACTTCAAGTGGCACGCCGATCCTCAACTGTGGAGTCTCAGTGGCGACGATGCCCAAGACACGTTGGCCTGCCGCCAGCGTTTCACCACCGTCCACTAGCCGTTCTGTCAAACGCCCGGCGAAGGGCGCGCGCAAAGTCGACTTGCCGATCTGAATGCTGACCCGATCAAGACCGGCGTCAATCTCGGCGATGCGGGCGGTCAACTCAGTCTGGCGCGCGAGGGCTTCGTCAAGACCAGCCTGACTAGAAAACCCGCGCGCGCTCAACTGCTCGTTTCTTTCGACGGTTTGTCCCGCAAAGCGCAACTGTGCCTGTGTGGCTTGCCTAGACGCCTGCAATCGTGCCTGCTCGGCCTGTAAAAGAGAAATATCCTGTTGGGCCAGCAGCTGTCCCTGTGTCACCGTATCGCCCTCATCGACCAAAATGTCGGCCAGTTTGCCTGACAATTCGAATGAAATCGAAACGGTTTGCTGCGGTTCGATCTGCCCGACAAAAACCCGCTGAACCGAATAGGCTTCGGTTATCTCAAGTGGGCTGACAGTCACAGGGATTACAGCGGCCGCTTCCGGAGATGGGGCCGCTTTTGCGCGTCGGTCCAATTCGAGCGCTCCGAACTGCACGGCGAAGACCGCCCCTGCAAGAACAACCAGAGTGATACAAAGACGTATGACAGCGCGCATAGCCCGCTTGAAAACGCCTGCTGTAGCTTTGCCGTGATCCTCAGCCATAATCGAATCCCTTTAAAGTTAGTGTATCTAACATATGTTAGAAGTTCTCACTTTGACAAGTACTACGCTTTTTGCGATGGATTGGATCATGAACGAGCGCACAAAACCCAAAAACACCAAACAACCGCTTCGCAAGGCCGCCTATCACCACGGTGATTTGCGCGCTGGGCTGATTGAGGCGACCCGTAGGCTGGTTGAAGAGAAGGGTCCGGACGGCTTCTCGGTGTCTGACGCCTGCCGCCTGGCCGGGGTTTCAACCGCGGCACCCTACAAGCATTTCAACGACAAGACAGATATGTTGGTCGCCACAGTGCTCGAGGGCATGGGTCGCCACAAGGTCAATATGCAAGCATGTATGGTCGGGTTGCCGTCAGGTTCGCCACAGCGGATTATGGCGCTTGGGCGCGAATACGTGCGTTTCGCTTTGGAGGAGCACGGTATCTTTCGCCTGAAATTTGGCGGATTTACCGATCGACTTGACGACCCACGCCTGCAAGAGGCCGGTGAGTCAATTTTTGAGATCGTCTTGCGCGAAGTGGCCAGCTGTCTGGGTGAGGAAGAGGTGACCGCGGAGGTGCGCACGCGTGGTTTCATGCTATGGAGTTTTGTGCACGGGCTGTCATTCATTATGCACGACAAAAAGATGTCTATGATGGGCGGCGACATCGATCTGGACACGTTTTTGGGCGACATCGCGCGTCGTGTTCTTACCGATTAGTCGTAAGGAAGACTGCGCGCGGCGTTTCTTGCGAAGCCGACATATTGATCGTCTCAAGCCGACCACAAAGAGGCGGCCAAACCGCGCACGCCCAAAAAAAGCGATATGGAACCCAAAACTATTGAAAGATTCTCTGCGTAGATTGACTAAGCATGGAAGAATGCATCACTCAATCCACCGGTGCGAGAGAGGGTAAAGATCCCTCATCCAGAGGCACCGAGTGCTCTTGCGCTTTATCGAGCTCCGCAACAATCTCTCTGACATGCGTGGCGATGACACTGTCAGGCGCAACTCCGAGCCCTGCATCGACCATATAGAGCAGATCGTCTTTGATTGTTGTCCGCGTACTGGCCAGCATGACCAACATCGCAGACAATTTTGAAAAAGCTTGCCCGCCTTTCTCCCGCGCAAACGCGCAGCGCACAGACGCATTCCCCCAAATAACAGCCTCCCGTGTCTGCGCATTCAGCACCATGAGCCGGTCTTCGAGCATGGCCAGGGCGGTCTCGTTGTCCCGCGCCCGTGCCACAGGCAGAAATAAGTCGCGGATCTGTTTGCATGTAGGATGCAAGCGTGCGCTTTGCGGAAAATTGGCTTCCGCTTCAAACATATCGATCGTCAACCTGGCATGTTTTTTGCAGAAATTGCTGCGTGCTTCATCCCCATAGGAAGGATGACCAGCGCAATGCGCAAATATTGCGCCCGGCTCAATCGCCAAAGGGCCAAAGTGCTCGTTGCCGTCCGAAATCTCCCGAAGATAGGCCACTTTCTGGTCCCAAATGCTCTGCGCGACACGCGCGGCCTCGGCGACCTTGTAAGCCACGAAATGCTCTGCCTGCACAGCCGGGTCCGACAATGCGCCCTGCTCTGATTTCCAAGCCCTAAGCATTGCCAGTTGGTCTGTAGCAAGACGCACTCTACGCCGCTTCGATTCTGGAAGGCCAATGTCTTGTCGAAACTGGTGTATGGCAGCTGTGGTCAAGCGCCCATTGATCCCATCAACCGCTCCAATCCTATAGCCAAAATATTTCAACAAGGATTGCGTTTCCCGATTGACCGCGCGCAGTCTTTCAGAGGCCTCCTGATCGTGCCGGGTACAATACCTTTGGAGATCGGCTGAACGTTTCCCTGGGCCAAATATTTTGCAAAAAAACGTCTGACTCAAACTCGAATCGTACCTCGGGCCGAGAATAATGTCGGCCTGCGCAAAGCTGACCTGAAACCCAAAAATTGCGACCAAACACCCAATGACCAAAGTTGTTTTCACAGCAAATTGCTCCTCTAAACCTGCGAAAAAGCTAGCAGCCACATCGCGGGTTCAGAAATGACAAAAACAGTCATTCTAGGCAGCTGCAAATCGAACTAACTAAGGCGCGTCCCGCATGTTTAAGTCATTTGCAAATGGAGTGAGAAAATCCTTAAGCCGCAACTCGGACCCTGAACATGGTACGTTGCTTGCAGTGGACTCTTGAAGGTGAACCGATTTCCACCTGCTAAAGCACCACAGTCGCAGGCCTCCGTTAACCATATCGCCTCTCCCCTTCGCCAAAAGTTTCGAATATAAATGCGGTGAGACAGGATCGTAAGGGACAGCGGGTGGCTGAAAAACTCGAAAGCGAAAGCCGAAAGCTTCTTGGCAGGCTCCGGGATTCCTTAGCTGAAGACGGCGAGGGGCAAGAACGCCTCGATCGTATCACGCAGATTATTGCCGATAGCATGGGCACGGATGTGTGCTCGATCTACCTGTTTCGAGACGCAGAAACGCTTGAACTTTGCGCAACAGAAGGCTTGAAGCGCGAAGCGGTTCATCAGACCCGCATGCGCATCGGCGAAGGTTTGGTTGGCCGTATTGCCAAAACAAAGCGCGTTGTGAACACTGAAGATGCGCCCTCGACACGCGGATTCCGTTTCATGCCGGAAACCGGTGAAGAAGTATATTCCTCGTTCCTGGGATTGCCGATCCAAAGGCTGGGTGAAACTATGGGCGTGCTCGTCGTGCAGTCGCGAGATGCGCGAACCTATTCGGAAGACGAGGTCTATGCGCTGGAAGTGGTCGCGATGGTTCTGGCCGAGATGACGGAACTTGGGGCCTTCCTTGGGGAAGGTGCCGCGTTAAAGCCGCTGCACACGCAGGCCGCACTTTTCCGAGGGGCTTGCGGGCAAGAAGGTGCAGCCGAGGGACAGGTCTTCCTGCACGAGCCCCGCGTTGTGGTTACAAATCCAATCGCCGACGATCCTCATGCCGAACTCAAGCGCCTGAGCGACGCAATGGAATCCTTGCGAGGTTCGGTGGATGACATGTTGACCAACGCGACATTCAGCAATGATTCCGAGCAGTTAAAGGTCTTTGAAGCCTATCGCATGTTTGCGAATTCCCGTGGGTGGGTGCGCCGGATGGAAGAAGATATTGCTTTGGGTCTTTCGGCGGAAGCGGCGGTCGAGAAAGAGCAATCAGCAACCCGTGCCAGACTGGAACAGGTCCCGGATGCCTACCTGCGAGAACGCCTGCATGATCTTGACGATTTGTCGAACCGTCTGCTTCGGCTGCTGACGGGACAAGGCTCTGAAACGGGTGTCGAGCTGTCTGATCGGCCGATTTTGGTCGCCCGCAATATTGGACCAGGCGAGCTTTTGGATTATGGGAAACGTCTTCGTGGCATCGTGCTGGAAGAAGGGTCTGTCGGCAGCCACGCCGCCATTGTGGCACGTGCCTGGGCGATCCCGCTTGTCATCAACGCCAAAAAGATTCTAACCGAAGCCCTGAACGGCGACCAGATCCTGCTTGACGGCGATCAAGGCCTTGTTCACCTGCGCCCCGAAGAGGCGGTAATAACGGCGTTTCGTGACAAGATTGCGATGCAGACGCAAGCCCAGGAACGCTACGCCTCCATCCGGGACAAGCCGGCTGAAAGTGTCTGCGGCAAGGTCATAGACCTGCATATGAATGCCGGGCTGATGGCTGATCTTCCCTCCCTCGATGGGTCCGGGGCCGAGGGCGTTGGCTTGTTCCGCACGGAGCTGCAGTTTCTCACGCGTGCACGGGTGCCGCGTCGGTCTGAACTGGCGGCGATATATGGCAATGTGATGAACGCAGCTCATGGCAAACGGGTGGTGTTTCGAACCCTCGATATCGGCTCGGATAAGGTGCTGCCATACATGAAGCCGACCGACGAGCCCAACCCTGCTCTGGGCTGGCGCGCGATCCGCGTCGGGCTCGACAAAAAGGGCGTTATGCGAATGCAGCTTCAAGCGCTCATTCGCGCGGCAGCCGGCCGGCCCCTGACGGTCATGTTTCCGTTTATCGCGCAGTTTGAAGAATTCAGATCCGCGCGACAACATATGATGGACGAGCTGGAGCGCGAAGACAAACTGGGCCATACCTTGCCCGAACGCGTCGAGATCGGAGCGATGCTCGAAACCCCGTCTCTCGCATTCGCACCGCGCCAGTTCTTCGAACTAGCAGACTTCATTTCCATCGGTGGGAATGATCTCAAGCAATTTTTCTTTGCCGCTGACCGGGAAAATGAACGCGTGCGCAAGCGTTATGACACTCTCAATGTCAGCTATCTGACATTTCTTGAGCATATAATCTCACGCTGTAACGAGATCGACGTGCCCTTGAGCTTTTGCGGGGAAGATGCCGGGCGCCCGGTGGAGGCTATGTGCTTCGCAGCGATGGGGTTAAGGGCGCTGTCAATGCGCCCTGCCTCGATCGGTCCGGTCAAAAGCCTGCTCAGACGCACAAACTTGGACGACGCCAAAGCGGTGATCGACGAGGCACGCCTCAGCGGTGCGCAATCGGTGCGCCCTGCAGTCATCGATTGGTTAACCGGACGTAGCGATACCACATAGATCAGAAAATCACCCAATCTGAGGCGTTACGTTTTTCGCTCGACCTCGGTGCGAAAATCTTCGACCAGTTGGGCGCGGTCCTCACCTGTTTGTTCGGCCAGCCTCCGCAGACCGAATTGCACATGCGCCATATCCTGGTAGTAGCTGGTAAAAGTGTAATTGATCGCGGCCCCCGTCACTGCCCCCAGAACCGGAACCGTTTGGGCTGCCAGTTTCTGTCCAAGGACCGTGGCCAATTTTGGGGCGACCGATTTCAAAAGGGCCTGAGCAGAGACCCCGGTCACGGTGAGGCGCAATGTCAGAAAACTGAGATCCACACCATCGTCCTCCTCCATCGGACCAGCCGCTGCAAAAACCTGGAGGCAATCCAATTTGGTGTCGTCATGGGCAGGGTCAAATCCGTTCTCTGCTGCAATGCCTTGGATCGCGCGCAAAATGACGGTTGTGGTCAGAGGTAGCTCGGCCAAAGCGGTTGGCATTCCGCCAAACCCGCCCATTGCACCGGTTCCCGCGGTGATCGCACGGGTCAGCCAATGGCCCGTGTCAGGCAAACCATCGCGGCTTCGCGCCGCCGCTGCGAAACTGGCTTCCAGCGCGCGCATCGTGGCTGAATCCAATCCGCGCAGAACAGGGTCCGGCAGCTTGTCTAACAAGCCTTCGGCCTGCCCGCCCATCGCCGAGATCAATTTAAGACCAAGGCCGCGAGCCGATCTGTAGCGTTCTGCCAGTGCCTTGAGTTGTACATCGCGGGGCGGGTCGGCCGGTTTTATCGGCGGAAGAACAGTCTGTACCATGCGTTAAACGTGGGAGGCTCAACGCCCGTTTTCAAGGTTGGCCTGCCGAGTGACGCGGCCAGTGACCTTGTGCCAATCACCGGTTCCCAATACGCGATCAGGATTGGTCGGTGCGGGCATCTCGACGTCGCGCAACCGTTGGAAACCGAAGCGACTGTAGTAGGGCACATCGCCGACCAAAAGCGCCCTGGCCCAGCCGAGGCGTGCGGCCTCGTTTAGACAGTGGCGCACCAAGATCCCGCCCAAACCTTCGCCCTGACGGGTGGGGTGAACCGCAATCGGGCCCAACAAGACGGCCTCGTGGATGCCCACACGTACCGGCCAAGACCGGATTGCGCCGCCAAGAATGCCTTCAGGGTCGCGTGCAACATGGCACAGCGCAGCCAGCGGTGGAACGCCATCGCGCAACCGATAAGACGACAAGGCTTCGCGGCCAGGGGCAAAGCACAAATCAAACAGGGCCTCGACCTCCCACCAATCATTTTCCTGCTCGTTGCTTAACTCCACCCGGCATGTCCATTTTACGCTTTCTTGCGACCTATCATGGCGTTAGATGTGGATCAAACCAGTTGAATAACCGGACCGAACACGTTGTTTTACCGTCCTGAGAATGGCCACAATCTGCCGCACAATCCCTTCAACGCCATCGTGACACCACGTCCGATTGGTTGGATTTCCACACGCGCGGATGACGGCTCTGAGAACCTTGCGCCCTATTCCTTCTTCAACGCTGTGGCCTATGTCCCACCTCAGGTGATGTTCGCCTCAACCTCGGCCAAAAACGATCGCGCCAAAGGCAAAGACAGCGTCGCCAATATTCTCGAAACCGGAGTGTTTTGCGTCAACATCGTGGAATACGCGGCCCGAGACATGATGAACGTCACGTCGGGCGCGTACAACAAAGAAACCGATGAGTTTGAGTTGGCCGGGATCGAACGTGTTTCGTGTGAAACGATCCCATGCTCGCGCGTGGCCAATGCACCTGCCAATCTTGAATGTCGTCTGACCCAGGTCGTTGAACTGCCGGGAGAGGCGAATATAGCCGTCTTCGGTGAGGTCACTGGTATTCACATGCGCAACGACTGCCTGAAAGATGGTCTGTTCGACGTGACCGCGTTTCAGCCCCTGGCCCGGCTTGGCTACCGCGACTATGCGCGTGTAAGCGAGCTATTCAGCTTAAACCGTCCAGGCGAAAGTTGATGCGGCGGCCTAGTGCCCCCCGGCCAGCGTTCCTGTCTTGACCCCATAATCGACCGCAATTTCATAGTCGGGATCATCGTCACTTTGGACAACGAGTTGCCCTGCCTTCGTCAAAAGTCTGTGGCAATCGCGGCTCAGATGGCGCAGCTGAACAGACTTGTTAAGCCTTTCATATTTTTCCGCAATCGCCTCAATCGCCTGTAGGGCTGATTGGTCGGCGACACGACTGTCGGCGAAATCGATGACAACGATGCCGGGATCATCAGATGGCGTAAACAGCTCGCCAAACCCCTCGGATGAGCCGAAAAACAACGGACCCTGGATCTGATAAACCTTCGCGCCCTCAGGCGTCTCGTAGGTTTTGGCGTGAATGCGTGTGGCGTTCTGCCAAGCATAGGCCAAGGCCGAAACGATCACCCCCACGACCACTGCGATTGCCAGATCGTACATCACCGTTGTAACCGTCACGAGCACGATGACAAAGGCGTCGATCCGCGGCACTTTGCGCATCACCTTGAAACTGTTCCACGCGAAGGTGCCGATCACGACCATGAACATTACGCCCACAAGCGCTGCCAGCGGGATCTGTTCGATCAGTGGGGATGCGACTAGAATGAAGGCCAGCAGAAACAGCGCCGCAGCGATCCCGGCGATCCGGGTGCGCCCGCCGGATTTGACGTTGATCATCGACTGGCCGATCATCGCACAGCCGCCCATTCCGCCGAAAAATCCGGTGACGCTATTTGCGATGCCCTGAGCGATACATTCCTGCGACGCGCCACCGCGCTTGCCGGTAATTTCGCCCACAAGGTTGAGCGTCAGCAAGCTCTCGATCAACCCGATTGCGGCAAGGATCAGCGCGTAGGGCAATATGATCTCGAATGTCTCCAGGTTCAGCGGCACCATGGGCAGATGAAATGGCGGCAAGCCTCCCTCGATCGAAGCCAAGTCTCCAACCCGGGGCACATCAATTCCAAAGACAATCACGATAATCGCTACGATCCCGATGCCTGCAAGCGGCGCAGGAACTGCAGTGGTCAGTCGCGGCATGGCCCAGATGATCACCATCGTCAGCACCGTTAAAACCAACATCACGGCCAAAGGCGTGCCGGTCATCCACTCTCCACCCACCATGCCATGCGTGCCGGCATGGGCCGTGCCCGGCACCTGGAACTGGCTGAGCTGCGCAAGAAAGATAACGATAGCAAGCCCATTGACGAAGCCAAGCATGACCGGATGCGGCACCAACCGGATGAATTTGCCAAGTTTGAACACGCCGGCCGCCACCTGGATGATCCCCATCAAAACAACGGTAGCAAACAAATACTCCACCCCGTGTTGGGCAACGAGTGAGACCATAACCACAGCCAATGCGCCTGTGGCCCCTGAGATCATCCCCGGACGACCACCAATCAGCGCAGTGATGAGGCCAACGATAAACGCCGCGTAAAGGCCCACCAGCGGGTGAACCCCTGCGACAAAGGCAAATGCCACGGCTTCGGGCACCAAGGCCAGCGCGACGGTCAAGCCTGACAGGATTTCAATACGCCACCTTTGCGCGTCCAGCGGGGCACCGGGAACAAGATTCAAATCAGATAAAAAAGAATTTTTGGCAAGTGATGCCAAGGGGGAGCGTGCCACGCGTCAAGCCTCATATTTATTGGGATCAGTTTTTATTGGAACGCCGTCTAACAAGAAGCATCAGATAATGCACGGGCTTTCCTGCACATAGCTATTCACAATTAACAGTTTGCAAAGAACGCAGCATTTCCTTTGAGTTCATCCTCGGTCAGTATGGCGTTTGGCACAGCGAACTCAGGAGCTCTCATGGCGCAGACATATCTTGGAATCATCGGCGGCTCAGGGGTTTACAACATCGATGCGCTGGAAGACGCAAAATGGGTATCGCAAGCGACCCCGTGGGGCGAGCCCTCTGATGAAATTCTGACGGGCCACCTCGACACTGTCCCGGTCGCCTTCCTGCCGCGCCACGGACGAGGCCACACCCTTAGCCCGACGACGGTTCCCTATCGTGCCAATATCGACGCCCTGAAGCGCCTTGGCGTCACGGACGTGATCTCGGTGTCGGCCTGCGGTTCTTTCCGGGAGGACATGGCCCCGGGAGATTTCGTTGTGGTCGACCAGTTCATAGACCGTACCTTCGCCCGTGAAAAAAGCTTCTTCGGCACAGGCTGCGTGGCGCATGTCTCGGTCGCGCATCCGACCTGTCCGCGCCTAGGCGAGGCCTGCCTTGAGGCCGGGCGCGCCGCCGGTGTGACCATGCATGACGGCGGGACCTATCTGGCTATGGAGGGCCCGCAATTCTCGACGCTGGCGGAGTCCAAGCTTTACCGTGAAGTCTGGGGCTGCGACGTCATCGGCATGACCAATATGCCCGAGGCCAAACTGGCCCGAGAGGCCGAGCTTTGCTACGCAAGTGTCGCCATGATCACCGACTTTGACAGCTGGCATCCAGATCACGGCGAGGTCGATGTCACCCAGATCATAGCAACACTGATGGGCAATGCCGAAAAAGCCCGCGATCTTGTCTCCAGATTGCCGGGCCTTCTGGGCTCCGACCGCGCGCCCTGCCCGCATGGATGTGACCGGGCCCTCGAGTTCGCCATCATCACGCAGCCCGACAACCGGGACCCCGCGCTTACAGCCAAGCTCGACGCCGTCGCCGGTCGGGTGCTGTAGGCGGCATGCGTGCAAAGAATGTTTTGCGGACATTGCTGCCATCTACTAAGTTAAGATTTCTTGGGTCAGAGTTGCCTCATTGAGCGGTGTGCCATCTTCAAAAGCACTAAGTCGGTCTAGAGCCAAATCAATCACAGTCTGTAGAACGGCTAGATCAATTTCGTTGCCGTAAGTATTTATTTTCAGGTGATTTGTATCATCGTACCTTATCACATCTGCGATGTGTGTTTGTTTTTCGTCCCATAGTTCGAGTACCATTCTGTTCCTATGAACATCTCCGACAGTTTGCCAATCAAGTTTTATCATCTTGCCAGCTTACCGAGCTCGCAAGTTGTTACAATGGGTTCGATCAAGACTTCGCTGCTTCCAGAATTAACAATAAATTCCAACTAACATAACTCCGTGAAAGGGACCCCATGCAGGTCAAAGACTATATTCGCACCATTCCGGACTTCCCGCATGAGGGAATTATGTTTCGCGACGTGACCACCTTGTTTCTGGATCCGCGCGGTTTTCGGATGGCGATTGATCAGCTGTTGCACCCCTATGCGGGCCAGCGCATTGACAAGGTTGCTGGGCTTGAGGCGCGTGGGTTCATTCTGGGCGGGGCAATTGCCCATCAGATGTCGATGGGGTTCGTACCGATCCGAAAGAAAGGCAAATTGCCCGGGCAGGTGATTTCTCAAGATTACGCACTTGAGTATGGTGAGGCCACGATGGAACTGCATGACGACAGTCTGGCCCCCGGCGAAAAAGTCCTCCTCATCGATGATCTGCTGGCCACTGGTGGAACTGCGGAGGCGGGCATCAAACTGATCGAAAAGCTGGGGGCCGAGGTTATCGGCTGCGCCTTCGTGATCGATTTGCCAGAACTGGGTGGTCGGGCACGGCTCGAACAGATGGGCATGGATGTTCACACATTATGCGCTTTCGACGGCGCTTAAAAAAATCGCAAATCGGGATAAAAAGAAAGGGCCGCCGTCAACAGCACGGCGACCCTTCCGAGATCTGATGGAGGTGGGCCAGGTGGGCTGACCCGATACCTCAGTGTGAAAAAGGGGGCTGCCCCTAGTAACGCACCTCACTACCTTGCCTGACACCTCGCTCCAATATCACTCTAGACATGGACACCTCCTTTCTCTGGTTGCTGTTCGCTCGGATGGTGCCATATCTTGTGTTAAAAACAAGCTATAATTTTGCTGGATTCTGCAAAACTTTCATGACGACGATCCGGAACGGAACCAGCGCAACGACGGCAACCGCCAGCTTTACGCCCCAATCGGCCACCGCCAGGGAAACCCAAAGTGGTGCGACCGGACCGGAGCCCAGGAATGGGACCAGCTCCCACGACCAGTTAATCGCCGCGTCCGCCTCTGGGCCGAAGACGCTGACCGTTTGCGAAAAGGCGATTGTGAAGAACAGCGCAGTGTCGACAATTGATCCAAACAAGGTCGACACCAGCGGGGCCTTCCACCACACGCCCTCGCGAAACCGATCGAAGATGGAGACGTCAAGAAGCTGGGCCACAAGAAATGCAATGGCAGAGCCAACGGCGACGCGCAAAGCCACGGCTGGTCCAAACTCCAGCATAATCTGACTGCCAATCAGCGAACAGATGATCCCGAGCACGAACCCCGCGAGAACAACTTTACGCGCAGCGGCCACACCGTAGACGCGATTCATGACGTCGGTCACAAGAAACGCCAGCGGGTAGGTAAACGCCCCCCAGGTCAGCCAATTCCCAAACAGAAATTGCACAAGGATATTCGAGGCCACAACGACGATGGCCATGGCAAGAATGCCGGGAAGAAGTCTGCTCATAATATGTCCCGTTTTGACAAGGTTGCGGAGAACTTGGCCCTACTGTGCAGGGACGAAGGCCGTTTAGGTCAGTTCCGCATAAGCTACAAGAGGGAGTTTTACGACTGCTATGGCGCAAAACACCCGCTGGTCAGATCCCGGCAGCAACGATTGCGTCAGCCAGAACCGGGATACTCTGCGCGTTCAGCCCAGCAACATTCATCCGGCTGTCGCCGACCATGTAAATCCCATGATCGTTTCGCATGTAGGCGACCTGCTCCGGCGTTGCCCCCAGACGCGAAAACATGCCCCTGTGGTCGGCCAGAAATCCGAACCGGTCCGACCCGGTCCGCGATTTCAACGCGCCAGCCAATTGCGCCCGCAGATCCAGCATGCCCAGGCGCACTTCCTCTAACTCACGCACCCAATCCGCGCGTAGTTCTGGATCCTCTAGCACCATAGTGACCAATCGCGCCCCGTGATCGGGTGGGAAGGAGAAATTCTGCCGGTTCAAAAAGGCCAAAGTATCCTGGTCGAGCTGGCGTTTCGCTGGATCTTGCGCAACGGCCATCAAGATACCCGCGCGCTCCCGATAGACACCGAAGTTTTTTGAACAACTTGCGGCAATGAGCAGCTCGGGCTGTGTGCTGGCCAAATGTCGCAAGCCTGCCGCATCAGCATCCAACCCGTCGCCAAATCCCTGGTAAGCTATATCGACAAAGGGGATGAGATTTTTGCGTGTCAGTATCTCAGCAACCTCATGCCATTGCGACGGGTTTAGATTTGCCCCGGTCGGGTTGTGGCAGCAGCCATGCAGTAAAACGACATCGCCTTCGGCCGCGCCGCTCAGGTCGCTGACCATCCCGTCCCAGTCGACCACGCGTGTCTCCGCGTCGAAGTAGCGATACTCGCGGAATGGCATGTTGAGATATTTTAGAATCGACAGATGGTTGGGCCAGGTCGGCGCTGAAACCCAGATTGTCGCCTCGGGCGCGGCCATTCTGATCAGCTCTAACCCTTGCCGGATCGCCCCGGTTCCCCCCGGCGTAGCGGCAGCGGCAACGCAGTCAGCCGCGAGCGTATCGGCCAAAAGTAAATCGCGCATCGTGTCGTGAAAACCTGCATCCCCGGCCAGCCCGGTATAGCTCTTGGTGTCCTCTACGGCCCACAACCTGCGCTCCGCCTCTTTGACGGCGCGCATCACCGGGGTCTGCCCGTTGGCGTTCTTGTAAACGCCAACGCCCAGATCAATCTTGGTCTCACGCGGATCATCGCGGAACATCTGCATCAGTTGCAGGATCTTATCGGGAGGTTGCGGGATCAGATTTTCAAGCATGGTTTTTCAGTCTCAGAACGGTTCAGCCAGTCTCGATCGCCAGCTGTTCGAATTGGCCCCACTCGGCCCAGGACCCATCATAGAGCGAGTGCTGCGTGCCGCCGATGATCTCAAGGGCGAGCGAAACGATTGCGGCGGTCACGCCGGACCCGCATGTGGTGATAACCGGCTTTCGAAGATCGGCACCTGCGTCATGGAACACTTCGCGCAGCTCTTGCGGGGATTTCATCGTACCATTTGCACTCAGCAGGCTGCGATAATGTACATTGACCGAACCTGGAATATGGCCTGAGCGCAAGCCCGCACGTGCTTCCGGCTCAACGCCTTTGAACCGGGCGGGCCCACGCGCGTCGATGATCGTGCGGTCCCCAAGCTTGGATGCTGCAGCAACTTGTGTCACGTCGCGTACCAGATGCGCCTGCCTTTGAACGGTGATATGACGCTCGCGCAAAACCGGAGGCATATCCTCCACAGCGCGCCCCTCGGCGATCCATTTGGGATACCCGCCGTCAAGTACGGCCACGTCAGTCTTTCCCATCAATCGAAACAGCCACCAGACCCGTGCCGCTGAAAACAACCCGGCCCCGTCATAGACCACGACTTGATGGCCGTCCCCGACCCCCATCGCACGCATCCTCGACATGAATTTCTCCACAGGAGGTGCCATATGTGGCAAGCTTGAACGCGCGTCGGAAATCTCATCAATATCGAAAAACCGTGCACCGGGAATATGGCCTGCATTATACTCTGCCCGGCCATCGCGCTTCATGTCAGGCAAATACCACGAAGCATCCAGAACTCTCAGATCGGGGTTCTGCAAATTGTCCGCCAGCCAAGACGTGCTGACCAGTTTGGTAGGATCATCCATCGAAACCACCGTAATGGGTGCCGTTGTGCCTTGACTGCTAACCTGACAGCCATAGAGGCGCAAGTGCGGTGCAGTCTAAATCAGCGTCTACTTCGCTCTTTGGTTGAGAACCTGGCCGACGGCCAGCACGGCCAGAACCGCACCGAGGATGCAACCGCCAAAAACGATCAACGTATCGTAGCCGGGTTCGCTGTAGAAAATCTGCCTTGCGATCACGACGCCCAGGCCGCCTCCGACCAACCCAACAAGCGAGTTCAACAGCACTCCAAGATTGAAAGGTTTCGCAATAGCTGCTGTCAGATTTCCAACGGTTATTCCCAGCAGTCCGAAAATCATTGGCATGATATATTCGAGCATCTATCCGTGATCCTTCATCAAGCGGGCCTTTTGCCTGTTCCAGTCGCGCTTTGCCTGCGTTTCCCTTTTGTCGTGATTTTTCTTACCCTTGGCGATGCCAATCTTGATTTTCGCACGGCCAACATGGTTGAAATACAACACCATAGGTACCAGAGTCATTCCTTCGCGCTGGGTCGCGGACCACAGTTTGGCCAGCTCGCGCCGGGAGACGAGCAACTTACGCCGCCGCCGTTCCTCGTGCTGAAAACTGCGCGCCTGTATATAAGGCGGGACGTAGGAATTGACGAGCCACAACTCTCCCTCTTCAACGGCCGCGTAGCTTTCGGCAATCTGAGCTTTGCCGGTGCGCAAAGACTTCACCTCGGAGCCTTCAAGCACAATGCCGCATTCGACATCTTCCGAAATTTCATAGTCAAACCGCGCGCGGCGGTTTTCGGCCACGACTTTGTAGTTTGAATTGGTGGGTTTCTTTGTCATGCGCGTCATATAGGGCTGGCGGGGGGGCCTCGTCTAGGTCTCGGGGTCAAGCCGCAGCGCAATCAACGCATGACCCGTCGGGTCGTGATTGCGCGTTCCGATCTCTTGGAACCCATAATCCGCATAGAACAGGCGTGCTGTCTTGTTGGCGGCGAAGACTTCCGCCTCCATAGGTCGTGTGCGATCTCGGACCTTATCCAGAAGCGCCCGCCCCCAGCCTTGGTTTTGAACGTCTGGATCGACGAAGAGCGCCGCAACCAAAGTATTGACGCAGCTGACAAACCCCAGAACCGAGCCCGGATGTCCCGCAACCCAGGTGTCGCATTTCGGCAAGAACTCCGTCGGGATAGCCCGCCGCTCTTCGCTGAGTGCGGCCTCGCTGAGAAACGGGTGTGCCGCGCGCGTGGCGCGATCCCAGACCCGCAAAAGTGCTGCCTGATCTTCTGCTTGCAGATAAGGCCGTATCAGGCCAACACCCCTGCAAAGACCATCGCATCGCGGATTGCGGTCTTGGTGCTGTCTTCCAATGTCGTGAGTGGCAGCCGAACTTCATCGCTACAATGTCCAAGCAATGACACACCATATTTGGCGCCTGCGACGCCCGGTTCAGTGAAAATCGCTTTATGCAACGGCATCAACCGGTCCAGTTTCTCCAAGGCACCCGTGAAATCGCCCGAAAGTGTGCAATTTTGGAACTCTGCGCAGAGTTTCGGGGCGACATTTGCCGTCACCGAGATACAACCGACACCTCCATGGGCGTTAAAGCCAAGTGCTGTAGCGTCCTCGCCAGACAACTGAATAAAATCTGTGCCACATGTGATGCGCTGTTGAGGCACGCGGGCCAGATCACCGGTGGCGTCCTTAACCCCGACAATAAACTCGTTCTTGGCCAGTATTCCCATAGTTTCAGGCACCATGTCGACGACCGAGCGGGGCGGGATATTATAGATGATGATCGGCAGCTCGCAGGCCGCTGCAGCCTCGAAATGTGCAATCATCCCACGCTGTGTTGGCTTGTTGTAATATGGCGTCACTACAAGTGCCGCATCAGCTCCGGCGGTTTTCGCATGGGCGACGAGTCGCACAGTCTCTGCCGTGCTATTGGAGCCAGCTCCCGCAATCACCGGAATCCGACCCGCAACGATTTGTACCACCGTATCTACCACCGCATCATGCTCGGCGTGGCTGAGCGTGGGGCTTTCGCCGGTTGTACCCACAGGAACAAGCCCAGCGCTGCCCTGATCGATATGCCACTCCACCAGATGTTTGAGCGCGTCAAAATCCACTGCGCCGTCTTTAAACGGCGTGATCAGTGCGGGCAAAGAGCCTTTGAACATAACGCGTCTCCTGGTTGTTTTACGTCTCAGACCAGCCGGATAGCGCCAGCGGTCCGCCGCTGCAAGCGCTTTGCGTCAAGCTATTGTGTCTTGCAGCTTGTCAGCCGCACGCTAGGTTGCGCGTGAATCGGGCAGCAGATCAGGATCGAAATGGTTAACATTCGCCGAGCGATATGCACAACGGCTTTGATATGTTTTGCCGGGTTTGCGCAGGCGGACCCAACCGCCTTGGGAGAGGCGATCAGCGCAGCAGCGTCAAAGGACTGGGCCCGTGTCGGGGCGACCCGCGCGCGAATTAGCGATCCGGTTGCCCGCGATCTTGTGGATTGGATGCGGCTGCGCGGCCGCCAGGGCACCTATTCCGAGTGTCGCAACTATGTTGAACGACGCGCCGACTGGCCTGGTATGCCGCTTCTCCGACAGCGGTGCGAGGCAGAGATCCCGCGGGGCGGCAATCCGGATTTGGTGCTTGCTTTCTTTGATGGCTATGTGCCCCGCACCGCCACAGGATCGCTGCGCCTGGCGGAGGCTTATTTCCGCAAAGATCGCAATGTTGACGGTGCGAACGAGCTCAAACGCGCTTGGCTCACCTTCTACATGACCGGCTCCGAGCATGATGCCTTCGTGACGCGAAACGGTCTAACGATCAAGGACTTGCACGAAGAGCGGCTGGATATGCTGCTGTGGCGCGGCCAGGGGGTTGCTGCACGCCGCATGTTCCCATTGGTCAGTGACGGATGGCGAAGACTGGCCGAGGCTCGTCTGGGGCTACGCAACAAGGTCAAAGGCGTCGACAATCTGATTGCGGCCGTGCCTGCTGGCTTACGAGACCATCCCGGCTTGGCCTATGAACGATTTTTGTGGCGGGCCGGCAAAGGCCGTACAGGACCTGCGATTGAGCTGCTTGAAGACTATTCGAGATCTGCCGAAAAGCTTGGGAACCCCAGTGCTTGGTCCAACCGGCGCCGGTCCCTGGCGCGCGAAATGATGCGCGAGGGCAAGGAGGAGCTGGCCTACCGCCTGGCAGCGCAGCACTTTCTGACCGATGGCTCTGACTACGCCGATCTGGAATGGTTGTCCGGTTTTCTGGCGCTTCGAAAACTGGGAAATGCGGATCGTGCGATCAGCCATTTTTTGCGGTTTCGCGACGCGGTTCGAACGCCGATTTCGCTGGGCCGGGCGGGCTATTGGCTGGGCCGGGCCTACGAAGCGGCAGGACAGGCTGAAAATGCAGCGGAGGCGTACCGCCTGGGCGCACAATACCAATCCAGTTTCTACGGACAGTTGGCTGCCGAGGCTGCTGGGCTTGCGACTGATCCTCGGATGACCGGGAACGAGGATTTTGGCGATTGGAAACGTGCCGAGTTCACCCGATCCTCGGTGTTCGACGCCGCAATACAGCTTCTTGAAGCAGGGCAATTCAACCTCGCCGAGCGTTTTCTTGTGCATCTGGGTGAAACGCAATCGCGCGAGGATCTTGGGCGAATGGGGGCCATGGCGTTGGATCTGGGAGAGCCTCATTTGGCATTGATGATCTCGAAGCAAGCGGCCCGACAAGGCCACGAGATCTACAAAAGCTATTTCCCCGTCGCGACGCCTGCCGGTCTGGATCTGCCCATAAGCGAGACCTGGGCCTTGTCCATCGCCCGTCGCGAGAGCGAGTTCGACCCGGTGGTCACATCACCGGCCGGTGCGCGTGGGCTGATGCAATTGATGCCACGCACTGCCGAGGAAATGGCAAAGCTAAGCGATCAGACCTATTCGCGGGCGCGACTGCTTACCGATCCGGACTACAACGCCAGTCTCGGGGCTACTTATCTGTCAGAGATGTCGAAGCGTTACGGTGGTAATCCCATATTGATTTCAGTGGCTTACAACGCTGGCCCCAGCCGTGCCGATCGGTGGAGCTCGATCTTCGGCAATCCAAGGCGGGCAGATGTCGATGTTATTGACTGGATTGAGTATATCCCCTTCCGAGAGACGCGAAATTACGTGATGCGGGTCACTGAAAGTTTCGCACCCTATGAGGCCCAGCTCACCGGTTCTGCACCCAAACTGACCCTTCTACGCGATCTCAAGCGCTAGGTTTCCGTTTGCCTGGCACGCCACAGCGTGAACAGGCCCGCACTGACTACAATCACGGCACCCAACGCGACATTCCACTCTAAATCTTCGCCAAACACGACCATCCCAAGCGCCGCTCCGAAGACAAGCTGGAAATACGCAAATGGCTGAACAACCGAGGCCTCTGCCAGCTCGTAGACGCGGATCAGCATCCAATGGCCTGACGCTCCTGTCACGCAAAGGATCGCCATCCAGAGCCAGTCTAAACCGCTCATCGGCTCCCAAAACCAGATCCCGATCACCGTCATGACCACGGCCCCGACCGTACCGGTCCAAAAGAAACTGGTCGACGTGCTGTCCAAGCGCGCGGCGTAGCGCGTCAGCAATGCATAGAGCGCAAATAGCAACGCCGAAACGACGGCAATCAAAGCCAGGGGCGAAAACACAGCGAAGCCTGGGCGCAGGATTATTAGAATACCGAGAAACCCGATACCAATAGCGCTCCATCGCCGCCAGCCGACCTGCTCTCCCAGGACCGGTCCGGACAGCGCGGCAACCAATAAGGGATATGCTGCGAAAATCGCCAGACTCTCGACCAAGCCCAGCAGTGTGAACGCCAAAACCATCACGCAAACCTCAAGCGCCAGCAATGCCCCGCGAATGCTTTGCAAAATTGGCTGGCGTGTCCGGGCTGCTGCCGCGACACCGCCTCCATTACGCCTGGCGATAGAAACCACAAAAGCCGCGAAGAACCAGTAGCGGATCATCACCACCATGAGAACGTTATATTCCGAGGCCAGATGGCGCGAGATCCCATCCTGCATGGCAAAGACAAACATGGTGAAGACCATCAAGCTGATGGCTTTTCTGGCATCGCCGTTCACCGCAGGACTCCGGTACTCATGTGGCGTTTTCGGCCAAAGCCTGCGCGGCGCGCAACCTCGAACCCCGCCGCCTGCAATGCGCGCCGCACGCTGCCTGCTGCAGTGTACGTAGCAAAGGTCCCGCCCGCGCGGGTGTGGCGGGCCACTTGGGTCATCAATGCGTCTTCCCACATCTCGGGGTTCTTGGCAGGGCTAAACCCGTCGAGAAACCATGCGTCCGCTGTCTCTGACCAAGCTGGAAGACAGGTGCGCGCATCACCAAGTATCAATTCAAAAGAAAGCCTGTCGGTCTCTATCCGGCATTCGCCAGACGAGATCGCACGCAACAAAGGCCCCGCGTTAAGCTCGGGGAAGGCCGAAAGGGCGCGGGACATGTCTTCCACAGCCATCGGAAATGCCTCAAAACTGGTGAAACGGAGCCGACCCCTTGGAACAGCCGACGCAAATGCCTGCTCGGCACAAAGCAGGTTCAGACCCGTACCAAAGCCCAACTCTGCCACTTGGAATCCGTCGCAAAACCGATCTGGCAAATCGTTTCCGTCCAAAAACACATGGCGTGTTTCTGCCAACCCCCCCGCTAGAGAGAAATACGGATCGTCAAACCGGCGTGCCACGGGGATCGACCCGTCGCGCCACGCCAGTTCTGCCGCTTGGTCTTGCATGCTTACGCCATCTTGGTCCATATCCCGCGCGACTGTGCTCAAGGAGACGGCGATTGTCCACGGCTGAAATCACGGTTTTGGGGGGTGGCATTTTTGGATTGGCCACCGCTTGGAGTTGCCTCAAGCGCGGCGCACGCGTTCGGGTCCAGGACACGCGCAAAATCGGTGATGGGGCGAGCGGCGGCCTGGTAGGCGCACTTGCCCCCCATACACCGGACAATTGGAACGAGAAAAAGCAATTCCAATTCGAAAGTCTGGTGATGGCCGAGCCATACTGGGCTGAAATCGCAGAGCTTTCCGGCATACCGTCTAGCTATGCACGACACGGTCGTGTGCAACCGATTGCCAGCGCGCGTGCAAAGGCACTGGCCGACGACCGCGCGATCAAGGCCAATTCCGTGTGGGCGGGCTTTGCGCAATGGGACGTCGTCCCGGCGCAGGGCGCATGGATGCCGCAGACCGATACCGGTTTTGTGATCCATGACACGCTGAGTGCAAGGCTGCATCCCCGCCAGGCTGTCACGGCACTGGCAACCGCGTTCCAGCGGCGGGGGGGCGAACTCCTTGAAGGCTCGACAACCGAGCCGCAAGGGCTGGTGGTCCACGCGACCGGCTACGAGGGTCTGAGCTCACTGAGCCAAACGATGAGGCACCCGGTAGGCAACGGCGTAAAAGGACAAGCTCTGCTTTTGCGCCATGACGCAAGGCACGCGCCGCAACTTTTTGCCGACGGACTACATATCGTGCCGCATCATGACGGAACAGTTGCGGTCGGCTCCACGTCTGAACGGGACTGGACGGATGCGTATGCAACCGATGCTCAGCTTGACGACATCCACACCCGTGCACTCGCGGCATTTCCGGTGTTGCAAGGCGCTCAGATCCTGGAGCGTTGGGCAGGTGTCCGACCACGGGCGGTCAGCCGGGCCCCGATCATGGATCATTACCCTGATCGACCTGGTCACTTCGTCGCCAATGGCGGTTTCAAGATCGGCTTCGGGATTGCGCCCAAACTCGGAGAAGTCATGGCCGACTTGATCCTCGAGGGCACCGCGAACATTCCAGAGAGCTTCCGGTTGCGCAGCTTCCTGCCCTAGCTGGCCGTGGCCTGCATGCATTGGCGCCCGTCAGGGGCGGCCACCCAGAGCGCCAGACCGTCCGAGGATTCGCGCAAGGCCAAAGTTGCAGCCTCATCGTCAAACAAGGGTGCCGTTGCGCGAAAGGAAAAGTGATCCAGCTGCCCCAGATGACGTTCAGCGAGCAATATCAGATGCTGCGCCAAAAGTGGGCCATGGACGACGAGCCCCGGATATCCCTCCACCTCTCTGGCATAATCTCGATCGTAGTGTATGCGGTGGCCATTGAACGTGAGCGCGGAATACCGAAACAGGTCCGTGGTCGAAAAGGAAAGCGTCTGCGAAATATCGGCATCGGTCGGCGCAGCAGGAGCTTTCGGACGCGGCGCATCCAGATCCGGGTCTTGCCGATAGACGAGATCCTGGATGTCCTCGATCACCAGATCGCCATTTTGAGAAATTCTGTGTTCCAGCGAGATAAAGGCAAGATCTCCGCTGCGACCGGTCTTGCGCTTGGACCCAAGTAACCGGCTCGATTTTTGCGCCGACGCGCCCAGTTCGAGCGGAGCGTGGAAGCGCAGCCGACCGCCCGCCCACATGCGTCGGGGCAACCCCAGATCCGGAATGAGCCCCCCAAGCTTGGGGTGCCCGTCACGCCCAAGCTCGGCATTGGGACGCGCATCCCAAAACATAACATGATGGGCAAACGGTACCGCTCGGATCTCAGACAAACCCAAAAGCGCACAAAGCGCTGCCATCCGAACCGGATCGACCCAGTCGTGCGATATTTGCAAACTGTCAGTCTCGACGTTCATACTCGTCATGTTGGAATTTTGACAAAAAGGACGCAAGCCTCATGACCCCTCAGGTCACCTCGATCGATCACTTGGTTCTAACGGTGCGTGACATGCCAGCATCAATTGCATTTTATACGGAGACCCTTGGCATGAGCCAGGTGACGACACGCCACTCAGACGGCTCCACTCGGGTGGCACTGTCCTTTGGATCACAGAAAATAAACCTCCACCAAGCGGGTCAGGAATTCGCGCCCTGTGCAAAGCACCCCACACCCGGGTCAGCAGATTTATGTTTCCTTAGCACATCATCGCTTGAGCTCTGGCAGGGGCATTTTACCGCCCTGGGCGTCGAGGTTATCGAGGGGCCGGTGCGGCGTACCGGGGCGACCGGGGCAATCCAGTCGCTCTATATCCGCGATCTTGACGCGAACTTGATCGAAGTCTCTATACCGACCTGATCAGGTTCACTGCGCCCGATCGATTTCGGCCTGTGTGGCTTGCATCAATTCTGTGAGTTGCTTGATATAGATCTCACCCACAAGACGATCGTCCTTATCAAACTGATCGTAAGATCCACCCACAAGCACGTCAGGGCCAATGACCAGACGTGGACGAAATGGCATCATCAACAGACGTAAATTGGCTTGCACGCGTTCACCGCCCGAGCGTCCCGCTGTGGCTGAAAGAATGGCCACCGGCTTGCCGGCCCATGGCTTGATATCTGTCCGGCTAAGCCAATCGAGCGCATTCTTGAGCACACCCGACACACCTTTGTTGTATTCCGGTGTCGAAATAACCACGGCCTGCGCATCGGCAATCTGCCGAGCAAGAACAAGAACCGATTCCGGGATCCCGTCCGCATCTTCCAAGTCGCCATCATAAAGCGGCAACTTCAGATCGGCTTCTAGAAATTCCGACGCTTCGGCAAGGCGGGCCGCCTCTCGGATCAATTTGCGATTATCCGACGCCTTCCTTAAAGATCCCGAAATCCCCAAAAGCTTCATTTGCGGCATAGAATTACTCTCCTGACATCATTCGTTTGCAGGAATCCTAGTGCATTTTCTTGCTTTGTCATTGCATCGCGGCAAGCGCTGCCAGAAGATTGTCCTGCAATGAAAAAGGGCGATGCGTAAATGTCGATCCGACATGGGGGCCAGATCCTGGCCGATCAGTTGACTGTAGAGGGGATACGGCGCGTCTTCTCGGTGCCGGGGGAGAGTTTTCTGGCGGCACTGGATGGCCTTCACAGCACCGGTATCGAAAACATCGTCTGTCGCCACGAAGGGGCAGCGGCAATGATGGCTGAGGCCTATGGCAAACTCACAGGGCAGCCAGGCGTGGCCTTTGTGACCCGCGGACCGGGTGCCACCAATGCTTCGTCTGGAGTTCACATCGCCCGGCAAGACAGCACACCGATGCTCCTGTTCGTTGGCCAAATCGAATGCGGCCACAGGGATCGAGAAGCTTTCCAGGAGGTCAATTACCGACAGATGTTTGGCGGCCTCGCCAAATGGGTGGCCGAGATTGACCAGGTCGACCGGCTACCCGAATACATCGCGCGAGCTTTTCAGGTTGCCCAATCGGGACGACCGGGCCCAGTCATTCTGGCCTTGCCCGAGGACATGTTATCGTCTGAGGCCAATTGTCCAACCCGCCCGAAATCCAGGCCATCTGTCCAGACAGCTACCCACACTGATGCGGCTCAAATCGCCAAGGCGATTGGGGCGGCACATCGGCCGCTCGTTATTGCCGGTGGCCCCGGCTGGTCGTCCGAGAGTGCTCAAAACCTGGCTAAATTTGCTAAGAATTTCCACCTGCCCATATCCGTCCCATTCCGCAGGCAGGACTATATCGACAACCGCAATCCGCATTACGTGGGCGACCTGGGTGTCGGCATGAACCCAGCTTTGGGCAGACGCCTTCAAGAGGCCGATTGCTTGCTGCTCCTTGGTGCACGCCTGGGTGACACAGCCACCAATGGCTACACGCTCCTTGATCCCGCGTCGCACGGTAAAACCATACTTCACGTTCATCCCGACCCCGATGAACCGGGTCACGTCTACCATCCCGATCTGGCCGTCGCGGCCTCCTCGGGATCTATGGTCGCGCAACTGGCGGCCCTGTCTGGGCCTGCTGATCCGGTCTGGGCGGATTGGACGTCACGCGCGCGCCGTGACTATGAAGACTGGCAGATCCCGCAAGATACGCCCGGTTCCGTCAAGTTGGAACGCGTGATGACCTGGCTGTCAGACACACTGGCAGAAGATGCGATCGTGACAAATGGAGCGGGAAATTACGCCGCGTTCCTGCATCGGTACTTCACGTACAAACGCTTTGGCACACAACTGGCGCCCACATCCGGCAGCATGGGATACGGGGTCCCGGCTGCGATTTCTGCCAAGCTGGAACACCCCGACCGGGATGTTATCTGCCTTGCTGGCGATGGCTGTTTTCAGATGACGCTCAACGAACTTTCGACAGCTGCGCAATATCAGGTCCCAGTCACAGTGCTTGTCGTAAATAACGGAAAATACGGCACAATCCGTATGCATCAGGAAATGAGCTACCCGGGGCGGGTTTCAGGAACGGCCCTTTTCAATCCCGATTTCGCCGCTCTGGCGCGGGCCTATGGCGGCTTCGGCGTGCGTGTCACCAACGATGCGGAATTCTCGCAACACTTCGCGGCGGCGCAAAACTCCGGAACGCTGAGCGTCATCGAACTGGTCATCGACGATGAGGTGCTGACGACCGGACAAACCCTTACTGAAGTGCGTGAGGCCGCCACCGTCGCGAATGCGCAGCCAGACAAATGAGCGACCCGGTTCAAATTCTGCTTGATCTGCTCGACATCGAGCGCATCGAAGATAATATCTTTCGAGGACTGGGCGGCGGTGGCGAAACAAGCCGCCGAATATTCGGTGGTCAGGTGGTCGCGCAAGCGCTGGCGGCGGCGTATCAAACAGTTGACGCGCGGGCCTGCCATTCCCTTCATGCCTATTTTCTAAGACCAGGCGACCCGAGCATTCCGGTGATTTATGAGGTCGATCGCGCCCGCGACGGTGGCAGTTTCACCACCCGGCGCGTGGTCGCGATCCAGCATGGTCATCAGATCTTCAACATGGCCGCGTCCTTTCATATCGAAGAAGACAGCCCACATCACCAGCATGATGCGCCCGAAGTAGCCCCGCCTGAGGGTTTGCGCGACCGGTCCGAGACCCGTGCCGCCGAAATCCACAAAGTCCCCAAGGCGCGCCAAAGTGACTATCTGCGCCCGTCTGCAATCCAGCAGCGGGTCATCGATCCCTATGACCTGTTCGACAGCACCCCGGCGTCAGACCAAAACGCCATCTGGTTTCGCCTCGCCCGCCCCGTGTCGCGACCAGCTTGGGTCCATCAATGCCTGATGACCTACGCGTCGGACATGTACCTGTTGGGCTCCTCCCTGCGCCCGCACGGGGAAAGCTGGTTCACTGGCAACACGATGACAGCCAGCCTGGATCACGCCATATGGTTTCATGCGCCCGTCCGGTTCGATGAATGGCACCTCTATGCAATGGATGCACCGTTTTCCGGCGGAGCACGCGGGTTCAACCGCGGATCTATCTATGCTCAAGATGGCAAGCTCGTCGCGACAACCGCCCAAGAAGGCTTGGTCCGTCCGATCCGAAAAAAGTGACAGGACGAAGCTATTCTAAGCGCGCCGCATCCAGCCCGCCTTCTATCAGTTTCGGGATCTGGCCGGCCAGACGTAGCGCTTGCTGCGGGTTCGAGGCATTACCCTGTAGCGCCCGGTATTTCACACCCTGCAAGATCGCCGCCATCCGGAAGAAGCTGAACGCCAGAAAATAGTCGAAATTTTCGAGCGCCGGCAAACCACGCCGGGCACAGTAACGGGCCAGAAGTGCGGTTTCGCTCGGAATGCCGAGCGCTGCGCGATCAACCCCGGCAAGCCCCCGACCCTCTGGCCCTTGCGGCATACGCAATTGCATGATCAGCGCCGCCACATCGGAATAGGGATGACCCAGCGTTGACAACTCCCAATCCAAAACCGCAAGGCAGTTTACGCCGTCTGCATCGAAAATCAGATTATCGAGCCGAAAATCCCCGTGGATGAGCGACCGTTGACCATCATCAGCGGGCATCGTGTCCGTCAACCAGTGGATCAACTGATCCATCTGCTGGTTTTCTTCTGTGGCCGCAGAACGGTACTGTCGGGTCCAGCGCGAGACCTGACGCTCAAGATAATGTCCAGGTGCGCCGAAATCCTCCAACCCGTGATCGCAGAGCGCTACATCATGGATTGCCGCCAATACGCGGATCATATCGCCAAAGACCCGGCCGCGTTGTTCGCGGTGCAACCCAGGCAAACTTGGGTCATGCAAATTGAGCCCAGCGACATGTTCCATGATGTAAAAGGACGGGCCGATGATTTCAGGATCTACACACAGGACAAAAGGCTTCGGAACCGGCACGGGCGTATCGCGAAGCGCAGAAAGAACCTTGAATTCACGATCGACGGCATGCGCGGATTTCATCAATTTCCCGTCGGGCTGGCGCCGCAGCACATAGGTTTTTCCCTCAGTTTCAATGCGATACGTTGGATTAGACTGCCCGACATCGAACTTAGAAATCGCAACCGGTCCTGCCAAATCGGGAAGCCTGCCATTCAGCCAGCGTCGTATGGCATCAAATTCAAGATCCGTCGGGCTCATTGCGCGCGGTTAGAATATTTCCGCAGTTCGGCGCGGGCAACCTGCCGCCTGTGGACGGCGTCGGGCCCGTCGGCCAGCCGCAAGGTCCGCAAATGCGTCCACATTCGCGCCAAAGGCTGGTCTTGCGAGATCCCGCCTGCCCCATGCAATTGCATCGCCTCATCAACGACTTTGAGGGCGACCAGGGGAGCCACGACTTTGATTTTGCTAATCCAGGGTTGTGCTGCGCGCACGCCGACCGCGTCCATCATCCACGCGGCCTTGAGACACAGAAGTCGGGCTTGTTCGATCTCCATGCGTGCATTGGCGATGATGTCGTAATTGGCCCCCAATTCCGCCAATGGCTTTCCGAATGCCTCGCGCGTGAGCGCGCGTTTGCTCATAAGTTCCAGCGCGCTTTCGGCCTGACCGATGGCACGCATACAGTGGTGGATCCGACCCGGTCCCAGTCGACCTTGCGCCACCTCGAATCCGCGCCCTTCACCCAGGATCAAGTCTGATTCAGACACGCGTACGTCGTTAAAACGGATATGCATATGACCATGCGGCGCGTCATCATGGCCAAAGACTTGCATCGGTCGGAGCACCTCCAGACCCGACGAAGTCGCATCAATCACAAACATCGAATGTCGGGCATGTTTTTGAGCCTCAGGCGCTGTACATGCCATGACGATATAGACCGCGCAGCGCGGATCACCTGCACCTGTCGCCCACCATTTTTCGCCGTTGAGCACATATGCGTCGCCGTCGCGGCGTGCAGAAAGCGCAATATTGGTCGCATCTGAAGAGGCTACATCTGGCTCGGTCATCAGATAGGCCGACCGAATTTCGCCAGTCAGGAGCCGGGCCAGCCAACGCGCTTTGTGAGCCTTGGAGCCATAGCGTTCAAACACTTCCATATTGCCCGTATCGGGTGCATTGCAGTTGAACACTTCGGCGGCAATGCCCACCTTGCCCATCTCTTCTGCCAGGTAGGCATATTCAACCGTCGTCAAACCGGACCCTTGCGCACTGTCGGTCAGCCAGAAATTCCAAAGCCCACGCGCACGGGCCTTTGCTTTCAGATCGTCCAATATCTCCAACTGCCGGTCTGTGTGCATGAATCGGTCGCCAGAGGGATGCTTGCCGACCTCGCTGTGATATTCGGCATCCAAAGGTGCAATCTCATTGGCAACCATCTCCCGCACCTGTTCCAGCAGCGGAGCTAGTTTTTCAGTTATCCCCAGATTCATGGTGCTACTGCTCCTTCCCAGTGACCAAGGCCGGGCGCAAGGTCGCAAACCACAGCTTCGCCACGTTCAGAACTCAACGCCAATCTGCGCCTTTATCCCGGCCCGAAACGGGTGTTTCACCAGCTCCATCTCGGTCACCAGATCAGCCAGTTCAATAAGGTCCTCCTTAGCGTTTCGTCCTGTCAGAACCACATGAGTCATCTCGGGTTTCTCGTCGCGTAGAAACGTCACGACATCCGCGATATCAATATAGTCGTATCGCAGCGCGAAGTTGATTTCGTCTAACAACACCATCTTGTTGTTTGGATCGCGGATCAGCTCCTTCGCCTTTTCCCAGGCTGCTTCAGCCATCTCGATATCTCGAGATTTGTCTTGAGTTTCCCAGGTGAAGCCCTCGCCCATCGTGTGGAAAGCGCATTTGTCGGAAAATGTACTTAGGATCAAGTCGCGCTCGCCCGTGCTCATACCACCTTTGATGAACTGCACGACCGCGCATGGCATATCATGCGCAATGCAGCGAAAGATCATGCCAAACGCGGCCGAGCTTTTGCCTTTGCCCTTTCCAGTATGAACGATCACCAATCCTTTCTTGTCGGTTTTCGTCGCCATTATCTTGTCACGCGCGGCCTTCTTCTTGGCCATTTTTTGGCTGTGACGCGCCAGATCTTCGGGGGTTTGTTCGCTCATGGGCGCTCCATTTGTCTTTCGCTGATACCCTGCCCAGAGCGGCCTCACGATGCAAGCGCCAACCTTTTGTTAACTCAGATTGGGCCACATGGCAGCATGCGTTTGGCACTCCTTTTGACATCTTCGCTCGCAGCCTGTTCCACGGGCCCGGACCTTTGGGATGGTACAACGTCGCGCCACGATGTCGCCGGGTATCGCTTCAAGGTTGTCCAAAACGGCGTGCAAGCCAGCGCCTTTCGGGTGAACGTTATGGCGCGCCCAGGACCAGGGGTCTACCAGGCAGGCTTAACTGCCATCGAGCAGGCATCCGGCTGCGCGGTCGATCGCAGCTCGGTCAGCGGGGATGTCGCGATGATGTCGGCAGATCTGATCTGCTAGCCGTGCCGGAGCTGTTCAAGCTGTGCACGCGCCGAGTTTGACTTCGGCTGCCAGAGCCCGCGCTCCATAGCCTCTGAGAACCGCTCAGCCATCTCACGCAGGGCGGGTGGGTTAACCTCAGCAATGAAGGACCGCGTCTCTTCATCTTCAACATAGGCCTGGTAGACAAGGTCAAAGTGGTGCCCGCGCACGGCTCCGGTCGTGGCCGCGAAGGCAAACAGATAATCCAATGTCGCGGCCATCTCAAAGGCTCCTTTGTAGCCATGTCGTTTCACACCATCGATCCATTTCGGGTTGACAGCGCGAGAGCGCACAACTCGCGCGATTTCATCGTCAAGCGTACGGATCACCGGGCGTTCCGGGCGCGAGTGATCATTGTGGTAGATGACCCGGTCGCGTCCCTGAAGTGTCGAGACGGCCGCAGAGGCCCCTCCCTCGAACTGGTAGTAGTCGTCACTGTCCAAGACATCATGTTCCCGGTTGTCCTGGTTCTGCACGATCGCCTCGGTTTGCCGCAAGCGGGTCTCGAACCCGTCCCGAAGCGGCACACCGTCGCCGGTCTGCCCATATGCGTAGCTGCCCCAAGTTAAATAAGCCTCCGCCAGATCAGACTTGTTGCTCCAAAGCCGCTCATCAATCATTGCTTGTAAGCCGGCCCCGTAGGCTCCGGGCTTTGATCCGAAAACCCGTGCCCCGTCGCCTTCTGTCCGGAACCGGGCAGCGGCTGGGTTTTGATCTTCGGGCTCCTCCAACGCCATGACCGCACGAGCGGCGCTGTCCACAAGAGCAATGAGCTGCGGGAAGGCATCCCTGAAAAAGCCCGAAATCCGCAAGGTCACATCGACGCGTGGACGCCCCAAAACGCCCAGCGGCAAGATTTCGAACCCAGTCACACGTCGGTTCGCCTTGTCCCATTTCGGCTTGACGCCCATCAGCGCCAACGCCTGGGCAATATCGTCGCCGCCTGTGCGCATATTCGCGGTCCCCCAGGCGGTCAGCAACATCGTCCTTGGCCAATCGCCGTGGGTCTGGAGATGTTTCTCAATCAGCAGATTGGCCGATTTCCAGCCCAGGGCCCAGGCGGTCGGCGACGGTACTGCACGGCTGTCCAGCGAATAGAAATTTCGTCCGGTTGGAAGCACGTCCGGTCGGCCACGGGTTGGCGCGCCGGACGGCGCCGGGGCGACGAACCGGCCAGCAAGGCCAGTGAGGAGCCCCGATCCTTCGTTCGGGCCGCAGGCCCGAATTGCGGGAAGTATTTCGGCATGCAAAGTTTCAAGAACTGGGGCCGTCGCTCTAAAGTGCTTTGGCGTTTGTGGCCAGGCCACTGCGAGTTTCGCAAGCTGCTCGAGACGCTCCACCGTGTCCCCGGCGCTGCGCCAAGTTTGCGATCCAACAGCCTCTAGAAATTTATGCCTCGGCCCATCCCATGAGGCCGACATATCGCACTCCAAAGGATCAAACTCACCGCAGTCACAATCCACAGCAAGCGCCCGGATCAAAGAGGCGTTGCCTCCAATCCCATCACCCCTCGGAACACGCAAGAGTGCAATGGCCAGGTCACGTTCGAGATCGCCTTCCGGAGATCTGGAAAACACGTGCAAGCCGTCTCGGATCTGTGCCTCTTTCAACTCACACAGATAGGCGTCCAGCTTGGCCAGATCCCGATCTTCGTCCGTCCCTGTCAGACCGACATCCTCGCGCAGACCCGTGGCAGATGTGAGGTTCAGGATTTCGCGGCGCAGATGGTCTATTCTGCGCGGATCGACGCCCGCGGCCTCGTAGTACTCGTCCACCAGCGCCTCAAGATCCCGTAGCGGGCCGTAACTTTCCGCCCGGGTCAACGGCGGGGTCAGGTGATCAAGAATCACAGCCTGCGCCCGCCGTTTGGCCTGTGTCCCTTCGCCTGGGTCATTGACAATAAACGGGTATAGATGCGGCGTCGGGCCAAGAACCACCTCTGGCCAGCAGGTCTCGGACAGCGCAACAGCCTTACCGGGCAACCATTCAAGATTTCCGTGTTTGCCCATATGCACAATCGCGTCGGCCCCATAGGCAAACCGAAGCCAGACGTAGAAGGCCAGATAGTTGTGCGGCGGAACCAGGTCCGGCGCATGGTAAGTGTCCGTGGGATCAATATTATAGCCGCGCGCCGGCTGTAATCCCACGACAGAATTGCCAAATTCAAGTACCGACAGTTTGAACCCGTTTGCATCGGCGTCGAAGAACGGATCTTCTTCTGGCGCGCCCCACCGATCGCTGATCGCGTCTCGGACCTCTAGCGGCAGGGCATCGAACATCGCGCGGTACTGCGCCAAGGGTAGCATCTGACCACCGCTGGTCTCCGCCCTGTCAGTGAGCCAGTTGGTTGGCCCCGACATCATCGCGTCCATCAGCGTCTGGGCGCTATCCGGGACCTCGACCTGATAGCCCGCGTCAGACAGCAATTGCAGCGCGCACACGGTCGAGTCCGGCGTATCAAGTCCGACCCCATTGGCCAGTCGCCCGTCCTTGTTGGGATAATTGGCCAGAACGAGCGCGACCCGTTTGTCCTGATCCCGCTTGCGTCGTAGATTTGCCCAGTTTGCCACGAGCTCTGCTGTAAAGCTGGCACGATCGCCGCGGGCGCGATACGTGGCAATCGAGCACTGGGTGGCTTCATCGAAATAGGCCTCCCCCTTAAAGCTCACCGCGCGCGACAGGATCCGCCCATCAACTTCGGGCAAGGCCACGTTCATCGCGATATCGCGTGCGCTCAACCCGCTTAGACCTTCCTGCCAGGTTTCCTCATTGGAGCCGGCCAGAACCACCTGAAACACCGGCGCTGCATTGGCCGATTTTGCGGCGAGAGGGTTTTCAGTCGGGGCATCTTCGCTATGGGCAGAGCCTACGGCAAAAGACGTCGCGTTCAGGATAACGTCTGGTGGGGCTTGTTCAAACAGGTGATGTAACATCGCCTGACTGACCGTATCTTTCAGCGAAGCAACAAAGATCGGCATCGGGTTCAGGCCAGCGCTCAAAAGCGCTTTCACGAGCCGGTTGATCGGATGAAGGCCCGCGCCTTGAACGAGCGCCCGGTAAAAAATCAACGGCACGACGGATTTATCTGTACCCCAGTTCACCCGAAGAGACTCCAGGGTCGGAGCCGCTTCGCCTGGCCAATATAGCCCGGCGCGCAAAAGCGGCCGCGCCGCAGGCGGCTTTGGCGATCCGTCCAGCATGGCTTTGGCATAAGCCAGAATGCCTTGCATGTTTTCAGGACCCGCTTCGACCGTGTAGGACCACAATGCCTCGTAATCTTGCGAGGACACGGTAGACAGCGCGAGCAGCTCGGGATCGGGTTTGTCATCACCGGGCAACGCTGCGAAAGGCACACCTGCCTCATGCAACCGTGCTGCATATTGCTCCAGCCCGTATTTCCAGTAGCCCGCCCCTCCAAGAACCCGCGCCACCACGAGTTTGGAGCCGGTTGCACAGTGATCGAGATGCAGGTCAACAGACATTGGGTGCATCAGGTGCATCAGGCTGGCCAAACGCAGGCTCGGCGCGGCGTCCTGCATCTCTGCACGGGCTGAAGACAGCGCAGCCAGCTCGGTGTCCGCGGCCGAAATGAAGACAAGATCGGCCGGGGTTTGCCCCAGATCAACCGGTTCTGTGCCATCGTCAATCGCACCAGGCGTGGCTGCAAGCAAATGCATCCGCCGTTACCTCAATCGCTTTTCCATGAAAATGGAGTGCGGCCCTTCCAAATAGTCGCCGAACGGGCCACAGACCCGGTATCCTTTCCGGTGATAAAGCCGGTGTGCGGCGTCAAGCGTGTCGCCTGTTTCAAGACGCAGCCAGGTCAGCCCCGCCGTAAGCGCCTCCGCTTCCAAAACATCAATAATGATCTCTCCAGCGCCATGCCCGCGTGCCTCCGGATCGGTAAAAATGGACTTTAGCTCCCCGAACCCATCGTCGATCTTCAGCGCCCCGCATCCGATCGATTTACCATCCTTCTCGACGACAAAGAACCTGATCTCAGGCTCGCGCAGCGCATCAATCTCAAGGTAGTGGCAGTGCTCTGGCGGATAAAGCGAAGTCATCAGCGCGTGGCTTGCCTCAAGTAGCGCAGTCGCACCGGGCTCATGCGGATCTGCGCGCCGTGGCGTCATGCGCTCAGAGCGGCTTCGATACCAGCCCGGTCGAGTCCGCTTTCACCGATCACCACAAGCCGCGTTTCGCGCGCCTCGCCTGCGGCAAAAGGGCGATCGAAATAGGTGTCGATCCGCGGGCCTACCGCTTGCAGTGTCAGTCGCATCGGCTTTCCCTGGACCGCTGCAAACCCTTTCAGACGCAAAATATCATAACGACGGATGACCGCGGCGACCTGCTCGGCGAATGCCGTCGGATCGCTGATCTGATGACGGACCACGACAAAGCTTTCAAAAGCATCGTGGTCGTGGTGGTGATGATCGTCGTCATGAGGGTGGTCATGGTGATGATCATCTTCATGATCGTTGTGATGATCGTGGTCAGTATCATGGTGGTGGTGATGAACTTCGCTTCGCGCGTCCAGATCCGCTTCTGCACCGATCCCTTGGCCGAGCAACACATCCACTGGCATCCGCCCCATCGAGGTGCGAAGAACTTGCACGCCGTCGCGACTGTCGCGCTTCAGATCGGCCACAAGACTATCGGCAGCGCCTTCGCCCAAAAGGTCAGACTTATTCACCACGATCATGTCGGCGCAGGCGACCTGATCCTCAAACAACTCCGATAACGGGGTCTCATGGTCAAGGTTGTCATCAAGCGACCGTTGCCGATCAACCGCAGCGACATTATGGGCGAACCGCCCCTCGCTGACGGCTTTGCCATCGACGACTGTCACAACCCCGTCAACGGTGACGCGCGTCGAAATCTCGGGCCAGTTGAAGGCCCGGACCAAAGGTTGCGGCAGCGCCAACCCCGACGTCTCGATAACGATGTGATCGGGGGCTTGATCGCGCGCCAGTAATTTCTCCATCGTTGGTACGAAATCCTCTGCGACCGTACAGCAAATACAGCCGTTCGATAGCTCCATGATGTCATCTTCCAAGCATGTTTCGTCGCCACAACCCTTCAGAATGTCACCGTCAACGCCCAAATCCCCAAACTCGTTTATTATCAATGCAATACGCTTTCCATTTGCGTTCTGCAGTAAGTTACGGATAAGCGTGGTTTTTCCCGAACCCAGGAACCCGGTGACCACTGTTGCGGGTATTTTACCAGACATGAAAGTCCTCTCCAATTATGCCTCAGGCGCAGCCGCGTGGACCGCCGTGTTTGGTTGAAATTAGAAAGGTCTAAAATCCTAGACCACAGACCAAGAACGCACTTGAAAGTGCCAGACCTGCCAAACTCAAAGCCACAAATTGGCCGGGTACGCTCTCGGTGGTGGGCCTCACAGCGGCGCGGGAACAGAGGGATTTCGTCTCAATCATATCGTTGGTCTCCTTGCTGCGTCACACCCGACACAGGCGGTTGAATTTCGCATCAAGGCAGGTCTCCTGGCTTGCGGGTCGATGCACCCTGATCCCCTTCCCAGATTGCTCCAGTGGTATCGGACGGGCACTCTCCGCTCACAGTCGCGGGGGCGGCTGTGGATTCAAGCCCCGGCTTGGGTCACTTTCACCACATTCCCAGTTTTCCCTTGAACGCTCTTGCGTCCATCTCGGGAACCTTGACGCTCAGATAAACGCAGCGAAATCCGAAAGGGTCAAGGGCCATTGCGACGTGATACAGCGTGTTCGCGTCAGGCTCACAGCCTGATCCCGAGCAATTTCACGCAGCATCTTGTGGATAACCCTTAGGATATCCCCAAATACGGGGTTTTGGCGTTGACAGCCGTGAGCTGCTTCCGAACTATTCCTCCCAATCAGGTCGAATCTGGCCACAATCAAAAGCAACAGGCAAGAGCAACGGACAACGTGCAGTTTTCCAAACTCAGATTGAACGGCTTCAAAAGTTTCGTCGACCCGACGGAGCTTGTAATTGCCGACGGATTGACCGGCATTGTCGGACCAAACGGATGCGGCAAATCAAATCTCCTCGAAGCCTTGCGCTGGGTAATGGGTGAGAACCGCGCGAAATCCATGCGCGGTTCGGGTATGGAGGACGTGATCTTCGCAGGTGCTGCGTCACGGCCTGCCCGAAACTTCGCAGAGGTTTCCCTGTCGATCGATAATACCGAACGGCTGGCACCCTCCGGCTTCAACGACCTCGACACACTGGATATCATACGCCGCATCACCCGTGACGCGGGATCGGCGTATAAGGCAAATGGCAAGGATGTTCGAGCCCGCGATGTGCAGATGTTGTTTGCAGATGCGTCGACCGGGGCGCATTCGCCGGCGTTGGTGCGACAAGGCCAAATTGCCGAGCTGATAAACGCACGCCCGAAAGCCAGGCGGCGTATCCTGGAAGAGGCTGCCGGGATCTCGGGCCTCTATCAACGTCGTCACGAGGCAGAACTGAAGCTCAACGCCGCGGAAACCAATCTTGCCCGCGTGGATGACGTTCTGGAACAATTGGCCACGCAGCTTGCACAGCTCGCACGTCAAGCCAAGCAAGCGGCTCGCTACCGCGAAATCGGCACCGAATTGCGCCACGCTGAAGGTCTTTTGCTATACCGGCGATGGCGCGAGGCCGATGAGATCCGAACACTGGCGGCCCAAGCTTTGGCGCAAGCTACAACCGCCGCCGCACACTCGGAGGCTGAAGCACGCAAGGCGGCCAAGGCACGCGAAGAAATCGAGGGCGACTTACCAGCCGCGCGCGAAGAAGATGCGATTGCAGGTGCTTTATTGCAACGTCTGCGGGTCGAACGGGATACCCTTGATGCCCAGGAAGAACAGGCCCACAGAACAATCGCTACGCTTGAAGCGCGACTCACCCAGATGACGCAGGACATGGAACGCGAAATCGCCCTGAATGCGGACGCCGAAGGCACGATCGCAAGGCTGCATGAAGAACGCGAGCAGCTCGACGCTGCAAGCGTTGGGCATGATGACACACTGGATGCCGCTAGCGATGCCGCGCGCGAAGCAGCCACGGTTTTGCAGGACCGAGAGGCCGAGCTTGCCGAAATGACCGAGGATACCGCACGTTTGTCCGCGCGCCACCAATCGGCACATCGGACGCTCGAGGACGCCCGTAAGACATTGGGGCGAAACGAGGCGGAAGCAAAAACGGCACTTTTGTCCTTGGAGGAAGCAAAACAGGCGGAGACCTCCGCGAAGGCGGCCCAAACTACAGCCGAAGCCGCGTCGCAGGAGGCGACCACCGCCGCACAAGTAGCAGAAACCGCCCTTTTCGAGGCGGATGCAGCCCGCCAGGACGTCCAGAAGCGCGAAGCTGACGCACGCGCGCATCGCTCAGAGGCCGAAGGGGAAGCTAGTGCGCTGCGGGCAGAAGCCTCCGCTTTGGCCCGGTTGGTCGAGCGTGAGACCGGAGAGGGCAATCAGTTGCTTGACGCTGTTCAGGTCCAAACCGGATTCGAAAAGGCGCTTGGTGCGGCACTGGCCGATGACCTGCGCAGCCCCGAAATCGATGCGGACCAAATTACCGGCTGGGCGAAGCTTCCCGCCTATGCCAATCAACCGCTGCTGCCTGATGGTGCCTCGCCGCTGTCGGATTATGTCCAGATTCCCGATGTTTTGGCGCGACGGATGGCACAAGTGGGCCTCGTTGAAGCCGCGGACGGTACCAAGCTACAAAGCCAACTTTCGCCCGGGCAACGACTGGTCTCTAAAGAGGGGGACTTGTGGCGCTGGGACGGGTTTCGAACAGGTGCCGAAGATGTTCCTTCGGCGGCTGCACTGCGCCTGCAACAGCTCAACCGCCTAGAAGAGCTGAAACGGAACCTCGAGGAGGCAAGCGCGCATGCCGAGGGTGCCCGCCAAGCCCATGAGCATTTGACCCAGCAACTCTCTGATTTGACCGAAACCGACAAAAAGGCGCGCGATGCCCGACGCGACGCCGACCGAAATCTTGCCGATGCCAGCCGTGCGCAAAGCCGTGCGGAGGGGGACAGGGCGCTCGCCGCTGGCCGCGCTGAAACACTGCAACTTTCGGCAACTCGCTATGCCGAAGAAGCGCAATCGGCGCGCGAGCAAGTCCAGAGCGCTGAAGCGGGTCTGCATGACCTTGGAGATTTGGAGGCCGCACGCTCGAATGTCGAGCAGATTAAAACGGCCGTAGAGGCCGCCCGGATCACAATGATCTCCAAACGCTCAGCTCATGACGAGCTACGTCGCGAGGGCGAAGCTCGTCGCACGCGCTCGGCAGAAATTGAGTCTGAAGTCAGCAGTTGGAAAACCCGCCTGGACACGGCAAGCCGTCGGATGGCTGATCTGACTGAGCGCAAACAGTTGACTGAAGAAGAGCTGGATACCGCGCGCCAACAGCCCGAAGTTTTGGTCACGAAGCGCGATGCGTTGGGAAGCTCCATCGACGAGGCAGAAGCGCGTCGGAAAGCAGCTTCGGACAAGCTAGCCCTTACTGAAACACGCACCCGCGAGGCGACGCAATCAGAGCGAGACGCAGAGCGTACGGCCTCAGACGCGCGGGAAGCGCGTGCGCGCGCGGACGCCCGCGCAGAAGCAGCGCTCGAGACGGTGACGCTCGCCGCCAACCGGATCGCCGAAGACCTTGACACTACACCAGCGCAGTTGCTTGACCAACTTGCGACCGATCCCGATCAAATGCCCAGCGCCGACCGCGTTGAAAACGATGTCAGCCGACTGAAACGTCAGCGCGACGCATTGGGTGCTGTAAATCTGCGGGCCGAAGAAGATGCGCGCGGCGTCGAAGAAGAACATGGTGCGCTGGCCCGCGAAAAGGGCGATCTTGAAGCTGCGATCGCAAAGTTGCGTTCAGGAATAGCCAGCCTGAACAAGGAAGGGCGCGAGCGCCTTCTTACCGCATTCGAACAGGTAAACTCGAGCTTCAGCGTCCTGTTCACACATCTTTTCGGAGGCGGCGAGGCGAAACTTGTGATGGTCGAAAGTGACGATCCGCTGGAAGCAGGGCTGGAAATCATGTGCCAGCCTCCCGGTAAGAAACTGTCGACGCTGAGCCTTCTGTCAGGCGGCGAACAGAGCTTGACCGCGCTGGCCCTGATTTTCGCCGTTTTTCTGGCGAACCCGGCCCCGATTTGTGTGCTTGATGAGGTGGACGCGCCACTGGATGACGCCAACGTTGCGCGTTTCTGTGACCTGTTGGACGAGATGACCCGTCGCACCGATACGCGGTTCCTGATTATCACGCACCATGCAGTGACAATGGCGCGTATGGACCGCCTGTTCGGCGTCACGATGGGTGAGCTGGGGGTCAGCCAGCTGGTATCAGTGGATCTACAAAAAGCCGAATCTATGGTCGCTTAAGGCACTGAAAAGATTTCACCTTCTGTGTCCGAGCTATTGGTTCCATTGAAGTCCCAAGGGTGGTGCTCATGCGCCATGCGGGCGATTTCTGGATGGGCCTGAAACGCCGCTTTCGAAAACAGATGTCGAGTGGCCTTGGTAAAGCGGAACTCTTCTATCGCACCGTCCAACTGTCCTTCCGGAGGCTTCGCGTAATGGTACTCGGCCATTGTCTTGAGCTCGGAATGTTCATCGATTTGGACCGGATCCAGGCCGAAAACTGCCTCAATACGCTCTAGATTTTCATCCAAGTTGTCGGTGTCGATATTCAATGTGATCACGCGCGAAAACGGCATGTTCCACATGGGTTGAGTTTGCGCGCACAGGTGCTGGTCAATCTCGCTGGGCGGCAGTAGATCCCGGCCGGTCATGAACCTGTCCAGATCACGAAGCGATACGCCAGACGCCTCCACATCGTACCCCAGACCTTGAGCGATGGCACGCTTGATTGGTTTGCTTCGGATCGCATGGCGGAAAATCGAGGTCATCCTGGCGACCGGCGATCGGGTCACCTTGAGCAGGGTAAATCCTTCCCCGTTCGTTCGGTAGACGCCCCGGCGTGCAGCGCGATAGGCATCGGATTTCTGCAGAACATGCTGGCGGTACATATGCGGCCAAGCGTCATAGCGACGTGCATCCCCCAAAAGCTTCGCCTGCGCGAGATACCACATCAAAACATGGGTGCAGGCGCATTTGGGAGACCATGAGATAACCATTTTTTCATTTGGCAGGATGAGCGGTCTTGGAGCCAAGTTAAGCAGCCGCGGAACGGGTTTGCGTCGCGCCTCTGGCTGCGGCACCTGTCTTTGCGGGTTTGCTCGCCCGGTCTGACCCTTCAACTTGTTCCACATCGCACACATATCCCGGAGCGTAGGAGAATTCTAACAGCCGCACAATCCGCCAACCCCGTGACTTGCATCTTGTGCACCGCCCGCGCAAGTTCGGGGTATCAAAAAAGATCGCGAGACGAGTGAATGATTGAACTTTACACATGGGCGACGCCGAACGGGCGCAAGGTTTCGATTTTACTCGAAGAGCTTGGGCTGGACTACAGGGTCCACCCGATTGACATCACAGCAGACGCCCAGATGGCACCCGAATTTCTGGCGATCGCTCCAAACAACAAAATTCCGGCCATTTCAGATCTTGATACTGGCCTGAACCTGATGGAATCAGGTGCGATCATGGTCTACCTGGCTGAGAAAGCCGGACAGTTCCTGCCTGAGGCCAGCCTCGAGCGTGCGCGTGTGATGGAATGGCTGATGTGGCAGATGGGCGGCTTTGGTCCAATCCTCGGACAGGCGCATCACTTCTTGAAATTCAACCCTGGCAAATCTGAATATGCGGAACATCGTTTCTCTTCCGAGGTGTTGCGGCTGTACGGTGTATTGGACCGACGCCTGGCCGCATCCGACTATGTTGCGGGGCAATACTCGATCGCAGACATGGCGATCTGGCCTTGGGTGTCGCGCTACGAATGGCAGCGAGTCGACCTATCGAAATTTCCTTATGTTCTGGCCTGGTACCAAAAGCTATTGGCACGCCCAGCTGTACAGCGCGGCTATCAGATCCCTAAGAATATGGGAGATATCCCGGACGGGACCTGACGGCTAAAGAATGAGCCCTGGATTCGCGCCTAGTTCAACACCTGGAAACACGTCACGTTCGATCACGCTGGCAGACAAGCCCAAGAGATCTCGCAGCACCCAGCCTGCAATGGCCCGCACATCGCGGGTGGGCTTCAAATCAACCCGGTCATAAAGATCAACTTCCGCCAATCCTGGCCAGTCCGCACTGACCTGGCCACCACGCAGCGCACCGCCTGCCAGGACCATGGCACCCGCAGTTCCGTGGTCGGTTCCCGCGGTTCCGTTTTGGCGTACAGTCCGGCCAAATTCGGTCATTGCGACAACGGCTGTTTTAGACCAGTCGGGGCCAAGACCGTCTCGCAAGGTCAAAATCGTGTCCGACAAAGCATTCAGAGGGCGTCTAATCGACCGATCTTGGACAGCGTGGGTATCCCATCCGCCGAGCGAAAACGCGGCTATTCTAGCATCCGCACGCAATTTTTGAGCTGCAAATTGCGCAACACCCAAATGTGCATTGGCAGGGCCGCGTGGTGGCTCGGCCATCCCCATATCAAGCTCTTCATTCTGCGCAACCTGCGCCGCAACGGTTTCGATCTTAGACAGGCGGATTGCGTCGCGCACTGCTGCAGTGAACAAAGGATCTTCGCGTGAAACCAATTGCACCAGATCCAAAGTGGCCTGACTGACCGTCAAGTCCGCATCCGGAGCCCAAGAGGCAAAGGGCGTTGCCCCCTGCAAGACCCGCATATCTTCGCGTCCAATCGCGTAAGCGGTTTCGGCTACCGCGCCCGGAAGATGCGCAAGCGCCCGGTTCAGCCAGCCGTCCCGTGACATGTCTGCCGTACCGGCCTCCAACAGATCCTGGCCGTCGAAATGGCTGCGCCGATCCCTATATGGCGTCGAAACGGCATGGGCGAAGGCAAGCTCTCCACTCTGCCAAAGCGGGTGGAGCGGACCAAGATCGGGGTGCAGCGCATAAAAGCCGTCCAGTTCGATGCCATCACGACCACCCGGACGTACCGCCGCAAATTCCCGATCGCCGTAAGGACGCACAACATCCAATCCGTCCATGGCCCCGCGCAATATGATCACGACAACCCGGGCGTCCGAGCGGGTTGCTGCGAAAGAGATCGGTGTCATCAAAGGAGATGCCGCAGCAGAGCATCCCAAAATACCGATACGTGTCAAAAGGCGGCGTCTGCTGAGAGTCTTAGACACGTTGAAACTCCGGTGATGAAAGGATGATGCCGACACCGGCCGCCCGGCTTTCCGCCGCTGCAGCTGCAAATACCAACGCGTCAGAGGCCGGTCTTGCAAGTGCCGTCTGCAAAAACTGTCGTGGATCAGGCATCGGGTCGGCCAGCTTTTCTGGCACGCTCATGGCCCATTGCACCCGCGCGGCGTGGCGCTGTGGGGTAATCCACTCATTGTCATTCTCGGGCCAGCCGTCGGGACCGGGAGGGCGTTCCCAAGTCATCCCCATTAAGGCCAGAGGGCGCACAAAGCCGTTTAACACATCGCGCGGGCGGATCACGTCGATCTGTTCAGCGCGGATATTCAGGGCGCGAAGGCTCGCGATGACAAAGTCAAGCGGCGGGCGCACATTGCCGGGTGCTGCCACGCGCCAAGCCGCAGGATGGGACAGCATCGCCACGTAAAGCGCCTCAAGACGGCCATCCTGTTGAAGATAGGCCAAAGCCATGGCCTCAATCATGCCCGGATCCGCCGCTTCACCAATAAAATGCACCGCGAGTTTCCGGGCCAAATGCCGAGCTGTCGTCGGATGAGCAGCAAGATCTTCCAGCGCGTCCTCGATATCGGAAAGCTGCGCCCGTCCACCGCCATATCGTTTGCCCAAAATCGTCTCAGGGCCCGGTTCTGCCATGCCGCGGCGAAATGAAAACCCGTTTTCAGGGCTGTAGGACAGACCGGTCAGCAACTCGGCAAGCTGGCGCACATCGTTTTGATCATACGGACCCCCGACCCCCAGTGTGTGAAGTTCCAGCAGCTCACGGGCCAAGTTTTCGTTCAAGCCATTCAATCGCGAAGAGCGTTGCGCCGCCAGGCTGTTCGGCCCCACAGAGCGCATCTGGTCAAGATAGGCCAGCATCATCGGATGGCGCACAACGGCGCTGAGCATATCGCGGAACCGGCCCGTCAGGCGCGGGCGGATCGCCTCTTCCACGTAAGGGGCGTGCATTTGTCTCAACACACTGGTTTTGCCAATCGCGGTAAAATGATCCGCCCAGAAATGTGTAAGCCGCTCACGAAACCCGTCTTGGGTTTCAAGCCGGCGCGCGAGAATGGCGCGCAGCCACCTGAGTTGATCGCGTCGGGCGATTTTGCGAACCGCACGGTTGGCCGCTTGGCGCTGCGCCGCAGTTCGGGTCAGCGCAACTCGCCCAATATGGCCGTCGGAGACAAGTTTCTCGCGATAGTTTTCAAACAGATCAATCGGAAATCGTTCGGCGGCCCGATCAGGTCCAGAGAGGCGCCCTAGCATTACGCTCAACCCTCGCGGCGGCTCCAGCCCGGGCCTGAGGCCCAGACCAAAGCGTGTTTCCGCAAGATAAGGATCGAACATAATGGGCGCGCTCCAAGGATGTATCTTCACATCCTATAACGAAGCAGCCTGACTTTTCCGTTGATTTTTCTTCAAGCAGGCGATTTTCAGCTCTCTGGCGGTGCCCCGCCCTCGTCCGAGCGACGTCGGATGAAGGCGTCCAGAGTGCCGCGCGCCTCTGCAGAGGTCGCCGGCGGCTGGAAATCGCGCAGGATCTCTTGCCACATATGCGTGGCCCGCTCCGTTGCATCGCGAGAGCCACGTTCCGTCCACGTACCGAAATTATCGAAATTCGCGATCAACGGCTCATAAAATTCAGTTTTGTACCGATCCATCGTGTGCTGCGTGCCGAAGAAATGCCCCCCGGGCGACACTTCGGCCAAAGCTTCGAGCGCCAAATCGCCGTCTTCCTCCTGCACGTCCGCGCATAGCTCCGCGACCATCTGGAGAACCTCAATGTCGGTGATCAGCTTCTCGTAGGACACGGTCAGACCACCTTCAAGCCAGCCAGCGGCATGAATGACGACTGTCGCCCCGGCCATCAAACACCCCCAGGTGCCAAACTGAGTTTCATTGGCCGATTGCACATCGTTCAAATTTGCGGCCGATCCGCTGGCGGAGCGCCACGGCAAGCCCAGCTTTCTGGCCAGCTGACCGGCCGCAAGCGAGGCTTTGAAGTGCTCCGGCGTTCCAAATACCGGGGCACCGGATTTCATATCAACATTTGACGTAAAAGTTCCGTAGCACACCGGGGCTCCAGGGCGCGCAAGCTGCGTCAGGGTGATCGCGGCCAAGGCTTCAGCATGGCTTAGCGTGATCGCCCCGGCAACGGTGATCGGGGCCATCGCTCCCATCAAGGTGAAGGGTGTCACGATCGAGACCTGACCAGCGCGAGCAAAGTCGATCAACCCCTGCGCCATTGGGATGTCGATCATGCGCGGCGAATTGGTGTTGATGATCGTGTAGCAATGGGGTGTGGCGCGGAAATCATCGTCCGACAAACCGCGGAAACACTGAAGCATCTCAAAGCTGTCTTCGACCTGAGGTGTGCCTCTTGAAAACACGAAGGGCACTTTGTCCGACTGTGTCAGCTGAGCTTCCATCATCGCGTAATGGCGCAGATGTGTTGGCACATCCTGTGGTTCGACCAAGGGAGGCAACATGTGCAAGACGTCAAAATGTTGGGTCAGTTGGACCAGCTCGCGAAAGTCCTGCTCAGAACCGGGTCTGCGTCCGCGCAGGCAATCGGTCGCATGCGGCGCACCGGCACCTGGTTGAAAGACCAGTGATCCAAGCTCCAAACGAATATCTTTCTCTGGCGCGCCTGCCTTGACATCGATTGAGCCGGGCGCGGTCGCAATGCAGGCCGCGACGATTTCGCGCCCGATCAAAACCATGTCGGTCGCCGGATCGATTTTCGCACCCGCCGTTTGGAGCATGGCGCGCGCTTCGGGCAACAACACTTTGACGCCTAAGGTTTCAAGCACGTCCAAAGCGGCTTCATGCATGGCGTCAATGCGATCTTCCGAGAATGCTGGCATCAACGGAAACGGGTTGCGCAAATGCCTGTAGTCCACCTGGCGCGCAGAGGGTCTGGCACCATCTTCTCGACGTGTACCGCGCCTGCCGCGCCGTCTGACAGTCTCGCTGTTCATCCGCGCATTGCTGCTCCAGCAGGGTCATAAGGCGACGGTGCGATAACACGGCACTCACGTTCGACTCCGACGACGTGAACGCTCAGATCCTGTCCCTCAACGGCAAATTCTCGGTCAATCAAGGCCATGGCCAGCGACTTTCCGGTCGAGTGCCCGTAGCCGCCTGAAGTGACAAACCCGATCTTTTGATCGTCATGCCACACAGGCTCATAGCCACTCGCATCGGCATCCTCCGCATCGATATCCAGCGTGACTTGAACTTGCGGAGGGCCATTGCCATCGCGCTCGGCAAGCGCCGCCGTGCGTCCGACGAATTCTGGCTTGTCCCAGGCGATCCACCGATCCATCGCTGTCATGGCCGGCGTGTAGCCTTGAGTAAACTCCGCCGACCAGATCCCAAAGCTCTTTTCCAGACGCAAGCTGAGCAATGCGTTGAACCCATACTCCCCAATGCCCTCATCTGCTCCGGCCTCCAGCAGAAGCTTGCGTAGCGTGATGTGGTCGCCCATGCGGCAGTTGATCTCGTAGCCCAGCTCGCCCGCGACAGACAACCGGGCGACCTTGGCGCGTATCTTTCCGATATCGAACGATCCGCAGCCCATGAACGGCAGATCGCCGACTGGTCCATCGGTCAACTTCTCGATGACAGCGCGAGATTTCGGCCCCGAGAGCGAGAAGCCTGCCATCTCCTCCCCAAGATCATGCACCACGACATCAGGACCCAAATGGTCGTTGAACCAACGCGAATGCCATGTGCGAAGATAATAACTGCCCATCAACCAGTAGGTTCCGTCGCCCCAGTTGAAACAGGTCAAATCACCTTTCAGACGGCCATCTTGGCCCAGCATGACTGCGAGTTTCGCACGACCGGGTTTGGGCAGTTTCGTGGCCAGCAACCCGTCAAGCCAGGCCTCAGCCCCCTGCCCGGAAACTTCAAATCGCGAGAAGCCGGTCGTATCGAGCAACCCGACCCGTTCGCGCACCAGCTTGCATTCCGCCGCGACAATATCGTGGGCGTTTGAGCGTTTCAGGGATGGCGTTTCCACAAACCCCTCAGGCGCAAAATAGATCGGTACTTCCAGATCCCAGCTTTGACCCCAGTGGCAGCCAGCAGCATTCATATCGCCGTAAGCTGGCGCTGTCTTCAACGGCCGGCCCGCTGGCAATTGCTCATTCGGGTAAGTCATCACGAAACGTCGCGAATAAAACTGCCCAGTGGTTTCCTTGATGTATTGCTTGTTCTCCGCAAAGACGCCGTAGCGCGCCACGTCCATTCCGTAGACATCTGCCTCGGGTTCACCATGCACCATCCACTCGGCCAGTGACTTACCGACGCCGCCGCCCTGCAGGAAGCCGGCCATCACCGCACAGGCTGACCAATAGCCACGTTTGCCAGGGACGGGCCCCACCAGTGGATTGCCATCAGGCGAGAACGTAAATGCACCGTTGACCCAGGTCTTAACCCCTGTGGTTTGCAGGGCCGGATAACGCTCAAACCCAAGGGTCAGCTCATGTTCGATCCGGTCCACATCCTCCTGAAACAGCTCCATGCCGTAGTTCCAGGGCGCGCCGTCCATCGCCCAATGCTCATGATTGATCTCATAAATTCCCAGAAGAACCCCTTTCTGATCCTGTCTGAGATAGGTGAAACCTTCCAAATCTACGGTCATCGGAACTTCGAAATCCAACTCTTCAAGCGCCGGGATCGTGTCAGAGATCAGATAATGGTGCTTGAGCGGCGAGACCGGCAGTTCAATCCCTGCCATCCGACCCAGTTGCTTGGCCCAGAGCCCGCCCGCGTTTACGACGTGCTCGCAGCTGACTGTGCCTTTTTCTGTCACCACATCCCAACCCTCGAGCGTTTGGTTCAGCTCCAGCACTCGATTGTGTTCAATCACCGTCGCGCCGTTTTTCTTTGCCGCACCCGCATAAGCATGCACGGTGCCGGTCGTGTCGATATACCCCTCGCGATCAGCCCACATGCCGCCCAGAAGCCCATCTGGCGACATGATCGGGTTCAGCTCGCACGCCTCTTCAACCGAAACAAGACGGCAATCTTCGATGCCGATGGACTGAAATACCCGATAGGCCGATTGCAACCATTCCCAACGATCAGGCGTACCGGCCATGGTCAAACCGCCTGTCATGTGCAGGCCAATATTCTGTCCGCTTTCCTCTTCAATCTTGCTCAGAAGATCAATTGTATAAGCTTGAAGACCGGCAATATTCGGATCGGCATTAAGCGCATGAATTCCACCGGCGGCGTGCCAACTGGACCCGGCCGTCAGAACCGATCGCTCTATGAGACAAATATCGGTCCAGCCCAGCTTTGCCAGATGATAAATAATTGAGGCCCCAACGACGCCGCCGCCCACAACCACGACTTTGTAGTGCGATTTCATGTCTTACTCCCGGTTCGGCTTTTATATCGATATGTTCGCAGAACAGCACGCCGTTCATCGCTACATTTGCGACATGGCACGGGTTCGCCAGCGACCTGCGACTGGCAAGTCTAGCATCCGATCTTCAATTTACCTGGATTTGCAATCGCAAGGCTCGGCATCGATCAGTTGCCTGCCACGGCAATAGATGCGCCATACCAAGCCTCTTAACCGGGTCTTTGAGAGCCAACAGAGGACGGCGTGTCCCGGTGGCGCGTGACACCAGGTGCAAAAGTCTTCGTCTTTGCCCCAGGGAGTGAGGGATCAGGCCCCCAGATCGCTTGATAGGTGTCAATTGCCATTCCGCGGCGTTGTAAGGTAATCGCAATAAAGATCAGCCCAGACCACCACAAAATCAGCGCCAACGGCATCCAGTTTGGGGCATTTGCCTGCCAGAGACCAAAGAGTATGGTGACCATGCCAAGTACCACGGCCAAATAGCCCAAAGACTTGTGGACCGATTCAAAGATCAATCTGCGCCGTGACATGTCAAAGTGATCCCCATGCATGGAGCCATCGGCGCGCAAATCTGTGGGTCCACCTTTGGTCCCGCGCAAAAGCCCGCCAGCCACTTGCAAAACGGCCAAACCAATGACTGCCCAGCCAAGTTGTTTGTGAGGTCCTGCCTTCGTCACGATCTCAGGCGCGTTTAGAAGGAACCCCATGCCGACAAGCAGGCAGACAAACGCGCTGTACTGGCACAGTTTATGGGTGTTCCACCACGATTGGCTGTCCAATTCACGTGGCCAGTCCTGTCCGGGCCAGATCTTGAAGTACCTTGCCACGAGGACGCCGACCGGCACCAATACGCCCCAAGCAAGCGTCATGAAACGCGCATGCCAGCTGAGATGAACGCCAATGTCGTGGGCCGCAGTGGGATCGACTGGCGCCAGCAGCCACTCCAGCATTAGCCTTTGACCGCACCAGCGGTCATCCCCGTGATAATCTGGCGCGACGCCACGAAGGTAAAGATGATCGGAGGCACGGCCAACAACATGCCGGTCGCCATGATGACACCCCAGTCAATGTCAAACTCTGTCATGGAGTTCACAATGGTCACGGGTACGGTACGCGAGTCTCTGTCTGCAAGCGCGTTCGCCAACAGAAATTCATTCCAGGCCACTCGGAACGTGAAAATCGCCGCCGCTGCCAAGCCCGGCTTGATGAGCGGCAACACCACAAGGAAGAACACGCCAAACGGTCCGGCACCATCCATCCGCGCTGCCTCTTCGAGCTGGATTGGAACCTGCACGATAAAGCTCTGCAAAATCCAGATCACGAAGGGCAGATTCATCGCAACGTAGACCAGGATAATCCCGGCGCGTGTCCCGTCTATCTGGAACTGGAATGTCCAGATCCCGAAGACCGGCACCAACAGAACGGCCGGCGGAACCATACGCATCGCCAAGGTCGAAAGCGATACCGCGTCGCGTCCCATGAACCGGAAGCGCACCAGTGCGTAGGCGGCCATACACCCGATAACCAGGGTCAGCACCGTCGAAATCAGCGATATGATCAGCGAATTGACGAGAGCCCTGCCGAAGGTCTTGTCGCAGTAATCGATATAGGGCGCGTCGTACCACAGGAAGTCGCACAGTGCCGTTTCATAGTTGCGCAGCGTCGGCATGAATAACAGTGACGAACTGTCGGACATGATATCGACATTCAGTTTCAGGGATGTCGACAGCATCATGACGATCGGACCGATCGCCATCACGACCAGCGCCACGATCAGCGCATAGAAAGCTGGGTTCTGCCGCTCATAGGTTGTCTCGGCCATTAGAGATCCTCCTCCGCGGCCTTGCGCAGCCGTGCGGCCCGTGCCTCGACAGCCTTGTTGTACAAGAACATTCCGAAGGTCAGCACCATCAACAAAATCAGCAGGTAATTGGACATTGCGGCGGCCTCGCCCAATTCGCGGAACTCAGAGGCCGTGCGCGAAATACGCAAAGAGAGGATCTCGGTCGACAGACCCGGACCGCCATTGGTCAACACCAGAATGACTTCGAGCACCTTAAAGGCATCGATAAGCCGCAACAGCAGGGTGACGATCAAAACCGGCATCATCAGGGGCAGTTTGATATGCCAGACCTGCTGCCAGCCTGTCGCCCCGTCGATGCGCGACGCCTCCATCGCGGATTGCGGCAAGGATTGCAGCGCCGCGAGAGACAGGATGAAAATAAATGGGGTCCATTGCCAGACATCGGCGATGACGACGGACGTGAATGCCCAGCTGCCATCCGACAGCCACGGAACAGGTTCCAATCCGATAGATTTCAGAGTTTTGTTAAAGATCCCAACGGTGGGATGATACATGTAACGCCACATCAGGCCCACAACGATCGGTGCGATCATCATGGGCAAAATGAACAATGTGCGCAGGACCGACATACCGCGGATGTTCCGGTCAAGAAGAAGCGCGAGCCCCACCCCGATGAACATTTCGATCGTCACGACAATCGCGGCAAATTTCAGTGTAACCCCAAAGCTTTCGCGAAAACTGGCATCGCCAAGGAGGTTGATGTAATTTCGCAGCCCGACAAATTCCGCCTCACCAATGCGCTGGCTCGGATTCCAATCCAGAAAGCTCGCATAGATCATGTAGCAGATCGGGTAGAGCAACGCGGCTGCCATAATCACCGCCGCCGGGGCGAGGAAGAGATACGGCGTTAACCTGTTCACATTCGCGCTTTGCATCTTGACGGCTTTCGTGGAGATTTAGGGTGCGTCGGGCCACCCGCAAGCGGCCCGACGTCCTGGGAGGAAGCTTTACTGCCAGCTGTAGTAGCCGGCCTCAGCCATGATGTCCTTGGCCCGTTCAGCAACGCCGTCCAGCGCCTCTTGAGGGTCAAGACCTTCGGTCAAAACCTGGCTCATCGTCGTGCCGATATCCGCATTGATCTTGCCCCAAGTCGGGATGATCGGACGCCAGTCTGGGTCAGCATGTTTCAGCGCTTCACCAAAGGTGGCCGAATACGGGAACTTCGCGTTCAGCTCGGCATTTTGATAGGTGGAGAACCGCGATGGGTTGCCACCAGCCATGGCTACCATCAGGTCACCCTTCTTAGAGGTCAGCCACTGCATCAGAAGGAATGCGGCTTCTTTGTTCTGCGCATTCTTCGGAATTGCGATACCGAAGCCACCGGTTTGGCTACCGCGCCGCACACCCATTGGGTGCATCGCATATCCAACCTTGCCTGCAACGGTTGACTGGCTTTCATCCTCGAACCCGGCCGCGAAGGCAATCGAGTCCATGAACATCGCCGCTTGACCTTGCTTAAACGCAGCAGCGGCTTCGGCAGGACCAAATGTCGTGCCACCTTCGGGCCCGCAATCCACAATGGTCTTCAGCGCATTTGCTGCTGCAAGACCGGCGTCATTGTTGATGATCGGCTGCCAGCTGTCGTCAAAGACGCGGCCACCCAATGGGGCCAGGTGCAACAAAAAGGCGTGGCTGGCCTGGTGGCCGGACGCCGCACGTGAGGCCATGCCGCCCATACCTGGTTCAACCTCGGGGATCTTGCAGGTCGCGTCCAGCAGCTCCTCGTAAGTTTCAGGCACCGCGATGCCGTGCTTTTCGAAGATATCCTTGCGATAGGCCAGTACCGATGTTTCGGAGCCAAACGGAATTCCGTAGGCGGAGCCGAGCTGACCAGGCAGATAGCCCTTCTGACCACCCGCGATACCAATATTTTCGACGTATCCGTTGATCAGGTCACCCTGGTCATAGTTTGGATCGGACAGCTTCGGATCCATGAAGTACTTCGCCAGGTTTTCCAGCTGATCGGCGAAGATGTAGTCTGCTTTCGAGAAAACCACATAGGCGATCATATCATAGTCGCCTTCGTCCTTTGTCAGCTCCAAAGTCTGGCGCTCGCGCATTTTCAGATACTGCAGCTGATCGACTTCAACTTCGATTCCGGTTTCCTTGGTGAATTCCGGAATAACCTTCATCATCGCGTTGTAATGCGGGTGAGCTGGCACGTTGATAACCAGCGTCGTTCCAGCGTAGTCGGCATATGGCCCACCATGACCATCGGCATGCGCGCCGGCGGCCATAGCGAAACTGGCCGCCATCCCCATAAGAGCTGTCTTGGTTTTAAGCATTTTTGAGTCCTCCCTAATGCTTTTGAGTGTTGCTCAGAGCCTGAGCCCTGACGTCTTGTCGAAAATCATCAACTCATCGGTCAAAACACCGAAGGTTTGAGTTGTTCCGGCTTTGACCGGGGCCGCACTTTGTGTTTCGACCAACACATCCGCACCACCACAGCGGGTCACCAGAACAGATTGCGCCCCAAGATATTCGGAAACGACCACTTGCAGATCGATCGTCGGGCCGAGAGCCAGATCCGGCGTGAAGCTGGACGGGCGAATTCCAAGTGTCACATCACGAGAGCTGACCGACTGAAGCCGTTGCGCTGTCTCGGCGGGCAGAGGCAACGAAAACCCGTCCCCTGAGACCGAAGTGGTTCCGTCGTTTTCACTCAAGCCCCCTTCAATGAAGTTCATCGTGGGGGATCCAATAAAGCCCGCTACAAACTTGTTCACCGGGGATTTGAACAGCTCCTCGGGCGTGCCCTGTTGCTGGATCAAGCCGTCACTCATAACGACAATACGATCGCCCAGTGTCATGGCCTCGACCTGATCATGGGTCACGTAGACCATGTTCTTGTCGATCGTATCGCGCATCTCAGCCAGCTCGGCGCGCATTTTGCCGCGCAGCTTGGCATCAAGATTTGACAGTGGTTCATCAAATAGGAAGGTAGACGCGTCACGAACCAAGGCGCGGCCCATGGCCACGCGTTGCCGCTGTCCGCCCGACAGCTCAGCCGGTTTGCGATCCAGCAAATGCGCAATGTTCAGCATCTCCGCCACGCGTTGCACGGTTTCGTCAATCTTGGCCTTCGGTTCGCGCGCCAACCGCAGCGCGAAAGACATGTTGCGGGCGATGTTCATATGTGGATAGAGCGCGTAATCTTGAAACACCATCGCCAGATCGCGCTCTTTCGGATCAAGCTTGCTGATCGGACGTTCGTCGAAATAGATCTCACCCGAGGTCAGTGTTTCAAGCCCTGCCAACATCCTCAGAGTTGTCGATTTGCCGCAGCCCGAGGGCCCAACCAGAACAGTGAATTCTCCATCATCAAGCTCAAGATCAAAGGGGGGCAAAATTTCAATCGCACCATAGCTTTTTGATACTTGGTCAAACACGATTTTTGGCACGATGTCCTCCCCGACAAGCTGTGCGCGAGACCGAAGCCTCCACCCTCTCCCGATAACCTACCCTGCCCGTGATCGACGAAAATACGAAGCGGAATTGACGAAAACAACGTTAGCGTTAACGTTAGGTATGCTTTATACTAATGAATTAAAAGAATAAAAATACACTCAGGAAAGCTGAAAGGTCCGAGAATTCATGGCGCTCCGCGGCAAACCTACGAAGATCGAAGATGTTGCAGAGCGGGCAAATGTTTCGATTATGAGCGTTTCGCGCGCGCTCAGAGGTGTTGAGGGCGTGTCTGAGGCGACCCGGACAAAGATCCTGAAAATCGCCCGGCAGATGAGCTATGTCCCCAACAGTGCCGCCCGTTCTTTGGCGGTTGCAAACTCGAACCTGATTGGCATTTCGCTGCCCACATTCGCCGGAGAAGTGTTTGCAGACGTGCTCAATGGCATGCGACGCACATTCGACACTGCGGGATATTCGACTGTGATTGACACAACCGAATACAACCCCGAGGCCGAGTTGAATTGGATCAGGCGATTGTTGGCCTGGCAACCCGCAGCGATCATTTTGACTGGTATCCACCATCATCCCGAAACCCGCAGATTGCTGCAAGCCGCGCCGGTTCCGGTTCTGGAAATCTGGGACCATACAGATGATCCAATCGATATCAATGTCGGCATCAATCATTTTGCGGTGGGCGAAGCCCTGGGTCGCTATGCGGTCTCGCTTGGGTATCGTAAACCTGCATATGTGGGCACACCGATTGGCCATGACCTGCGCGCGGACGCGCGCTATACCGGAGTCAAGCGCGTGTTCGAAGACGCATGTGGAATAGACGTCATGATCGCGCCCACCAGTTTTGACAATGCTTTCATTGTCGGATCCAACGGCACGGAAGCATTATTGCATGACAACCCGCCCGATGTGATTTTTTATCTCAATGATCTGATGGCCTTCGGCGGGTTGATGAAATGTCAGACGCGGGGTTTGCATGTGCCGGCTGACATCGGATTGATCGGGTTCAACGGGCTGGCCGTCCTGAGCGTTTTACCGCTCACCTTGACAACAATAGAGACCCCACGCCGCCAAATGGGTGTGATCGGTGCGCAGAAATTGCTGGCGAAGATGAACGGCATCTCCACCGAGCGATCGATTGAATTGCCGGTCAAATTGCGCCCAGGCCAATCCACGCGCGCCCAGTAGCAACGCTGATCTAACACGATTTTGACCTTCAGAGGTTGGGCACATAAACTGACCAAAACGGCCAGAGCAGAGGTTCAAGAATGGGTCGCATGAGCAGACGGGCAATGCTTCTTGGGACAGGGGCTGTCGCGGGTGGTTTTGCCACCAGCGCTTGGCACGCGGATTTGCCGAACCTGCGCCCGGAGCTTGTTGACCCTGAACCCGATGCAAGCGAACTGCTCAATGATGCCAGCGAGCTCAGCGCGACCCCAGTGCATCGTCATATCGTCGTGAAAGAGGATCCGACAGACGCATTGGTCGAGGTGTTGCGCGCCGAAATGCGCGACGCCGGCCAAAACGGTCGACCGATCAATATCGGGGCCGCGCGACATTCCATGGGCGGGCAAGCGATCCCGCGCAACGGTCACGCGATAACCTTCGACAATGGCGTGCTGGAGCTTGACCAGCAAAACGCGATCTACAAAGTGCATGCCGGCGCGCGGTGGGCCGAAGTCATCTCGGCGCTCGATCCGATGGGGTATTCCCCGCAGGTGATGCAGTCCAACCATGATTTCGGCGTGGCCGCGACCTTCTGCGTGAATGCCCATGGCTGGGCGGTTCCGTTCGGGCCAATGGGGGCCACGGTGCACGCGATCGAACTACTTTTGCCCGATGGCACCAGGCTGCGCTGTAGCCGCGATGAGAACGCGGACCTCTTCGACATGACCATGGGCGGCTACGGCCTGACGGGCGCGATACTGTCACTAGAGGTTCAGGCAGAGCCAAATCTGAGGCTCGAGCCATCCTTTGAATCGATGGTAGGCGAGGATTTTGCCGCACGATTTGTCGAGACCGTACGCGATCCCAAAGTGAACATGGCCTATGGCCGATTGAATGTGGATCACGGCCGGTTCTTCGAAGAAGCGTTCCTGGTCAGCTATCGTCCAACGCCCGATCAGTCCGAGCTTCCCGTGGCCTCCGGCTCTGGTGCTGTGTCCAAACTGGCCAGCTATGTCTACCGCGCGCAATTGGGTCGCGAAGCCGGGCGTCGTCTGCGTTGGGGCTTTGAGACCGGGCTTGGTCCCCGCGTCGGCGGCGGCGCTGTCACGCGCAACTCGCTCATCAATGAGCCCGTTGTCACGCTGGATGATCGAAACCCGGGCCGCGTCGATATCTTGCATGAATATTTCGTCCCACCGGAGCGGTTTGGCGACTTCCTGACCCTGTGCCGCCAGATCATACCCGCCTCGTTCCAGGAGTTTCTGAACGTGACACTGCGCTTCGTCGACACAGATCCTGAGAGCTGGCTGTCCTACGCGACGGTCCCACGCATTGCGGCTGTTATGTCCTTCAGCCAGGAAAAAACCACCCGCGCCGAGGCCGATATGGTGCGGATGACACAGGCTCTGATCGACGGGATGGCCTCGATTGGTGGGACATATTATCTGCCCTACCGACCGCATGCACGTCTCGATCAGTTTCAAGCGGCTTATCCGCGCGCGCAAGCCTTCGCACGCGCGAAGCGTGAGCTTGATCCGGGCCTTTTGTTTCGCAGCAACTTTTGGGACAGCTATCTGGAACCGCTATGACATTGCTCAGCAAAATATGCCTGGCCTATTTCGGGGTGCTCATGGCTGCGGCCTCTCTGAACTACATCCCCGGCCTGACCGATGAGAATGGGCTCGCCTTCGGCATCTTCGCGCTCGACATCTTTGACGACGCCCTGCATGTAGCCTCGGCGCTCTGGGCCCTGGCGGCGGGCCTCTTGTCCCAGAAAGCCGCGCGAGGTTTTCTCGTCATCTTCGGTATCCTTTATCTAGGGGATGGCGTTTTTGGCTTCTTTACCGGCTATGGCTATTTAGATCTCGGCATCTTCACCAACCCGTCTGCCGGGCTTTCCTTCACCCTCGTCCGAGTTCTGGCCAACCTGCCGCATATCCTGCTGGGTGCAATCGCACTTTGGTCAGGACTGCGTCTCGAGCGGGCATGATCCGCCGAATTGGCAAGCTGCTTGGGCGCGTGTTGCTGGCCGTAGGCGTTTTGGTAGCACTTTTGCTGAGCCCGGTGGCCTATAATGAACTGGCCTGCAGGCCAGAAGGCGCAGCACAACCCTATACTGCCCTACTGCCGGAAGCCGATCACAGGCCCGAGGCGCGCACCTACCTGACTTATCCGGAATGGCACATCGTCCACGCCTATGACGACTATTCCGAGGTCGTCAGGACCGGAGACCCGCACCAGTTCGGCTTCGCAAAAGCGACGTTAGGCTTCTGGTCCAGCCTGTGTGATCTGTCCCGGGTATCGGCAGCTTATGGCGGCTTCCCATGGGAGACCAAACAGATGGTCTATGTCATCGGCATAAGTTTCTCGGCGGAGATGTTGGCAAAGGCTGCCTATGAGGAGACCCTTGGACGTCTTTTCGTCACTTTACGGGGGGCGGAACCCGCCGATTTGGACACGCTTTCAGCAGGACAGGCCAGAGACTACGCCGAATTTCTGCAGCAAACACCCTGGTACAAGTGGGATTTTCGCGCCGATGCAGATGCTTTGCGCGCGGCCGCGACCCCGGCCTTACGCGATCGCGAGCGCCGCGTCGCGCTGGGTATCGAGTACCGCGTTAAAGCCGCCTACGCTCAGGCGATTGCAGCGGCGGTCTCGTCGGTCGGACCTGACGCACTGCGATTGAGGCTCGTTGCGAAGGATTTGCCTGAAACGCTCCCCGAAGGTGTCGCCGTGATCAAGGCCCTTCCCGAGGGCACCATAATCGAGACGCCAAGATACCGCGCCTTGACGCATATTCTGATCGATCTGGCCGTTTCTGGGACCAATTTCGTCGAAATCGCAGGCAATGACGATATAATGCTGACGGTAATCGCCAACCAAGCTGAGATCGCTAACGCGCAATCGACAATGGCCCGTCAGGGGTATGGCGACTTCCGCCATATCGTGGGCTTGCGCGTGCCAGACCTGGCGCAGCGGTTGCGGGACTACGAAAAACAAGGGCTCAAAGTGGAACATATCCATGATTATTAAAGGCATCGCCGGCCTGGTTTTGCTGTGTAGTCTTTGGCTGGGTTTACTTGCGACAGTTATGGCCACGACCGGTGCCGCCCCCGCCGCTTTGGTGCCACTGCCCAGCGCGTCCTTTCTGGCCGCCTTGCCTGATGATGTTGCCATCGTTGGCCGTTCCGCGCTCAGCGTGACTTTGGCGGGCCCGTCTGAGACGGTGTCAGATCTTTACGCAGCCGGTGCCTGGCTTGTCTTGCCTGCTGGCCTCAGCGGCTGCTCGGCCTGAGGCACCCCAGCTAGCCAAACAGGGCCTTGAACCGGTCAATGCAGAGGCGAAATCCGGCTTCGAAATCCCCATTTCCCGGATGGTAGACGCTTTCAAATGAAATAACGCCACCATACGCGTCATCGCGCAGGGCTTGGGCCATCGGCGCAAATTGATCCGCCAGTTGACCCTCGCCCATCCGTCGTACCTCCAATGTCGCGCGCGGCGTGTCAACGATGACATCCTTGATATGCACATGCCCAAGATAGCCACCGGTCACGGCGTCGTAACCATCAGGCCATGCGCGTTCGTGACACCAGCAATTATTGGCCGGATCCCAAAGCACCTTCAGCACATCTTTCGCGTCCAGATCGTCGATCAATTTGCGGCCGGTATAATTTGAATTGACCATCGTGCCATTGCCGGTTTCGACCACAAGTGTCACGCCTGCATCCCGCGCCACATCGCAAGCCGGGGCGATCAAGGGCAAGGTCTTGTCCCACGCCCCATGCGCGACGTTCCATTTCTCGGCCCCGCCATGCCCCCACAGGATCTGCTCTTTCTTGTTGGTCATGATCCGCACAAGCGGACTACCCACAACATGCGCCATATCGATGACGCGTTTGAGGGCATCCATGTGTTTTTGATGCGCCGCGTTGCCCGGCGTATCCGCCGTGGTCAGACCCGCAAAAATATGTCGCGACAGGCAGGAAACCGGCTTGCCACGATCCCGCAGCAACTGATCTATCTCTGCAATTTCCTGCGCGGAGTGATCACCAACTTCGCTATCGCCCACAAATTGCAGTTCTGCGTAGTCCAGCCCGAACTCGTCCATCACGTCCACAGCATGCCGCAGATCACGACTGATCCCGTCGCAAATCACACCCAACTTCATTCGACCCCTCCCCTTGGTCTGTCTCGACCGAAAATTTACGTCGGCAGTTTGCGGTGCAGCTCCGCACCGACGATCTCCTCAATGACTCGCGTGCAGACCCAGTTATCGCCATTGGGATATTTGCTGCGCCCGGCGTGGAAAATCTGCATCGCAGCTGAAGCGCTATGCAGCGGCACACCGAGATCTTCGCCAAGACTCATCGAGATCGTCAGGTCTTTATGCATCGTGTTGATGTGGCTGCCAGTGCCTTCGAACTGGCGATCGATGATCTTCTCAAGCGCGTTGTTCACAATACCGCATCCAGCAGAAGATGTGGAGAAGACGTCGAGAATAACCTGTCCCGCGACACCTGCTTTGGCGGCCAGCGCGGCGGCCTCGAACGTCGCTGCAAATTGCGCTCCGATCAGGCTTTGAAGACAGGCTTTAACGGTTTGACCGTCGCCCGGGCGACTGCCCACACGGTGGATATTGGCCGAAACTGCGTCCATCACCGGGGCAAATTGATCAAGGACCTCACCCGGTGCTGCGGCCATCATCGTCAATGTGCCACCTTGTGCGCCGGGAAACCCGCCAGAAACCGGCGTATCTATGAGATGCAGGTTCGAGCCCTCAAGCGCTGCGCCGATCTCCTTGGCTTCTTTGGGTTTTATCGTTGCCGTCAGAAGTATTGCCCCGCCCGAGGCCATATGGCCCTGCAGACCGTCCGGGCCAAGAATGACCGACTTTGCCTGATCACCATTCATCACCATCACGAACACAGCCTCGGATGCTGCCCCGACCCCGGCCACATCCACTGCCGGCGTGCCGCCCATCGCTTTGAAATCATCCATCCTCTTGGGCAACATGTCCAAGCCAGTCACCTCATGGCCCGAAGCTAGCAGGTTCTTGGCCAATCCTGACCCCATATCGCCCAAACCTATTACACCTGCTCGCATCACGCGTCCTCCTCCTACGAAAATCCTCATGGCACCGAGTCGCCAGTCTTGCGGCCAAAGGAACCCGGTTGCACCCCGAAAGGCAACCCGCACCAAAATCTTGCATTCGCCCAGAGGCCCGAATGGCCTTGTCGAGCGGCTTGTAAGTCGCTTTGATGGGCGCATAAGAGCCAAGTTCGGACCCTTCGATGACGCACCCTCCGCCGGACCTTCACCCCGCATGGCCACAGCTACGCACTGCGGGCGTTTCAAGCTATGTGGTCAGCTTTGCCGACAGCTTGAGTGAGCCTGCAAACCGGGCCGCTTTGGCGTTTCGCGCAGCAGTTGATCGTATGCAGTGGGCGGGTCTGGAAGAGAGCTCCACGTCTCTGGTGTCAACCTATCTGCGATATGATCCCGCCTGGACGGACCACCACGCAATGCGGACGCGCCTGGTTGACTTGTTGACGACGCAAAACTGGTTCGAGGCCCCTTTGCCTGAGGGCCGAAAGCTGTGGCATGTTCCAACCGTTTTCGGTACAGATCTTGCGCCGCAACTCGCTGAAACCGCCAAAGCGGCTGGCCGATCCGAAGCGCAGGCGATCTCAGAGGTCACCCAAAATCCTCTGCGCGTGCAAACCATCGGGTTCGCCCCCGGGCAACCTTATCTTGGCGAACTTCCCGCAAACTGGGACATCCCCCGACAGACCGCGCTCACACCGCGGGTTCCAAGTGGGGCCCTGACGGTCGCCATTCGACAAGTTGTTTTATTTTCGGTCTCGGCCCCGACAGGTTGGCACCATATCGGACAAACGGCTTTTCCGCTGTTTCGCCCGGACGCCGATCAGCCGTTTCTGCTCAGGGTGGGCGACGAGGTGCAGTTCAAACCAGTCAGCCGCGACGTCTTCGAAACCCTGCGCACACAAGAGCCGCTCGCAGGGGCATGGTCGGATCCGCTGCCATGACACGAACTGTTTCGATCAAAGCTGCTGGACCCGGGGTTAGTATTCAAGATCAAGGCAGACCGGGTTTCTTGAGTTTCGGCGTCTCTCAAGGCGGGGCCATCGATCAGCGGGCACTGTGGGAGGGGGCCGCACTGCTCCGTCAATCCGAAGATCTTGCCGTGATCGAAATGGCGGGTTTGGGCGGCGAGTTCGTGGCATCAGAGGACCTTGTCATCGCATTGACCGGCGCGGAAATGCGCGCCAGCATCGCTGGTGATCCGCTGCTGTGGAATGCCTCTCATAGATTGCCAAAAGGGGCGGTTTTGGCGATCGCTGGCGTGACGCGCGGATCCTATGGCTACCTCCATTTTGAGGGCGGGATCGCGATACCGCAAGAAATGGGCTCCAGATCGACCCATCTTGCCGCTGGAATTGGCCGTGCGCTTCAGGCGGGCGACACGGTGCCCGTCGGACCAGCCAACAGCTCTGCGACACCCAACATGACACTGACCGCATCCACGCGTCTGGGGGGCGGGTCGGTGCGGGTGGTGCCAAGTCTGCAAACCCATCTTTTTGCGACCAGTGAAATCACCCGGTTCGAAGATACGATGTTTACCCGTGGCCAGCGCGGCAACCGGATGGGTGTCGCAATGGCTTCGCACGGGCCCGGCTTTGCCGCCGAGGCCGGGCGTTCAATCTTGTCGGAAGTGATCGTTCCGGGCGACATCCAAATTACCGGAGATGGCACACCCTATGTGTTGATGTGCGAATGCCAAACCACAGGTGGATACCCAAGAATTGGATCCGTTCTACCGACCGATTTGCCGATTGTAGCCCAAGCGCAACCTGGAATGCCGCTTCGATTTACCTTTGTCACGCTCGAGGACGCTGTCGCGATAGAGCTGCGCGACCGACAGCAACGTGCGGATCTGAAAAAGACATTGCGTCCGCTGATACGCGATCCGCGCGACATCCCAGATCTTTTGTCTCATCAATTGATCAGCGGCGCGGTTGCGGCCGAGCTAGACACACCGAAATAGGCTAGAGATCCAATAGCTCGTGATGTTCGACAAAGAAGTCGATCATCCGGTGGGTCAGTTTTTTTTGCGGTCCTGAGTCCGGCCAAATCGCGTAGACACCCATTTCCGCGAAGCTCCATTCGGGCAGAACTTCAACCAATTCACCCGATCGCAATTCTTTTTCAATTTCGTTTAGCGGCAGGCTCATGAGTCCCAAGCCCGCCAATGCCGCAGATTTCCCGGCGCTGACGGAATCGACTTCCAACCGGACATTTTCCAACGTGACGGCCGCTTGTTCGCCTTGCCGAAGCAAATACATGGCATCGCCTGTCACCGAGAAGGAAATGAACTCATGGCGATTGAAGTCCTTCAACTCTCGAAGCGGGACCCGGCCCTTAAGGTAGCTCGGAGCTGCGACCAATTTGCGACGAAACGTGCCGATGCGCCGGGTCTTTAACGCACTGTCGGCCAAACGACCCAGGCGAATGGCAAGATCATATCCTTCTTTAACGAGATCAACGGGTTGATCGCTACAATGCACCGATAGCGCGACCAGCGGATGGGACTGCGCAAATTTCCAGATCGCCAGGTGAATGCCGCCTTCTGTTCCAAAGGCTGGCAAGGCCACGCGCAACGCGCCAACCGGTTGTTCGGTATGATCGGCCAAGGCATCAAGCGCCTCATCACCGGCTGACACCATACGACGCGCCGCATCCAGAATGTGCTGTCCTTCGCTGGTCAGTGACAGCGCCCGCGTGGAGCGGAAGAACAGGGGAACGCCCAGTTTATCCTCCAGTTTAGACACATGATGGCTGACCACCGATGTCGAAATTTTCAGACGTCGACCCGCAGCGCTGAAACTGCCCAAATCCGCGACGGCCACAAAAACAGCCAGGCCTCGATAGCTGTCACTCATTTTATCAATTCATCGAAAACTGATGCCAATAATTATGGGATAATCAAAACGATGATCCTCGTCCATCCTTAAGATGAAAAGGGGGGAACACTGATGCCAACCAGTACCGCAACCGTATCGACCTCGCATGCCGACCGTTATCTCAGGCAGCTATGCCGTCACTTTGACAGCCATCTGCCAGTGTTCGTCACTGGCAAGCTGGGTCGCGTAACCTTTCCAACTGGCACATGCCAAATCTGCGCGGACCCGAGCATGCTGACGCTCACCGCCACGTCCGAAATTGCCGATCTACAACGCCTTGAGCAACTGGTCGGCAACCATCTGGCCCGTTTCGCGTTTCGGGAAAACCCAGTCATCACCTGGCAGCGCGCTGCCTAACAACTCAACGCAGAAAGACTCATCATGACTCAGTCTACCACAATGTCCCGCCGCGATCTGTTGAAGGGCGCCACGCTAACACTCGGGGCCGCAACGTTTTTGCGCACAGCGCTCACCCCAAGCCGCGCGATCGCTCAGGACGCTTTGCCACCCGGCACAGTCCATAGCTTCTCGAAAGGCGGCGTTACATTCCACACTTATGTCTCACCGGGACAAGCTGTCCATGTGACCTCCCATATCGTTGAATTTGAAGATCAGCTTCTCTTGGTTGACGGCACCATGTTGCCGCCGACCGCGCAGGAAGTTTCAGCGTTGATCGCTGCTACCGGAAAGCCTGTCGGACTGGCATATATCAGCCACGAGCACCCGGACCACTGGGGCGGCGCGTCCTTCATCGAAGGTGTTACGTATTCGACCCTGCCCGAGATCCGCGAGGGACTGCGAGGCGAGGCGACAGGCGGTCAATGGCCGGAACCTGTGAACGTGCTGAACGGCGGGGATATCACCCTTGGCATGACCGAAATGTCCGGAGTTCCAGTTGAATTCCGTCACTATGCCGACAATGAAGCGCCGCATATGCTGGTCGCTGTTTTGCCGGAACAGGGCGTGGCGATCGTACAAGACATCGTCTACAACGGCGTCTATTTCGCACCCGGCTCGGACCGGAAAAACTGGATCTCGACTCTTGAGGCCATGCGCGACGATCCGGCATTCGAAACACTGTTGGTTGGCCACGGGATGCCCACATCACGCGGTGAGCTCGACACAGCAATTGCTTATGTCAAAGTGCTCGATGACGCGATGTCTAATGCCGCAAGCCCCGATGACGCGGCCGCACAAATCAAGGCCAGCTATCCCGGATATACTGGCGAGTTTCTACTCAGCCTGATCCCTGAATACTGGACACGTTAACGTCGGTGCCGGTCGCAGCTTTGGTTGCGACCGGTCCGTGCCATTCCGCATATCGCAACAAATAAACCTGCCAAAAGGTTGATTTTTCGAGTTGACTGCGGTCACGTCTGACTGATGCGGTTGGTGCTTGTTCTTTCTTTATTGCTGACGGTAGCTGTTGCTACCGGGCTTCAGCGTGCGTCTTTTTCCTACTTCAAAACCCAGGAGATCGAGACAGCCGCCGCGCGTCTTTCACTCTATCGCAGCACGCTTGAATCAGAACTGCGGCACTTCGCACATCTGCCATTCTTGCTGTCGCTCGATCCGGTGGTCTCACGCACATTGGCCGGGGCCCCGACAGAAACACTCGATCATCGTCTGGCCCGTTTCGCCCAAAGTGCCGGATTGGACGCGATGTATCTGATGAACAGCGACGGACTGACAATTTCGGCGTCAAATGCGCAAAGCCCTTCAAGCTTTAAGGGCCAGAATTACGGGTTCCGCCCCTATTTTCAGGCCGCGCGTCGCGGCGAGCTTGGTGAGTTTTACGGTATCGGTGCAACCACGGGGATCCCGGGCTATTTCTATGCAATGGCGGTGCAACCCCAGGGCACGGATACACAAGGGGTTATCGCCATCAAGGTCGATCTGTCCTCGCTACAGGAAAACTGGCAAGCCTCCGGGGAAAGGATTGTTCTGGCAAATGCCGACGGCGTCATCTTGTTGGCGTCAAACCCGAGTTGGCGTTACAAAACGCTCTCACCACTTTCACCCTCGCAGCGCGAGCGAATTATCGCGTCGCAACAATTTGGCAACGAGCCGCTGGAGCATCTGGATTGGCGTTTCGACCAAACCCGGCAGTCCGCCCGGGTCGATGACACGCAGCTGCTGTATCTCAGCACCTCTGATCTTCCCAATGGCTGGTCTCTGCACTTCTTTGCCCCCGCAGATCAAGCAACCACCCGGGCCTGGCTGACAACTGGCATTTTCTTGGCGCTGGTCTTGATGAGCTTTAGCGCGATCCAGTTTGGTCGGCTGAACCGTACGCGGCTGGCGCTCCGAACATCCGAACGCGAAGAAACCGAACTAAGGCTGGCCAATGAGCGTCTTGCCGTCGAAATCGAGGAACGGCGCGCCGCAGAAAGAAACCTGCAAAGCACCCAGACCGAGCTGGAACGCGCAGGTCGTTTGGCAGCGCTCGGCCAACTTGCTTCCTCGGTCACCCATGAGCTTGGCCAGCCGATCGCTGCCATGAGAAACCAACTGGTGGCCTCCGAAATGACCATTGGGCCGACGCCGCTGAACGAAAAGATGCAAGGTCTGGTTGAGCGGATGGAAAATATCACTCGTCAACTAAAATTCTTCTCCCGCAAAGGCCATGATAGCTTCGAGCAATGTGATCTGGTTGCTATTCTACAGGGCGCACTTGACCTGTTGGAGCCCAGCCTGACCGCGCGCGAAGCTAAGGTGGACTTTATCCCACCAGAAGAAGATGTTCGCCTTAACGCCAACCGATTAAGGATCGAGCAAGTGCTCACCAACCTGATCCGCAACGCGCTCGACGCTGTGGAAACAGCAGAAGACAAGACCGTTTCGGTCTCCATGGGTTGCTTGGACAATGAGGTTTGGTTCGAGGTCGCAGACAGCGGACAGGGGCTGGGCGGATTGACTTTCGACGACCTTCGCGAACCTTTTGCCACAACGAAGGAAAGCGGGCAGGGAATGGGGCTGGGTCTGACGATCTCTGCAGGCATCATCAATGACCACAATGGCTCCATCACAGCTTCAGATCGGTCGGGCGGCGGCGCAGTGTTCCGGGTCACTCTGCCGCGTGATGTACCCTCCAGCTCATGACCCAGTACCGCGTATTGATATTCGATGACGACCGTCTGATGCGAAACTCGCTTGTCGACCTGATCGAGGCGGCGGGCTGGTCAGCCAAGGCCTTGGCGCGCGCCACTGATGCCGCACGCTGGATCGCGCAGTTTGCGCCAGACGTCATACTATCCGATATGCGCATGCCGGACATGACCGGGCTGGATCTTTTGCACAGCTTAGATGGTGGCCCGCCGGTTGTCCTGATCTCCGCTCATGGCGATATCCCGATGGCTGTTGAGGCGATGAATAGCGGAGCCTACAGCTTTGTTGAAAAACCATTTGATCCCAGGCGCTTACTGTTGATTTTATCCCATGCCGCCGAACAGCATACAATGCGTCAAAGCAATGAACGTCTGAAAGAGCGCCTGCAACAACTCTCCGGCCTGGACCGGGTACTGTTGGGCGAAACTGCGCAGATGCACAGGCTGCGTGACATGATCGCGATGGTCGCAGGTGGCGATACCTCCGCTCTGATCGAAGGCGAAACCGGCACCGGCAAGGACCTTGTGGCACGTGCACTCCATGATCTGTCGGCGCGGTGCGACCGGCCATATATTGCCGTCAACGCCGCGCAGATGAACGCCGATCAGTTGCCACATGTGGCGCGCAGTGCTGCGGGCGGCACGCTTTTCCTCGACGAGATTTGCGCCTGCCCGATCGAGGTGCAGCCCGTACTTTTGCGGTTGATCGAGTCCGGCGAAGTCCTGGCCCAGGGGCAAGGCACCCCGGAGCGATTGGATCTTCGCGTTATCTCCGCCACCAATGAAAGCACCACGAACGCCGTCGCGGAGGGGCGTTTACGCCAGGATTTGCTATTTCGACTGAGCGGCTTTCAGCTGAACCTGCCGCCGCTGCGCGCCCGGCTTGATGATGTTCCGCTGCTTCTCATGCGTTTCCTGCATGAGTTTGCGTCGGTCTACGAAACTGAAGTGCCAGAGCTCTCTGAGGCCGAACTTTCTGCCGTAATTTCATATGACTGGCCAGGGAATGTGCGGGAGCTGCGCAATGTGGCCGAACGGCGCGTGATGATGGCCCGTCAAGGCTTTGGATCGATGCAGGATGCTCTGTCAGGCCTGTCTATGCCGAAATCTCATCGGCCCGGGCTGCGCAATGTCGTAGCCGCGTTAGAACGTCAGATGATCGGCAAAGCGATTCAAACCCATGCCGGGCGCATGGATGACGCGGCCCACGCGTTGGGCATCGGTCGACGCACCTTGAATGAGAAAATTGTCAAGCTAGGATTGGACAAAGACGCCCTATTGTAGCCCTGCGGAAATCCGCAGACCCACCCTCAGGTCACGCGCATATTTTATCATGTGTCCTTGGGGAGGTTTTCGGTTTCAATAGCGTCACATCACTTTTGGGAGGAACCGAAGATGAAAAAATACCTGAGCACTGCCGCCGTATTCGGCGTTGCCGTGGGCTTTGCGACGACAGCGGTTGCTGAAGAATGGAACGTCTCACTCTGGGGCAAAAAACGTGCCTTCACCGAACATGCCGAAAAACTTGCAGAATTGGTCAGCGAAAAGACCGGTGGCGAGTTCACCCTCAACCTGAGCTATGGTGGTCTGTCCAACAACCGTGAGAACCTTGACGGGATCTCGATTGGTGCATTTGAAATGGCACAGTTCTGCGCAGGCTATCACCGTGATAAGAACCCCTCCATCACCGTGCTCGAGCTGCCGTTCCTGGGCGTAAGCTCACTGGAGCAAGAGGTCGAGTTGTCGATGGCTGTGTACCAGCACCCGGCGACGGTTGCTGATCTGGCGCGGTGGAATGCAACGCTGTTGATGCCTTCGCCCCTGCCACAGTACAATATTACCGGTGTGGGTGACGCACCCAAAACACTCAGTGATTTCGAAGGTCTGAGCGTCCGCGCCACTGGTGGGATCGGTGCGGCGATGGAAACCGTGGGCGCGGTACCGACCTCTATGTCAGCGAGCGAAGTCCGGCAGGCCATGGACTCCGGAGTTGTGAAAGCCGTTGCATTCGCACCGCATGCTCATATGTCATTCGGCACGATCGAGAACGCGACCTGGTGGACCTCCAACCTGAACCCTGGAACCGTGAACTGCCCGGTTGTGATCAACACGGATGCTCTGAACGGTTTGTCCGATGCGCATCGTGACGCGCTCATGGGATCCGTTGATGAAGCGATGGACCACTATATCGCCAACTATAACGGGGCCACAATGGACGCCTGGGGCCCGGCACTTGAAGAGCGTGGAATCGAAGTCGTGACCTTCACAGACGAAGAAATCAGCGCCTTTAAAGAGGCAGCCGCTGCGCCGGCAGCCGCCGCGTGGCTTGAACAGAACTCCGCTGCGGGCTTGCCTGCGCAAGAGCTTTACGATCTCGTCACTGGGATGATCGCAGACGCGAGTTAAACCAAATCACTCAGAGGCTTTGCGCATTGTTCTGGTGCGCAGAGCCTCACATTTGACTTTCAAACGACCCAGGTGGCACTATGGCAAGCGCTTCACTCGTGCTGACCGATGACAGCACGCTCAGCAAATTAGACCAAAGCCTTTTGAAGCTAGAACGCGTTTTCGCCTTGATCAGCGGTCTTGCGGTCTTCTCACTGATGCTGCTTGCTGTCGTCTCAGTGAGCGGGCGCAACTTCTTCAACAGTCCGATCTCTGGCTATGTGGACTGGATCGAACAGGCCATGCCGCTGATCGCATTCATGGGGATTTCGTTCGTGATGCGCGAAGGGGCGCATATCCGCATGGATATTGTGGTGGGCAAACTGCGTGGACGTGCGCTTTATGTGGTCGAGCTTATTACAACCGCGTTTATCCTCATGCTTATGATCCTTTTGGTCTGGGGGTCCTGGGCGCATTTTGACCGCAGTTTTGACTTCGCCGCACCCATGTGGAGCCGCGACAGTTCAATGGATATTGCGCTACCGATTTGGCCTGCCAAGCTTATGGCACCGCTTGCCTTCGGCGTTCTCTGCTTGCGGCTGTGCCTGCAAATCTGGGCCTATGGTCGTGCAATTGCGACCGGACAAGCCATCGCAGTTCCACTGATTGCCGATGCGGCAAAACAGGCAGAGATGGAAGCCGATCAACTGAAGGCCGACAGCTGATGGAACCGATCGATATTGGACTTTGGGTCACCGGTGTGATGCTGCTTATGGTCGTGCTGGGAATGCGCGTGGCCTTTGCGGCGGCCTTGGCAGGCGTGATCGGATTGATCTGGATCTTCTGGGCCAAGAAGGACTACGCGATTGACGATTTCGGCTGGGCGCTGGGTGTGGCCGTCAAAACCGCCGGACAAGTGCCACACTCGAAGGTTTCGAGCCAGGCGCTGTCGCTGATCCCGACTTTTATTCTGATTGGCTACCTGGCCTATTATGCGGGCCTGACCAAAGCCCTGTTTGAAGCCGCAAAGCGCTGGATTGCATGGGTCCCGGGCGGGCTTGCGGTGTCGACGGTATTTGCCACCGCGGGCTTTGCAGCGGTCTCAGGCGCATCTGTTGCGACGTCCGCTGTTTTCGCCCGCATCGCGATCCCGGAGATGCTGAAAATCGGCTATAACAAGCAGTTTGCCGCAGGTGTTGTCGCTGCGGGTGGTACGCTGGCCTCGCTGATCCCGCCCTCGGCAATTCTTGTCATCTACGCGATCATCGTCGAACAGGATGTGGGCAAACTCCTGTTGGCGGGTTTCGTGCCGGGCGCATTCTCGGCACTGGTTTACGCGGCTTTGATCATCGGAATGGCCCTGACGATCAAGAATTTCGGGCCGCCGGTAAGCGGCTATACCTGGCGGGAAAAGTTCGTTTCCTTGCCGCCAGCTTTGCCGATCGTGTTCGTTGTCGTGACGATTATCTGCTTTGTTTACAATCCGTTCGGCGGCGACGCCTGGGGTACGCCAACCGAAGGTGGCGCGATCGGGGCCTTCGTGGTTTTCCTGATGGCAGTCTACAAAGGCATGCGCTGGACACAGCTGAAGGACGCGCTGCTGGAGACTGCTAAGCTGAGCGTGATGATCTTCACAATCATCTGGGGTGTGTTGATCTATGTGCGGTTTCTGGGCTTCGCCGATCTGCCGGGCGCGTTCTCTGACTGGATCACGTCACTAACCATGCCGCCTATGCTGATCCTGATCTGTATCCTTCTGGCCTATGCGGTGCTGGGCATGTTCATGGATGCGATCGGAATGCTGCTCTTGACGCTGCCGGTGGTCTATCCGGCCGTGATGGCCCTCAATGGAGGCGAAGCGGTCAGCGCTGCTGACAGCACCTTCGGAATGTCGGGTACGATGTGCGCGATTTGGTTCGGTATCCTGGTTGTAAAGATGGCCGAGTTCTGTTTGATCACGCCGCCCATCGGGCTGAATTGCTTCGTTGTTGCCGGGGTCCGGGACGATCTATCCGTGCAAGATGTCTTCAAAGGCGTGACACCGTTCTTTATCGCTGACGCCATCACGATTGCTCTTCTGGTTGCCTTCCCCGCGATCGTACTTTGGCTGCCCAGCTTGGCGTAAAATCGCGCGGATTCCACATTGAACCTAGCACTCGTTCAGGCTCAGTATACAGCTGCGGCATGACCTAGGTTTACGGGGCACCAAATGCACGTTCTGACAGTTCTCGATCATCCAGATCCGGGTGCGTTCACGGCAGCGCTGGCGAAAGCATTCAACACGGGCGCACAGAGCGCGGGCCACACGACGGAGCTGGCAGATCTGCATGCCGAAGGGTTCGACCCTCGGTGGAGCCTTGAGGACATCAACACCCGCGAGAACGGACACGCCCCTTCAGACGTCCAATCCGAACAAGCCCGAATAGAACGCGCAGACGCCGTTGCCTTTGTATTTCCGCTGTTCTGGTGGGGCATGCCCGCCATGACCAAAGGCTGGGTGGAGCGCGTGTGGTCCTGGGGATGGGCTTATGACCAATTGGACGACCGGGAAAAATCCATTCAACGCGACAGAACCGGCGTATTGATGGTCGCGGCAGGGGCCAGGTCCGACGAAATGGAGGCCATGGGGTACACCTCCGCCCTTGAAACAGCATGGATTGACGGCACGTTCGGGTATTTCGGATTTTCAGAACGTCGACTGGAAATTTTTAACGGCACCACAGGATCAGACGCCAGACGCCAGGCGCTGCTTAGCCGGGCTTTTGAAATCGGCGAGACCCTAAAGCCCCCGGACGTAAAATAGGCAAAAGACACAAGAATTTGTGCGTCACGGCATCACAAAAATCCAGCTTTACTTACGCTTTGATTGCCGCAACATGCAGCTGCGATGCCAATGCATAAAACAACTCGGTCAAAACTCTGATGAAACTCCTGTCGGTAAAATCAGTTCCTAAACTTGCCTGGAGCGCACCGCATACATTCACGATGCGTCCGCCGATCAATTCGCTACTTCCCTTGATTTTTGGGCTTACGATTTTTGGCTTGGGCGAGGCATTGATGATCAAAGCTGGCGTCGGTGTCAGCCCTTGGACTGTGTTTGCCGAAGGCCTGACCCATGTCACGGATTGGAGCATCGGCTTGGCAACCTTTGTTCTAAGCGTGGCTGTGCTTATCCTTTGGATCCCGCTCAAACAAACCCCTGGAATTGGGACGCTCCTCAACGCGGTGATTATCGCCGCGGTTCTAGAATTTGCGCTGCCCTATCTGCCTGAATTCAATAATTTTTTCGCAAACGTGACCATGGCAGCCTTGGGTGTACTTGTCACGGGCTTCGGCGGGGCGATCTATTTGATCGCTAATCTTGGCCCTGGCCCAAGGGACGGGCTCATGACCGGTCTTCAAACCGTAACCGGGCAACCGATAGCCCTGGTCCGCACGACGCTTGAACTTTCAGTTGTGGCCATTGGGTGGATGCTTGGCGGTACAGTGGGTGTCGGAACCGTCTTGTTTGCTTTTGGCGTTGGACCGGCCATCGCGGTGAGCATGCTAAGCTTGCAGCGCATGTTTCCTGTGCAGCGCGCCGATCTTTAGGCCGACACGCCCATCAGTGCGCCTCAAGCCCGGCGGCTGCGTTCGCAACGGCCTGTTCTGTCAACTCAAAATCAGCCTCGGTTAACGCCAAAGACGGGTAAAATTTCCCCGGCGATTTGAAAACGCCGTTGTCGCGCAAAATCGAATTATATACCGCGTTGCGATCTGGATCATCATGCTGGGCCGACCGGTAATCCCGACACGGTGCATCGGTGAAAAAGATGTCAAACAAGGTCTCATCGCCACATATCCGATGGGCGATCCCTCTGGCCTCCAAGGCGTCTGACTGGATGGTCTGAAGGCGCCGCCCAAAGGCGCGCAGCTGATCGTAAGTGCCGTCCCGGCGCAGGACTTCCATCGTTTTCAGCCCCGCCGCGGCCGCGACAGGGTTACCCGATAGCGTGCCAAGCTGCATGAGCCACTTGTCGTTTTGAACGCAGGATTTGTCGAAATGCTGCATAATTTCAGCGCTGCCACCAAGCGCTGCTAGTGCAAAACCACCACCGATAATCTTACCCAAAGTACAGATATCTGGCGTCACGCCATACCGCTCCTGAGCTCCGCCATAGGCCAGGCGGAATCCAGTTACAATCTCGTCGAAAATCAATAGAACATCGTGCGTGTCACACAGATCCCGCAGACCTTGCAGATAGCCCGGAGCGGCTGGGATGATCCGCTGCAATGGCTCAACGATGATGGCGGCAACGTCGTCATGTGCCCCCAGCAGGTCCTCTACTGCAGCTAAGTCATTAAAGGGCGCAATCAGCATTTGCTCGGCAACGCTTTGCGGAATGCCAGCGCTGTCGGGTACGGCCAACGGAAAATTCACGCGTTTTGACGGGGCAAGGCTCATCTGCGCCTCGGCGCTCATCCCATGATAACCGCCCTCAAATTTCAGGATCTTGTCGCGTCCGGTATAGGCACGCGCCAGCCGGATCGCATACATATCCGCCTCCCCGCCAGAGGCTACGAACCGCACCTGCTCACAACATTCAACCGCATCGACGATTGCTTCAGCCAATTCTATCCCTTTGGCATTGTTTGCAAAAAACGTCATGCCCTTTGGCAGCTGTTCCAAAACAGCTTCAATCACCTCCGGATGGCCATGTCCCAGAAGCATCGGGCCCGAACCGATAAGATAGTCGACATATTCAAGCCCGTCTTCGTCCCACACCCGGCTCCCTTGCCCGCTGGATATAACGATGCCGGGATCAAAATTGCCGAACCCCGCTGCAGGAAGAACCTGGCGTGCGCGGCTGATCCATTCGGATTGTGATGTTAGCTTTTGCATTGTTCAGCCCAACTCCAATATGGTGGATCCAAGACAGTCTGCATCGACCACAACCCCCAGACCCGGAGCTTCCGGCGGAGCGATGCGGCCATTCTTTCGGACAGGTCCGTCCGGGCATAGGCGTGGTGCAACATAAGACGAGAGATCACAGGTATTCAACAATGACCCATGCGGCGTGGACGCTGCAAAATGCAAGGATGCCGCCGTTACAATATCCGAACCCCACGTGCATTCCGCGCAAATTTCAGCACCCAGATATACCGTGAGGTCGCGCGCCCGGCGCATGGCAGACAGCCCGCCGAATTTCGACAGCTTGAGGGCGACAGCATCCAGGCATCCCAACTCACGGGCCCGCAAAAGCGACGCCAGATCGTAGGCACATTCGTCAATTTTCATCGGTAAACCAGTGGCTTGTCGGACGGCTGCGCAATCCTCTAGCGTGGCGCAGGGCTGTTCCAACATGACATCAAGATGCCGCACAGCGCGGCCGGTTCGCGTTGCATGAAGCTTCGTAGCCCCGCAATTCCAGTCGCAATAGACCAGTGGCCCAGGACCAACCGCCTCGCGAACTTTTATTACGCGCTCCGCATCAGCCTGCCAGTCGGCATCCGCACCAAGTTTGACCTGAAACTGTCGGATCCCCGTGGCATAGGCCTCTTTTGCGATCCGGGCCATCTCATCTGGCGCGATACAGGTAATCGAATGATAGAGCGGCATATCAGCCCGCGTACGTCCACCTAAAAGCGCATAAAGCGGCTGGCCCATCGCTTGGCCGAACACGTCCCAGAGAGCCATGTCCACAATCGATTTCGCGTGGAAATGACCTGGAAGAAACCCGTCGAGTTTACGCATTGGCGCATCGACGCCAAACGGGGAAACACCAAGGATCTCGGACGACATTTCCACAATTGCGCTGGGCACACCGTCAGCAAAGGCGGGCAAATAATGCGGGATCGGGCACACTTCGCCCCAACCCGTCAAACCGGTATCAGTTTGCAGGCAGAGAACATGGCTTTTGACCGTCGAACAGGTCTTACCTTCAGCCATGTAGTAGGTTTCGTGGCTGGTCAGATCGACCGCCCATAGCGATATCTTGGTGATCTTCATTTGTATTCCGCAACGGGGGTGCCCAGCGCGTTTTCGTCCGGGTGCACGCCCAGACCGGGTGTTTCGGACAGGGCTAGGTGTCCGTCGACATTCCGCGGGCCGCGACCGCCCGAGATGTCCTTGGTGATCATGTCCTGGCACGCCCAAACGGCCAGACAATTGGCGTCCGGGATCGTTGCGGCCAGATGTAAAGCTTCGGCATCAGCCAGAACAGTCCCGCCGGTGGCCATCACGAACATATCGATCCCATGTGCCAATGCCACGTCTCTGATACGTGCGGCCTTGGTCAGACCACCGACACGGTTCAGTTTGATCCCAAAAATCTCCGCACACCCGTCGCGGGCAATACGGGCTGCGTCCTGGAGCGTGACCAGTGTTTCGTCAACACTCACTGGCGCGGCATGGCGGTTTGCGATGGCTGCAATATCGTCGAGCGTCTCACAGGGTTGTTCAAACATCACCGAGAGATCCTCGGTCGCGCGCATCACCTGCAGGGCCTGTTGCCGGGTCCAACCACGATTGACATCGTAGAGCACGATCTCGCCGTCACGGCGTTGCGCTTCAACATCGCGGATGCGCGCAATGTCACGCGCGACATTGCCTCCGATTTTGACGGAATGCGCAATGTAGCCGCGCTGCCGGTAGCGCTCGATCACTGTGCGGGTCTCTTCGATGGTTTTGGCACCGACCGAGGAGGCGATAGGCCGAGGCGTTCTCGACCCGCCACCCATCACATCGGCAATTGGCTGGTTAGACGCCTGCCCCGCAATATCCCAGCATGCCATATCAATTGGTGATTTCGCGTAAAGGTGTCCCGGAAGCGCCAGATCCATCGCGCGCTCTACATCCAAAACGCACCGTGGGTCGAGGCCCAAAACGAAAGGGGCCATCGTCTGAATACCGGCGCGAATGCCCGGACCATGCGCCGGGACGTAAGTATGTCCCCAGGGCGTTCCCTCGCCCCACCCAACAATGCCGGCATCGGTTTCGATTTTGACCAGCGTCGCGTCCAGCACTTCAAATTTGAGCCGGCCGCCGGACAGCCAATACGGATGCTCAAGCGGCAAGTCGACCTGGTAGACAGACAGGCGTGTGATCTTCATAGCGCATACTCCGCAACAGGCGCGCCCAGCTGGTGGAAATTGGCACGAACGCCCAGACCCGGGGTTTCGGTGGCGAAGAGTTTGCCGTCCTCGGCCCAGGCCCCGCCGAGCCCCGTTGAGCGGGTGTTGTAGTTCATCAGATCGGTGGTGTTCTGGAGGTAATCGGGCGGGGTCGAGATGGCAAAATGTGCAACCACGCTGGTCGTGATCTCGCCACCCCAAGTATCTTCGCTGACCACAGGTATGCGGTTGTCCACCAGAAAATCGCGTACCCGGCGGGCTTTCGACAGCCCACCAAGGTTAGATATCTTGAGGCAGCAGATCTCTGCCCCGTGATCGGCAACCACACGCTGGGCGGCCGCCAGACCCGTGATACATTCATCCAGCTTCATAGGCTGTTGCGCCACGCGACGCACCTGCTGGCATTCTTCGTATGTCTTGCAGGGTTGTTCGAGGATGTAGTCCAAATCCGCTGTCGCCCGAGCTACTCTGATCGCATTGTCCACACGCCAGCCCTGGTTGGCGTCAGCCATGGCTTTTTCGCCAGGCTCAAGCATCGCAACGCCAGATTTGATGCGGTCTATATCGGCATGCCAATCGCCACCAACCTTTATCTGATATTGGCGATAGCCTTGGGCACGGTAGCGTTGCATTTCGGCCCGAGTTTCATCCGTGGCCTTTTGAGGGGCGACACGGTACATCGGCGCGCCGTCCATGAGCTTACCGCCCAGCAACATCCAAACCGGCTGCGCGCATGCCTGCCCCAAAATATCCCAGCACGCCGCATCAAACGGGGCCTTCGCATACCCATGCCCCTGCACCAAGTGATCCATGCGTTGCTCGATCCGACCAACCTGGCGCGGATCTTCGCCCAGCAGCTTGGGTGCGACCAAACGCGCAAGCGCGCTGACCCCTTCCGAATGCGCAACCATGTAGTTTTCACCACACGGCGTGAACTCACCACACCCTTGCAATCCAGCGTCGGTGTCTATCACCACAACGCTGGCGCGTGCCACATCAATGGCGTTACCCGCCCCCCAAACATAGCTTCCATCCACGTAAGGAAGATCCGTCTGAAAGATCCGAATGCGCGTTATTTTCACGGCATAACCACAATATTGCCTGTGTAAGTCTTCGCGATGAAGGCGGCTTGCGCCTCACGCAACTTTTCCAACGGATAGCTGGCGGCGAGAACGGGCTTTATGTCTCCGCCTTCGATATAGCTGATGAGGTTCGGCATAACTTCTGCCGGGATGACGGTTGAGCCCGTAAACGTCAGATCCCGCAGGTAGAATGTACGCAGATCCATCTCGACCATGGGGCCCGCTATCGCGCCCGAGCAGGTGTAGCGCCCGCCCCGCTCCAGACAATCCACAAGCTGCGCCCAGCCGGGTCCACCAACGACGTCGGCAACCACCGTGACTTTCTCGTCTCCCAGTGTGGCCCGCAAATCTTCAGGTGACCGGGGCAGGATACGGTCCGGGCCCAATGTGGCGACGCTGTCGTGTTTTGCCTCGGATGCCATCGCAATGACGCGTGCACCCCGGCGTTTGGCCAATTGCACCAGCGCACCGCCGACGCCCCCAGATGCACCTGGGACCAAAACAGTGTCTTCAGCACCGACACCTGCCCGGGTCAACATGCCCTCGGCCGTAGAATAGGAACAAGAGAATGTCGCAAGTTCCGCATCTGTGAGCTCCGAGTGAACCCGAAAAGCGTTGCGCGATGGGGTTGTGGTGAACTCCGCAAATCCTCCGTCGCGTTCTGACCCGAAATAGCCTGTTTTGTTCTTATTCTCCGGATCGTTCGCATCACGCAGCCACCCGTCGGTGATAACCCGCTCACCGATCCTGGAGGGCGGAACACTGTCGCCAACGGCTACGATTTCGCCGCAGACATCCGCGCCTTGAATACGTGGAAAGGTGATCGGCGCGCCACCCCAGGTCGGATCGTCTTCGCCGACCTCCTCAAAAGCACCGCCGGTCGTCGCATCGGTCACGGTTTTTGAGTACCATCCAGACCGCGTATTCACATCGGTGTTGTTCAGGCCGCAGGCTGCCACCCGGATCAGCACCTCATCTGCTGCGGGCGCGGGACGCGGCCAGTCTTCGTGCAGGACCATCTGATCCAGATCGCCATGCCCCATCGTGACCATGGCGCGCATTGTGGCGGGCAAACTCATGCGTAAACCTTTTCATCTGCGCGCGGTTTGAGACTTTGAGGGTCGTACGCTGGTTCGCCCAAGACACGCGCTGCCCGCGGCTGCCCATGAATAACCACCTCAAGCTTTGTGCCCGGGACCGCAGCATGCGGTTTAATATAAGCGAACGCCAGAATGCGACCGACGGTCGGCCCAAAGACCACAGAAGACGTCGATCCGACCACCTCGCCACCCAGCAGGACCGCTTCGCCCCCGTGGCCATCAGCTTTACCGTCCGGCTCTATCTCCAAATAAGCACAGATCCAGGGCAGTTCGCTGTTGAGCGTTTTATCCCGTCCCAGGTACGCTTTGTCCTGCCGCGCAAAACGCAGGACATCCGCCTCCGCCAAAGTCACCTCGTTGGTAAGCTCGCCTGCGCCTTTGAAGCCCTTTTCCATGCGCATGACATTCATGGCAAACGATCCGTAATCAACCAGTCCCAGAGGTTCGCCCGCCGCCGAGAAGGCTTTGTAGACATCCAAGCACGCCGCGTTTGGCATATGGAATTCCCAGCCGAGCTCGCCGGCGTAGGACATGCGGAACGCCCAGATTTTGTGGCCCGCTACAGTGATCTCTTGCGCCGATAGCCAACGGAATGCGGCGTTGCTCAGATCGCTTTTTGTGCAGGCTGCCAGCACATCCCGCGCAAGCGGCCCATTGAGCGACAATGCCGACCATTGGTTCGAAACGGATGTAATTGTCACCACGTCCGCATCACGATGCTGATTCAAATGATCCAGCAATCGCTGCTCATAAAATGCAGCGCACACCAAGTAGTAGCGGTGATCGGCAAGCCGGACGATGGTGGTTTCAAGCTCGATCCGACCCGCCCGGTTCAACATATGCGTCAAAGTGATAGAGCCGTTTTTCTGCGGCATGCGGTTTGCCGTCAAACGGTCCAGCAGAGCGTAGGCGTCTGGTCCTTCGACCAACACCTTGGTGAACGCCGTGACATCCATCAACCCGACCCGTTCCCGCACAGCTTTGACTTCAGCCGCGACCATATCGTCAACCGGCGTGCGGTTGAACGAATAGTGGTCTTCCTGGGCGATGCCTTTTGCGAAAAACCGCGGGCGTTCAAAACCGAAGACCTCTTCATGAACGGCGCCTTTGGATTTCAACAGCTCATGCAACGGTGACGGCTTGATCGGACGCCCGGCCAGCCGGTTGAAATGAGGAAACGGGATCTCGTGGCGCAGACAATAGTCTTCCTCTGCCTTGACCACCTGCCAATCCGGAGTGGCGTAGCTTCCAAACCGTCGTGGATCGTATTCCCGCATCGAGATATCTGCCGCCCCATGCACCACCCAACGCGCCAGTTCGCGCGTCAAACCAGGGCCCCAGCCGATACCGATTTGCGTTCCACAACAGCACCAGTAATTCCGCACGCCAGGGGCAGGTCCAATCAGCGGGTTGCCGTCCGGCGGATGGCTGATGGCCCCGTGAACTTCGCGCTGAATGCCCAGTTCGGCAAAGATTGGCATCCGGTTCAAGCTCTCTTCGAGATACGGCATGATGCGGTCGTAATCCGCATCAAACAGCCAGTTTTCGTAGTCCCACGGGCAATGCTCATGCCAGACAGAGTTCGGATTCTCTTTCTCGTAGATCCCGATCAATCCGCGCTTTTGCTCCATGCGGATATAGCCGGAAACCTTTTTGTCATCGCGAATGACAGGAAGCTCGGTCTCGAGGCTTTCGAATTCAGGCACAGGCTCTGTGACGAAGTAGTGATGCGTCATCGACGTCATCGGCAACTGCAACCCAGACCACTCGCCCATTTGCCGCGCGTAAGTACCGCCGGCATTGACCACGTGCTCGCACAGGACAGTGCCTTTATTGGTCTCAACCTTCCACAGGCCCGACGGCTCTTGCGTGATGTTGGTTGCAAGGCATTGACGGATAATTTTCACGCCCTTCTGGCGCGCGCCAGCAGCCATCGCCATCGTGACATTTGTGGGATCAACGTGACCGTCATCAGGCGTATGCAACGCTCCCAAAACACCGTCCAAGTTATAAAACGGGTGCAGCTCGCGCACCCGCTCGGGCCCGACCAGTTCAATGTTGAAGCCCAAGGACCGCGCAACCGAAAGGGTGTGGCGCAACCAATCCATTTCATCTTCGGTATAGGCCAGCCGGAAAGAGCCGCAGCCGTGCCAAGTCACAGGTTGGTTGGTTTCGGCTTCCAGGCCCCCGGAATACAGCCCAATATTGTAATCGACGCATTTCCCAAGGCCGAAACTCGACGTGGAATGCGTAATCTGACCAGCGGCATGCCATGTGCTTCCCGATGTCAGCTCTGCCTTCTCCAAAAGAATAGTCTCTGCGCCCCAGCCTTCATGGGCGAGGTGATAGGCAAGTCCGACACCCATGACGCCTCCGCCCACAATCACCACGCGGGCGTGACTCGGAATTTCGTTGGCCACAATTTTCATCCTTGATCGAGTCGTAATTTCCCTCGACACGCTAATCGAACATTAGTACCATCGTCAATCATGAATGGGACAAATGTATCAAAAACGATTCTGAAGCGTCTTGCAGGTGAGTTGGCAGAGCTGACCCCGGAGGCGCGTAAGGCTGCGACCTATGTCTTGGAGAACCCTCGGGATGTCGGCGTATCGACTGTGCGCGAAATCGCAGAAGCCGCGAATGTGAAACCCAACACTGTCGTGCGGATGGCGCGCCAGGTTGGGTTCGAAGGCTACGAGGATTTCCGCGCACCCTTCCGCGAGGCGATCCGGCGCGGTGCTGCAGATTTTCCAGATCGCGCGCGCTGGCTGCAAGACATCCGGAAATCAGGCGACCTAGGCGGGCTGTACGCTGACATGGTGCAGTCCAATATGCGTAATTTCGAAGAAACCTTTGCGGGAATTACCGCCGACGACCTGCAAGCCGCAGCCGAGGTCATCTGGACCTCCAACAACGTGTTTACCCTTGGCGTGGGCGTCAACAACTCCAGTGCACGCAAGTTCACCTACCTCGCCTCGACGGGCATGGTGCGTTTCCACGCGATCCCTCGGGGCGGATCGAACGCTGTTGATGATCTGGCCTGGGCGAATTCAGAAGATGTTGTGATTGCCATTACCTGCAAGCCCTACCGCGCCGAGGTGGTCGAGGCTGTCATGCGCGCCCGGGATCAAGGCATGCGGATCATCGCAATTTCAGACAGCCCCGCCAGCCCAATCATTTGCGCGGCCGATCATGGGTTCGTCATCGCCTGCGATACGCCTCAGTTCTTCCCCTCATCGGTCACCACAGTCGCCTTGCTTGAGATGCTTTTGTCCTTTGTGATCTCCGTGGCCAGTGACGAGATCGTCGAGCGGGTCGAGACATTTCACAAACGTCGCCATCAACTGGGTCTGTACCACACGGAGGAGTCATGACTGAGCCAATTCGATCCCTCGACGCCCGCTACTATACAGACCCACAAGTCTTTGATCTGGAATGCGAAGGTCTGTTGGCCAAGACTTGGCAATTCGGATGCCACGCGTCCGAGATAGCAAATATCGGGGACTACGCCACGTTTCAAATCGCGGGCGAAAGCCTGTTTGCGATCCGCGGGCGAGATGAGAAGATCCGGGTGTTTTACAATGTGTGCCAACATCGCGCCCACCAATTGGTCAGCGGCACCGGCACCACCCGCGTCGTCGTCTGCCCCTACCATGCCTGGACTTACGAGCTGACTGGTCATCTTCGCAGCGGCCCCAACATCAAGGCCGTTGAGGGGTTCGACAAGTCAAGCGTCTGCCTGAGCGAGGTGCGCGCCGAGGAGTTTCTGGGCTTCGTCTTCGTCAATCTCGACCCCGAGGCCGCACCGATGGAGACGTGGTTCCCAAACGCGCGCGCCGAGCTTGAAGATTGGGTGCCAAACTGGTCTGAGCTCAAACCACTGGAATGGGTCGAGATCGCCGAGACCTGCAATTGGAAAGTGTCCGTCGAGAACTACTCGGAGTGCTATCACTGCTCACTCAACCATCCGACCTTCGCCAATGGCGTGGTCCGGCCGGAGACCTACGATATCCAACCTCAGGGCAAGTGCCTGCGCCACACCACAGAATGCCAAAGTCTCGACGACATGACCTATGACATCCACTCAGGCTTCGCGCATTTCAACGAATATTCCAGCTGGTTCCTGTGGCCGATGTTCTCGTTTCAGGTCTATCCGGGGAACGTGTTGAACACGTATCACTGGCGCGCACTCGATGCCCGGCGCGTGGTTGTCTGGCGTGGCTGGTACTCGGTCGGTGGCCAGGAGGATGCGAAGGTGCGCCAGCTTGCCATACAGGACCGCGAAACCACGGTTGAAGAAGATATTCATCTGGTCGAGTCGGTTCAGCGCGGTCTTGGCTCACGCGGCTACACACCCGGGCCTCTGGTTGTTGACCCTTCAGGTGGTGTAAATTCCGAGCACCCCGTGATGCATCTTCAAAGCTGGATGCGAGAGGCTATTGATGGCAGATGACCTCGCCATGCCGATCCGCTGGACGGCAGATCAAAAACTGTTTGAGCATCAGGTGGGCTTCACATGCCCACCGTTCGACTTTGACGCAGCGCCGTCGGATTTTCTGCGTATGAGCCCCGACAGCGTCGGTGTTCATGGGTGGATGCTGCATGTGCCCGACTACGCCCACGGTCTGGAACAACGCAAACAGAACTTCGCGATGCTGGACGACTTTGTTCATTGCATGGCGCGCAATGGGGTCGATGTTTGCGGGCAAGTTGGATCCAATTGGGTCCATGCAAGCGGGCTTGGCGTGGACGGTATCCGCCAGCATTGTGTGGATCTGTCGGACAAATATGAGACCCGGTTTCACATGGCCGGCTACGCGATGGTTGAGGCTTTAAAAGCTATGAACATCGAGAAAATCGCCCTGAATGCGGCCTATCACTGGCCAGACTGGTGGCACGGAACCGCCGGCTTCCTGCGCGAGGCCGGCTTTGATGTGCTATGGGCGGGAAATTTTGTCGACCAAGGCTGGTTCCCCGACCAAGCCAGCGTCAACGCCAAACGTTGGATTTTCGACGGCGATCTGTTCGAGAAAAGCTTCCTGTTTGTTGCGGAACAATCCCCACAAGCAGACGCCTATCTGATCAACGGCATGTGTAACTTTCGAACGGGCCCGGGCGGCCTTCCACAGCGCCCAGTTCATCTGGCGCGCCAAATGGAAGCCACGCTGGGCAAACCTGTGATCGGTCACGATACGGCGCTCTACTGGCGGATCATGAAAGATCTTGGCATCGCCCCCACGACCCCTCAAAGCCTGTTGCTGGAAACCTGTCATGCATAGAATTATCGCGCTTTGGGCGGTGCCGCGTTCGACCTCGACGGCATTCGAATGGATGATGCGCCAACGCGGTGACTTGGCGTGCTTGCACGAACCCTTTGGGGAGGCTTGGTACCAGGGCGAAGATCCGCTTTGGCCCCGCTTTGCACCCGGTGAAAAAACAACGCCAGGGCTGAGCATCGAAAGCGTTTGGCGTGAAATTCAATCAATGGCTTTTGAAAAACCCGTCTTCCTCAAGGATTTTCCCCACTATATCAATCATATGTGGACACCGGACTTTCTAAGCCAATTCACTCACGCCTTCCTGATCCGCGACCCGGCCAAGACCATTTCATCTGTTTACGACAAATGGCCCGATTTTGACGAACTTGAGGTCGGCTTTCCGGAACAGCGTGCGCTGTTCGATCTATTGACGGCGTTGACAGGTTCACCACCGCCCGTGATCGACAGCGACGATCTTTTGGAAGATCCGCACACGATGGTGGCTGCATTTTGCGAGGCCGTTGATATTCCGTTCATGCCTGAGGCGCTCAGCTGGGAGCCCGGTGCGGACACAGCCCAGTATTCGTGGTGGGACGGCGGCAGCTTTCATGCAAATCTGCGCGCGTCAACCGGATTGACGCCGCAGCCTCGCAAGTACATCGAAGTAGACAAAGCCCCAGAGCGGGTGAAACGGGTCCATCGTCGCATGAAGCCACATTACGACCACCTCTATCAGCACCGGATACGCGCATTATGAAAAGCTACTGGCAAAACTACAGTGACGGCACTTGGATTGACGGTGGTGCGGGACGCATAGATGTGCTCAACCCGGCGACTGGCGAAGTTCTGGCTCAACAGGCGGCAGCCGACGCCGCGGATGTCGATCGCGCCGTGCAGGCGGCACGTCGCGTTCACCTCTCGGGTGCACTGTCAGATCTGCGCCCGGTGGAGCGTGGACGGATGGTTCAGGCAATGGGTCGTTATTTGCTGGAGAACTGTGACGAAATCGCCTCTGTTCTAACGTTGGAACAGGGCAAGCCGCTGTGGGAAGCCAAGATCGAGGTGGAGGGTGCGGCGCGCTACTTTGAATATTACGGAAATCAGGCCGAAACGGTCGAAGGACGATCGATCCCCTTGGGCAAAGGATATTTCGACTTTACAACCTACGAACCCTTTGGCGTATCCGCCCAGATCATACCTTGGAATTACCCCATAGAGATGACCGCGCGCTCAATGTCGGCTGCGCTAGCAACTGGGAACGCTTGTGTCGTGAAAACGCCAGAGCTCACACCCCTGAGCAACGCCTGGTTCGTCCATGCGGCCGAGGCTGTTGGCCTTCCAGCTGGTGCTGTAAATATCCTGTGCGGCCTGGGTCACACCGCCGGTGCCGCCCTTTCAGCCCACCCAGACGTCAATCAGATCGTCTTTACTGGCTCGGTTCCCACCGGGATTGCCATAGCCTCCGCTGCTGCCAAGAACGTGGTGCCCTGTGTGCTGGAACTGGGCGGCAAGTCTGCTGCAATCGTCCACGATGACGCGGATTTGGATGCCTTTGAAACAGACATCCGCTGGGGGATATATTTCAACGCAGGCCAGGTCTGTTCAGCGATGAGCCGGGTCATCGTCCATGACAGCGTCCATGACGCGCTGGTCGAACGGATGGTGGGGGTCGCCACGTCGCTGACAACAAAACCCGGGATTGAGCAACCCGAGTATGGCCCGACCATGGGCGCGATGGTCTCGGACGCGCAACGCGACCGGGCCGCAGACATGGTGGTTGCCGCCCAAAGCCAGGGTGCTTCAGTCGCCGCTGGCGGAAGAAAGCTCAACAGCCCCGGTGCCTTTCTCGAACCAACCGTGCTTACCGGTGTCACGCCTGACATGAGCATTGCCAATGACGAAGTGTTCGGGCCAGTGCTGTCGGTGCTAAAATTCTCCTCGGACGAGGATGCGATCAAGATTGCCAACGGGACGCCCTACGGCCTCGTCAGCGGGGTATTCACCCGCAACCTCGACCGCGCGACAAAAGCGGCCAAGGAACTCCGCGCCGGTCAGGTTTTTGTAAATGAATGGTATGCTGGAGGGGTGGAAACCCCGTTTGGCGGCTATGGTAAATCCGGCTACGGTCGCGAAAAGGGGCGCGAAGCCTTGTGGAACTATGTGCAAACCAAAAACGTCGCAATCAAACTGAAGGACTAGGATATGGCCGTATTTGACGAGGATCTGTTCCTAAAAGGCCTAGAGCAGCGCAAATCCACGCTCGGGGCAAACTATGTCGAGAAAAATCTTGCCGCTGCGGATGACTTTACGCGCCCATTCCAAGAAGCGATGACGGCCTGGTGCTGGGGATTTGGCTGGGGCGACGATGTGATCGACGCCAAGACCCGGTCGATGATGAACCTCTCGATGATCGGAGCCTTGGGGAAGATGAGCGAATGGGAGATCCACTGCCGCGGTGCGATCTCAAATGGTGTCACCAAGGAAGAAATCCGGGCGATCATTCACGTGATCGGCATCTATTGTGGCGTGCCGCAAGCCCTGGAGTGTTTCCGGGTCGCGCGAAAGGTCCTGGAGGCAGACTGACCCAAGAGACTTGCCAGATGCGCGATCGGTGCGCCATGCTGGCATCTTCAAGCTCTGTCAGAAAGGACCGGCCTGATGTCGCGGTCTGTTATCATCACCTGTGCGCCGACAGGCGGCATCCACACCCCGTCAATGTCACCCCATTTGCCAGTCACACCGGCAGAAATCGCCACCGCCAGCATCGAGGCGGCGGAAGCCGGGGCATCGATTATTCACTTGCATGCGCGCGATCCCGAAACCGGCAAGCCTGACCCCAGGCCCGAAATATTCAACCAGTTTCTGCCTGTCATTAAGCAATCGACAGACGCAGTGATCAATGTGTCGACCGGTGCAGGCCTGGGCATGAGCATGGACGAACGCCTTTTGGCCGCGACAACCGCCAGTCCGGAGATGGCGTCACTTAACATGGGCTCGATGAATTTCGGCATCTTTCCGATGCTGCAAAAATACACCGAGTTCCAGCACGATTGGGAACGCCAGTTCTTGGAAATGACCGAGGATTTCATTTTTCCCAACACATTTAAAACCATACGCTACGCGATCGAGACACTGGGTAGCACTCATGGCACTAAGTTCGAATTTGAATGCTACGATCTGGGACATCTCTACAATGTGAAATGGTTCGTTGATCAAGGGCTGATCAAACCTCCGTTCTTTATTCAAATGGTGTTTGGCATCTTGGGCGGTGTCGGTGCTGATCTGGACCATCTCACTCATATGCACGCCACCGCAGACAAGCTGTTTGGGCCCGAAAATTACGAGTGGTCGGTGCTGGCCGCCGGTCGCCACCAGATGCCGTTTGCCACGCAAAGCGCTCTTCTGGGTGGAAATTTAAGGGTAGGCCTAGAGGACAGTCTTTACATTGGAAAAGGGGAGCTCGCGACGTCGAACGCTCAACAAGTGCGGCGCATCCGAAGCATCATTGAAAACCTTGGCCTAACCGTCGCAACTCCAGCCGAGGCGCGCAAAAGACTGGCGCTCAAGGGTGGCGATTTGGTCGCCTTTTGACACCGTCCAAAAGCCATTCCGCGCTTCAGGCGACACGCGCTCCAAGGCTCCACGCACCGCGCAGCACTTGACTGGTGCCAATTTTCTGGACGCGAATGACATCGCCGCGCAGACCAGTCTGCAAGACACCCCTGTCTGTTAATCCCGCAGCGTGGGCCGGGTTGCAGGTCACAGTGGCAATGGCGCGCGGTAAATCATTCCAAATCTCGGCAAGTCTCAATGCGGACAAAAGCAGCGCAGAGGGCACATAATCGGACGACAAAATATCCAACAGATCCGCCCTGGCCAATGTATCGGCTGCGACGTTGCCCGAATGTGAGCCACCACGGATCAGGTTCGGGGCCCCCATCATAACCCCAATTCCTCTAACTCTGCAGGCTTCGGCCGCCTCTAGCGTCGTTGGAAACTCCGCAAAGCTTACGCCGTTTTCAGCTGAGACTGCCACATGCGCCGCTGTCGTGTCATCGTGGCTGGCCAGAACAGCCCCAAGGCGCTTTGCCTCACGCACTGCTCCGGCTTCATGTTGTTTTCCAACCCTTTTTTGCAACTCGTAAAGGTTCTGGATATGCGCTTCAAACTCTTCCTCTGACATACCGCGTTTCTTGGAAACATAATTCTTCATGGTCACAAGGTCGCTAAACTGACGTTGTCCCGGTGTGTGATCCATTAGGCTGACAATGCCGATCCGATCCTCCGGCCCGAAGGTTGCAAATTCTTCGAGAAGTGTTTCCGAGCAAATCTCCGCGCGCAAGTGCAAGAAATGACTGATCTTGAAGAGGCCAAGATCCCGCGCCGCTAAAAGCTCATCGGCCAGTTTGCGCGCATAGTCGATGTAGCGTGCCTTACCACTATGGATCGACCCTACGCGCATGGCATCAAACACCGTCGTTATTCCAGTCGAAGCCAGCTCACCATCATGGGCGATCAGGGCTGGCAGATATGGCCAACTAATGTTGGGCCGAGGTTCAATATGACGCTCGACATTGTCCGTGTGCAGCTCGACCAGACCGGGCAAGACCAAGTCGCCTTCGCAGTTGAACGCGCCGCTGGGAACTTGATCGCCTTCAAGAATTTTGGTGATCATACCCTGTTCGATCGTAATGCTGCCGATTAGGATCTGATCCGGCAGAACCAGTTGCGCATTGGCTAAACACAAGGTGCCTGTCATGTTTCTGTCACTGGCATTTGTCGTAGTGACCGCAGGACTTGGGGAATTCATGTCATACTCTCGATTTGCGATCTATTATGTACCACCCGCTGGCAAATTGGCCGATTTCGGAGCCCGCTGGCTGGGCTGGGACCTGTTGCGCGGCACCGCCGTTACACAGCTCCCTATATCGGGCCTCGAAGACATCACGGATGCGCCCAGAAAATACGGGTTTCATGGCACGATCAAGCCGCCATTTCATCTTGCTGAGGGCCGTTGTTTCGATGAGCTCCAGGCCGCTACGTCTGCGCTGGCTCTCACGTTGAGCCCTGCGCGCTGCCGCGGCTTGGAACTTACCTTGCTGGACGGGTTTCTGGCTCTGACGCCGCAAGGCGACCTGTCCGAATTACGCCGGATGGCAGAGATCTGCGTGCAAGGCTTGGATGAATTTAGAGCACCTCCGAGCGAAGAAGAAGTGGCACGCCGCCTCAAAAACGCGCTGAGCGAACGGCAAAAGTCTTTGCTGGCACGCTGGGGATACCCCTATGTGATGGACGAGTTTCGATTTCATATGACCTTGTCGGCCCGGTTGCTCGACGTCGAGAAAACGGCTTGGGTTGAGGCCGCACGCCACTCCCTGGCGGCCCTGCCTGTACCCTTTGTCATCGACAGGATCGCCCTGTGTGGCGAGCGTGAGGATGGCAGGTTCGAACAGATCCATAGCTACGCCCTGGCCGGTTGAAGGAGTGCCACGGCCTCCGCCACGGTGTCGCGCAAAGGGCCATCGTTGGAAATTTCCACCACAACAAGCCCCTCAGGCAACGTCTTATTCGCCTGTGCTAGACGCGCGACAATCTCGCCTTCCGTTTCGCGGCCTCGTGCGGTCAACCGCGCAGCCAAAATTTCCGGGGACGCGGTAATATTTAGCACAACGAGGGACGGGAAGATCTCAGCGGCCTGCGGCAGGACATTTCGGGATAAATTGACCAGACAGTCGGTCCCGTGCGTTACGTGAGTCGCGACCGCTTTGGGGATGCCGTAGGACAGCCCATGCGCGTCCCAATAGAGTAGGAACGCCCCGCTCTCCACCATCTCATCGAAGGTGGGTTTGGAAACGGAGTCATACTGTTCGGATTCCATTCCAGGCGCGCGTGTAATGGTGCGCCGCACGAGACGGGTCTCCGGCACGGCAGCGTGGATGCCAAGCATCAAACTGTCCTTGCCAACCCCGGACGGACCAACAACTGCGATTAGACGCCCTTGGTTCATTCCGTCCCTTGCGCTGTAAACTGACTGGCATCGAGGTCACAATCACGCACGCGATAAGCAGACATAAAACCACGCCGGCATACTCCCTTTGGACCTCGGCGCTGTCTGGTCAATTCCAGATTTCTTTCATTCGTCTTTCGCCAGAACAATGTCGAATTCGACATGCAAAAACGGCTCGGTGACTTGTCCAGACAGAGCCATGCCGTCAGGAAACTGGTCAGCGGGTTTCTCAACGTAGTGCATCACCAAGTCGTCCCGCACCCCGAACACAGTGTCCTGATCTAGATACGGGTCATCATCCGGAAAAATCTCTGTCACCAGCGGCTTGAAGCCGGGCGCTTTGACGATGTAATGCAGATGAGACGGCCGCCACGGGTGACGCCCACAGGCCCGTAAAATGCCCCCAACCGGACCATCAGACGGCACCGTGTATTCCACCGGCTTGACCGTCGTAAAAGCGTAGCGCCCATCATCGCCCATCGCCATAAGCCCGTGAAAGGAATAGGTGTCTTGTTCTTCATCTTGACTGGCATAAAGTCCATTGGGCGCGGTTTGCCATATGTCGATTTCGGCACCGGCAATGGGCGCACCGTCTTTATCTCGAACCGTTCCTTCCGCCAAAAGAACCGGACCGCCATAATTGCGTTTCATGTCGCCACCGAATGCCAATGGCGGCGCACCTGAAACATGAAACGGTCCCAAAACCGAGGAGCTCGTGCCGGTATCGCTAGAATGGATCATGTCGACCAATGACGAAAGGCCCAAAACATCCGAGGCCAGAACGAACTCGTGGCGGTCTTCCGTCTCAACTGCGGCGCATCCCTCCAGGAAGGCAATCCCGGCCCGCCATTCCTCATGGGTCAGTTGGGTCTCTCTGGCAAAAGCGTGCAAATGCGTCACCAGCGCGCCCATGATCTCACGTAGCCTTGGGTCAGTGTCCTGGGACATATAGCTCATGAAGACATCAGTTATGTTGTCTTTATTGACGGTACGCATCGAGGTGTTCCTTAGATCAGGGCGAGGCTGAGGATCGGAAATTCAATCAAAATGAACAGGATCAGAAGCATCACAAAGGCAAAGGGCAGCGCCCCCATGAACACGTCCTTGAGCGAAATCCGGTCGTCGTTAATTGTTGATTTGATGACGAAACAGGAAATGCCAAGCGGCGGTGTAAGTAGCCCAATTTCTGCCCCGACAACTGTGATAATTCCAAACCAGATCAGCGATAAATTCATGGCCTCAACCATGGGAAGAAATAGCGGCACGACTATCAAGATGATCGAAGCCGTATCCAAAAGCGTGCCCAGAAACAGCATCAAAAGGACATAGAGCATCATGATCGTCCAAAAGGAGGCAGAGTTTCCAGCCAGCAAATCCTGAAGCTGATTAGGCAGACCCGCCAACCCCAGCATTCGGCTGTAGATGGAAGCGGCAGTGATCAGAAACAGGATGGCCGCTGTGATATGGCCGGTTTCCAACAGCGCGTCCCAGAAGGTCTTCGCGGTCATCGACTTTCGCGCCAGCGCAATGATCAACGCTACCAGCGCCCCGGCTGCGCCTGCCTCTACTGCGGTCAACCAACCGGTATAGATACCGCCGAGAACAACGCAGATCAAAAACAGCGTGGGCAACGTCTTGGAGGCAATCTCGCCAGGCGTCATCCACTCGGTGTCTTCAACTCTGCGCCCACCGACAAAGCCCGGTGTGAAGCGTCCCATAATGGCAATTGCGGCCACATAAGCAACGGCCAGAAGGATGCCCGGGAACACGCCCGCCAGGAACATGTCTCCGACCGATTGCTCGGCCACGAAGGAATAGATGATCAGCATCGCCGAAGGTGGAATAATCATCCCAAGAACCGACGATCCCGCCACCACGCCGACCGCAAATCGGGGGTTATAGTCTTGGGCCATCATTTGCGGCACCGAGACCTTTGTAAAAACCGAGGCCGATGCAATGGACGATCCTGTGACAGCGGCAAAAACCGCATTCGCACCCACGGTCGCCATGCCGATTCCGCCTTTCACCTTGCGAAATCGCATCGTCATAACTTCGTATATGTCGCGCCCTAGCCCCGCCTTAGACACGATCAGCCCCATGAACGTAAATAGCGGGATCGTTGCGAAACTATACTCCATAGCGCTGTCGCCAACCGCGATTTTCAGCAAGTTCAAGGCGAGCGTGAAATTGTCCCGCATCAGCCAGATCGAGACAAACGACACCATGCCAAGCGCAATCGGGATGTAGACGCCCGAATAGATCAGAAGGACAATTGCAATGACCGAGATCAGGCCAATCTCAATCGGAGTCATAACTCGCTCTCGTCACGCTCAGGGGCTTGTGAGGCCAATGGGCGATCTTGTGCGGTTACAACCTTGATCAGAAAGATCAGACACGCCAACGCGGAGCCGGTGGTGATCACCAGTTTCACGGGCCACCATGGCAACGTGAACAGACCTGGTACTCCGAAAAAGTCCTGTGTCGCCCACATTTTCAAGAACTCCGGGAAGGTCACATAGGCGATGAGCCCCATAAAAATCGCCGAAAGGGCGTTGATAGTGCGGCGCAGGGTCGACGCGACACCGGGGCGCCGGGTCTGCATCAGGTTCAAAAACCCATCCGACCGTGTCAGCCTGTCGACACGCACGACATCGGCGAGTTGCAGGAACACGATCAAAACCACGGAGAATTGCACCATTTCGTAGGTGCCGCGGATCGGCGCAGAAAATATCCCGCGCGCGATCACATCAATATTCAACACAACCACCAGGGCCAAGACCACTAAAGTCCCTAAGGCGTTGGCCCCGATGGCAAGTATGTTGGCGACCCGAGACAGGCCAGCCACTGCGGTGTTCAGCATCAGTTGGCCCTTTCCCGGATCATCCAAAGACTAGTTCGATGTCCAGTCGCGAACGGGTTCGAAGCCTGCATCCCGCAGCTTGCCGATGTAGCTGGCCAACATCTGCGAACCGGGCTCGCCTTTGCCGTCCAGATTTGCAGCCCATTCCTGCGCAATGTTTGGCATCGCATCGGCCCACGCCGCGCGGTCGCTGTCAGAGATTTCGACAACAGTGCCCCCCGCATCCACAAACGCGTTACGGGATTCCTCGGCGCGGTCCATAGCGATTCCTGCCACATGGTCGCGATAGGCAATCGCCACGTCACGCAACACATCTTTCACCGGATCCGGAAGACCCGCCCAGTAGTCGGCATTGACCGTGATGGTTTTGGAGTTCACCGCCCCCAGATCAGCGCGCAGCATGTAAGGTGCGACTTCAGCGATTTTGAAGGTCTTGGCCGCTTCGGGCCACAGCATCCCGCAATCGGCAAGACCGGTTTGCAGCATGTTGTAGAAATCTGTCAGACCTCCACGCACACCAGCAGCATCCTTAATGCCTTCAAGATAGCGCAGGTTCAATCCAGCACCGGCAATCTTGCGCCCTTCCAAATCAGACACCGACGACACCGGGTCCGAACAGAAAACCTGATACGTGTCGAGCACGACGCCAGTGGCCAGATAGACCTGATTCTGTGCAGCAAATTCGTTCTGCATCGCCGGGTATTCCCGGGCGATTTCGTCGACCGCCTTGGCAACAGCGCGCGAATCCGAGGCCACAAAAGGTGTCGAGCCCGAGATGCCCTGGCTTGGCAGTTTCGACGAATGGAAAATCGTCGTCACGATACCGATATCGCCAAGACCCAACTGAACGCCTTCCAGAACGCCTTTGGGTTTCACTATGGAGCCACCGTAATTCTCTTGCCAATTCATCTTGTATTCGCCGGCTTCTGCCAGGCGCTTGTCGACTTCGGGGATGAAGAAGTTGGTGAACTCTTTCACCCAAAGCGCACGCGCCGGATAACCGTCTATCACAACGGCGGAAATTTCTGTTTCCGCTGCTGCAGGCAAAGCCATAAGACCGGCAAGCGCCGCTCCCAAAACCTTGTGCTTCAATCCTGATTTCATTGTCTTTCCTCCCTGAAAGTTGGGCCCACGGCCCGATTCTAGATGTTTAGTTGGTTTTCACCCAATTGACGGTCAGATCGGTGCCCGATGCCGAGAACAGTTTGGCGATGGCACAGTATTTGGACGTTTCAACACCCACCTGGGTCAGCTCCTCCTGACTGGCGGGGGTGTCGCAATTTACTGTCAAAGTGATCGCAGGAAACGGAACCTCGATCTCTTCCTGCATAAGCACGCCGCGCCGATCGAACTTGCAGTCTGCCTCAATCGAGACCGTGCCAAGCTCGATCCCCAAACGATGGGCGTTTTTATGTCCAATCACGTTGGTGCAAGCAATCAGAGCGGTCATTGCACTTTCTGTCGGGGTTGGCCCCAGATTTGTGCCCCCGCGCTCCGCAGGCTCATCGATCACAACGTGAAGGTCACGCACTGGAATTTCGGTCCGGGCGTGGGTCGGGCATTGAGCGGTTGTCCGATAGGTGACAACAGGTTTCATCTTTATGGCCATTACGCGCCTCTCATGCGTAGCTACAGACTTTTTCGAACGGAAAACGTGGAAGCTTCTGAAACAACGCCGTTTCATCCGCATAGCCAATGTTGCACAGGAAGTTCGACCGCAGCGACGTCCCTGCGAAAAACTCTTCATCCACAATGGCGTTGGAGAACCCGGACATTGCGCCAACATCAAGCCCAAGCGCCCGGGCAGCGATCATAAGATACGCCCCCTGCAATGTCCCGTTGCGATATGCAGTGTCTTCAACATAGGCCGGGTTTCCATCGAACATCGGCCGGCGGTCCTCGTGGGGGAAGAGGAACGGCAGCTCGGTCCAAAACTCGAGATCATGGGCGATGATGGCAGTGACAGGCGCATCCATCATCTTGGGCACATTTTTGGGCTTCATAGCTTTGGCGAGCCGCTCTTTGCCCTGCACGCTTGTGACCCAAATGATCCGCGCGGGACACGTATTCATGCTTGTCGCGCCGTTGATCATGATCTCGTAGATCTCTTTGAGAAGCGCATCGGGCACAGGTTTATCTGTCCAGGCATAGTGGGAGCGCGCGCCCCGCAAGATCAGATCGATTGCGTCATCAGACAAACGCCCGGTCCGGGCCCGCAGATCGCGGTGGTCTTGTTGCGCCTTTGCGCGCAACGCCTCCAATTCTTTGCCAATAGGAGCGTTCATTCGGCAGCCGCCTTTGCAACAAAATCCGTCTCATCAACAATAGGGCTTGCACAAATGCCGATCCCTTCGATTTCGATTTCAACGGTTTCTCCAGGACGCAGCCAGCGCGGACCCGGCTTCTTCGCATGTCCCACACCAGGAGGTGTACCGAGAGCGATCAAATCTCCCGGCTCCAGGGTTGTGTACTCCGAGATCGTCGCGATCACCTGCCGCACGCCCCAAATCATGTTTGACGTGTTTGAGCGCTGTAATATCTCGTCACCAACGCGGCTTTCGATGGCAAGGCCAGTTGCACCTTCTGGCACTTCATCTTGCGTCACCGTGAAGGGGCCGATCGCACCGGTGTTGTCGAAGTTTTTCCCCGGCGTCCATTGATGGGTTTTACGCTGATACTCTCGCACCGATCCGTCATTGAAGACCGTGTAGCCGAATACATGATCCAGCGCCGCTTCCTCGGATATATGGCGCCCGCCCTTGCCGACGATCAGCATCAGCTCGGCCTCGTAGTCCAGCGTTTCCGAACAGCTCGGCCGCACCATAGGCTGACCTGCCGCCATGATCGAGTTCTTCCCACGCATGAACAAGGCCGGGTAATCCGGAATGTCGTAGCCACCCTCTTTAATGTGCTCGACATAGTTGAGGCCCAGACAGATGATGGTGCCGGGTGCCAAAACGGGCAGCGCTGGGACGACAGAAGACAACGGAACAGCGGGTGCCGTGCTGATTTGATCGCTCAGGTTTCCCAACATGTCCGGATTGTGAATCACACCCATCAGATCTGCACCAACAGACGGATCCAATTGCGATAAATTCACTGCTTTCTCGCCACTTACGGCAAAAACAGCTGTGCCCTCAGACACTTCTCCAACCAACAATTTCATCTGTGTTATCCCCGTAACTTTGGTTGATTTCTGACGATTATTATGACATATGTCAATAAATATCGATATTTTGGAGAAAATTATGGTTTCATGGGTCGACTATAAATCCCAGGCCAAATCCCGCGGCGCCCTCGCTTTGGAGCTATACGCCGCAATCAGCACCCCTGCCAAAGGGCCAGATGAGGTGAAAGCGGCACTGCCCGACCATCTGGCGTATCAAGGCACGCTGGAGCGCGCGGGCAACCTGGCCTTCGCCGGGCCCATGTCGGATGAGACCGGGGAACACATGCAAGGGGCGGGCCTGATCATTTACCGCGCCGCATCCTTGGAAGAGGCACGCAAGCTTGCCGAAGCCGACCCGATGCACAGCGCGGGTGCACGTAGTTTCGTTCTGAGGCGATGGATGATCAATGAAGGGTCATTGACACTGTCTGTCGGTCTCTCGACAGGCAGCTCATCGCTCAGCTAAATCGAACTCACTCGAAAGACGCATAAGGACGAACCGATGAATGTGATGCTCACCACTGATGGACGAGAGACATCTGCCACCCACGGCTCGTATATCAAGATCCGCGACATGATTCTGACCGGCGAGCTTCCAGCGGGTCAGAAACTCAAAATCGAGGAGCTGAGGAGCCTGCTTAATACCGGAGCCAGTCCGGTTCGCGAGGCTTTGAGCCTATTGACCTCCGATATGCTTGTCGAGCGGATGGATCAAAGAGGATTTCGAGCCGCCCCTGTCGGCAAGGCCAATTTCGCCGAAATTCTGCTATTGCGATGCGCGTTGGAAGAAACCGCGCTGCGTGCTTCAATCGCTCAGGCAGACGCGTCCTGGGAGGAACAGCTTGTCCTAGCCCATCACCGCATGCAGCGCGCTCAAGGTCGTGATATTCAAGACTTCGAACAGACGCACAAAGCCTTTCACATGGCGCTGCTGAAGTCTCATGCCATGCCGATGCTGGAACGCTATTGTTCACAGCTCTATGACCTCAACATCCGGTATCGATACCTGGCCGCCGATGGTCCAAGCTATCGTGAGCGCAGTATCGAGGCAGAACATCGCGAGATCTTCGAGGCCGCTTTGGACCGCGATGCCGACGCCGCAACGGCCCGGCTGCTCGAGCACTATCGTCGTACTGGCGACTATCTCTCGCAACAGCTGGATCACTAAACGGATGCGACGCAAGGCGCTTGGCGATGTGCTCGCTCAGATCTTCGAACGCGGCTCATGGTTGATCGGCAGCACCGACACCCGGTCGTTGACTGAGCTGTGCGACGCGCTGCTCTCGGCCGAAGGTGAAGTGTCGGGATACCGTTTGGCGGCCACCTTACTCAACCGCTACGGCCACTCTGATGATCCAGAGAAACTTGCTTTTTTTCAGTATCTGAATACCGCGTTGGAACTGGATGCTGAGGCGTTGAGTGCGCTGGCAGCGTCTTATTCCAAGGATCCAACCACGACGACGTTCAAAGCGTTGAGCCGCGCGGCAGAACCTCGACGGCAGGAGCTTTTGCGGCGCCTAAATCAACCGCAAGGGGCAACTCAATCACTGGTTGCAATGCGCCGCGATTTGTTGCGGTTCCAAAAATCAGCCCCTGAACTTGCGCGAACGGACTATGACTTCGCACATCTTTTGCGCAGCTGGTTCAATCGCGGCTTTCTTGTCCTTCAGCAAATTACCTGGGATACGCCTGCGCGCATTCTCGACAAGGTTGTAGCTTATGAAGCAGTCCACAGGATTGATGATCTCGACGATCTCAGACGCAGGCTGGAACCTGCAGATCGCCGGTGTTTTGCCTTCTTCCACCCCGCTATGCCTGACGAGCCTCTGATTTTCGTTGAGGTTGCGCTTGGCACCGAAATTCCAAGTTCAATCGACATGCTTCTCGAAGACAATCGCACGCCGATAAATCCCGAAGACGCAACGGTCGCGATCTTTTATTCGATCTCAAATTGCCAGAAAGGCCTTGCAGGTATTAGCTTTGGCAACTTGTTGATCAAACAGGTCGTAGCAGAACTGACCGCCGACACGCCCAATGTGAAGACATTTGTGACGCTGTCGCCTATTCCGAACCTTGCCAGCTGGGTCAACGCAAAGCGGCAGACCTTGCCCAGCAGCGAGGCTGATCTGCGGGCGTTGGCAGCGCAATACCTGCTTTTGGCCAAGCGCGATGACGGGTTGCCGGTTGATCCCGTTGCACGGTTCCACCTGGGCAACGGCGCGGAGATCCATGACATTCACACCACGGCCGACAGCTCTGAAAGAGCCCGGCTACAGTCGGGCGGCACCATGGTCAACTATCTTTACAATTTGTCGAAGACTGAGAGCCACCACGAAACATTCGCCACGGCAGGAACAGTCGCTGCGTCGAAGACCGTACAAGCCCTAGCCGCGACCAATGCGACGACACTTTCAGAGGAAACCATTCCGTGACCAACCCGCTCTACGACGCGCTGTTTTCGCAGCATGCAACCAACACGGCACCTTTTTTACTCAGCGATGACGGGTCGGTGCTCACATTCGCACACTTCGTGAAACGTGCAGCGCAGATCGCCCATGTCCTGCGCGATGCAGGCGTGGGTGAGGGCGACAGGGTCGTGGTCCAGGCGCCAAAATGCGCAGAGGCTATCGCTCTTTATGCAGCCACGCTTCAGGCAGGTGCTGTTTATTTGCCGCTCAACACCGCCTATACGAAGGCCGAGCTGTCTTATTTTATCGGCGATGCTACACCTGCATTGATCGTCTGCGACCCAAGTCATGAGGACGCTCTAGGCGAGATTGCAGCGCACACAAACGCGGCACTGCTGACGCTCTCCGAAACCGAAGGATCACTTCGCCAGGGCGCTGATGCTATGCCAAGCGAGTTTGAAACAGCTCAACGCGGCGAGAATGATCTTGCAGCGCTGCTCTACACCTCGGGCACAACCGGCAGGTCCAAAGGCGCAATGCTGTCGCACAAAAATCTGCTATCAAACGCTCAGGTCCTGAGGGATCTTTGGCGCATAACTGATCAAGATCGGCTCATTCATGCGCTACCGATCTTCCACACACACGGGCTCTTTGTGGCGTTGAACACCGCACTTCTCGCTGGAACACAAGTCCGTCTGATGGGAAAGTTTGATGCGGAGGAAATTTGCGCCGAGCTGCCAAATTCATCATTGATGATGGGTGTTCCAACGTTTTACGCACGTCTGTTAAACACCGATGCCTTTACCCGTGATCTCACCAAGGACATGCGCCTATTCATATCCGGATCGGCACCACTTCTGGCCGAGACTCATACAGCGTTCGAAGACCGCACAGGTCATATGATCCTTGAACGCTACGGCATGACTGAAACCAACATGATCACCTCGAACCCGTATGAAGGTACGCGGCGCCCCGGGACCGTTGGGTATGCGCTGCCCGGAACCGAGGTCAAAATCACCGACCCAGAGTCCGGCAGATCCTTGGACCCTGGCGAGATTGGCGTCATCGAAGTGCGCGGCAACAATGTGTTCCAGGGATATTGGAACATGCCGGAGAAAACCGCAGAGGAGCTGCGCGACAATGGCTTTTTCATTACAGGTGATCTTGCCATGTCAGACCCGGATGGGCGGATCACCATCGTCGGGCGCGCAAAGGATCTGATAATTTCTGGCGGGTACAATATTTATCCCAAGGAGATCGAAGATGTCCTGAACCAGGTTCCGGGCGTGTTGGAAAGTGCCGTCTTTGGAACGCCGGACGCAGATTTTGGGGAACGCGTGGTTGCCGCTATCGTGGCCGATGGAGATCACACGCCGGATGTCGAGTTGCTGAAATCCAGCGTCGGTACAGCCCTTGCGAGTTTCAAAAAGCCGCGTAGCTATGTCTTCCGCCCCGCCCTGCCCCGAAATGCTATGGGCAAGGTTCAGAAAAATATCCTCCGGGACGAGTTTGCGACTTCAGACACATGACAGACCCAAAACTGGTCTGATCAAAGACCAACCAAGAACTGGCGCAGACAGCGACACGTCCAGTCCTGTGCGTGATTGCCAGGTTTGACGGAGACTAAGGAAAAGGCTGTTGAACAGTTACCTACCATCTAGTAGGTAGTTATGGAGCCTCGAATCTCTGATGTGATCAAAACACACGACGCGCCGGTGAGACTGCCCAGTCAACTCGCTCTGTGTAGAACCTAAAAAAGGATGTACCCAATGGAACTCAATTCGGATTTCTCTGCCCGTGTTATTGTCCATTCGGACGAGCTTGAGTGGCAGCCGTCGCCGATGAAAGGCGTCGACCGACGGATGCTCGATCGTATCGGGGGCGAAGTGGCGCGGGCAACGACCATTGTGCGGTATGCCCCGGGCAGCAAATTTGCGGCCCACACCCACACAGGGGGTGAGGAATTCATCGTTCTCGACGGTGTGTTCCAAGACGAACATGGTGACTTTCCGGCTGGCACCTATGTGCGCAACCCGCCAACAACGTCACATACGCCCGGCTCTGAGGCAGGTTGCACTATCTTCGTGAAGCTTTGGCAATTCGATCCGCATGATCGCACACAATTTCGCAAAACCATGGCTGAGGAATTGGCCTCACCGGAGGATGGGGTTGCAGCAGCGACGTTGCACAGCGACGCTTGGGAGACTGTCTCCTATCTCCATCTCGCGCCCGAGGCACGCTTTATCTCCGATGCAGCGGGCGGGATTGAGCTTCTGATCATAGACGGCACGGCGGTCTCAGATGGCGATCTGCTTGTCCAAAACGACTGGCTGCGCCTTCCGGATCAGCAGGCTCTAACGCTGACTGCGGGTGTAGGCGGGGCGAAAATCTGGTTGAAATCCGGGCATCTGATCCATGCAAAAGCACCCGCCGTGTAGCCGATAACCGGGAAGGTAACGCGATGAACTGCGATATTCTGATTATCGGCGGTGGCCTTTCAGGGCTTAGTTTGGCCAGTCGCCTGGCCCGGGAGGGGGCAGATTTTCAGCTTGTTGAGGCGCGCGATCGCCTGGGTGGACGTATCTTAAGCGCTCAGGCCGGGGCCACTATGTTTGATCTTGGGCCGGCTTGGTTCTGGCCCGGTCAACCCCGCATCAACCAAATGGTTGATCAGCTGGGACTAGAGCGGTTTGACCAGTTTGATACGGGTTTGTTGAGCGTCGAAGACGAACACGGGCATGTCCGGCGCGGGCAAAGTTTCGCGGGCATGCAGCGCTCTTTTCGACTGGAGGGAGGTATGGCTGCATTGGTCGACGCGATCGCGCGATCCGTTCCCAGAGACACGATTCATCTGTCGACACCTGTCACTCGGCTGGAAAATAAGCCTGACCGGATCGCTGTGACCTGCGGTTCAAACCCGCAGATTTTAGCCCGCCGCGTGGTGATTGCAGCCCCTCCAAGACTTGCGGCTCAGCTTCCGTTCACCCCGCAGTTACCGAACCCGGCGCTGCAATCCTTGCACGAAATTCCCACCTGGATGGCAGGCCAGGCAAAAGCCGTCGCCGTCTACGACACGCCCTTTTGGCAGGAGGCCGGATTGTCCGGCGACGCCATGAGCGCGCGTGGGCCCTTGGTAGAAATCCACGATGCCTCGCCCCGCTCGGTCGGGCCTTACGCATTGTTTGGCTTTGTTGGCCTACGCCCTGAAGCAAGACAAGATCTTGCGGTCTTGCAGACCGCAATTCGTACCCAGCTCGGGCGGCTCTTCGGGCCCGAGGCCGCCACTCCGAAACAGCTTATTGTAAAGGACTGGGCCTTTGACGAATTTACGTCGACCGCTGCGGACCTGGCACCGTTACATCACCATCCCCGGTACGGGCGTCCGGAAAGCCTGAATAACATGTGGGGCAATCGCCTCTTGTTTGCTGGCACCGAGATGGCGTCGCAATTTAGCGGATATCTTGAAGGCGCACTGGAAGCCGCTGAGGCGGTGTATCACCAATTGACGATGGTGGAGGTTTGAATGCCAAAATCTGGCACCACAAAAATCGACCTGTTGGAGGCCGCCGAATACGCCCTGCGCAGTCGTGGGTTTGACGGGTTCAGCTACGCGGACTTGTCGGCAGCTGTCGGTATTCGCAAAGCCTCAATCCACTACCATTTTCCGACAAAAGCCATTCTTTCTGAGGCCTTGATGGACCGCTACAGCGCTCAAATCGCGGATCAATGTGAGGCTATTTCCAACGCAAACCCTTCTGCTTCGGCACGGCTTGTTGGTCTCATTGAGCTCTACCGCACGGCTCTTAGTACAGGACGAACACTATGCCTTTGCGTCGCTATGACGACCAGCCGTAATAGCCTTTCTGAGGGTGTTACGGCCAAGATCAACGCGTTTCGAGCCCAAATGATCAGCTGGATCACATCGGTGTTTGAGCTTGCGGCGACGGATGGGACGATAACTGGCGCATCACATCCTACACAGGAAGCACATGCGACGCTCGCCCTGTTGGAAGGGGCTCACCTTGCCGCACGCGCCGAAGAAAACCCGGCTGTGTTCGATCGCGCACTGGCCCATCTGACGGCGCGTTGCAATACTTAAGGTCTGCCCCGCGTCATGGGCAGAAATAGCAAGCTTCTAGAAAAGCACGTGTCAGGCGACGCGGCCGGCGTCCAGTGCAGGATGAGACACAGGCTGCGCTGCATATCCAATCGCTGATTTCGGCCACGTCACCAGAATTACGGCACATCCAGTGATCTGACTACGCGTGACGGCACTGGGCAATTCTTCCAGCGTGGTCCTGATGGTCGTCTGCCCAGGTTTGGAAACTTCGACGCAGAGATCGACGGCGCTGTCTGCTGGCGCGCCTTGTGAAATCAGGCTTTGTGCAATTCGATCGGCATGACGCACCGCCATATACAGCGCAGTTGTCGTGCCCGGACCAGCAAGCCGTGTGCAGTCGGGCATTGGGTCATCGACGCTGCCAGCAGCGGTTGCGATCACCAGTGTGTCAGTAACCCCTCGCGCTGTCAGACTACGTCCGACAGCAGCCCCTGCGGCGGCGGCGGCCGTCACCCCGGGCACAATCTCCACAGCGACATTCGCCGCCCGGGCTGCGTCCAACTCTTCCGTGGCGCGCCCGAATATTCCCGGGTCTCCAGACTTCAGACGGACAACCCTGCGCCCCTTCTGGGCTTCAGCGACGATCATCGCGCTGATCTTGTGCTGAGGCCAGGCATGCGCACCGACATGTTTGCCGACGAAAACCCGTTCGGCATCGCGGCGGGCCAATTCCAGCACCTCTGGGTCGACAAGCCGATCATAGTAGATCACATCCGCTTCCTGCAAACGCTCAATAGCGCGCAGCGTCAACAGATCGCGTGCGCCCGGACCCGCCCCGACCAAGGAAATCAGACCATCAGGTGCCTGCGACGGTGCCCCGCCTTGCGCAATAGAGGCCTTGATCATCCGAGCCGCCTTCCGCTCCGAGCCCAGTGCCCACTGCTTGCGCGCCTCGCCCTTGAACACCCAGGCCCAAAACGCCCTGCGTTTTGCGCGCGGTACATTTCGCGCGACCGAGCTGCGTAGCCGACCGGCCAGGGCTGCCAGACCTCCAAGATTTGCGGGCAGCATCTGTTCCAGACTCGTCTTGATATCACGGGTTAGAACCGGTGATGTCCCCTCACTGCCAATCGCCACAACGATCGGATCCCGATCGACGATCGCGGGAGTTGTCATATCGCAAAGATCAGGTTGGTCGACCACATTGACCAAACAACCCGCCGCTTTGGCAACGCCATGGGCCGCCGCATCGAAACCGGGGCAACCTGTGCCAATGAAGACCATCGCCGCGTCGTCAAACACGGCAGCCGATAGGGTTGAGACATGGCTCAGGCGTCCTTCGTCTACCAGCTCTTGCAATTCGTCTTCTAGCGTCTGAGCGACCACAACCAGATCAGCGTCGGTCTTCAACAGCAGGCGCGCTTTCTGAGCCGCCTGCTCGCCGCCGCCCACCACCACGACCTTGCGGGCAGTGGTGCGGATAAACATCGGAAATGCTTTCATCTCGTGTGTCTCCTGTCAGGCAGCTGTGTCACTGCGGCGCAACCCGTTCAACGTGTCCAAAGCAAGCGCGGCGGTTTGGTCAATGATCGCTTGCTCGAACTCCGACGGCGAACGCGCGGTCCAATTGGCGCTGGGTCCATCAGACAGGCGTCGCACCTCCGGACGCACCGCCGGAAAACTTGCTTGCCAGGGCAGCCCCTGGCGCAATCCCGACGGAGCAATCGCTTTGGCTGGGTGGCGCTCGAACTCCCCACCGCCGCCTTTGATGACCGTCAGACTATCCCAGCCCAAAAGCGCTGCCGCGTCGGCCTGTAGCAGGCGGTAAGACGGATGAAACACACCTTGTACGCTTGCCTGTGCCCGCGCCGGGTTGAGCATGCGGCACACCGTGTTGACGCAAGACCTCAGGCCAAGAACGTCGCGCAAAGACAGCAATCGAAAAAGCGAAGGGCACAGATCTTCAAGCGGCAGATAGGCGATGTTGTCGCGCGCGAGCAAAGACTGCGCTTCTTGATGTGATTTGGCGACACCGATACCAAGATCGCCGAGACCAGCCCGGACTTTTGGATCTGCACCGTTCCAGCCATGCAGCAAAACCCGGTAGCCCTTGTCCGCGACTTGTTTTGCAGACTGCAGAAACCACGGCGCACCCCGCGTCCGCCCTGCGGCATAGCTCGGCCAGTCCAAATCAACGTTTGGCAAGGTGGGCAGGCCAAGTTGAGCCGCTGCAGCAAAGCCCGCAATTTCGTCTGCAGTTTCCCCTTTCATGCGCATCAGCATCAAAATGGCCCCAATCGCCTCGGGCGATGCATCCTCGCGCAGCATCAACGCCATGGCTTCTTGCGCTTCTTCCATGCTCAGGGATCGTGAGCGGCCGGGACCACGCCCAAGGATGCGCACATAGTCGGACAGGCTCATTCCGCAGCCTCCCGAGTTCGAAGCCGGGCTATCAGCTGTGCAATTTCAGGGCGACATGATCCACAATTGGTACCCGCACTCAACGCAGTACCAATCTGCTCCACACTCAAAAGGCCCTTGGTCTCGATAGCGTCGACAATCGTGTTCACCCCAGTACCAAAGCAAGAGCACAGCACGGGTCCGGGATCGGGAATCGAGGCCGGGACCTGACCTGTTAGAACATCAGACCTTTGTGTGCCGGGCAGCTGGGAGAGGTAATCCCGCGCCACGGCAATCGGCTCGGGCGAAATGTAGAGCGCACCGATCAAGCCATCAGGAGCATAAAGTACGACGCGTGCCGTGCCGCGACTCGCATCGATCACGGTGGCCGCAACTGCGCCCGGCGCTCCGAAAAGTCTGCGAGCCTCTGCTTCCCAGTCTGAGGCAGCGCGCATCCCGGCCAATTCCGCACGATAACCTTTCTCAGTGCGGCTAAGCGCCCAATAGTCACACTCTAGATTCATCGGGTCGCAAGACACAGCAAAGCCGTACCATGCAGCCGCGTATCGTTCGGCGTTGACTGTGCTGGCCTTGCTTTCGGGTTGCCCGGAAATCGGATCCGTAGCCGGGGCCACAAGATCGTCAATCCGGGCGCAAGGCGCGGTTTCGCCAGTCCAATGGATCGGCGCGAAAAGCTGTCCTGGCTGCACATCGGCAGAGATCCGGATTCGCAAAACCGCCTGGCCATAGGGCGCACTGAGCCTGATAAGATCAGCCGGTGCCAGCTTCAGCCGCTTTGCATCAATCGGGTGCATATCGACAAACGGTTCAGGCAAATGCGCCGACAGGCGCGGCGAAAGGCTGGTCCGTGTCATCGTGTGCCACTGATCGCGCAAACGGCCTGTGTTGAGGAAAAACGGTGACGCGGCACTGGGCCTAGATGCCGGAGGCTTGGCCTGAACAGGCAGCATGCGCGCCTTGCCATCCGGGTGGAAAAACCGACCATCTGCGAAAAAGCGCCCACCTTTTCGGCTCTGAGACACGGGCCAACGCGCGGGGGCCAGTGCGTCATATTGCGTATCGGTCAGCCCGGCCAAGCCCGAGATGTCGAAATCGCGACCGAACCGCCCGGCCAGACCCGAGAGCGCCGCATATTCACGGAAAATCTCGGCCGGGCCTGCGTAATTAAAGGCTGCCTCAAACCCCATGCGCTGCGCAACCTGCGCCAGGATTTGCCAATCCGGACGCGCCTGCCCTGGGGCGTCCAGCATCCCGCGCTGCCGACTGATGGTGCGGTCAGAATTTGTAACCGTTCCGTCTTTCTCAGCCCAGGCAGAGGCGGGCAATAGAACATCGGCAAGACGCGCTGTATCCGTGTGCTCTGTGATATCGCTGACGACAACGAACGGACAGGCGTCGATTGCGGCACGAACGGCACCCGCATCGGGCATCGACACCGCCGGATTGGTATGGATGACCCAGAGCGCTTTGATCCGCCCTTCAGCCACAGCATGGAACATGTCGACGGCCTTCAAACCCGCCGTATCGGGCACCTGCGGCGCGTCCCAGAAATCACGAACAACATTCCGGTGGTCAGCATTTTCAAGGTCAAGATGACAGGCCAACATATTGGCCAAACCGCCCACCTCGCGACCGCCCATGGCGTTGGGCTGACCGGTGACAGAAAACGGCCCGCAGCCTGGCGTGCCAATACGACCTGTCGCCAGATGGCAATTCAAGATCGCATTTACTTTGTCGGTTCCCGAGGTCGACTGGTTCACACCCTGGCTGTAAACCGTCACAACTTTGGATGTCTTAATCCAAAGCTCATAGAACCCGTCCAAAGCCTCTTGCGGCAGACCCGTGATCAGAGGATCATCGTTCTGGGCGTTCTCCAAGGCCAGATCGAGACCATTGACGTTCTGTACGAATTCCACGTCAACCGCATCACGCACTGCGATCTCGCTTAGCAACCCATTGAACAGCGCCACGTCACTTCCTGGCGCGAGCGGCAAATGCATATCCGCATCAACGCAACTTGCGGTGCGCCGGGGATCTATCACCACAATTTTCGTACCGCGTCGCTCCTTCGCAGCCAGGAGCCGCTGATACAGAACCGGGTGGCACCAGGCGAGGTTGGAGCCAACCAAAACCACCAAATCAGCGTCCTCAAGATCATCATAGGTGCCCGGAACAGTGTCGGTTCCAAAGGCACGTTTGTGCCCGGCAACAGAGGAGGCCATGCATAGTCTGGAATTGGTATCGATATTCGCCGTTCCGATGAAGCCTTTCATCAGCTTATTCGCGACGTAGTAGTCTTCCGTCAGCAATTGTCCGGAAACATAAAACGCAACACTGTCGGGCCCATGCTCCGCGATACTTTGCGAAAACCGGTCAGCAACACAGGTCAGCGCGGTGTCCCAATTGGTCTCCCGACCATCAATTTTTGGGGCAAGCAGGCGCGTCTCGCGCCCAAGGGTTTGACCCAGCGCGGCACCTTTGGAGCATAGCCGCCCCCAATTGGCCGGGTGGTCGGGATCTCCGCGGACAGCCACGCCGCCCTGCCCGTCATCGCGCAACAGGACACCGCAACCGACGCCGCAATACGGGCAGGTCGAGCGTGTCTCTGGCAGTGCGGATCCGTCCATCAGGCAGCGCTCCGCGACAGCAGCCTTTCGCCGTCAATCAGAATCCGACCTGCGTCGACGCGCACTGGAAACGTATCGATGCGTGCATCTTCGCCCTGTGCCTGACCCGTGTTCAGATCGAAAACCCAATTGTGCAAAGGGCAGGTTATGGACTGTCCATGCACAATACCTTCAGACAACGGACCTGCCTTGTGAGGGCAGGAATTGGACGCCGCAAACACTTCGGCTTCACCGGTGCGAAACACAGCGACACAGCCCAGCGCCGTCTTGATTTTACGGGCACCGCGCAGCGGGATATCTTCGACGTGACCAATATCGATCCAGCTCATTCCGCTGCCTCCAGGGTCAAGTCCGCAAGGGGTTGGAACGACTCCGCTTTCGTCGCGGCATGTTCCGCCCATGGGTCTTTGCGATAGATACTTTGAGACAACTCAAACGCTGCGATAAGCCGCGTCCGTTCTTCCAGATCCGCAACCCGCTCTTGCACCCACTCCAGGCCAACCTTTGCCACCCACTTATAGGGACGATCCAAATATTTAGCGTTCTCTCGGTAGAGCTGAATAAAGGCAACCGTGACATCAATCGCCTCTTGCTCGGTTGTCACATCGCATAGACGCTCGGTCTCTTTGACATCCATGCCTGCGGCCCCAGCCACGCCGACCTGATATCCGCTGTCGACACACACTATACCGACATCTTTACAGGTTGCCTCGGCGCAGTTGCGCGGACACCCAGAAACGCCAAGCTTGACCTTATGGGGCGTCCAGGAGCCCCAAAGCACCTGCTCCAGCTTGACGCCAAGCCCGGTGCTGTCCTGCGTGCCAAAGCGGCAATGATCGGTGCCGACACAGGTTTTAACCGTACGCAGCCCCTTGGAATACGCGTGCCCGGACACCAGGCCTGCCTTGTTCAGATCTGACCAGATCGCCGGCAGGTCTTCCCCGCGCACGCCCAGCAGGTCGATCCGCTGACCACCCGTGACCTTGACCGTGGGCACGTTGAACTTGTCCGCCGCGTCGGCAATTGCGCGCAATTCCGTCGGATTGGTGATCCCACCCCACATGCGTGGCACGACCGAGAAGCTGCCGTCCTTCTGGATGTTGGCATGTTTGCGTTCATTGACAAAACGGCTCTGTGGATCGTCCTTGTATTCAAGCGGCCAGTCAGCAACCAGGTAGAAATTTATCGCAGGCCGGCACACATGACAGCCGTTGCGCGTCTTCCAGCCCAATTCCTGCCAGACCGCATCTTGCGATTTGAGTTGCTGGCTTTTGATCAGCCGCCGGATATCCTCATGGGTCAGATCGCAACAGCCGCAAATCGGCTGCGCGGCGGGCATAACGAACGCATCGCCCAAGGTGACTTGCAGAACCTGCTCAACCAGCCCCGAACATGTCCCGCAAGAGGCACTGGCCTTCGTCGCGGCCTTGATCGCCGCCAGGTCTGTCGCGCCGTTTGCGATCGCTTCAGTGATGGTGCCTTTGCATATGCCGTTGCAGCCGCAGATCTCCGCCTCAGGCGGCAATGCTGCAACGGCTGAGAGGGGGTCCGCGGTGTCGCCTCCCTGATAGGCCGGGCCGAAGATGATTGTTTCGCGCATCTCATCAATCGACGTTTGGTCTTTGATCAGCTGAAAGAACCAGTTGCCATCGGCCGTGTCTCCGTACATCACCGCGCCGATCAATTTGTCGCCTTCGATGACCAAGCGTTTGTAAACCCCCCGCGACGGATCGCGAAACACAATGTCCTCGCGCCCCTCTCCTTCGGCGAAATCGCCTGCGCTGAACAAGTCGCAACCCGTGACCTTCAACTTGGTCGATAAGGTCTTTTGGACAAAAGCTGCCTCTTCGCCTAAAAGTGACGCGGCCAACACTTTCGCCTGTTCATAGAGTGGAGCGACCAGGCCGAAAATCGCACCATCATGCTCCACACATTCTCCCAATGCGAAGACGCTCTCATCCGAGGTGCACAGCTGATCGTCGACGTGAATACCCTTGCCGACAGCCAATCCGGCTTCGCTGGCCAGTGCGGTGTTGGGCCTGATCCCAACCGCCATGACCAACAAATCGCAGGGCAATTCGGTGCCATCATCCAGCAAAAGCGCCTGGACCTTACCATCCTTACCCAGAATTTCCTTTGAATTGGCCTGCAGGCGGATCTTTATGCCTTTGCTCTCAAGTGATTTTTTCAGCAGGTATCCAGCGGCCTCATCGAGCTGCCGTTCCATCAGATGGCCCATAATGTGCACAACCGTGACATCAGCACCACGCGCGGCCATGCCTGCAGCGGCCTCCAGACCCAGCAGTCCGCCACCGATCACGACGACTTTGCGGCCATTCTCCATCGCCATCATCTTCTCGGTATCTTCGAGGTCGCGATAGGCAATCACACCCTCAAGATCATGGCCCGGCAGCGGGATGATGAACGGATTAGAACCCGTGCCGAAAATCAGCTTGTCATAGGCGACAACACCGCTTTTGCTCTCTACGGTTTTGGCTTCGCGATCGACCTTGATAACATGCTCACCGAAGCGGCATGTGATGTTGCGATCCGCGTACCATGCCTCATCATGGGTGATGATCTCTTCGTAGGTTTTCTCTCCAGCCAATACCGGCGAGAGCATGATCCGATTGTAGTTTCCGCGCGGCTCACCATTGAACAAGGTGATTTCATACGCATCGGCCGCAGCTTCGGTCAGGTGTTCCAGCACACGGCCGGTGGCCATTCCAGCCCCGATAACAACGAGTTTCTGGCGCATGTCTGTCACTCCGCCGCTATGACTTTAGGGCCCGCCGCTTTCGGCTTGGGCTTTGCGCCGTGCTCGTACTCTTCAAGGAAGTTGAGAACTTCCTGGCGATAAGAGTAGTAGTCCGGATGCTCCAAAAGTGCCTTGCGGCTGCGCGGTCTGGGCAGATCTACATCGACTATTTTGCCAATCGTGGCCTGCGGCCCATTGGTCATCATCACCACGCGGTCGGCGAGCAAGATCGCTTCATCCACGTCATGGGTGACACAGATCGCGGTGACCTTGGTGCGCGACCATACCTCCATCAAGACCTCCTGCAGCTCCCAGCGCGTGAGGCTGTCGAGCATGCCGAAGGGCTCATCGAGCAACAACAGCTTTGGCGAAAGTGCAAACGCGCGCGCGATCCCGACACGCTGTTGCATGCCGTTCGACATCTCCGAGGCCGGCTTGTCCATCGCATCGGCGAGGCCAACCCGTTCCAGGTAATATTCCACAACGTCCTGACGTTCCTGACGGCTTGCGCGCGGATAGACTTTGTCGACGCCAATCGCGCAGTTTTCCCGCGCAGACAACCAGGGAAACAGATTGGGAGATTGGAACACAACCGCACGCTCCGGATCCGCGCCTTCCACGTGGCGACCGTCCAGTTTGATGGCCCCCTTCGAGATCTCGTTCAATCCGGCCGCCATGGTCAGAACCGTCGACTTGCCGCAGCCGGAATGGCCGATCAGGCTGATGAACTCGCGTCGATCGATCTTGAGGTTAAAGTCCTCCACCACTGTCAGCGGACCCTTGGGTGTGGGATACACTTTGTCCAGCTGGGTAAACTCTAGGAACTTATTGTCGATCAAGCCCTTCTGGGCATCTGCAACTGCGGTTGGAACACCATGGATTGGCGTGACATCCGGCAAAAAGCGAGACCCTTCAACCTTGGCTTCGATCCCCACATCCATCAGGTACTTTGTGACATCGGCGCGCAGCGTCTTGAACGCCGCATTGTTGTTCATCTCCATCCTGTCGCGTGGCCGCGGGATATTGACAGAGAACTCCTCCCCCAAGGTTCCATCCGGGTTCAGAGCGATGATCCGATCGGCCAGGATAATGGCCTCATCGACATCATTGGTGATCAAAACGCAGGTCTTTTTGTCCGCTTCCCAGATCCGCTCGATCTCATCGGCCAGATTTGCGCGGGTCAGCGCGTCCAAAGCAGAGAGCGGCTCGTCGAGCAGCAAGACCTCTGGGTTCATGGCCAAGGCACGGGCGACATTGACCCTTTGGCGCATGCCGCCTGACAATTCCGCCGGGCGGCGCGAGGACGCATGGCTGAGGCCCACCATTTCAACGAAATGCGCGACCTTCTCTTCCTTCTCACGTGCGGAGAGATCCGGGAACACCGTATCAACTGCGATCCGAACATTGCCCGTGACCGTCAACCACGGCATCAAGGAATAGCTTTGAAAGACGACACCACGCTCGGGGCTGGGTTCCTTAATCTTCGTGCCTTTGAATTCGGCCGAACCACTCGTTGGGTGATCCAGTCCGGCCATCAGGTTGATCAGGGTCGTTTTTCCGGTACCCGAGAACCCCAGAAGGACCAAAAACTCCCCTTCTTGGACTTTGAGTGAGATGTTTTTTAGAACATCCGTGCGATGCGTCCCAGAACCGAAGCTCTTGGAGACATTATCAAATTTCAAGATGCTCATGACGTTCACCGGTTATTTGTAAAGGTGAACAGGGATTGAAGCGCATACATCACACGGTCCAGCATGAAGCCGATGATGCCAATCGTCAGCACCGCAACCATGATCTTGGCAAGCGATGAGGAGCTGCCGTTCTGGAATTCATCCCAGACGAACTTGCCCAATCCCGGGTTCTGGGCGAGCATTTCTGCTGCGATCAGAACCATCCATCCAACACCAAGTGACAGACGCAATCCGGTAAAGATCAATGGCAGCGCGGAGGGTAAAACAAGCTTGGTAATCTTGGTCCAAGTGCTCATTTTCAAAACCTTGGACACGTTCACCAGATCCTTGTCGATGCTGGAAACGCCCAGGGCCGTATTGATCAGTGTCGGCCAAAGCGAGCACAGTGTAACGGTGATAGCCGAAGTCAAGAATGATTTCGCGAACCAGCCGTCCTGGGTCACATAAACCGCCGAGACAACCATGGTCACGATCGGCAACCAGGCCAGGGGCGAGACTGGCTTGAAGATCTGAATGATCGGGTTAAGCGCCGCATTGGCCGAGGGTGAAAGACCCGCCATAATGCCAAGCGGTATCGCCACGACACTGGCGATCATGAAGCCGAAAAACACGGTTTTGATCGAAGTCCAGATCTGTGCGTAGTAGCTTGGTGCGCCCGTATAGGCGCGCACAACCGGCTCCTTGCCCTGTTCAATGCGTTTGGCGTTGAGCGTTGAGACCTGCTCTTCAAAGCGAGACCGGCTAGCGGCCTTCGTTTGGGCGTCCTCGTGCAGATTGACCGCTTCTTCCCAAACCTGGCCCGGGCCAGGGATCGCCCCAAGCGACGTTTGAACCGTAGGAGCCGCTGTAGCCCACAGAATAAGAAAACCGGCAATTGCCAGAAGCGGGATCCCCAAGAGACGCCAGATTTCTGACATTTGCGCCTTTGGATTGTCCCCAGCTGCGGCTTTGAGGATCGGCGTGATCCAGGCAAGCCCCATGACCTGAAACCACTTGTCGGCGGCATTGATCCGCGTGAATCGGCGTTCGCGCCGGGCTTCGCGGGTCATGTCCGCTTCAAAATTCGGATCTACTGTGCTCATCTACCTGTCTCCTGATAACACTGCGCGGGTGGTCACCCACCCGCGCAAGGGGTGCTTTCTTAGCCTTGCACCTGATCTCCAACTACAACCTGGCTGCCTTTCAGCCCGATTGGCAGGCTTTCGAGATAAGCATTGGGCTGGCGACCATCGTAGGGAATGCCGTCAATGATATCGGCAGCTGGTGTCGCTTCCTTGTATCCATCGCTGTCCCAAGGGAAGTCAGCCTCATTTGCCATCCCATCATCAACCAGCAAGCGGGCTGCCTCGAGATAGATGTCAGGGCGGTAAACAGACGCCGCAACGTCATAGTACCACTGGTCGTCCTTGGCGTCGGCGATCTGACCCCAGCGACGCATCTGGGTCAGGTACCAGATCGCATCAGAATAGTAGGGGTAGGTCGCATTATAGCGGAAGAACACGTTGAAATCCGGGATATCGCGCTTGTCGCCTTTCTCGAACTCAAAGAAACCGGTCATCGAGTTCGCGATCACCTCATAATCCGCGCCGACATATTCCGGACGGCTTAGGATTTCCACAGCTGCGGGGCGGTTTGCGTTGTCATTCTCATCCAACCAGATTGCGGCACGGATCAACGCCTTGACCACGGCTTTGGTGGTGTTTGGATTTTCCTCGGAGAACTCTTTGGTGATGCCAAAGACTTTCTCGGGGTTGTTTTTCCACATCTGGTAGTCCGTGATGACCGGAACCCCGATGCCTTTAAAGACGGCTTGCTGGTTCCAAGGCTCACCCACGGCGTAGCCATAGATGGTGCCCGCTTCCATTGTCGCGGGCATTTGCGGAGGAGGTGTCACAGACAAAAGCGCCTCTGCACCAATTTGGCCAGTGATATTCTCGGGCGAGTAATAGCCTGGCTCGATCCCACCTGCCGCCAGCCAGTAGCGCAGCTCATAATTGTGCGTGGAGACCGGGAAAACCATGCCCATGTTAAAGGGCAGACCGCGGCTGTTGTAATCCTCGATCACAGGTTTCAGTGCAGATGCACTGATCGGGTGTTGAGGACGACCGTCATCCATCATCGGAACGTTGGGTTTCATCGCATCCCAGATTTCGTTCGAGACTGTGATGCCGTTGCCGTTCAGATCCATCGAAAACGGCGTAATGATATGTGCTTCAGTGCCATAGCCGATTGTCGCGGCCAGCGGTTGTCCGGCGAGCATATGCGCGCCGTCCAGTTGACCATCAATCACACCGTCCAAAAGGACTTTCCAGTTGGCCTGCGCCTCAAGTGTGACGAACAGTCCTTCGTCGAGGAAATAGCCCTGTTCATAGGCAACGGCGAGCGGTGCCATGTCAGTCAGTTTGATGAAGCCGAAAGTCAGCTCGTCCTTCTCGAGGTCGAGTAGCTGTGCAGTGGCCGGTGAAGCCAACGCCGATGTGGCAGCAAGAGTGAGGAGAATCTTTTTCATGTTTTATCCCGTGATAGGTCCGGCTCAAAAAGCGCGAACTGAAACAAAAAAGGCCGTTCACTTGCCTCTGGATGTGATCCAGCGGAAAGCGAGCGACCGTGCTCAGGATGTCCCTGTCGGTGGAACGAAAATCGGAGTGGTTGGCGCCGTTGCTGACCACGATGTTATGCTGCTGCACTGCAGAAACAACGGCCAGCGCGAAACAAAGTTCCCGTCACAGCAGATTTAACTCTGCTTATTATTTGGGCGACAAATCGATGCTTGGGTCGAAAACTTGGCCGTCAAAGAACCGATCTGGGTGCAGTGTTAGCTCGCCAGAGGCTGAAGCAACGGGAGTCGGAACCAGAATCGCCCCCTCTACTTTAGAGGATGCACCAGGCAAATCGAACCCTGGCCTGGCAAAGTGCTGCCGTTGCAAATCAGGGCGCACAACAAGATCAATTTGCGCTTCCGTGAGGGCCGCGCCGGCATGGGCGCGCTTCAGCCGATGCGCCATCCACATGGCTTGGCTGCGCCATGGAAACGTGGCCGCGCCCTCATGAAATACCAGGAACTGGTCGACCTGGCGGTGATCACCGCGCTGGGACAAGATCATGTGACCTGAGAGCGCGCGATCGACAAGCTCGGCTGAGACGTCAAGATAGGACTTGCGGGCCAACAGATCACTGGCCGTGGCCCGCACGTCCGGGTTGGACAGCCACCGGCCGGCCTTAAACACCGCCCGCATCATGCGGCCCAGAAGATAAGGCTCCGTCTCGGCCCAATCGGTCCGCACCGCCAAGACTTTTTCAGGCGCGAAAGCCCAAATCGAATTGCCGGGCAGCAACAGGGCCCCTGCCCCGGACTCGACCGCCACAGATCCCCACGGCTCGCCCACACAAAACGCATCAACCTCACCGGCAGCCAAGGCGTCAGCCATGAGCGGGGGCGGAACGGTACGAATATTGATCCCGTGCTGGCCCAGCGATGTGGCCTCGGCCCAGTACCGCAACAGCTCCACATGCATTGAAAACGGAAAAGGCACCCCAAAAGTTATTGGCCCATCGCTGATCTGAGCCAGGGCCGTGGCAGCGGCGGATGGGTCGAAAAAATCAAATCCAAACCCAATGTCGCGTAACTTGGCTTCCAGCGCATTTCCCACCCCAATAACATTTCCGTTCACCGAAAGAACAGACACCGAGGACACGGGCGTCGAAATTCCGCCCAAACCCATCGCCATCGCGATGGGAACCGGTGAGAGCATATGCGCAGCATCGACGCGGCCAAAGGCCAGCATATCGCGGACCGAAGACCAGGACGGGGCCGCAATGAGATCCAGCGCAATCCCTTCGGCCTGTGCGAAGCCCATCTCTTGCGCGATGATCAAGGGGGCCGCATCAACGAGCGGCATGTAGGCTACAGGGATTTCGACAGCTCTCATCCCAGAAGTCCCGCAGCGGTGACCAACGCCTCGGACACATCGGCGACGCGCCGGCCTTGATCCATGGCGGTTTTCCGCAACAAGGCGTAAGCGGCATCCTCGTCGATACCCTTCGCTTTCATCAAGAGCCCTTTGGCCCGGTCGATGACCTTACGCTCTTCCAGCGCTCGGCGTGTCTCGGCCAGCTCTTCGCGCATTTGCCGGAACAAGGCGAACCGGGCGATGGCTGTATCGATCACCGATTTCACCCGAGCCGGTGCCAGGCCATCGACCACATAGGCAGAAACCCCAGCCTCGGTCGCCGCTTCGGCCAATCCGTCCGAGTTACCGGAGACGAACATCGCAACAGGCCGCTCCAACGGACCGGAGGCCAGCGTCAACTCTTCGAGCATATCCCGGGTGGGATTGTTGATATCGATCAGAACGATGTCAGGACTATGCGCAGCGATCTGCCGGGCAAGCGCGCTTGGATGGCCAATTACGATAACGTCGCAAGGGATTGAGTCCTTCAAAGCATCCACGATCGCTATCGCACGGTCTCGATCCTGCTCCACAACGACGATCTTGAGCGCATCTTTCATCAGTTTGACGTGAAGGTGATACCGCCAACTTGCAACGCCAAACCTACGTCATTTCAAGATGAACGCGGCCCATGGATTATTTGCGCAGCGCGGCGCACAAGATTTGAGCGGTCCAGAAAAGACCTTAACCGTGTTCCTCAATTTGTCTGATTGACATAGTACCATTTGGTTTCATATATAAGTGATACCATTAGGTATTATAAGGAGCAGAAATTGAAGCGATTTCATCCGCAAGTCCATCGCGTCAAGAGGTTCAATCTTGCGCTGACACATGGAAGTTCGCACCCACTAGGGACGGCGCCCACCTACCGAAACAGCGCTCCCGCTGTCGGCACTTTCTGTCCCGACCCGGCACGAACCGACAAACCCCGGCAGGTAATTCTGTGATGACCAAAGAGCAATTGGGATTCCGTGCGCTCGCAGATCCGACGCGGCGCAGTATTCTCCGGATGCTGGCAACTCAGGACATGACGATCGCCGAGGTGGCAGAGAATTTCGAAATGACCCGCGCAGCCGTCAAAAAGCACCTGCTGATTTTGAACGAGGGCAACCTGATCACCGTCGAAACTGATGGCAGGTCGAGGCGCAATGCCTTGAACGCGGACGGGCTAAAGCACTTGGTCGATTGGTTCAGCTTCTTCGACACGTTCTGGGATGACAAGCTTCTCACGTTGAAAACCGAAATTGAAAAGGACGTGCAATGACCGAAACAATACTGGAAAAATCGATCTATCTGAAAGCAACCCCTGCCCAAGTCTGGGCCTATCTTACCCAGCCCGAGAAGCTGGCAATCTGGTTTCACAAACCTTCTGAACCGCTCAGCACAGGCGCCTACGAAATGTTTGGCGTTGAAAGTGGCAAACGGCTGATGTGGGGCAATATACTTGTGGCCGAGCCATTCTCCCGGCTGCACTATACCTTCACCATCGCGCCGATGGGCGAGCAGGTCAGCACCGTGAAATGGACCTTGGCGGAAGTGGCTGGTGGCACGCATCTATCACTTCGGCATGAGGGGCTACCACAAGGGGCCGAAGCCTTCGATCTGATGCTGGCGCTGGACAAAGGCTGGGACGAACATCTGGCTCGGATGCGCGCAGACGCCCATTCTGGGTGATGAGCCGTCGTTGCAAGATGCAAAACTCCAGCGCCTCACCCAACAAGCTCATACAGAGATTTTTGCGATCACTTCTTCCGTCTTCGGCGACTGATCAAGAACGCCGTAACGAGGGCCGCCAGTCCACCGAACAGTGGCACCAAAGATGTCGCGACGACCATATCGTGATGTGCCAAAGCCGGGGTGGCCATGAACCCACTGCTGAACGCAATCCACCTCATATGACATCCTCAGCGGCCGGGTGATCCTTGAGAAAGCTGCGAAGATCCACAGTCTGCTTCGCGCGCAAAGAAACATAGATGAACCCCATATTCGTGCGTTCCGTCACCATGTCTCCCGGATAGGGAAGATAAGACAGCTCCTGAGACCCAAAAGACGGCGACGCAGTGCCAACCTGCCACTCGGTTGTGAGTTGCACATCCACCAGCTTCAAATTCGGGCCACCGTCTGAGGCAGCAATCTCCAACGGGACTCCAGCCAAGCGTAGGTACGACATCTTATCCTTTGCTGCGACGAACCCATCGATGAATTGTTCGGTCAGTACCTGTAATTCCTGCGCCTTGTCCGCGTCGGGCATATGGCTGTGAAGATGGTCGCCATGGGCGTGATTGTGGCCGATATGGCCGTTTACGATATCATGGGGCATCGGTCACCTCGCTGACTGGCATGTGGCGTAGATCCTTCGGTCTAGGTTGCATTGGACCACCGCTTTCCCTCGAACTCGCCATGGGGGATGCTGACGGGCTTATCAATGTGGCGCTTATGCGCGCCCATTTTTCCACTGGCAACGAGCGAGCCCAAGACATCCACAATCACCCGTGTGCCCATCAAGGCTGTGATCTCGGATTGATCATAAGGCGGGGCCACTTCGACCAGTTCCATCCCGCAAATGCCTTCGGCGGCGACCTTGGACGCCAGGGCCAAGGCCTCACGCGGCAGGAACCCACCGGGCTCCGGCCAGCCTGTTCCGGGAACAAAGCCACAGTCGATACTGTCGATATCGAAGGACATATAGACCATGTCGACCCCGTCCCAGGCCATCTCCAGGGCCATTTCTGCGGTCTTGTCGACCCCCATCTTCTCCATGTCGCCCATGGTGATAATGTTTGTCTCACGCTCGCGCGCCACTTTCACCGCCTCTCGCGGGACTTGCCAGCCGCCGATCCCCACCTGAGCGAGGTTCTTGGCGGGTACATTTGGCAAATTTGTGGAATGGAACCACGGCGTCGTATGCATCCGCTCGTCGAGATCCTTTTCCTGAATATCGGCGTGACGGTCAAAATGCACGATACCGATCTTCTTCGAGGTACATTCAGCAATCCCACGCACGCATGGAAAACCGATCGAGTGATCCCCGCCAATCATCACCGGCAGCGATCCAGAAGACGCCACATGGCTGACAGCACGGCTGATTTGGTCGAACGTCTTCTCGATATTGGCGGGGATGGTAAAGACATCCCCCGCATCGCATAACGTCATCTGTTCGCGCAGATCGACCGACATTTCGTAGTTATAAGGCGTGTAAAGTGCGCTGATTTTCCGCACACCTTGAGGCCCAAAGCGGGTGCCCGCGCGGTAGGTCGTTCCGCCGTCAAACGGAATGCCCAGCACCGTGGCGTCGTAGTCTTTCACCTCTGTGACGTCTTCCGCATATGGGGCTTTGAGGAACGTGTTGATACCTGCGTAATGCGGTAGCTCCCCCCGGGCGAAGGTCGGGATTGACTTATCTTCGATGCTGTCAGCCCCCGTCAGACCCATGCGAAGCGCCCATTTCCGCTCCTCCGCCCAACCGCTTCCGGGGATGTCCTTTTCGGCCTGCATCGCCTTCCAGCCGCGCAACTTTGTCAGGTCCGGGTGGTGGGCGCGTGCATCTCGGTGCTGATGATCGCTCGGGTGATGCGACCGAGACCGATCACGGGGCGTGAAAAACATGAGTATCCTCCTGAAGGGTTTGGAACGGGATGCCATTGTTGCGGGCATCAAAGTCATACGTGATGGTGGCCCCATTGGCGTTGGGGTCATGCGGGTCCCAGCGCACTTTGTCAAAGACCAGCACCCGGTCGCCCAGCTTGAACGCTTCTTCCAGATCATGGGTGACCATGAAAACGGTCATGCCGGTCTCGGCGCGCAGATCTTGCAAGAAATCGTGCATGGACAGGCGCGTGCCCGGATCAAGTGCTCCAAACGGCTCATCCAGTAAAAGTACCTGGGGTTTCGCTGCCAATGCTTGCCCGATGGCCAGCCGTTGCTGCATGCCCCCCGACAACGTAGACGGGTACTGATCCGCGACGTGATCCAACCCGCACCGCGCGAGCGTTTCATCAGCCCGCGCCAATGCCGCCGCGCGCTCGGCCCCGAAAAACCGTCCCCAAGACCTGCGAAAGCACTCGCCAGCCACCACGTTCTCGCGCACCGTGAGATGAGGAAAGACCGAATAGCGTTGAAACACAACGCCACGATCCAACCCGGGCTCCTGCGCGGGCGGAGCCCCGTTGATGCTGATCTCGCCCTTGTCAGGCCGTTCTTGGGCCAGAAGCAGGCGCAGAAACGTGGATTTGCCGCAGCCTGAAGCCCCGACGATCGATATAAACGCGCCTTCCTCCACCTCGACATTGATCCGTTCGATAATCGGACGCTGTCCGTAGCTTTGAAAGACATCCCGGATCGAGACAAAACTCATAGCCCGTCCTCCGCCCAGGGGAACATGCGCCGTGAGGCCCAGCGCAACAGCCAGTCAATTGCGAAGGCCAGTATTGTGATCCAGATCACGTAGGTCAGGATGACATCCATGGCCAGAAAACGCCGGACAAGAAAGATCCGGTAGCCAAGCCCAAGGTCCGACGCAATGGCCTCGGCCGCGATCAGAAACAGCCAGGCAGGCCCAAGCGACAAACGCACCGCCTGGATCAGCCGCGGCATCACCTGTGGCAGAGCCACACGCAAAGCAATGACCCAACTTGTGGCCCCAAGCGTCTGGGCCTTGACCAAAAGCTCCGTCGGAATTTCCAGCACGCGCTGACTGAGATCACGGATGATGAACGGCAGAGTTCCAACCACGATCAGGACAACCTTGGACAGCTCCCCCAGCCCAAAGATGATGAACAGGATCGGCAAAAGCGCCAATGGCGGGATCATCGACAAAACGGCCACAAATTGAGCGAGTAGACTGCGCATCAAAGGCAATAAGCCGATCAATACGCCGACGATCAGTCCGATGAACGCAGAAATCCCGATGCCCAGGCCCAATCGCTTCAGGCTCGCCCAGGTGTCATGCCAGAACAAGATCCGACCGCTGCGGCGGTCGGGCTCACTCATCAGGCGCATCGCCGTCTCGCCGATTGTGCCCGGCGCGGGCAGAAGTTTATCGGACGGGTTTGCCGCCAGCCGGATTTCCGAGCCGACGGCATAGGCAACAAACACCACCACAAAGGGCAGCAGGGCCAAGAAGACAGCCAAAGGGCGGCTGGGTATCAGGTTGATCAGTCGCATGGAAAAGTGTCCCCGAGACAGGCCCTGCGTGCGGTTCGCCTAAAGTTTCCCCTCGGCGGCCATTTGCATGTAGGTCGTATCGAAGCGGAAGGTGACATTGTTGTTGTCGCCCGTCACCGAGCCGTCCGGATAGGCCACGCCTACGAAGTCAGCCGATGGTGCGCCTTCGCCCAAGATGCCCTTGTCGAACAGGAATTCGGCGACGCTGACCATGGTTGTGGGCAGATCGGAACTTTCAGTAAAGCTGACAGCCTCGGCCGGATCAAAGAACATCTCGGTCGAGTCCAGCTGCGCCTTATAGCCAGCCAAATCCGTGCCAGAAGCTTCGGCCATCGCCGTCAAAACCGCCTCATCACCCGCGGCCATCAGCTCCATCACCTCATACCAGGCCCCAACCATCGCCTTGCCGAAATCGGGATTGGCGGCCAGTGTTTCCGTATTGACCACCATCAGGTCGATGATCTCACCGGGAATGTCAGAGCTGTCGAACAACTTGGTCGCCGTGGGATCTTCGAGGATCGTTGAGACAAGCGGGTTCCAAGTTACCACCACCTCGACGTCATCCGTCGCGAAAGCCGCGATCATGTCGGCGTCGGATGTGTTGATCACGCCGTCCAGGTCGGCTTCAGATAGGCCTACGCTGTCCAAGCCGCGCGCCATTAAGTAGTGCGACACAGAAAGCTCAACTAGGTTAACCGGCTTGCCAGCGAGGCTGGCCATATCGCCCTCGCCTTTCAGAATGACCGCGTCATTGCCGTCGGAATAGTCGCCAACAATCAACGCCGTTGTGTCGACACCGCCGCCAGACGGAATGGACAGCGTGTCCATGTTCGTGGCGGAAACCCCATCAAACTGGCCGGCCGTATATTGATTGATGGATTCGACATAGTCATTGATCTGCACGATCTCGATGTCGATCCCGTATTTGTCGGCCCATTTGTCCATGATGCCGCTGTCTTCAAGATAGCCCCATGGCATCCAGCCAACATAAATCGACCATGCAACTTTAAATTCGGTGCGCTCCTGCGCAACGGCGCTTGTTGCCAACCCAAGCGTAATGGCGGTGGCGGTCAGGAATTTTTTCATCTTCGGTCCCCATTCACTGTTTTCAAAATGGATTGACCGCGTGGAGGGCATCTGCGGAGCGCGGGTCAAACCGGCGCAGTAGCCTCCCGGGATTTTGCCCCGCCGTGTACTGTCCGGGATTGACCGAACAGCGACATCTCTCGGACCAGACCCGCATGGTGCGGCGGAACCCTAGATATCCTGCGCAACCAGTGAAGAAAACAAGAGGCGCTGCTGGCAAGCCTCTGGCGCAAGCACAGGGCAATAACTATGTAGCTGATCAAATAATGAGCACTATTGCGGGCACTTGGTCAGTTAACGCACAGAACTCGGGCCAATCATCGGCCCAGGACTGTAATATTTACGCGACCGTGAATGCAGTGAACTGTCTTGACACCGACGACAACCGAACATCCACTGGCGCGCGTCACCTCCGTCATCCACAAACTTCCAAGCCCTAGACGCAGCTTGAACTATCGCGTGACATATCCACCGGTCAGGTTGATGAGGACAGTGCCCTTGCCTGGCAGATGGCTAAGCCCACAGCGGGTTATCATCGCGACAGAAGCTGCGTTATCTGCCCGGGCTTGCTCCAGTGCTGTTGTCCAGCCGAAGGCGCGGTGGCTGTCCAACAACAAAGCCGCATTTACAAAGGATCCGAGCCCTTTGCCCCGATGCTCCGGATTGACTGAGACGCCACCTGCAAAGATCCAGCCCGAAAGCGGACCGTCAGGGTGGTAGCGCATCGACGCAGACGCACAGGCCGCCAATTGGCCTTGCGCGTCATAAATGCAGGTCAACATGGACGGAATATGCTCCCCGCGCAGATAATAAGCCGGTGCTGGGGCCACGCCGGTTTGTGAGTTCAAAGATTGAACGGCGTTTATCGTGTCCGCATCAGGTGTCGACTGGCTTTCGAGACGCCACCCGTCCGGCAATTTGCGGGCCCCAAGAACTGCTTCACACGCGTGCAAGACGTCGCTCGATTGGCCGACAAAAGCCTGCCAGTGCGGAAATTCAAACTCCGACCCGAAGAGCGCGGGCAAACGCGCCAGAATCGGATCCAGATCAACCATTGTCAGGGCTACAATCTTGTCGCGCTCCGCCGCCTTTTGCACATTCGACCACCCGTAGCGATCGGGATCGAGAATTGTCATGACCCGTCCGCCATTTGCCAAAAGTGGGTCCTGTTCAAATTCTTCAGGTCGTGCGTGGAGCGCCCGCTGAAGGGCGCACATGTGTTCAGATCCCATATATTCGCTCATGCAATCGCTCCTGCTGTGCCTGGCATGCTGCCTCAACTCGTGTTATCAATCAAATCATCTTCTTGGATAAATGATATCATGTCTGCCAATATCAGTAGTCTCGATCTCAATCTGCTCCTTGCGCTGGACGCCCTCTATGAAGAACGCAGTGTGACACGTGCTGCGGATCGTCTCGCCCTGACACAGCCCACGGTCTCGGGCATGCTGAAACGGCTGCGCATACTGTTTGATGACGAACTTTACATCCGTACCTCGCATGGCGTCGTTCCCACTCCGCGCGCCGAAGCGCTGTCGGGACCTGTGCGGGAATTGATCGAAAGCGCACATGCGATGTTGCGACCCCAAAGTTTCGATCCTTCGGTCGAGACATTTGAAGTGAAGTTCTATGGCTCCGACTACATTCACAGCACGCTCTTTGGCCCGCTGGCCAGCGATATCATGTCGAAAGCCCCTGGGGCGCGTGTTTTGTTGGCTCTGCACCCACATGACAACTTAGACCAACTGCTGGTCCAGGGCGAGGCCGACATCCTGTTTTCAACCCATGATCCAACCACACCAAAGCCAGATGGGCTGGTTCTATACCAGGATGAGTTGGCCTGTGTCACAAGCTACCGCGCCCACAAACACAAGCAAAACATCGACCTGGAGGAGCTGTGCGGCCTATCGCATATCGTTCTGGCGCAGTTTGGCTCGCGGGTCAGCCAGCGGATCGACACCATGCTCGCAGAACGCAACTTGTCGCGGAATATCGTGGTGCGTGTCCCGAACTTCTCGGCGGTGTTTCAGGCGATGGCACATTCCGAGCTCGTTGCATTCATGCCCGGGCATATGGTTCGGCAATATGCGCGCGACACAAAACAACTCCGGACCAATTTAGAGTTGCCCATGACGGACGTCATCGCCAGGTGGCATCCCCGGATGGAGCAAGACCCTCGCCATCGATGGCTGCGCGAGCGGGTTCGTGAAACCGCTAGAAACATGGCACACAAATGATTTAAGGCCCGTTCCACGCACATCTGCAGAGTGGCTGTCCCGGTCAGGTTCTAAAACCCCTTAGTTGCGCCCCACGCGTCCAGTGCTGCGCGGGCGACCTGCGCGCCATGGGTCTCCTGAACAAAGTGTCCAGCATCAGAAAGTAAAAGCGGCGGGCGAGTGATTCCAAGAATCTCGTGCATGCGCTGCATCAGCGCGGGCGGGATCAGGGTATCTTGCCCACCGATGGCCATGAAGCTGTCGCCACGGAAGTCAGACCCCCACCAGCGAGCGGCACGCCGGGACACGTCAACGCCCTCCATTTCTGGTGTGGTCATCACCAAAAACGGAAACCGCCTTGCGCCGGCGCGATAGCGCGCATCAGGAAAAGGCGCGGCATAAGCCGCCGCGATGTCGTCTGGCAAACCCGGGATATAAGTTTGAAACAGCGCTGCCATATCATAGTCAGGCTCCGCGCCATGGAACTCTCTCCACGCGTCAAACCCTTCGGAGCTGCCGCCTCCCAGGCCCAGAACCGTGTTCATAACCAGCAACCGGTCGAACCGCTCAGGCATGTCAGGCGGCAAGGTCAATCCAAGCAAGCCGCCCCAATCCTGCACCACGAGTGTGATCTTGCGTAGATCCAGCGCCTCGATCAGGGCAATTAGGCTTTGACGATGAAACGAAAAGCTGTACTGCGCGTCCTGAACCGGCTTGTCGGAGCGTCCGAACCCGAAAAGATCGGGGGCCACAACACGAGCGCCAGTTCTTAGAAAAACCGGGATCATATGCCGGTAGAGAAAGCTCCAACTGGGCTGCCCATGCAAACACAAAAACACCTGATCCGCGTCCTGCGGACCTTCGTCAATCCGGGCCATGCGTAAACCCTCAACCCCGGGCAAGGTTTCGATATACTGAGGATCCCAAGGAAAATCTGGCACCTGAGCGAACCGTTCTTCTGGCGTACGAACCGAATCTATATTCGCCATGACGGCATTCCCCCAAACCCAAACCAAAGATGAATCTATCCGCGAAAGATCCAATTTCAAAGTACTGCCGGCAATACGCCAAAGCGACGACGCGACGCTCCTTTACTGCGAATCCTGTGCCAACCTCTGCCGCTCAATTGCAATTTACAGCTCGTCTCGACCGCGCTTGCTCATACCGCGGCCGCGCTGGGTTTCGTTTAAGATCGCGAGCAGGCCGTCTAAGCTGAATCGGGCCGCGTCCATTCGGACTTACGAGGCTCGCAGTTGCCGGAACGGTTCGTGGTGTCATTGCGTTTAGGGAAACCAGGCCAACCGCATGGCCGGATCCGAAGCCGCCAATGACAGCCCCTGCGAACCAGTAGCCAATTGCCCTACCCTGGCCTGACGTCCATTCCTGTTTTCTTGTCAGAAAAAGATCGCCAATCCGGTCAGAGAAACAACCAAAAACAGAACGGTCATTATTCCGCCCGAACGGACAAAATCCACGACCCGGTAACCCGCCGGTCCCATGATCAACGCATTAACCTGATGCGTGGGAATCAGGAACGAGTTTGACGTCGATATCGCAACCGTCAACGCAAAGATTGCCGGGTCGCCGCCTGCGGAAATCGCAATCGAGACCGCCAAGGGAACCAATAGTACTGTCGCGCCGACGTTGGACATAACCAAAGTGAATGTCGTGGCCAGAACAGCCAATCCAGCCTGCAATGACCACAAAGGCCATCCATCCAACAGCGACAGAATCTGATCTGCGATCCAGGCCGCTGTCCCGGTGTTTTGCACCGCCTGCCCCAACGGGATCAGTGAGGCCAGCAGGAACACCGTACTCCAACTCACGGCATCATAGGCTTCATCGACCGACAGCACGCGGGACAAGATCATCCCCACCGCACCTGCCAGCAAACAGAGCGACAAAAGCAAATCGGTGAACAAAATCAAACAGAGCGTCATGGCAAAGAAGCCCAAGGCCCAGTTGACCTTGTGTGGCCGCAGCTCATCTTGCGGAAAATCAGATGTTACAACGACAAAATCCTGATCACGCTTCACGCGGGTCAGGCGCTCCCACTGCACATGGACAACCAATGTATCGCCGGCCTGCAATGGCACTTCGCCGATATGCGTCGCCACATGATCTGCTGTTTCAACATGGCTCATCGTCCCCTCGCCGCGGTGGATCGCAAGAACAGACAACCCGTGGGTCTGGCGCAAGCGCAGATCGATGGGCGACTGGCCGATGACAGTCGATCCAGGCGGGATGACCACCTCGGCAACGCCGGATTCAGTGGCCGCAAAATCATCTGCGAAGACCTCCAGTTCCGGCAGGATCTCCAGGCCGTAAGGTTCGGCGAATTCCTCTTGTATCACGCGTCGCAAACCCAAAACGGCCAAACGCGCAGGTGCTTCAATGACCGTATCGGCCATCGGGGCTATGACCTTGTGCCCCCTATACGACGTCCCCAGAATATACATGTGATAGGCCACCATGACGTCGGCCAGTTTCTCACCGATCAGGATGGACCCTTCTGGCACATGCACCTCGAAAAGGTCTGCGCGTAGGCCATAGGTGTTCTCGACATAGGCCTGCATCGAACGCGCCGCGCCACCATCTGCGCCCCGCCCTCGCTGACCGGGCAGGATCCACCGCCCTAGAAGTATGAAATAAAGCACCCCAGTCGACACCAGCATAAGGCCTATCGGTGTGACCGAAAACAGACCGAACGGTTCCATTTGCTGGTCGGCCGGCAGGGTCTGGTTGGCGGAGATCAGCAAGTCATTGAGCAAAATCAATGGCGATGAGCCAACCATCGTGATGGTCCCGCCAAGGATTGCGCAAAACCCCATAGGCATTGCCAATCGGCTCATCGGAATTTCCGTTCGCGCAGATATGCGGCTAATCACCGGCAGGAACAGGGCCGCAGCACCAACATTTTGCATGAACGAGCTGATCATACCGACTGTCCCTGCAACAATCGGGATGATGCGAGTCTCGGTTGTCCCGCCGCGCTTCAAGATCAGCGCAGCAACTTTCGACATCAGACCAGTTTTGTCCAATCCGGCACCGATCACCATAACGGCAATAATTGAAATCACCGCGTTTGAAGAAAATCCGGAGAAAAGATCTGCCCCGTTTGCCAGGTTCTCTAGCCCAGGCTGCGTGCTCAGCACGCCTAAAATCACCATGACCAGGATCGCGGCCAGATCTATGCGAACAATTTCCGAAACGAACAAGAAGACCGTGAACGCCAGCAACCCTAAGACTGCCATCATTTCAAAGGTTAACGCTGTGGCTTCCATCTTTACTCCCCGCTCTAGTGTCTAGCAACCGTTTCCTGCAACCGATAGTCCAATCTAGCCCTGAAAAGGAACGCGCTTCACTTTTTGAGGCCTAGAGAGACGCACGTACCGGCTTCATTTTCTCTGAATTGAGCCAATATGGGTTCGGGTAAGGCCCTCCTATTCGAAAATTCGGGTTCACCGGTGCCCACGGCCTGTCGCGATTTGGCCTTGTGTTCATCGGTGCAAGCTTTGAAAATGCATCCAGGAGCACGAACCTCAGGTTCTGCTGGCACAAAACTCGGCAAAGTGTCTTTCTGAGGCGATAGCTTGCCATGTTCAGTTGAGTTCAAGTAGCGCGGGACGCGACGCCATGACGAAGATCAAGAAAGTTGAAACGCGTTTGTTTCACGTTCCTTTGGCCGAAGTACTTGTCGACGCCAAGCATGGTGACCATCATTTTTTCGAACTGATTACTGCGACCGTGCAACTTGAGGATGGAACCGAAGGAACCGGCTACAGCTATACCGGCGGCAAAGGCGGCCATGCAATCAAGGCGATGATCGATCATGATCTGACGCCGTTTCTTCTTGGCCAATCCGCCGAAGAGGTCGAGGCACTCTACGAAGCGATGCAGTGGCATGTGCATTACGTTGCGCGCGGCGGGATCGCCTCGTTCGCAATCTCTGCCGTTGATATTGCCCTATGGGATCTGCGCGGCAAACGGACGGGACAAGCGCTGTGGCAAATGGCAGGGGGCTCCGGGCAAGAGTGCCGCGCCTATTGCGGCGGCATTGATTTGGGGTTTGAGCTGCCAAAGCTCCTCAAATCGGTCGAAGGCTATCTGGAACGCGGCGTCAACGGTGTGAAAATCAAGGTTGGACGGGACGATGATCTGGCCCGGGTCGCCGCGGTCCGCGATCTGATCGGACCCGAAACCGCTTTCATGGTGGACGCAAATTACTCGATGAGCGTGCCGCAAGCCATCGACGCCGCTCGGGCATTTCAATCCTACGACATATCGTGGTTCGAAGAGCCTATTATTCCCGATCACTATGACGGCTATGCCGAAATTGCCGACGCCACGGGCTGCCCGCTGGCGATGGGTGAAAATCTCCATACAATCCACGAATTCGAATATGCGTGCGATCGCGCTAAGCTCAGCTACATTCAGCCCGACGCGTCAAATTGCGGCGGCATTACAGGTTTCCTGCAAGTGGCCGCGCTATCCGAGGCCCATAGCCTGCCGGTTTGCAGTCACGGCATGCAGGAGCTTCACGTCAGCCTTGTCGCCGCACAGTCCAACGCAGGGTGGATTGAGGTCCATTCTTTCCCTATCGACACCTATACACAGCAACCTTTGCAAGTGAAAAACCACTTGGCCCAAGCCCCATCACAGCCTGGTATCGGAGTGAGTTTTGACTGGGAAAAACTCCGCGCCGTCGATCTGCTGACGTAGGATCAGGTCGGGCGTTCGTGCGCAATACCCACCGGGCAGACGATCAGTTCAGGACAATATCCTTCTGCGCACAGGGAAGCTAGATACGGCCGTGCCCGTTGGGAGCAGAATCGTGATATGGCGTTACACCAAATTCTGCACGGTAAAGACGCGAGAAATGCGAGGCCGAGCTGAATCCTGTGGCAAGGGAGACTTGAATGACGGACATATCGGTCGTCACCAGCAAGTTTCTTGCCCGTTCAAGTCGAAGTTTCTTGTAGAGGCGCTTGGGCGACTCACCAACACACGTGCGAAAAACACGCTCGATCTGGCGAACCGAAACACCAAGTTGTTCTGCAATATGCGATATAGCGACAGGCTCCTCGATATTGGAAAGCATCTGGTCCATTGCACCCAGAAAGATGCGATTTCGCGTCCCATAGCGAATGTGGTTCGGCATCCGTTGCACGTCACCCTCTGTTCGGACCAGGGGGAAGACCAGCTGATCTGCAATCCTTTGCGAAAACTCCGCCCCATGAGTCTGCGCGACTAAATTGAGCATCAGCTCGGCGCCGGATGTCCCACCGGACGCGGTATAGGGTCGCGAGCGTGAAAAGAACGCGTCATGCGTGAGTTCTATGTCTGGAAAAGCCTCTCGGAATACAGGGTAGTATTCCCAATGAACTGCGCAGGTTTTGCGCAACAGAAGGCCAGCCTTAGCAAGGACATACGCGCCCGAGCACACGGCACCAATTTCGACCCCATGTCGGCTCTGCTGCCGTAAGTAGCTGATGAGATCCTTGTTGCAGTGACGCTCGGCCTCGAGACCGGAAACAACGTAAAGTTCCGCTCCGGATCGCAACTGACACAAATCTGAATCAACCAGGGTTACTAACCCGTTGGAGCTGGTTTGCGACCCGCCATCCGACGCCATCAGCCGCCAACGGTAGAGCTCCTTCTGACTGAGGAGATTCGCCACGCGGAGAACCTCAATGCATGACGACAAAGAAAGATGGGTGAATCCCTCGATCAGTAGAAACGTTATTTCCTCATACTTATCAATACTATAGATTCCATTTGTTATCGTTGTACTAAGTGTGTATACAAACAATATAAGGAGCAAAAATGCCAAAACACAATAAATCCTTTTGCGCTGCAGATTTGCGGGCCCGTATATTGTCGCTGGATATTCCACCCGGCAGTGCCCTCGATGAAACGAGTCTGACCGAAGAATACGGCATTTCCCGCACACCACTCCGCGAGATCCTTCACCGTTTGGCAGGTGGCGGTTATGTCCGCCTGGAAGAGAACCGAGGTGCAAAAGTCGAATCCATGGATCTGGCGACGATGCGCGTGTTCTTCCAAACCGCTCCACTGATCTATTGCTCGATTGCACAGCAGGCGGCAGAAAATCGCACCAGCTTGCAAGTCGCTGAATTGCGCGAGGTTCAAAGCCGTTTCGTGGAAGCCACCATTGCGCGAGATGCATCGCAAGCGGGGCTGCTGAACCATGATTTTCACGAACTGATCGGGGAGATGTCTCAGAACCCGTATCTGCAAGCGAGCCTTGGGCGCATGCTGATCGATCACACGCGGCTGAGCCAGACCTTCTTTAATCCGCAATCGGAGCCAGATGAAGAACGTGTTCGCAAGGCAATCGAACAGCATGAAGCGATGATATCGGCGATCGAGGCGCAAGAGCCATCACTGGCTGTCGACCTGACGCTGCAGCATTGGGATTTGTCGCGCCACCAGATCGAAAGATATGTGCGGCCGGATCCGCTCCCCTTGGATGTGCTCTCATTGAAAGACAGACGGAATGCAATTTGAAGGCATCTACACCCCGATCGTGACCCCCTATCACGACGACTTTTCTTGCAATGAAGACGCGCTGGCCAAGACGGTCGAGCACCTGATTTCCGCGGGCGTTCACGGCATCATCGTAGCGGGATCAACGGGCGAGTATTACGCCCAGACCGAAGCCGAACGGGTCTGGATGATGAACCGTTGCGCGGAGCTTATCAAAGGTCGCGTTCCGATGATTGTGGGCACCGGCGCGATCCGGACCGAAGACAGCATTCGGTTTGCAGAGGCCGCAAAGGACGCTGGTGCGGACGCATTGCTGATCGCGACGCCGCCTTACGCATATCCCACCGGTCGCGAAATCGCATTGCATGCTCTGGCCATTGATCGTGCGGCCAATCTGCCCGCGATGCTCTACAATTATCCGGGTCGTATGTCTGTGAACATGGATGAGGAAACGCTCGACCGCTTGGGGCGCTCTCCGAATTTCTGCGCCATCAAGGAAAGTTCGGGCGATATCAACCGCGTCCACATACTGGCGCGCGATTATCCGCATATTGCGCTGAGTTGCGGCATGGATGACCAGGCTTTGGAATTCTTTGCTTGGGGCGCGCGATCTTGGGTCTGCGCTGGGTCAAATTTCGCGCCCGAAGCCCATATTGCACTCTATCAGGCCTGCGCGGTCGAAGGCGATTTCACCAAGGGTCGGGCCATCATGTCGGCCATGCTGCCGCTCATGAGCGTGCTCGAACAGGGTGGCAAATTCGTCCAATGCATCAAATACGGCCTCACATTGCGCGGCATTGATGCCGGTCCGCCACGAAGACCGCTCCAACCCCTGAACAAAGACGACAAACGGCAATTGGCCGAAGTCATCCGCACCATGAACACGACCATTTCGAACATCACCGGAGAGGCGATATGAGCGATCTTCTAACCCTGGGCGAATATCAGGCCATCGCGGCAGATCTGAACCCGCCACGCTCCGCATTTATTGATGGCAAGTTTCGCGCTGGCAGCGGTACGTCCTTCGCCACGGTGAACCCGGCCACGGGCGACGCGCTGGCGGACATCGCGGGCTGCAACTCAGAAGATGTTGATTTCGCGGTGCAAAAGGCACGCGAGGCGTTCGAACAGGGCCACTGGTCCAAACTTCACCCCTCGGAGCGCAAGGATGTTCTCATCCGTCTGTGCAAACTGATGACACGCAACCGCCGAGAGCTGGCTGTCATGGAGAGCCTCGACAGCGGAAAGCCCATTCTCGATTGCGAAACCATCGATGTGCCGGAGACGATCCATTGCATCAAATGGCATGCCGAAGCGATCGATAAGATCTACGACCAGACCGCGCCGTCCGGGGACGGGGCGATCTCGATGATCGTCCGCGAGCCTATCGGCGTCGTTGCGGCGGTTTTGCCTTGGAACTTCCCATTGATGATGCTGGCCTGGAAGATCGGGCCATCCCTGGCGGCAGGGTGTTCGGTCATCGTGAAACCGGCCGAACAGACCTCTCTGACCGCGCTGCGTGTGGCGGAGTTGGCCTATGAAGCGGGGCTGCCGCGCGGGGTTTTGCAGGTTCTGCCGGGCGACGGCCCCAGTGTCGGTGAGCCGCTTGGCCGCCACATGGATGTGGACATGGTCAGCTTCACCGGCTCCACCGAAACCGGGAAACGGTTCCTTCACTATGCCGCGGACAGCAACATCAAAAAGGTCGTTCTGGAATGCGGCGGCAAGAACCCGGCCGTTGTCTTTGATGATGCCGAGAACCTCGATCATGTGGCCGAACACGTGGTCAATGCCGCGTTCTGGAATGCCGGGCAAAACTGTTCGGCCACTTCCAGACTGATCGTGCATACGGGTGTCAAAGCCCGGCTGATGCAGAAAATTGAGGCCCGTCTACGCGATTGGAAAACCGGTGATCCGCTTGACCCTGCGCATCATATCGGTGCCTTGATTGACGCCGAGCATTGCGAAAAAGTGCGAGGCTATCTCGACAAAGGCGATAAGGGCGACGGGCCCTACGTGACACCGGTCATTTACGAGGTCGACAAGGCCGACGCAAAAGCCACGGACGAAATCTTCGGCCCGGTCTTATGCGTGATCACAGCATCCTCCAATGCTGAGGCCGTCGAGATTGCAAACCAAACCGAGTACGGCCTGGCCGCCAGTGTCTTCAGCGCAAACTCACGCCAAGCCATTCGCGCGGCGCGCGATATCAAGGCGGGGACTGTCACTGTGAATTGCTACGGCGAAGGCGATATCTCGACCCCGTTTGGCGGGTACAAGAAATCAGGCTTTGGCGGGCGCGACAACGGGGTGCACGCCCATGACCAATTCACCGAGCTTAAAACAATCTGGATCGATCTGACCGATCCCACCGAAGGAGACAACGTCGGATGAGCGTCGAAGCGGTTGGAAGGACTCGGCGGGGCCGTGGGGCACGTGTAGCTGTGCGCCAGACCCGCGACATCACAATGTTGCCGGCTTTGAAGCGGGGCATTCCCCTGATGGAACCAATGAGCGCCGAACAGATCGCCAAGATCGACGCTGCGTCCATGGACATTCTGGAGGATGTTGGCGTCGTGTTCCGCGATCCGATCGCCCTTGCGGATTGGAAACGCGCGGGGGCAGATGTGCGCGGGGAAACCGTACATCTGGACCGGGGGCTGGTGCGCGATCTGATTGCCTCGATTCCGGCCAGTTTCACTTACCACGCGCGCAACCCAGCCAATAACCTGCCTTTCGGCAATGACCATTCCATATTCGTGCCCATGACCGGGGCCCCCTATTTGCGCGACCTCGACGATGTTCGGCGCAACCCGACGCTTGAGGATTTGGCGAATTTCCACAAGCTCAGCCATATGCTCCCCGCGATCCATTCCTCTGCGCATCACATCGTGGAACCTTACGACCATCCGATCTCCCAGCGTCATTTGCGGATCACGTATTCGTCGATGAAACATTCCGACAAGACTTTCATGGGCATGACCACCAGCCCGAAAAACGCTGAAGATGTCATGGATATGTGCGCGATCCTGTTCGGCAAAGACTTCATGATGAGCCACCCGGTCGTCACCGGAAATTGCAACGGCAACTCGCCGCTGGTCTGGGACGAAACCATGCTGGGTGCGATGCGGGCATTCGCGCGCTACAACCAACCAGTGCTGTGCTCCCCATTCGTGTTGGGAGGGGCCAATACACCTGCAGGCGTGGCCCCGACAGTTGCGCAGCTGAACGCAGAGGCGCTCAGCGCATTGGCCTATACGCAGGTCGTCCAAAAGGGCACGCCTGCGATCTATGGCCACTACCTGTCGACCGTGTCTATGAAGTCCGGCGCACCGATGGCCGGAACGCCTGAGATCAGCCTGATGAACATGATGATTGGTCAGATGGCACGTTACTATGATGTGCCGTGGCGGACTTCAAACACCTTGGGAGGGTCAAAGACGTTCGATGCGCAAGCGGGATATGAAAGCGCCAGCACCATGATGGCCGTCTTGATATCAGGCGCGAACTATATCTGGCACTCGGCGGGTTGGAATGAGGCGGGGATGCATTGCTCTATGGCCAAATTTGTCGTGGACGCGGAACAATGCGCGATGGGTCACCGAATGGCCTCTGGCATCAACTGGGACGACTTCGACGAAGCTGTTGCCGCAGTCCGCGATGTCGGTCCGGGCGGTCACTACCTTGGCCATCCGCATACACTGGAAAACTTCAAAAGCGCATTCTTCATGCCGGAGTTGTTCAACAACGATTCCATCGAACAATGGCAGGCCGATGGCTCAGTCGAAATCAATGAGCGTGCCCTAAAACAGGTGCGAGATCTGCTGAACGAATATGAGGAGCCGAAACTTGATCCAGGCGTCAATGAGGCACTTTTGGATTATATTGCCAAAAGAGAACGGGAAATCCCCGCTGCCGAAGCTCTGAATCAGGATCTCTGAGATGAGCCGGATCGAGGTCAGCAAGCTGCCAGTAGATCCTGGGCCAGCAGCTTGGAACTGTCTGCTGGATGACCCTGCGCCAGCCCAAGAGCTCGATCGCGCAATTACGGCTGATTGGCTGGTGATCGGCGCGGGGTTTGCAGGCTTGGCGGCGGCGCGCCGGCTTTCCGAGATATGTGCGACCGACCGGATTGTGGTTCTCGAAGCGCGGCGCGTTGCGGAAGGCCCTGCCGGGCGCAACTCCGGGTTCATGATTGACCTGCCGCATGATTTGGCCTCTTCGGATTACGGCGGCGCATTGGATAAAGATGTACAGCTGACGGCGGATAATCGCCATGCCATTGAATTCGCGGCTCGGATGGCTGCGGATTTTGGGCTTGGTAAAGAGGCCTTCTCAAGAAGCGGAAAGATCAACGGAGCAGCCACGACCAAGGGCGAAGCCCACAACCACAACTACGCTGCCCATCTGGACGCAATGCGCGAGCCATATGAGATGCTTAACGCTGCCCAGATGAAAGATCTGACCGGGACGAGCTACTATCGCAATGGCTTGTTTACTGCAGGAACAGCCATGATCCAGCCGGCAGCCTTCGTGCGCGGTGTGGCGAAGGGTCTGACCTCCAACCGGGTTACGATCTTCGAAAACAGCCCCGTTGTTGAACTGGCGCGCAATGGGCACTGGACCGCGCGAACCAAAAGCGGGTCCGTGTCCGCCCCAAAGATTATTCTCGCAGTGAACGGGCACCTTAATAGCTTTGGGTTCAAACAGGGCCAGCTGATGCATGTCTTCACCTACGCCTCGATGACGGAGCCGCTAGAGCCTAATGCCCATTCTGCACTGGGCGGCCAGAAGATCTGGGGCATCACGCCTGCAGACCCGATGGGAACAACTGTGCGCCGCATCCAAAGCGCGGATGGAGACCGGTTGGTCGTGCGCAACAGATTTACATTCGAGCCGTCGATGGAAGTGACCGCTCAGCGTGTGGACGCGGTATCGCGAGATCATGATCGCGCGTTTCGCGCGCGGTTTCCAAAGCTGAGCGACGTCAAGATGCAGTATCGTTGGGGCGGTCGTCTTTGCCTGAGCCGAAACAACGTCAACGTTGTTCAGGAAGTAGATGACGGACTGTTTTCAGCCTGCTGTCAAAACGGTCTTGGAACGACCCGAGGAACCTTATCGGGGATATTGGCCGCCGAGCTTGCGACGCAGACCAATTCAGACCGCCTTGATCGTGCCTTGGCGGCACCAGAACCACAAAAACTACCACCGACTTCAATCGCAAAAATCGGCGCACGCGCCGTTTTGAAATGGCAAGAGCTAAAAGCAGGCGCAGAACTGTAGGCCTTGCATCACAACAAGGGAGACTACAATGTCCATAAAACCGCCCTTCACCGATGTGGAGGTAAGAACAGCGGATGACGGGTTCTACAAAGACAACAGCCTGCCCATCGCGCTTATTTCAAAAGGTATCATGGTTGCCCTCGTCCTTTGGGCCCTCGTTTTTCCGGCAAATGCAAACGGCACGCTTGGATCCTGGAATTTTGCACTGCTCGAAGTATTCAATCAGTTTTACATCTATATTGTTGGTTTCTTTGTTGTTTTCTTGATCGTTATTGCGGCTCTGCCACGTACTGGATCACGCGTCATGGGCACGCCCGGAGAAGCGCCAGAATTTTCCAACTTCTCGTGGTTCTCGATGATGTTCGGGGCGGGGCTCGGTGTTGGTTTAATGGTCTTTGCGACTGCGGAACCGTTGGGCCTTTGGGGCTCGAACCCGGTGGTTCTGAGTGGCGAAGTTGAGGCAAACTCGCAAGAGGCTCTGCAATCGGCGTGGCGATATACATTCGCGCATTACGGGTTCCATGCCTGGGCAATCTACGTGGTGACGGGGCTCTCGCTTGCCTACTACGCCTATACGCGTGGTATGCCGCTCACCATTCGATCGGCACTGACGCCCATTTTTGGTCGCGCTGTGAATGGCTTCTTTGGCCATATTGTTGATGTTCTCGGCGTCGTAGCGACGATCCTGGGTGTGTCAGTTACAATCGGTTACGGCGTAAGCCAGTTTATCGACGGTCTGTATTCGATCACCGGTATGGACTGGATGATGCAAGTAACAGATGGTGCAGCGCCGGTCCCCGGTAAGGTAGGTCTTGTCACTGGCCTTGCCGTAATTATGGGCCTTTCAATCATATCAGCGGTCTCAGGCGTCGGACGCGGCGTGAAATATCTTTCCAACCTGAACCTTGTCCTGTCTTTGATCTTGTTGCTTACTTTTGTCATCTTCGGATCCTTTCTGTTTGCGATGACAAGCTATGGTTTGGCCTTCATCGACTACATCTTGAACTTCATGTCGCTTGGTTTTGGTGCTTGGGGCCCTCAGGACGCGAGTTCTTTTGCGGCGGCGTTGCCTGAAGATGCCAAGTCTTTGGCAGACAGCCTTATGGCTGGAGCGACAAACCCATGGGGAAGTTTTGATGGATTTGTCTCAGGGCTTGAAGGTGAGGCCGCGGCATTGGCACCTGAAACTCTGGCAGCTGTCTATGAGGCGGGCAATCAGGGCCGTCAATTTGGCTGGCAAGCGGGCTGGACCACGTTTTACTGGGCCTGGTGGATTGCGTTCTCCCCATTTGTCGGTCTGTTCCTCGCACGCATTTCGAAGGGTCGTACTGTTCGTGAATTCATTGTTGGCTGCGTGTTCGCACCGGCTTTGGTGTGCTTTGCATGGATGACAATTCTTGGCGGAACAGCAATTGATCTGGAACTGACCGGCGGTGCCGATGGTGCCATCATCGGGGCCTCGAACACAGCCAAGTTGTTTGTAACCCTGGGCGAGATGATCAACGGCGGTTTGTTGACCGGCATTACAATCATGTGCGTTGTCTTGATTATGACCTTCCTCGTTACATCCGCAGACTCAGGCATACTCGTGATGAACACGATCATGTCCGGCGGAGAGCAAGATGTCGGCAATAAGCACAAGATCATCTGGGGCCTTATTCTGACTGCGGTCATCGGCGCTTTGATTCTGGCCGCCGGGGAGAACAATCCGTTGGATGCGTTGCGCAACGCGATGATTATCGGAGCGCTGCCCTTTACGATGGTAATGGGTCTGATGTGTGTGGCCTTGGCCAAAGCCCTGTTCAACGACACCCGCCGCGAAAAGATGCACGTCGCGGTAGGAGAGCCTGCTGAGTAATCAACCGGCGGAGTTCAGAACTTGAACGGCCCCCGAGCGCGTTGCTTGGGGGCCGTTTTTCATCTGCCGCATCCAAACCGAAAACGGGTCCGGAAATTTACCTATGTGACGCGCGACTTGACCTGGTATTTCGGATCGCGCCAGAGTTCTTGAGCGATCACATCACCCAGAATCTTTGCCGCTTCGATAACATCACCTGTATCCAGATAGAGCGGTGTGAAGCCAAATCGCATGATATCAGGCGCGCGGAAATCACCAATCACGCCGCGATCTATCAAAGCTTGCATTGCAGCGTAGCCATGCTCAAACGCAAAGGAGACCTGCGAGCCACGCGCCTCGGGCGCACGCGGGGAGGCAAGCCGCAGATCTGGGCAACGCGCTTCGACCTCGGCAATAAATGTCTCAGACAGGTCGATGGACGCGGTTCGCAACTCCTCCAGCGACACCCCTTCCCAGACATCAAGTGCGACATCCAAAAGCGCCAACTGCACAATCGACGGGGTGCCGACCCGCATCCTTTCGGTCGACATCGCGGGACGGTATTCAACCTCCATCGCAAAAGGAGCGTCATGCCCAAGCCAGCCGGCCAGGGCGGGCTCAACGGTTTCAACAATGTCGGGGCGTACGTATATGAACGCGGGTGCACCCGGACCACCGTTGAGATATTTGTAAGTGCATCCAACTGCGAACTCTGCCTTCGAGCCCTTCAGATCGATCGGCACGGCACCAGCGGAATGCGCCAGATCCCATATCATAACCGCGCCCGCAGCATGTGCTTTTGCGGTTATCGCTTCAATGTCGTGCATGCGTCCGGTTCGGTAATCGACCTGGGTCAGCATGACCACAGCAATATCCTCAGAAATTGCGTCAAAAACGGCATCGGGTGCCGGTGTTCGCAATTCGTAGCCTTTGTCGATGGTACCAATCAGCCCCTGCGCCATATAAAGGTCAGCCGGAAAGTTCCCATTGTCCGACAGGATGACAGTCCGGTTCGGACGCATTTTGAGCGCCGCTGCAAGGGCCTGGTACACTTTGATCGAAAGGGTGTCACCCGTGGCCACCGATCCCGGTGCGGCCCCGATTAGCCCCGCGATCCGGTCGCCGATCTTTTGGGGCAGTGCCATCCAGTCAGCCGTGTTCCAGGCCCGGATCAACTGTTGCCCCCATTCTTGCGAAATCACATCATTGGCACGTTGCGTAGCACCTTTGGGCAACACTCCAAGGGAGTTTCCATCAAGATAGATCACGCCGTCGGGGATTTCGAACAGCTCTTTTTTCGGCAACATTTAGGATCTCCGGCAAGCATTGCCTCTTTGGCATCCAACGACTTTTAGTACGGCCCCGTGATATCGACTAGGTCGAATCTACACACGGGCTCTATGTCTCTAGTCAAGTTGCCAGAGTGCTATGAACGGGGGAGCTTGCTCCAGCAGGCCAGCTCTGCTCTGGACACCTGGAACGGCGTGTTTGAGTCAGGCTTCAAACCCTTCTCCAGCCGTGCGGTACGCGTCACGCGGTGGCGCGAATACGTCCAAAACCTTGGCCCCATCGGACCCGGCGCGAAACCCGTGCTCAACACCTCCAGGGGTGCGCCAGAAATCACCTTCACCGACCGGCACCTCAACGCCGCCCTGGATGCGGGTTCCGCTCCCCTCCATAAGAATGCCCCATTGCTCCTCCGGATGGGCATGGATTGACCCTTCGCTGTTGGGTTCAAAGCTGACAACTGAAAGCATCGCCTGATCACCCGGGAACACCCGGGTCTCAATTCCATTGGCAAGCGACCGGGCGATGCCCTCGCTTAAGTCTGCGAAATTGAAGAATGTATTGGGTCGGGTCATGGAAGGCTCCGGTATTTGGTCCGCGCTATGTGCGTCCCAGCTCAAAGATCTCGTACGTTGTTTCACCAGCCAGAATGCGAGCGCGAATAGTCTCTTCCCGAGCGGTCACCGCGCTCACGCGTGCGAGAACCTCGGACGCAGCGTCGGCAGGAATGACAACCACGCCATCATCATCGCCGACCACGATATCGCCGGGGCAAACATCGACACCCCCAATCGAAACTGGGATATTTACATCGTCTTTTGCGGTTTTGGCCGTCGCTTCAGGATGGTACCCGCGGCTAAACACCTGAAACCCAAGAGCTGCAATATCGGAGCTGTCTCGAATTGTGCAATCGAAGACCGCGCCAGCCATGCCCCTAGCCTTGCAGCCATCTGCAAGCAGATCGCCAAACGGACCAAAACGGTGTGACGCTCCACCATCCACAACCAGGATCTCACCCCTTCGGGAGCCGTGAACTGCGCGATGAATGGCCCCATTTTGACCTGGAGTGATTTTTGCAGTGCGGGCCGGCCCCGCGATTCGGATGCCGGCCAAAAGGGGTTTGATTGCTGACGCAACTGCGCGAACACGCGGGTCAGCGTTGCAAAGATTGCCCGTTGGAAATTGCACGAAAGGCGATGGTTTCATCCGTCGACCTCATCTAGAAACTTGGCCATTGCCGACCAGAGTGCCGGCGGGTTCGAATACATCGGGAAATGACCGGAATGCGGGATTTCAATGACCCGAACGCCAATGCCAGGCAAATCTTCAAGATAAGAAAGATGGCGGTTTTGCTCGCCATAGATGAACGCCTTTGGGCAGGACAGGTCTTCCAGCATACGCATCAAATCCGTATTGTCGGAAAGATCGACCATCGAGGAGAAGATAGGTTTGAACGAGCTTGATCTGACTTTCAGGGGCAAGACCGCTGCATATAACGCGGAGCCGTATTCCGGACGCTCTTTGACCCTTTCGATAAAACTGGCCTGAAACCCTTCGGATGTTTCGGCCGGGTGATCCACAATCTGGCGTGACAAAAAGCAGTCTTCAGGTGTCAGGTTGCCCTCTATATCGATGAAGCTAAGAACACGATCCTGATGCGCCTGCGCAAACAAAAGCCCTGTCAGCCCGCCCATCGAATGTCCTGAAAGATGAATGCGCGCGAGCCCAAACGCGTCGCACGCCGCCCCTACAACGGCTGCCAAAAACGGAATGTTGAGGGCGTCTGGGTCATCAAGCGCCGACGCGCCACATCCCGGAGCATCCCAAAATATAAGATCTCGGTCCGCAAAATCTGCGCGCAACGCAAGGTCGGCGTAGTCCTCTTTTGTTGAGCCAAACCCGTGCAAGCAAACAAGCGGCGGCTTTGACCCGAAGCGGCGCATATAAGACAGACCAACATCTTGGCCATCAACCTCGAGATTCAGGACCTTTACTCGCATCTTCCTTGATTTTTCTTTCATCTCTGATTCTTAATATTCGTAGACTTTTCATCGTAGATAATCAATATTGGGAGAATGTTAGACGGTATAGATAAGCAAATCCTGTCGTTCCTTCTGAATGATGCGGCAACATCCAAGGCCGAGATTGCCCGGAGGGTCGGGCTGGCGGCTTCCGCGGTATCCGAACGCGTACGGCGGTTAGAGTCCGACAACGTGATCGCCGGATATGAGGTCAGATTGGACGCCAAAGCGCTTGGCAAACCCCTTCTCGCCTTTGTCTTTGTAACCGATGTGAAACCTAGCCGAGGCTTTGATACTGCGGCCGCACTGTCGCAGGTCACTGGCCTGGAAGAACTTCACAAGGTGGCTGGTGACGATTGCTACCTGCTGAAAATTAGAGCCTCTGGGACGGACGAGTTGAACCAAATCATCGAGACCCAGATCAACCCTGTACAATCGGTTACACGGGTTCGAACTACAATTGTGCTCAATGCAGTGACTGAAAGGCCACCGCTCAGCGGTCACAAGGACCACTTCCTATAGCCCGCCAAAACAGCTTTCCAGATTCTCGGCCAACGTGGCCAGCGGTGCGTCATGGCTAGATGGCAATTCAGTGCAGACCAGCTTGTAAGTTGACGCCGTCTACCTTATGACCGAAAAGTAGACACCGTCAACTTTGAGGCGAAAATGACCAAGATTGATGAAAACTACCGAGCAAACTATGGCCCGTGGGCGCTTGTGACCGGGGCATCCAATGGAATTGGACTTGAAATAGCCAAAATACTCGCAGCGAAAGGTATGAATGTTGCGCTTGTTGCGCGCCGCGCCCAACACCTGACCGAAATTTCAAAAAGCCTGCAAGCTGGCTTTGGTATTGAAGCGCGCGCTCTGCCGGCAGATTTGAGTTCAAAGGAAGAACTGAGGGCATTGCTCGATCAGATCGAAGCTCTGGATATTGGTCTTTATGTTGCAAATGCCGGCTTTGGAAGCTCCGGGCCATTTGCCGCGTCCGATATTTCGCATGAGCTAAATATGATCGACGTCAACTGCCGTGCACTAACGGAACTGGCGCATCCACTCGCGCAAACGATGAAACAGCGCGGGCGTGGGGGAATGATTTTTCTCAGCTCGATTGTCAGCTTTCAGGGTGTTGGAAATTCGACCACCTATGCCGCCAGCAAGGCCTATGTTCAAAGTTTCGCGGAAGGCCTCGCCATCGAACTTGGTCGGTTCGGAGTTGATGTCTTATCGAGCGCGCCCGGCCCTGTCGCGACCGGCTTTGCGACGCGCGCAGGTATGCAGGTAAGTGGCGCAGCGTCACCTGTGACGGTGGCCAAAGCGACAGTGTCGGCGCTCGGTCGAGTGCGAACAACGCGACCAGGCTTTCTATCTAAACTGATGGGGTATGGGCTGGCAATCTTGCCGAGAAGGCTAAGAAGCAGGATACTGACCTCAGTGATGTCCGGGATGACAAAGCATCGAGATGAAACACAAAAAAACTGAAAGCTTGAAGGAGGCCTTTGTTGAGGCCGCCTTTGATGCCATTCAAGAAAGGGGCGTTGAAAACCTCAGTCTGCGCGATGTTGCCCGCAGGCTCGGAGTGTCGCATCAGGCGCCCTACAAACATTTCCCATCTCGCGATCACATTCTTGCAGCCGTCGTCGCACGTTGTTTTGAACGTTTTGCAGAGCATCTAAAATCCCGCCCTGCGGGATACACGCCAGAAGAAGATCTATCAAACATGGGCGTAGCATATCTGGAATTCGCTCAGTCGAATCCTTTGATGTATCGTTTGATGTTCAACACCCCCCTACCGCCAATGCGCGATCATTCCGAGATGCTTGCGAACGGACGGGTCGCGTTTTCATTGCTTAAGACCCGTCTCGACACCATGCAATTGAAGAAGCTTCCAAACGATGTGGCTAGTCCATCGAAACACGACGCCCTGTTCATTTGGGCGCTTCTGCATGGCTTCACGAGCCTCATGCAGTCAGATGCCATGGCCACTATCGAGTGGAGCGAGGACGACGAAAACCAAAGCACGATACGTATGTTTCGCCGTCTTAGCCTTGCTATCGAGGCTTGAAGAAGCCGGCTCTTGTTTGTCGAAAGCTATAGTTCTTGGTGATGGCAGCCCTACGATGGAGACGACGCGGAGTGCAAAATATGTGTCAGTTTAACCCCAGCTGCGCGAAATCCTGGAGCCAAAGCTCGCATTCCATAGCTGCCACAAACTCCGGGCCTCCCAGTGGCGCGCCTGCTCGTGCCCGATCGATAGCGTGGCTCCATGGCTTTTGGGCAACCCAGCCGCGGGCCACGATCTGAGGTGCGTGTGACATTGCGTGATACCACGCATCGCTCTCCAGCATGTGCCGTTCGCGCAGTTCTGTATTAGAACCTTTTGTTTTCCGCGTCGTGATCTCTGTGGGCAGCCGATCGCCAAGGGCATTGCGTTGTAGACTGCGGTCTCCGCTGCGGCCTCGTCGGATATCTTTGGGCAGCGCAATCAAGAACTCTGCAAGTTCACGGTCCAGCAAAGGATGAAAGACCGGTGCCGGCTGCATTTGCGAGAATGTTCTGTTTTCCTCATGCGCCAAATCGAAAAGATGATCCCAAAGATAGGTTTGCGAAGGCAAAGCAAGACCAGGCGCATCGGTTTCCAAACGCAACATCTTTTTGGCTGCATTTTCGCAATCTGCAGTAAGCCAATCGGGTGATTTTTCGAACCCGTTTCTGAGCATGTTCCGCTGACGGAAGAACGCCGCCGCGAAGGGAAGCGTCGTATAACGAAAGCGGTGCGTCCAAGCGCGGTTGTTTCCATACTCGGCTGCATGTCTTCGATGCGCTTTCACGGTTTCAATGAGGCCGCCCCGCACGAGCGGGTCGGCGAGATAAACCGGAACCAGTCCGCGATAGTCAAAAACGATATCTCCCCCGGCACCGGTTAAGATCGCTTGGGAATTGCGATCATCAACACATGCCGCAATTTTTTCAAGCTGGACGCTGTACAGGCGCGATCCAGGCTCTGGGTGCAGGATCGTAGAAGGGCGGCTCACAATGCCATCGACGTCTGGATCAAGCTTGTGCCAGGGAAGCCCAAGCTCTTCAGCCATCACACGCGCGTATTTCGTGTCATTTCCGCTCATTCCGCGCTCGGACAGATAGCTGATCAATTCGATGTCTTGGCCATGCCTTCGGGCCGTGGCTGCCACCGATGAGCTGTCAAGTCCGCCGGAGAGTTCGATCATCGTCACGCCAGTACGCGGCATCGCACGGGCAACGGCCAGGTCAAGCTTGCTTTGCAGCATCTCCTGGGCGTCACTCTCTGACACCCTGAGAATTCTGCGTGGTGGTTGCCAGGGGCGTTTTTGCTCGAAACTTTCGCCGGATATGATGCATGTATCGCCATATGAAAGCTCGCGAACACCCTGAAACGGCGTTTTTCGCGCTGGTCTCTTGCCCGTCGCGATCAGCGCCTTGAAGAACTCTTCATCAATCTGTGTGATCCCGAGACACCGTGCCACCTCGCGCGCATCTGTCCCGGCCACAAGCCGGTCACGCGTAATACCAAATGACACACGTCCCAGCCCCAAACTGTCTTGCGCAAGAACAACCTGTTTGTTGGGTTCATCGATTATAATCGCTGAATACTGTCCGAGTAGACTGCGCGAAAAATCTGGGCCGAACTCCTTGAACGCACCCGCTAATGCGACGCATTGGTCCTGTTCGGGCAGACGGTCTTCAAGATGACAGTAACCTGTAATCGCCACGCCTATGTTGCCGACTGACATAAACCCGTCTGAAACGGTGGCCTTAAATTGGGCCAGATCGAGATCAAGCAGCATGCTGGCGGTCAATTAGACTGCAAAATTGGCGTAAATCTGGCCGCGGACGCGACGGCTTCGTCTTCCAGTATAAGCGCGTCATCGCAGCTGACCCAGGCATGGGCCTCAAACGGAAAGCGCTTTACGCCGATATGGTGTTCCGCGTTTACTCCGTATCTCAACAAATAGGCATAGAGCGCAAGCGAGCGCGGCAAACAATCCTCGTCACCCAGCTTACTGGGGAAAACACCTTCCGCCGTGCGAAAAACGCTCAAGAGTTTTGCTAAGTCAGGCGCGCGCTCGGCTGGTGGTCTTCTATGTTGCCGCGCCCACGCCACGGCCTGGGAAATTGGTACAGACCTGACTACGCCGCGTGCTCGAAGCAAACACAGGATGCTGAAAACAATCGGTGGCCTAAGAAAAGGAACCGGTCGTGCAAGGCGTTCCGGCACGCTGGGTTCACCAAGCCAGCCGATCTCGCTCAGCTTGCTCTCCAAACTCTGGCTAATTTCACCACCCTGTTGCCAGTGGCACCATGCCTCTGATGTCGCGCGATCCATGCTCAGATAGCGAGATCGAGCGGCATCCAAAACGAAAACTATGGAATCAATGACACACCAACCAACATGGTCGGCCAAGCGTGGACTTTGATTAATCGCCCGTCTCCCCGGCACCTCCGCGAGGATCTTTGTAATGTGACGACGTCTTAGTACCGTCGTTCTTGCTACCGCTGGAATTGCCGCCTGTGAGCTCCTTCGCATCCCCGAGATCCACAATTTTCGCGTCTGAAAGCAAACTACTTTTCTTTGAATTGGTCATTTCTTTCCTCGAAACCAGAATTGAATAATATCGATAGCCTAATTGATATTCCAATTGGGTCAAGACGATCCAGTCGAGCAAGTTTTTGCTGCGCCGTCGATGGTTAGACGCGCCCAAGGAAGCGGGAGCCGGCTTTGAAAACTCCGTTGGAGCAGACCGTCATCTAAAACAGATAGGCGAAAGGCGCGGCCAATTGCGAAGTAATAACCGGAGGAAATAGACGAAAAATCAGCAACTTACGGAGCGGCAGGACGCCTAAGACACAAAGCAACCGAAATAAGTCCCTAAGACCCCATCGAACATGAGGGATTCATACCCGGGAACCGCTATTTTCAGATCGCCTGCTTCAATCCACTAGTCGTCATGTCTGCAACGTGCCTCATCGGCTTCCATATCACCTACGCCTAGATCGAGACGATGAACCGTCGACGAGTTCAGGAACTGGCTGGCAAGGATTGACACAGGTCGCCTCAAAGGCATGGACTTAGCACCACACAGAACGGCGCAACGCCTGACGAAAAGGTAATCCTTGAACGAGGTTCGGCGGTGGATTAGGGGTCAAATCATACGTCGGCACAGCCGAACAACCGGGGGTTTTACGAGTGAGGCACCAGCTGTGCCAGACAGCACAAAGCAATAGCAAATTTCGTAGGAATGATCATTTTGAAAGATGCGAAAAACTATTTGATTATGCTGGGCGCTCCCAAGTGCGGAACGACCAGCGTATCTTCCTGGATCGAGCGGCAACCATACGCAGTTCTTTCGAGGAAAAAGGAGACTCATTTCTTTACAGACATTTATGAGCGAACTTGGCACGGTCCGGGTGCCGAATTCGTATATGACCGACCGACGAATGTTACGGATTTTCTCGCTGAATTTGATAAAGCGCCGGATGCGGAACTACGCATAGAGGCCTCAGCAGATAATCTCTCTTGTTTCGATGCCGTGGGAAAAATCGCGCGCTTTGTTGAACGAGACGACGTTGGGAAATTTTGGTTGGTTGCGATTTTGCGCGATCCCATCGAAAGAATTATATCAGAGTATGAGCACACTCTGCGCCTGGGTTGGCAAAGTGGGAGCCTTTTGAAATCACTCCAACTTGAAAACGAGAGAATAGAGAAAGGGTATCATCCGCTTTTCCGGCATATTGATCGGTCGCGGTACTTCGTGCAGATTGAACGGTATCGAGAAGCTTTTGGCGATCACCTGATGATCGTTGATTTTACGAAAATCAAAGACGTATCTGAGCGCCAAAAGATACTGGATTGGATGGGGTATAAAGATGAGTCGACCGCTGAGTTGCAACATCAGAATATGCGCAGCGTTGTGGCGCGTCCCGGGACCGTCAAGTTTCTCAAAAACGAGCGATTACTGAACTTGGGACGGGCCCTTTTCCCAAAGAATTTTCGCCCGTTCGTTCGTAAGCTGATTACCGGCGGACAGGTCGGACGATATAAGATTAGTACCCGCGAAATGGATTTTATCCGCGATGCCATGGGTGATGATATTCAGGCCTGTATAGAGGCCGAGCATATACCGACCGAGAACTGGACGCTCTCTAAGGAGCTTATGCGCTGAGTTGCGTTGGTGCTGGTTACTCACCTGCGTCACCCTTTCATCCGACGGACGAAACTAGGATCTATGCCTGCCAACGAGCGGCTGACTATGTCTGGGGAGCATAGTCTGATTGGCCTTCAGGATTGCATGGGCCGAAGTCCGAGGATACTCAGTCCTCTGCCCGGACGAAGTTCCCCTGCTGCGCCTCTTTCTTGTCGCTCTCATTCACAAAAGAGAAGCGATCAAGTTCAATCTCGAAGCGCTCAGCTTTGATATCTTTTCCAACGCCAAACATATAACCGAGGATCTCGCCCCATGTGCCGGCGCAATGGGCCACGAACATCACGGGAACGACAGGAAGCATTAATCGTCTGGCGCGCCCTGTTCGATAGATATGCCTGGCTGCCGCCGCCCCTCTTTTAAACGGGATCAAGGGAGAGCCCAGAACATACAGCAATCTTCGCGCGAGCGACCAATCCAACAGCTTCATCCGCGCATCGGCGTATACACGCTGCGCCAGATAATCCTGCCATACCAGAGTACGGAAATCAGAAATCTGTGCATGCGGGATCACTGCGTCACTTGTCATGTACAGCGGCGTCCCTTTCTTTCGCATCTCTTCGTGAAGCACAGCTTCGTTGTTCATCATATCGGCAAGCTTGTTTCCATAGCTGCGCATAACTTCCGTGCTATAGGCGGCGTGATGCCCGCCAAATCGGTGAATTGGACCCGAGTCAAGCGGTGCAACGGCCGGTCCAAACTGGCCATACATATGCGCCCAGGCAACGATACCAGGATTGGACGGCAACATCGCAAATCCGAGAGCGGGCCGTCCGTTTTCGACAATTTCCTTGATTGCAACCTCCGCCGTATTTGGTGGCGGAAAATTATGTTCCTCGAGAAACATGCAGGCAGGTGCGTTCGCAGCGTTCATCGCCGTCGCAATGAACTGCCCACTCACCAAGGAACCCGGGCTTTCAATAACCTGATACCAGCCAAACTGTTCGAGTTCCGCGTAATCCGGATCCAGGTTTTTGATCTGCTCACAGGAAACGATCAGTTCGATCTGATCCAAAACGGTTTGCTTCAGCAAAAAGCCGACTGTTCGTTGGATCGTGTCGTAGCCTTGATCAGTCCCGACAATCAATGTGATCTTTGGCGTTTTTGAGGTCATGGTACTCCTCCGACTTAGGTCGTTCGAAACTTAGTGTGTATTGTCTCAGCCAGCCTGAGCGCCAGCGCTGCGATCGTCCACGTTGGATTGGCTGCCCCGCCTGTTGGAAAGACAGAACTCCCGGCGACAAACAGGTTGGCGAATTCGTGGACGCGACAGTCTTTATCCACCACGCCGTACCGTGGGTTTTCAGACATGCGGGTGCCGCCCATCGGGTGCAGCCCATAATCATCATAGATCTTCAAATGTGCAAGCGAGGCCTCATCATGGCGCAATCCTGGAAAGCCAACCTCGGACAAGGCTGTTGCCATGGTTTCCATACTCCGTCGGACGCTCTCAGTCATCTCAGCGCTCTCGGTGTATTCGAGATACGGTAAGGGGCTTCCGAAAGCGTCTTTATCTCTGCTCAGCGTAAGGCGATTGTCCGGGTCAGGCTCCTGTTCGACAAAGGCCATCAAGCGAAGATGCGTGAACCTAGCCCGGCGTATAATCTTGTTTCTGGTGTGCCACGACAAGTAGCGAAGGGTCACCGGACGGGTCGAAGACGCAACGCGTCTTAGGCGTTCGGTGACAGTTGCCGCTTCGAATAGAGCGCGTTTGCCTTCGATGATCGGCTCTTCATCTTCAAAAAGCGAATACCGGTAACAGCGCAGATGCAGATCCATCAACCCTTCACGCGCCCGCGCTTCAGCGGAAAGGCCAAACGTACCTTGCAGCTTACCCGAAGTGGACTGGGTTTGATCGGTAAACACACGCATCGAAGCCGCCTGGTTTCCAATAGGCAGAACGCCGACCGTTCGAATTGGATGTTCCATATGGTAGCGGCCGACCACATCACGACCATTTCCCACGCCCTTTGGGTGAACTGAGTTGGAGGCCAACAAAAGGCGGGCATTTTCGATACCACCGCATGCGAGCACGACGATGCCAGGCGCGAATTCTTGCGCGGACTTGCCCTCAACCGCGATCCAGATGCTGGTGATCCGCTTGCCCTCAGAATCCGGAACTAAATTCGTAACTGTGCCGTTGAGCATGCAATGGACCGTGGTCGACTTTGCGATCAGCGCCTCATATCTCTGACCCAAATCAAGAGGCGCACTAAAACCAACGGTCTTGGCCTGAAGATCGGGGTGCTCAAACGGAGGGCGATTAAGGTTTGCACCGGCTTCGGGCCCGAGCCCGAAATCCGCGCGTGCGTCCTCAACGTAGCTCGCTAAATCTGAGGCCTTCAAAGGCCAACCAGAACTAGGCATCCACGAGCGGGTTTCAAAATCTGTGGGGTCGAGCTGGACGCATGCGCCATACCAGCGCGTCGATGTACCACCAAAAACGCGGGCGCGTGAGGCCGCAAATGGGTAGTCGGTCAGATTAGACCGCCCCGCGTTGAGCGATTGAGCCTTTTGGGACTGCGTTCGGTCGCCACTTTCGACCAACAGAATGTTCAATCCGGTATCGGCCAGTTTGCGCGCGAAAACCAGGCCTGCAACACCTGCTCCGATGACGCAGATATCGGGATCCTTGGGGACGTCATCAAGCATGGAGCGCGCATCAAAGAACATTACGCCGAACCCGCTTGTTGAAGGCTGAGTCCATTGCGACGCCGTGCCCCGATCTCGGCCAAGATCAAGAAAACCAATGCTGGGACCAACCAGATAACTCTCGCTTGGTACCGATCAACGGGCGCGGAGAGCCCTCCAAAAACAATGGCATTACAAGCCAGCCCCAAAACGACTGCGAAGATCAAGCGCCGCTGCTCCTGCCGGGCGAAAAACAACATAGAAAGGAGCCCGAAAGCACCGATAATCGCGCTAATTTCGACGACATCCTTGAAGTCGGTGTGGAGCCCGCCGTCGCTGAGTTCGGGTATCTCGGCACCTGCAAGATAAGCCTCAAAGTCGCTTGTCGAATTTATATCACCCTGCCCAAAACGAACAAGTTGGCGAAGCGCATTGCGCGAAAGTGACCAGCTTTGCTGGGCCGGATACGCCAAGAAAATGTAGCCAACCAGCGCAAGTTCTTCCTGGCGAATGCGTTGGACCATTTCAGGGGTCTGCGCATTAATCCCGTCATCGGACCACAGAAACTCTCTAATACTGCTTGGAATGCGTCCTTCAAAGGCCTCGCAGATAGCCCAATCTTCGGTGTCGCAGTTTTCCCGCAAATATTCAGAGCCGGGGCCATCTTGAATGGATCGCGCAAGCAAAATGGGCAGACGTAAAGGTGTCGCACTGGGTGCATCCAAAACTGCTGAACTCGCCCCCAAATTAAACAGCGGGGAGGAAACGGCGACAAAAATCCCTGCGATAAATGGCACCAGCGCAAAGCGTTTTTCGAAGAGACGCCATAATAAAACCAGCCCCAGAAAAGCCGCCGCGAAAGGTACATTGCCGTAATGTGTGGCCACAGCAAAGGCCGCCAGAAGCGTCAAGACGATCTGTTGGCCGCTCGTAAGGCGATCAAACGGCCCGACAAGCAACGCGCCAAAGATAATCACAACAGCCGCGAAAATATCCGGCATCATATAGACCGTGCGCCACGGCAACGAAGTAAAAACCGCCAACACGAGAAATCCGACAACAAGGACCCAACGCTTGTGCAACATATTCGGGGTGATCAAGGCAAACAATGCGAACAGAACAAGCGTTCCGTGCGCCCAAGCAAGTCCCAATGGCCCCAACCAGGTTACGATCGGGTAAAACAAAGCCGGATATACAAGCGAACGGCCAAAACGTGGCTTGCCGTCGAAAGCCAGAGTCCCGACGGCAATGTCTTGCGAGCCGGCACCGAGCGTTTCGACAGAGCTGGCGGCCGGAAACAGGCTTTCCAAGATTTTCCAGATCTCAGCGCCCGCGTGGTAATAATTCTTCGTGTCAGCGAAAATATACGCGTCACCGGTAAGCCATATTGGCCAACAGATGAGAAAGGCACCGAAAGCTGCCATGAAAAACCCGCGCAGATTGAACAGCGGGGCCTGGCTTCTCGTCATCCTTCTAGTTCCTCAGTAACCCGCGCCTTAAGCAGCGTATTTGGGTGTTTCTCCACCATTTTCACGCTGGAATTCTTCGTGATAGGAGCGCTCGACATTGACGTCCCACAGGTTGTTGCTTTCGCCAAGAATGTTACCTGCGGCCAGCATTCCTGTTAGCATTGAGTGGTCTTGATTGTTGTAACGGTGAAGTCCGTTTCGACCGACAGTTTGGAAATTTTCGAAGCTGTTGATCCACGCAGAGATCACATCGACCGCGTCTTTGTAATGCGTATCATAAACCGGATAGGCTTTCTTCTGGCGCACGACGAAGGTCCAGTCTTTGTCGCTGGCCTTTGCCAGACCCAAATTTTCGATCTCCTGCGCGGCAAGAGCACCCAGCGCGTCGTCGGACATCTCCCAGAGGTCGTCGCCTTGGTTACAAAAATATTCCATCCCAACCAGGCATTGATCTTCATTTGGAACCATCTCAATAGACCAAGCTCGGAAATTTTGGATCCGGCCAACCCGCACATTGTCCGAATGGACATATATCCAGTTGTCGGGGAACGGTTCTGCGGTGTTCAGCACCATCGCGACGATAAGAAAGTCGCGATACGCCAATTTATCCGCTGCGTCTTGAACTTCGGCCGGTGGCGGCGGGTCCATACAGGCCAGAAGGCTGCGCAAATCCATTGAATTTACAAAATGCGACCCTTCGACACGCTGCACGCCGTTGTCGGTTTTCACATCCACTGCAACAACCCGGTTGCCATCGCGTTCAATTCGACTGACGAAACTGTTCGTGTTGACCTGTCCGCTGCCGGCATTCAAAAGCTCCGCGGTCTTTTCCCACATCATACCAGGACCAAGCCGCGGATAGTCGAACTCTTCGATCAGGCTGGCTGTGTCATTGGCCCCTGAAATCGCGTTCCAGAGTGCTTTGCTAAGCGACAGGTTCTTGATCCGCTGTGCCGCCCAATCCGCTTGAATGAGCTTCGGCGAAATACCCCAAACCTTCTCGGTATAGCTGTGAAAGAAATGCATATAGAGCCGACCGCCGAAGCGATTGATGACCCATTCTTCAAAGCTGTCTTCGCGTTTATGAGGGCGAATTTTCCATTTCGCGAAACTTCCGATAATGCGAAGCGTTTCGTATACTCCGATGTTGCCCAGCGCGTTGAAAATCTTCAGCGGATAGTCGTAGAACTTTTCGCGGTAGTAGATCCGGCTCAGGCGCGGGACCCGTATGAAATCGTCCCCCAGAACCTCGTGCCACATGGCCTCAACTTCAGGCACTTTGGTGAAAAACCGGTGGCCACCAATATCAACGCGAAACCCCTTTTGGGTTTCTGTCCGCGAGATACCACCAACGATATCAGCGCCCTCGAAGACGACGCTCGTCATATCTGGGGCCTTCTTTTGCAATTCGTAAGCGCAAGTAAGACCAGCAGGCCCGCCGCCAATGACGACGAGATCGTGATGTTGCCGAATGGGTTCAATCTTGGTCATGGTTCAACCTATCCTTGCCGAACGAATATTTGGGTCGATTTCAAGCCGCGTTCTAAAATCCTCGATTGTTCTCAATAGGCCGGAGCGCAGCGGGTAGGTTGGCTCCCACCCGGTGAGCGCGTGCATTCTGGAAATGTCCGGACAACGCCGTGTTGGATCATCCTTGGGTAGATCCAGGAATTGCATCTCGGCCTCCCCTCCGACCAAATCAACAATCGTCTTTGCTAGTTCCAGCATTGTGACTTCATGCGGATTGCCGACATTGATCGGGCCGGTCTCGTCCGGACCAAGAGACATGATCGCCATCATTCCACTGATCAGATCGTCAACATAGCAAAACGATCGCGTCTGTTCTCCTGTTCCGTAAATTGTAATGGGTTTGCCAGACAAAGCTTGGTGCACAAAATTCGAGACCACGCGCCCGTCATCAAGCAGCATCCGTGGTCCATAGGTGTTGAAGATGCGCATAATCTTGATGTCGACACCGTGCTGCCGGTTGTAATCATAAAACAGCGTTTCGGCGCAGCGCTTGCCTTCGTCATAGCAAGCCCTTGGGCCATTTACACTCACGTTGCCGGTATAGGTTTCGGTCTGAGGGTGCTCGAGCGGGTCGCCATAGATTTCAGACGTCGAGGCTTGTAGGATTTTTGCCCCAGTACGCTTAGCCAAACCCAGCATATTGATTGCGCCATGAACGCTTGTCTTGAGCGTTTGGACCGGATCGAATTGGTAGGTTTTCGGAGAAGCCGGGCACGCCAGATTATAGATTTCATCGACTTCGACATATAACGGGAACGTCACATCATGCCGAATAGCTTCAAAGTTTGAAGCCTCAAGCAAATGCGCAATATTGGCTTTACGGCCGGAATAATAGTTATCCACACAAATCACATCATGGCCTTCACCCACGAGGCGATCACATAAATGACTTCCTAAAAATCCCGCCCCACCGGAAACAAGAACACGACGCTGTACCATTGAAGCACCTTAGACAACTAACCCGAACCTGTTTATACGCGTCGTCACCTTGTTCAAAGAAGATTGTTAGGCATGGCCGGTCGTTTTAATGTCGTTATTCCTGCATATCAGGCCAAGGAGACGCTTGGACGATGCCTGAAAGGACTGATCGACGGAGGTGTGGATCGGCAGCAAATTATCGTCGTCGATGATGGATCGCCTGATGAAAGTGGACAAATCGCAAAAGCCGCGGGCGTAACTGTCATTCGCAATGAAACATCGCTGCGTCCGGCGAAAGCCCGCAACCGCGGTGTGGAACTTTGCCAAGAAGAGATTGTGGTTTTCGTCGATGCAGACGTCGTGCCGCATCCGGAGGCCGCCCAGCGCCTTGTCGCGGCATTTGACGATCCAAGCATCAGCGCAGTCTTTGGATCCTATGACGATAAACCAGAGGCGCCATCCGTCGTCAGCAGATACCGTAACCTATTGCATTTCCACGTGCATCAGAACACTGATCCCGAGGCAGAGACCTTTTGGACAGGCCTTGGCGCAGTCCGTCGAAACCGGTTTTCAGAGGTCGGAGAACTTGATTCAGACTGGGAAAATATAGAGGATGTTGAGTTCGGATTGCGGCTGCGGGCCGCCGGCGATCGCATCCGCCTGATCCCCGAGGCCCAAGGATCCCATCTCAAGGATTGGACCCTCGGCTCAATGTTCAAAACAGACCTCTTTGGCCGAGCTGTTCCTTGGACTCGGCTTATTCAGGCGGGTCGGATGCCGCCATCTACTCTGAACGGTTCGATGCAGCATCGCCTGTCTGCTTTATGCGTACTGGGGCTTCTCTTCGCAGTTTTCGGGGCGCTTTGGGCACCGATGCTGCTTTTATTGGCACTGATTTTCGTTTGTCTCTTTATTGGTATCAATGCGAAATTTTTAGCCGTTTTGTACAGAGCCGGTGGACTACGTTTGGCAATCGGTGCCCTGCCATTTCACGCGATTCACTACGTTGCAGCCCTGCTGGGATATGCGAAAGTACGCTTAGGAGCCTGACTTTTTCGAGGCACGCAGAGCCGATGCATAGCCCGCCACCATTGCGACCTGGCTGAGCAGCATCAATGCCGAGAGATGGATCCGGTCCAACCGCCCTGACCTGATCGGCCAAAGAATGAGTTTCATGTAAAAGGATAGCGGCTCTCGCTTGTTTTGATCCGACGACCTTTCTTCCAAAACTTGATGAAGCCTGAAGGCCCCCGCACCATAGTTGGAATGCTGGCGCCAGTACTTGCGAAACGTCATGGCATGGAAATGGTCGATCACGGCGTCTTGTGCGAACACCATCTCACCTCCCATATCGCGCCAACGCAGGCCGAAATCGCGATCTTCTGCAGCCGCGCGCTCAAATGTCTGATTAAAACCGCCCAGCCGCTCGTATCCCACCCTGCTCATGCCGATATTGTTTGATGTGAAAAAAGGCATCGTCCCGTCTGACGCCCCAAAGTAGTCATAGAGAAAATCACAGAGCGCCTGGCTGGCCGACGCATATGTATCGTTGGGCAGCGCATTCACCACAGCACCACCTACGAGGCGATTATCATTGCCGCCATGCGCTTTCACCAGTTGCGAAAGCCAGTCGGTGGCAGGTTCGCAGTCATCATCCGTGAACGCGATGAAACGCGCATCGCTGCTCTGCGCACCATGATTTCGCGCGGTTGCCGGGCCGGCATTCGATTGTCGTAGGCAACGCACACGGTCGCCATATTTTTCGCAGACCGAAGCCAGCGGCACGGGTGACCCATCATCAACGACAACCACTTCATAATCATCCAGATCCTGCGCTGTCGCGGCCTGCAGGCATTTGTCGAGCTGCTCGGGGCGATTATAGCTGGGGATTACAATGGCGTATCGTGGCATTTCTCGTTCATCTCAAAATCAAGCGCGTCTTGCAAATCATCATGTCGCATGCCCATGCCCTGGCGAAACTGAAAGGCCCGTGGCGTACGGATTTTTTGTAAGGTTTCAAAAACTGATCACTTGCGACTTCGCAGATTACCCGTCGGACCAGATCACGCACCAGTCTCCAGCAATTTCAGATCAGAACGCCATGACGCCGGCAGTTCGGTCCCGTAAAGGCGACCGACTTCCGTGTATACGGCTGATAATTTCCCGACGAGCCCTCTTCTGATCTCGTCGGACAAGACGACACTGGGAGCTCGATTTACCTCGTTTTTGACTGGCGCTTTCTTGGTTCTGACACCCAGAAAATCGCAAAGCCGATCACATTGGACCTGTGTCTGGCTGGGATCAAAAAGGTTTTCAGTGAACAGGGTCAAAAACCGCTCCCTAGGGATCACCTCACGATAGGCGCTCAAAGATCTGGCGTAATCAGTATATTGGCTTTGAGCACACAGGGCGTGCAATGCGTCGTCCAGGCTGTTGCCTTTTGGCGTTTCAAGGCGCTTGTTCGACTGCAAGAAACTGTATTGAGAAACCAATCGGTCGACCGGGTTACGCATTATGAAAAAGTAATTGGGTTGGTCGAGAAGTTGTTCCATCTTCGAAATCGAATCAGCCTCCAGCATCGCATAAGACGGACAAATTTCGCCCGCCACTTTGCCGTTCTGACGAAGAACGTCGAAATACGCGCGATAACTGCTGTCTTTAAGGCGTCGCATACCGGCGTAGTGATAGCAAAGGCGTAGGCCCGAAATTGGTCGGCGCCGCGTAAAATTCCCAAGGCCCAGAATGGCCAATCGTGTGTTTACAGGAACAAGAATTGCACCCTTTCGGCCCTCAACATACTTGCTGTCGAAAAAATTAACTTCCTTCAATGGGGAAAAATTTACGTCGGGCAGGCTGCGTAGGTAATGTCCGATCCAGGTGGTCCCAGACCGCTGAGCTCCTACGCCTAAAAAAAACGGTCGCCTACTCATCGACTACACCTTACCTTTCCGATGCAACCTACGCGTTGACCCTTTCTTTGCAAGTGCGCAAAGCAGGACAGATAACGTTTGCAGATTGGAAGGGCGAACGACGTGGAATCCGCAACGACCTTCTTTGTGGGAATCGGGGCACAGCGGTCCGGGACCACCTGGATAGCAAAGGCATTCGAGGATCATCCCGAAATTGGCATGTCTCCGATCAAGGAAACCCATTTTTGGACATCAAAGCATGTCGCTCACCAACGCGGAGCCGTTCGAGGCCTGCAAGCCGCTAAACTACGGATCCCGAAACTCCTGTCTCGCTGCCGTCAGGACCCGTTAAAAGCCCCGTCCTGGCTGATGGCCTATGCAGGCATGATGGCGCATCGCGACAAGAGCTATCGCAGGTTCATTGAATTGGGTCGCGGCAGTTGCACTGTCGCGGGTGAAATTACGCCAGCCTATGCCACGCTCTCTGAAGATGCATTCAAGTCGTTGGATGATTGCATCGATCAGCCGAAATACTTTTTGGTTCTTCGCAATCCCGCCGACCGCCTTGTCAGCCAAATCGCTCATACAAAAGACATTGATCCAGCAATTGAGCAGATGGACCTTCAAGCCCTACTCGCCCTGCCATATTTCTCGATGCGCTCTGACTACGCTGCGACTTATCAGACCTGCGTCAAGGTTTCTGGTCCGGAAAGACTGCACGTTTTGTTTTACGAAGACCTGTTCGATCAGCAAACGGCTCAGGCAACGCTAGACAAGCTCTATGCATATATCGGCGTCAGCAGCAGGCACAGAGAGATTACAGAGGTGATCAACGCACGCCCTGCCCCGCGCGTCGACATCTCGCGCCGCGAACTTGTTCAATCACTGCGCAAAGACTACCAGTTCTTTAATGAACTTTTTGAAGACGCTTTGCCGCAACGCTGGAAACAAGACATCGATCATTTTTTGACATGTGACGGCGCGCAAGAAGCGGAAGTCAAAGAGGGGTGAGCATGCAAAAGTCGGGCCGCGCCTATGCGTTTGGTGCAAGCGGTTTCCTCTTCTCCAACCTTGTCAGCGTCATCGCAGGCGTCGTGTCGCTCTGGCTTTTGACTCGGATTTTGAGCACTGACCAGTTTGCTGGATATGTTGTGGCAATGTCCATTCTGGCGCTCATCGGGTTCAATGCCGGATTGGCCGTTGAACGGGTGCTGGTTTTGAAACTCGCCGAGCTTCCGGTTCGGCAGGGACGGTTGGCCGGGCTTCGTATGTTGCGCCGCGTTCTTTTCCTGGCATCGGTTCCGGCCTTTCTCGCGTTGGCCGGCATCTTGGTCTATGCGCGAGTCGGCGGCAATGAGGCGGTGTGGTTGTCCAAAATGGCACTCCTTGTGCCTTTGATGACACTGGGTGTGGTGCTTTCAGCGTGGTTTCAAGCCAATCACAAAATTGGCACATCGGCGCTGATGAGCGGCATCACAGATGGGTCTCGCTGTTTGTTTTTCGTGATCATTTATTTGACCAGCATCGGAGCGAATGCTGTGGCAGCGGCCGCAGTCTTAGCCGCAGCTATACCGATATTTGTTTTGGTTTTGTTGGCCCGCGGTAATAGCGATGCCGAACCAGATGGTTTCAATCTGGAAGATTATATTGCCGGCCTGAAGTTTCTGGTAATTCGACTCTCGCAGATGGGCCTGCGCCAATTTGACATTATCATTGTCGGGCTCACATTAAGCAGTCTGGAAACCGCCTACTACGCTGTTGCTGCACGCCTTTCCGCGATTGGATCGGTCGGTTATCAGGCGTTTTCCCGCACCTATGCGCCGCGCCTGCGCAACAATCTTGCAGCTGAGAACTGGTCCGAGATAGAGCACGAGTTTCACGCGGTGCGTGTTTTGTCTGTCCTAGCAACCTTAATCGCGGCAACCGCCTTTTTCGCGTTCGGTGAGTATGCGCTTAAGCTATTCGGTGATCTACAGGACGGCTACCCCGCCCTTGTAATCTTAATGGCTGCACAGGTTATCACCGCTTTGTTTGGTGTGCATATTGAGCACCTTTCGATGTCCGGACATCTCAACGGGGCCATCGTGCTGCGGGTTATGACCACGCTTTTGTTTGTTGTCCTGCTGGTTCTATTGGTCCCGGGCTTTGGTACGACCGGAGCCGCCAGTGCCGCTGTGATTGCGGCTGTCGCATACGGCGTTTCGGTATCTGTTTTTGTGAATCGCCTAAAACGTCCAAGTCAAAAGTTGCACCTCGTCCTGGTCATAGCCGCAATCTCAGCGGCAACAATGATTGGCGCATCTTTTTTGCCGTCCTTATGGGGCGGTGGTCTCTTGGTGCTCATTTTTGCAATTCTGACGATCGCGTTCTTGGAAAGGAGCACACTGATCAGGTTTGCGAGCCTGAACTAAGCGCGGACACAGCTCGTTTGGGTGCTCGGAATATTCGGTGGCATTGCGGTAAAGCACGCCCTTGGTTTTGTTGGAACTCTGCTCGATGATGTCGCTTCGCTTCAGGGCCAGACCTTGAACCAAGAACGTTCGTCGAAAGCCCTTGCCCACCCCTGAAAACCATCTGCGGCAACTGTCTTTCGGTGCGGCCTGGCGGATGGAAAGCCTAGGGCTTAAACCGAAAGCACTATGCAGAATGGCGCGATGTAGTGCGTCGAACAGACTACGGCGGACGAAGTTGCCAATCCCAGCCTCGACAGTCTGTTTTTTGAATGGTCAACGCGCCGGGTCCTGCCGATTGTTTCGGTGGCTCAGCTCTTTCTTCTAAATAAATGCGTTAGGCGGTTTTTAAACTTCGGTTGCTACGTGGGTCAGATGTTTAAGTCCGCGTTTTGGATATGCTCGGGTGTTTTGCTCACATTGATTGTGGGCCCCTTGACGCTTGTTGCGTCACAGGCCGGTCAAGCTGACCCTTCCGATCTCTACTTCGTTTTGGACACTGGCGGGCCATCGTTGTCCCAGAAGACGTTGGGGTCCTATGGCGTCGCCGACGTTGGGCCCCTAGGCGGTGTCCTGGCAAAGATGGTGCATGCCCCGCCATCTTCGCGAGACCAACTCTTGCAGGCTGGATACGTTATGCTTCCGGCAGGTCAGCTGGCAGAAATTTGCGGACTTAAAACTCACACAAAAACCCCTAATAGGTCTGGTTAATATGCATCGTCTGAAATCTCTGAGCCCGATTGGCATGATATTTGGTCTGGCGGCCATCTTGCTTGTATGTGTTTCGGTTGCATCGTTGAGTATTGGATCGCCTCTGGCTCCTTCGCTGGCAACTTCACTGGCGTTTCTCGGGTTCGGCGGCGCACTGGCCCGCAGCCAACCCAAATTGGCACCCGTCGGTGCCGCTGTTGCCTTGATCGGTCAAGCCATCGCTTTCACGGCCGCTTTCCAAGGACATCCGTGGCAACTCGATAGCCACATGATGTTTTTTGCATTGTTGGCGTGCTTGGTTAGTCTGCGCAGCATTACAGCAATTCTTGTTGGTACGGTCATCATAGCCTTGCATCATCTATCACTGTCGATTGTCCTGCCCTCACTGATCTATCCGGCTGGCAGTTTCCTTGAGAATTTGGCGCGCACAGTGTTTCACGCCGTTATTGTGTTGATGGAAACTGCTGCGCTTGTGGGGACGGTTCATAAACTCAATCGTGCCGACCGCGAGATGCGTGCTCAACAGGAGGCACTTGAGGAACGCCAGGAGGCGCTTGAGGAAAGCCAAGTCGCGGACGAAGCCAAAGCCCAAGAGCAAGCCGAAGTAGTCGATAGCTTGCGCGTCGCCTTGACACGGCTTGAAAGCGGCGACCTGACGGCGCGTATCACGGAAGAGTTTCCCAACGAGTACGAAACCCTGCGAACGGAATTCAACGCCGCGATGCAAACGTTGGAAGAGCTCGTGTTTGAGGTGGCTAAGAGATCAGAACAGATGGATGCAGGCATCCGTGAGATTTCGACAGCAACCTATGATCTTGCGCATCGGACTGAAACCCAAGCTCAAAATCTCAACGAAACCTCAGAAGCCCTCCAAGGTTTAACAAACAGCGTACGCGAGAACGCAACAAGTGTTGAGGATGCACACCGATCTGCGCAGTCTGCCCGATCCAATGCTAAGACAAGCGGCGGCGTCGTATCCCAAGCGTCACAGGCAATGGATGCGATCAAAGCCGAAGCCGGCGAAATCGCGAAAATAGTCGAGCTTATTGAAAGCATTGCATTCCAAACAAATCTTCTGGCCTTGAACGCGGGGGTGGAGGCAGCCCGCGCAGGTGACGCGGGGCTAGGCTTTGCAGTTGTTGCCTCTGAGGTTCGGGGACTGGCACAAAGATCTTCAGAGAGCGCGACCAGCATTCGTGATCTTATCGAGCGGTCTAACAATGAAGTTGAAAACGGTGCGTCGCAAATTACCAAGACGGTTGAATCACTTGGCGGCGTCGAAAATAAAATCTCCGAAATTGCGTCAAAAATGGACATAATCACCGAGAGCACCCACTCTCAAAGAGACCGGATTTCGTCGCTCAATTCAACCATTGCCGATATCGGATCCGTGACCCAGAAAAATTCATCTATGCTCGAAGAGACAAGCGCCGCTTGCTCAAACTTGGCAAACGGAGCAAAGGCACTTTACGAATTGACTCAGCATTTCCAACTATCCGATCACGCAGGTCGAGCAGACGAAGCGGCTTAGTCGTGTCGGACGTCAGCGCTCATGGGTCCAAATAGGATATTTTACTAGGAGAGTGTTTGTTGCTCATCACAGCCACCAAGGCACGGACGACGTGGAAGACAACAACGAGCACTGTCGAGAATATCGTCAAAGATACCAAGCCCGCCACGCGCAAGCAGTTTTCAAGCGATAAGAAGATCAGAATCGTCCTTGATGGTCTGCTTGGCGAGGACAGCATCACCGAGCTGTGTCGCAGTGAGAGCATATCACAGGCTTCTGCTACAAATGGTCAAAGGACATCATGAAGGCCGGGAATAAACGGCTTGCTGGCGACACAGCAATGGCTGCGAACGCAAAAGAGCTCGAGAAGCTGCGCAGTGAGGCTCAGGACGTCAAAGCGGTTGTTACAATACAAGCGCTCGAATTGCGCCTTTTCGACAGAAGAATGACAGACGATTGGGACGGCAGCCATTAGGCTACACCGCACCTGAGAAGCTGAAGATCATGCGGTTGGTCGAAGAGAGCCATCTCTCAGCGCATCTAACACTGACCAAGCTGGGTATCCCCGCAAGACGTTCCAAGGAAATGCGCAATTGAATGCGAATAAGTAATGGATCGGAGGCCACTTCTTTCGCCTCGCATTCTAGCCGATGTTCCAGGTGTGGTCAGGAACCAAAGGGCAGTGACACGAATAAGCCCCACATATTATGGGGGCAACTTGGTCAAACCGATCTGATCGTAATTTTTGGACAGAGATTAGAAAAGCCTATGAGAGCCGCCGCTTGAACAATTGGCTTGTAGGAGTTCGATTCTGGCGCCGCCGGGAAGGCTCCGTTGCTTCGAACAAGACCTAAGAGGAGATCGAAGCCCAATGCGGCACGAAGACGAAGGGTGTTAAATTCATGATATGGTCAACAAAACGCTCCGCGTGCGAAAAGGTCGCGCTGGTCTTAGAGCGTACGGCTTCGAAGTGCTCCGCGTTCTAAGGTCTCAAGTGCTTTTCAACCGCATCAAGACATCCAGGCCCTGCTGATTTAGCCAGTGCAGCATGTCGATGAATATCCAATTCTCCGCAAGCTTGTCACCGTCCCGTCGGTAGATATCAACAACTCTCATATCTGCGGGTTGGCCAGCCGGCAGGCCCATGTACCCGCCTGCATTGGTCACGGTCAGGTTCGCCCAGCCAAAAAAGCCACCGAAATTGCCCTCTGCGATGCGGCAGATATGCCCATTGTAGACGCGGTCTTTGATCTGGGTGCGGAAAGGCGCCTGATGCTGGTCGATATAGCGGTCAATCGTGTAAGTCGCCCCAATGCCCGCAGGTCCCCACCAAATCATATCGTCATGCCAGCATTGGCCAAGCTCTTCCTGCCGTGTCTGATATTTTTGGTGATCATTGATATCGCCGATCATGCGATTGATCAGGGCAAGCGTCTTGTCACCTTCGCTCACATCGGCATCCGTATAAAGCAATCCGGTATGCGTAAGTGGGCCAGGTTGCACAAGATGCGCACCAGTTTGCGCCGGCAGAGGATACTGCCCCACTTGCATCATAAGATGCAAGAGATCGACGAACAGTGACGTCTCGACAATCTTGGTGCCTTCGACGCGGTGAAATGTTGCATAACGCAGCATTGCGATACGCGAGGTTGGTTTTATTCCAAGAAAGGGCGCATCGAAAAGCCCCATCAGATGCCCCATCGAGCCAACCCAGGTGCTTGACTGGTTGTCGCAATCGTTCAGCCCAGCAAAGAAGATGTCCTCGCGCAATTGAACGCGGGAGAACGCTTGCAAAAATGGTTTGTAGAATACCTCTGAAACCGCTGCGGCACCGTACTGCTCATGAAACGGGTGCACCCCGCGCCAATGCCAGCTGTCGGTCGTGTTCTCAGCTAGCGCGGCCTCGACATTAGCCGAGCCGGCAGCTTTGAGCGCTGCGTTGTGGGCCCGGACCACCCGCTTGGCATCTTGCAAAGCAGTCACCGTATTATCCCTTGACGGCACCGGCAGTCAGCCCAGACACAATCTGACGTTGGAAGAAGAGAATCATCACGAAAAGCGGTGCCGTGATGGACACAACGGCGGCTACCGCGAACATCACGTTACCCTTGGTCTGGGTGGTGCCGAGGAAGGATGCGAGCTTAGGCACCATGGACTGATTTTCCTTGCTTAGCAGCATCGATGTCACCGCAAAATCGTTGTAGGCAAGTAGAAAGCTGAACAGTCCAGTTGTGATAACGCCGGGCCACATCACCGGGATGATCACATGGCGGAAGGCCTGAAATCGTGTGCAGCCATCGACCATTGCGGATTCATCTAGGTCTTTGGGGATGTTCTTGAAGAAGGAATGCAGCATCCACAGCGTGAATGGTTGATTGATCGCGACAAGCACGATGATCGTCGTACTCAGGTGCCCCCAAAGATTCCATTCGAAGAATGGTAGCAGATATCCAGACACCAGAATGATCGGCGGTGTTGCGCGGAAGATCAAAGCAAACAACAAAAGCCAAAATGCGTATCGGTAAGGCGAACGTGACAGCGCATAGGCGGCCAGCGTGCCACATGTTAAAGATATCGTGACGACGCAGACACAGACAATCGTCGTGTTTAAAGCCGCGCGCCAGAATTCCTCTTGAACCCAGGCCCCATAATATCCCGCACCAGTATACGAGCCTCCGGTTTCAGAAAGCGTTAGCGTACCGAATATCGAATTTGCCCAATCCGCCTTCGAGAAAAAGTCACCTTCCACCTTAAAAGACCCCCAAAGCGTCCACAAAAAGGGAAACGCGGCGATGATCAGCCAAAGCATCAAGAAGCTGGTGGCAAGGAAGCTTACGGTGAGCGGGCGGCGGGTGGCAACAGACACGGTTTTTTCCTTAGTTTTTCGTGCCGAAGTCGCGCCACGTTCGCACAAGGACAGGCGACAATAAGATGGCGACGAAGACGATGGTTAGCACGGATGTAGCTGCAGCTGATGACAACAAGCGCGTTTCACCTCCAAGATCAGTAAAGATCGCGATAGAAAGCGAACGCGCATGCGCCTGCGCCTGAAACGAGATAATGGGTTCAAACACCCTGAAGTTATCCATCAACTGGATCAGCGCAATGAAGGTTGTAAGAGGTGCCAAATGTGGAATGACGACGTATCTTATGCGTTCCCAACGGCTTGCTCCGTCGATCATTGCAGCTTCTAGGGTATCTTGGTTTACGGTCTGAAGACCCGCATAATAAACAATGAATGCAAACGGGATCGAACTCCACGTGCCGTAGACCATCAGCATAATCCACATAAGCGGGGTTGAGGCTTTCACAGACAGCGATGGATCATTTGCAAGCCATTGCAGTGCCGTACCCAGTATTCCCCGGGCGTCCACCATCCAAAACAGGATCAGCGCACCCACAAGCGGTGTCACAATCATCGGCAGTAGCGAGAAAAAGATCGTTGGTCCGCGCAGGGATCGCGCAACGGAATTGATTGCGATCGCAACCGCGAAGCCTAAAATGATCGTCATGGGTGTCACGATCGCAGTATATGTGATTGTGAAAGCCAACGCGCCATAGAACGGCAGGTTCATAAGCGTATTCCAGAACTCCCGGAAACTGCTGGAATCTTCCCATGCGTCAGCGACTTCTGCCGCCGCGAGGTGATTTCGATCCTTGTAGACGTCGAGGCCAACATACTTACCTAAAGGTTCCGCATTTCGCAGTGCCTGCGTTGCGTCTTGGTCAACCGATTGAGCCTGGGTGCAGCCAAATGGTCCGCAATTCTCGACACTGATAATGACCTGCTCATGCTGGGTATATAGCGATTGCGTTACGACCGAAACGATGGGCAACGCTATGAACAAAAGCATCAAAACGACCGACGGCAGCACGAACCAAAAGAAGGCCTTATGTTTCATCGTAAAGTCGGCCCCAGCTTTCTAAGTGATCAAGGGAAATCGAATGCACGGGGCCAGAGTCAGCCCCGCGCAGTAGTCTGGAGTTACTGTAAGAAACCCTGTTCTGTTGCCGCCGCAGTATAGGCGGCTTCAACATCGGCCAACGTCTGTTCAGCACTTTCTGTACCTTGCAAGAAGTCTGCAATGTTGTCACCAAGCGCCGAATGTAGCAGGCCCTGGAACGGGACCATCGGATAGGGTGTCGAACCCGCGGCGACCGAAGCCAAAACGCCTTCATTTACCGGTTGGGACTCGAAGCCATCCATCAGCCAGACGGCTTGCGACATCGTTCCATCGTTCAGCAGCGCGGGCGACGTTGCGTGTGTCAGAGCCTTGAACGTTGTGACGGCGTCTTCGTCGCTGATATTCTTAGCCAGGGTCCAGCCATCCCACCAAAGAGTCGTTGCAGGCACACCGCTGTCACCGACGGTCAATGGTCCTGCTACGGTGGTATTTTCATAGACCTCGGGTGTGGAACCTTCCTCATCCATCAAAACACCGGTGCGGCTTCCCCACATGTTCATCAACGCAACATTGCCTGCTTCCCATTCTGCAGACGTCGCGTTGCTGTCATGTGTCAAATAATCAGGGTTCATGTATTCTGTTAAGGCTTTCATCATTTCCAGCGCTTCAACGCCTTGGGCATTGTTGATCGTGACGTTGGCAGTGCCCGGTTCGAAAAATTGACCCCCGGTACCGATGAACATGTTTGTGAATTCCTGGGCGAGGTTCCAACCCGCTGCATAGGCACCGCCAACAGGGTACTGCATGATCCCGTCCGCGCGGATTTTCTCGGCGGCGGCAAGAACTTCTTCGTAGGACGTCGGAACGTCCAGACCAGCTTGTTCTAATACGTCCTTGCGGTACACGAGGTGTTGCGAGTTGGCCATAAACGCCACGGCCATGATTTGACCGTTCACGGTGATCAACTGCCGACTTGGAATATCGGCACCATACTCGGCAACCAGCGCGTCGAGCGGCTGAATCACGTCTTCGTTGATCAAGGCGACAATAGACGAGTTGGCAACGATAGCTGAGGTATATTCAGCGGGGTTTCCGGTCATACCTGCAACGTTCAATGTCTGATGATCCGCTGTCAGGTTAGATGCTGTTTCGGCGCTGCCAGCACATTCGAGAGCCAGAGCTGCAACGGACTGGATCGCCGGAAATTCGTTGCCGATGATGCTGATCCGTCCAGTATCTATCGCGCACGCATGGCCGTCTGCCGTTGCGGCTGTGCTTCCGGCGGCCGCAATTGCGGTGCCTAGCAGTGCAGTTTTAATCAAGTTCATTCGAAAGAACCTCCCGGTTTTAGCGTTCGAGCCGGTCGTCCGGCACCATTTTTGAAGCGGCCACCTGACCCCCTAGTCGTATGGCGACGGGTTTGCACGAATCGCAACCGCTTTGCATACGAATGCAAGTAAATCCGGCGATAGGGTGCTTTGGCAAGACTTTTATTTTTTCTACCCTGTAGCAAAGATCCATAAAAATATGGGCTTGTCAGAAAATCGGATTCGCGTCACTGTTTTGCAAACGTATGCAACAAATGGAGTCGGTGATGGCCGAGATTCAGCTTCGCAAAGTTTCCAAGCGTTGGGGCAGCTTTGTCGGCGTGAAGGAATTTGACCTCACGATCGCCGATCAGGAGTTTCTTGTACTGCTAGGTCCATCCGGTTGCGGCAAGACGACCACCATGCGCATGATCGCCGGTCTAGAGGATGCGTCCAGCGGCGATATCCTTGTCGATGGCAAGCGCATCAATGACCTTGACCCCAAAGACCGCGACGTGGCGATGGTTTTTCAATCCTACGCGCTTTATCCGAACATGAACGTCTACGACAATATCCGCTTTCCTTTGAAAGTTCGTGGTATTCCGGCGAGCGAGCACGACACACGCGTCAAGCGGGCCTCTGCCATGGTCGAACTGGACGAATTCCTGCATCGCAAACCGGCAGAATTGTCTGGCGGCCAACGTCAGCGCGTCGCTTTGGCTCGCGCGGTCGTCCGCGAACCCAATGTGTTTTTGATGGATGAGCCGCTGTCGAACCTCGATGCCAAACTGCGCGTCTCTACCCGCGCTCAGATCAAGAACTTAAGCCACGAACTCAAGACCACAACCATTTACGTGACACATGATCAAATCGAGGCAATGACCCTGGCCGACCGCGTCGTTGTCATGTCCAAAGGCGTCGTACAGCAGGTCGGAACGCCGACCGAGATCTATGATCGTCCTGCAAATACTTTCGTTGCAGGATTTATTGGCTCGCCAGCGATGAACCTGGTCGACGGTACGCTTGAAAACGGAACTTTCACCGCCGACAAGATTAGTATTTCTGGCTTGCAGAAAGGGCATTCCGGTAAAGTCACACTCGGCTTTCGCGCAGAGGATGCAAGCGTGGCCGAGGGTACAGCGCAGGCTAGTTCGCATGTCTACTCCCTTGAACTTTTGGGGGAGGCGACGATGGTCACAATGCGCGCTGGCGGGACAATATTGTCAGTCAAATCCGGCAAAGAGTACCGGACAGAGATTGGCGACGCCGTGCACGCGAACATACCCGCCGACATTTGCCATATTTTCGACGCCGAAACTGGTGAGCGCATCTAATGCCCTATGACGAAAAATCCGCAGCATCTCTTGCTGCCGTCAAAGCGATGGAAGCAGGACTCGCTGCCAATGAAATGGACATGACGAAGTATTTTACCGAAGACTTCCTGTGGCGAGGGAACCAGGGTTCAGGCACCAAACGCGGGATCGCAGAGTTCCAGCGCAATTGGCAGTTTCCACTGCGCGCCGCCTTCACGGACCGGAAATACGAGACGGAACACTTCATGGCAGATGGCGACTGGGCCTCTTGCTTCGGCCATATTGACGCGCTGCATTCTGGTACATTCATGGGCATCCCCGCGACAAACAAGCGGGTGAAAATTCCCTATATGGATTTCTGGCGTATTGAAGACGGGCGGATCGCAGATAACCCAGTCTCAGTCGATCTGGCCCATGTTCTGTTCCAGCTCGGCGTCGATGTCTTCGATGGCAAAGGCTGGGAAAACTATGACAGCGGCTTAGTTGAGCCGCCAAAGCCGGAGTAACCGCTATGGCGATCAAATATCTCAAACACGGCAAGCCAGAGACGGAACGTCAGGAAGATGACGCGAAGGTTCGCAAGATCGTTGAAGACACGCTCAAGGATATCGAGACACGCGGCGACGCCGCAGTCCGTGACCTCTCTGCCAAGTTCGACAATTACGAACCCGCCAGCTTTCGCCTCACCCAATCTGAAATAGAGGCTGCCATGTCCAAGGTCGGCCAGCGCGACATGGACGATATCAAATACGCCCAGAAACAGATCCGCCGCTTCGCCGAGGCACAGCGCGCTTCCATGACGGATATCGAGATTGAAAGCGAACCGGGCATCTTCCTTGGCCACCGCAACATCCCCGTACAATCCGTGGGTTGTTACGTGCCGGGTGGCAAGTTTCCAATGGTGGCCTCGGCACACATGTCTGTCCTCACGGCCTCAGTTGCAAAGGTCCCCCGCATCATTGCCTCTGCGCCCCCGCAAAACGGGGAGCCACATCCAGCAATTGTCGCAGCCATGCACATGGGCGGTGCGCATGAAATCTACGTTATGGGCGGTATGCAGGCGGTCGGCTCCATGGCCCTCGGCACTGAAACAATCGACCCCGTGCACATGATCGTCGGCCCGGGCAACGCTTTCGTTGCAGAGGCCAAGCGGCAGCTTTTCGGGAGGGTCGGGATCGACCTATTTGCGGGTCCCACCGAAACGATGGTGATCGCCGATGAAACTGCGGCCGACGCTGAACTCTGCGCAACCGACCTATTGGGGCAAGCCGAACATGGCTACAATTCCCCAGCTGTCCTGCTAACGAACTCGGAGAAACTCGCGCGCGGGACAATGGTCGAGATAGAACGCCTCCTGCAGATCCTTCCGACCGCCGAAACCGCACGGGCCTCTTGGGAAGACTATGGCGAGGTTATCGTCTGCGACACCTATGACGAAATGCTCGAAGTGGCCAACGACATTGCAAGCGAACATGTGCAAGTCATGACCGATCGCGATACCTGGTTCCTCGACGAAATGACCTGTTATGGAGCGCTCTTTTTGGGGCCACGAACCAATGTGGCCAATGGTGACAAGGTCATCGGCACCAACCACACGCTCCCCACCAGGAAAGCGGGGCGCTATACCGGCGGATTGTGGGTTGGCAAGTTCCTGAAAACCCACAGCTATCAACGGATCGAGACAGATCAAGCCGCGGCGGAAATGGGTGCCTACGGGTCTCGGCTTTGCATGCTGGAAGGCTTTGTTGGACATGCGGAGCAATGTAACCTCCGCGTTCGTCGCTATGGTGGCAAGAACGTGTCTTACGGCACAGCGGCAGAGTAGCGCCAGATGCCTTGGAATATGTGATGAGCCTGCCGCGAACCCCGTCCGTTGGCCTCAATGGCAAGCGAAAGCTGGTCGCGGGGACGTCGTCCGGGATTGGTTGCGCTTGTGCGACTGCCTTGGGTCAGGCGCGGGTTTCAGCTAAACCCGGCGCCCTGTTCAACACGATTGACCCGACCGTCATCCAGGCAACCCTGACCGAACGAACCTGCAATAATCCCGACCGGACTAACTGGCGGGACCAAAAGATCACGCTCCGACGGATCGGCGAAACCACCCACAGTATTGGACCTGTGATTTACCTTGCCTCAAACGCTTCTGCACCTACGACCTGCACACAACTGCTTACCGACGGAGGTTGGAGCGCTGGGTGATGGAACATGCGCGCATTACATCGCTGCAGGTGGCTGAAAAGGCGGGCGTGAGCCAGTCTGCCGTCAGCCGGGTCTTCACACCCGGTGCCTCGGCCAGTGCGAAGACAATCGCCAAGGTCCGGAAGGCTGCGGAAGAGCTTGGCTACCGGCCCAATCGCGTGGCCCGCACAATGATCACCGGCAAGAGTCGGATCATAGGTCTGGTCGTGGCCTATCTTGAGAATCAGTTTTACCCGCAAGCGCTAGAACATCTGTCCAACGCGTTGCAGGCAAAGGGCTATCATGTGCTTGTTTTCACGGCAACAAATAGCCCTGAGAAGGTCGAGGAAGTGATGCGCGATCTGCTCGACTTTCAGGTTGATGGGATCATCACGGCCTCGGTCGCTGTGACTTCGGATCTGACAGTGCGCTGCAATGCCGCTGGCATCCCGGTGGTCATGTTTAATCGTGGTCAGGACGGCGCAGATGTAAATGCTGTGACCTCGGACAACGTCAATGGCGGACGAAAGGTCGCTGAGTTCCTTTTGAAATGCGGGCATACGCACATTGCTCATATCTCCGGATGGGAAGGCTCCTCCACCGGCCGTGACCGTCGCCAAGGCTTTGTCGAAGGTCTCGAAACCCACGGATACAGGCCACTCCAGATTATCGACGGGATGTACAATCGCGACACGGCGGCACAAGCGACACATGATTTGATGACTGCCCCGACGCCCCCAGATGCGATCTTTGTCGGCAACGACCACATGGCCTTTGCAGTCATGGACACGCTGCGCTACGGGCTTGGGCTGAAGATCCCTCAAGACGTTGCAATCGTGGGCTTTGACGACGTTCCTCTTGCGGCGTGGCCCTCCTATGATTTGACCACCGTGCGCCAACCTCTCAACCGGATGGTCGAGGCGACAGTTGAGATGATGATCGCCCAAATTGATGAAGGTGTTGTTGCGCCGCGTCGCGTGGCTTTCGACGGCCCTCTGATAAGACGCTCATCCACACGCCAAGCCAAAGGACACAAAACATGAAGGGCTTCAACGCCAAGTGGAAAGATTTTCCCGATTACATTATCGGCATCACCAAAGAAATCTGGGAAGATCGCGGCGTTGGCGCGCTGAACCACTATTACGCACCGGACATTCCAGTCCGTTCACCCATGGGCGTGGCGGTTGGTAATCAGGCGACCATTGCGGCAACAATGGCAACGATTAACGAATTCCCCGATCGCGAACTTTTGGGCGAAGACGTGATCTGGTCGGGCAACGAAGATGATGGTTTTTTGTCCTCTCACCGTCTGCTGACCAAGGCGACACATACGCGGGATGGCCAGTTCGGCCCGGCCACCGGCAAGTCATGGGTGGTGCGCGTAATCGCTGATTGCGCGGCCAAGAACGACACGATCTATGACGAATGGCTGATCCGTGACTACGGTGGCATCGTGCGGCAACTGGGCATGGATCCGCGCGAATACGCCGCCGGTTTGATTGAAAAAGAAGGTGGCGCAGGCAATGCCAAACGCGTCTTCACCCCTGAGATGGATGTTCAAGGAGACTACAAAGGCACAGGCAACGACAACCAGTGGGGCCAACGCTATGCGGAAATCCTGACCCGGATCATGGATAAGGATTTCACAACAATAAACCGCGATTTCGATCGTGCCGTAATCGGGGAATACGCAGGGGCACTGTCCTCGATCGGGCGAGAAGGATCCATGGCGTTCTGGGTTGGATTGCGCTCCTCTTTCCCAAATGCGACTTTCGAGATCCACCACCAGATCGGCATGGACGCCGATATGCTTTCGCCCCGTGCTGCGATCCGCTGGTCGCTTAGTGGCATCCACGACGGATGGGGCAGTTTCGGCGAACCCACCGGTGCGCAAGTATATGTAATGGGCATGTGCCATGCCGAATTCGGACCGTGGGGCCTTCGCCGAGAATTCGCGCTCTACGATGAAATCGCAATCTGGAAACAGATATTGATGAGTGCGGCTTAGGGCTCACCGCCTTGCCTAACGTTGAACAAATGCAACAAGGGCCACGTGCCCAAAGGAGACCACAATGACACCCGCTGACATGAAAGCGCGCATCGTCAGATACGGCGAATTGCAGCCGTGCAGAACCGCCTTCATCGACGCCCACACACCGGGCAGCGACCAAAAAGAAAACTTCACCATTATCGGCGGCGGGGTTTCGGAATCGCCTGACCAGCACGTACACATCGCCATCCCTCACGGGTTCAACATCGGCGCAGCGGGGCAACCTCCGAAATGCCGCAATAGTCTGCATGATCACCGCACTGCAGAGGCATTTTTCGTTCTGTCCGGACGCTGGCGGTTCTTTTGGGGCCGCTGGGGCGACGCGGGCGAAGTCACGCTGCAGAAGGGTGATATTTTCAACATTCCCACCGGTATTTTTCGCGGGTTCGAGAATATCGGTACGGATTACGGGATGATCATGGCCATCCTTGGCGGTGATGATGCTGGCGGCGGCGTTATGTGGGCGCCGCAGGTGATCACGGATGCTGCCGACCACGGGCTTGTGCTTGGCGATGATGGCAAGCTCTATGATTCCAAAAAACAGCAATACTTGCCTGATGGCGTGAAACCCATGCCACTTTTGAACGATGAAGAACTTGCGAAACGGCCGGAGCCGACCACTGCCATGGTGCTGCCAAACCATGTGGCGCGTTATTGGGATATGGTCGCCTTGGCCGATAAAAAGCCCTGCAAGGTCATCGGTGCGACCGGTCTACTGCGCGACAAGCCCGGCTTTGAGGTCGATTTTGTAACCAGTGCTAGCGTATCCCAGGTCATGCGCAGTCACGATCGCCCGTCTGTGTTGATGCCCGTTACGGGTCACTGGCGCGTGGATTGGGACGGCGGCAGCACCGTATTGGCACCGGGCGACACCATGAGCGTACCGGAAAACTTGTCTCATTGTGCCCTGCCTTCGATGTCCGGCGAGGCCGCGCTTTACCATATCATCGGGACCGGTGATCCGGCTGGGTTGACCTGGCAAGGGTGAGGGTTCCGGCTGATCTTCTAAATGGTCGAAAACTCGGGTTGCAGACGTTAAAGCATTCTTGTGGCGCGTAAGAAAAAGGACTGAACTATGCCCCGAACCACACATGTCGGCTCTCTACCGCGTTTGCAAGATGTCGTTGATTTCATCTTCGCACGTGAAAACGCGCAGCCATACGACCAGGCAGCGTTTGACGCGTGCATGACAGCTGCCGTGGCAGAAACGGTTGGTAAGCAAAAGGCAGCCGGCATAGATATCGTATCGGATGGCGAGACCTCCAAAATCAGCTATGCAACTTACGTCAAAGACCGATACACCGGCTTTGACGGGGACAGCCCTCGCAATCCGCCCGGCGACTTGCAGCTGTTTCCAAGCTTTCTCAAACGCCTTGCCGATGACGGCGGTACTCCAAAATACGCCCGTCCTATGTGCGTGGGCGAAGTAAAGTCTAAAGGACAAGGAGAGCTGGAAAAAGACATCGCCAACCTTAAGGGCGCAATGGCCAAGCACGGGATCGATCATGGCTTCATGAACGCGGCATCGCCCGGCGTAATTTCACTATTCCTCCAAAATGATTACTACAAAACGCGCGAGGGCTACCTCGCTGCGCTGGCGGACGCAATGAAGGAAGAATACGAAACTATCGTTGCCTCAGGCCTTGATTTGCAACTTGACTGCCCCGACTTGGCATTGGCCCGACACATGCTGTTTCAAGACGTCTCTGACGACGAATTTGTAAAAATCGCAGCAGGTCACGTCGATGCCTTGAACCATGCTCTATCCGATATTCCTGCAGAAAAAGTGCGGATCCATATCTGCTGGGGCAACTACGAAGGGCCACATGTCTGTGACATCCCGATGGCCAAGATGTTCGATACGCTAATGGCCGCAAAAGCGCGCTATGTTCTGTTTGAAACATCAAACCCGCGGCACGGTCACGAATGGACGACCTTCCGCGACCGCAAGAATGATATCCCAGACGACAAGATTCTTGTCCCAGGTGTGGTCGACACCACAACGAACTTCGTGGAACACCCGGAACTGGTTGCGCAACGCCTAGAACGCTTTGTCGAAATTGTCGGCGCTGACCGCGTTATCGCAGGATCTGACTGCGGCTTTGGTACTTTCGCCGGTTTCGGGTCGGTCGATCCCGATATTGCTTATGCCAAGCTGCACGCTCTGGCCGACGGGGCTGCGTTGGCGCTGTGACACCGCTGGTTCTACTGCCAGGTATGATGTGTGATGCACGGCTTTGGTTTGAACAGATTGCAGCATTCTCTGGCACAAGGGATGTGCAGACGGCTCCGATGCACGCTGCAAATATCTCTGATATCGCCGCGGCCATCCTCGCGGACGCTCCGCCCGTCTTCGCTTTGGCCGGCCTGTCGATGGGCGGAATTGTTGCCATGGAAATCTTGCGCCAAGCACCCGCACGTATCGAGCGCATTGCACTGCTTGATACCAATCCACTGCCGGAACAGCCAGATGTTGCCGCCCGACGCGAACCACAAATTGTCAAAGTCCGACAAGGCGGCCTAGTCGATGTGATGCGAGACGAGATGAAGCCCCACTACCTTTCAGATAATTCAAAGAGATCTGAAATTCTTGATCTGTGCATGGACATGGCCCAAACCCTTGGCCCGGAAGTTTTTGTGGCACAATCCCGCGCCCTGCAAACGCGGCCCAATCAAGTTGATACGCTCAAAGCAAGCAGGATCCCGACGCTTATTCTATGCGGTCGCGACGATAGGCTCTGCCCGATTGAACGGCATCAGTTGATGTATGACCTTATGCCTCATGCAGAATTCACAATCGTCGATGACGCCGGTCACTTGCCGACCCTCGAGCAACCCACTGAAACCACATCGGCATTGGCGCGCTGGCTCGAAGCTTCATGAACAAAACTCCATTTCCATTTGGGAATTTGAGTTGAATGGCTTCGTTCAAGCAATAGTCATGTATCGAACTTCCCGGTTAATGCATAAGGCTGATTGGCGTAGCGCTGCTCAGTACAGGTCGGCGTAGTTTGAGGGTGCGGCGTGCTTCTTGCTCAAATCCAAGTTTCATCAACACATTGACATAAGCCAACTCAATCAAATCGCGTTGAGCCCGACTTCCTCCGAGACGTTCTGTCGCCGCCATAACTTCCGACAAATGTTCAAGTGCGCCGGTCCAGTTCTCGCGGGCTATCTCGCCCCATCCTTTCGCAACAGGACGCACAAGATCTCCTGCAAAACCCTCTGCAGTTTCTGCGATATGCGCGAGGCGATCTCCCTCTCCTGCCATCGCATGGCACAACGCCGCATGCATATCCGCAAAACTCTGACCTGTTTCAGGAAAGAAACGTGTTGCGTATTCACTCAACTCTTTCCAATACCTGGGTGCAACCGTCATGCCGGCAATTTCAGCCCGATAGAGAATAGCGGCCGTATCGGTCAAAACATTAATTGGCAAGCTGGATGAACTTCCCGGCCTCACACCATTTTCAACGGCTTCCCACATGGCTTCTTCATCGCCATCGTGCAACGCCCAAAGTGCGATGTGCCAAGTGAGGTGGCCGTGCAATACGGACCGATTATCGTACCCATCAATCCATCCACTCAAGTAGCGACGTCCGGCTGTTAAATCTCCAGCCTCATATTGTGCATGTGCTCGGAAATGCGCTCCATTCGCATTTCGTGGATTGAGGGCCAGCGATCTTTCCATCAGCGACTGTGAGGCCGCAATCTGCCCTGTTTCGCAAAGCGACAGTGCATGCATCGACATCATCCACCAATCATCTTCGTAGTGCGGGAGCAGTGCCTCTGTGTAGGCGAGTAATTCTGCTTCGCGGCCGACCTTCCCGGAAAACCCAATCAGTCCGAAGACATTCGTACAAAGTTGCGCCGCCATCGCGTCGCGAGGGTGTTCGATGACATGTGCCTTGATGATATTCCGAGCCTGTTGCGGCTTGCCTTCAAGCAAAGATGCAAAGGCTGCGACATGAGTTTGTTCTCTGTGATCCGATGCATTGGTAAGTGCTTGGGCGCGGCAAATCGCTTCCTTGGCTTCCGGCATCCGCCCTTCCATCATAAGGGCACGTGCGAACCCCGCGTGGCCCAAAGCAAAGCCTGGATCAGCAGCTACTGAAGCGGCAAAGGCTTCTGCGGCACCATAGTTTGCTCCAAGGAACAACTGAACACCATGATCGTAATGATTTTTGGCATCATGACTCGTCGTGGAGATTGAGTTCCCATATGCGTCACAACATGTCATCTTCACGGCAATCCTTCGACTTGGGGGCGAGCCTAAGGGCAATTCGTTTGCACTCCAAGCAACTCTTGAGGCGCATGCATGTACTGCTTCGCGGCGTACTGTAGCACTTCGCGCGCCGCGCGGTATCAGACAAGATGGGTTCTGAGCTGACCTCGGAGCAATATGCTATACGCCACAAACAATCGCTGCCAAGTTTCGAAGGTAGATCTGAGGTCATTTGCGTTCACACTAGCTCTATCGAAAAAAACTCCGCTGCATCTACGCCGCTCATGCGCGACCCAAGATTTAGCTGAGACGCGGCAGTGTTTTGTACGTGGTTACAGCTGTAGCAATTCCAATAGTCTCAGTATTCGTCGCGGTCGTGACTTTGATAAACCCCCTATAGTTGCATATCAAAGGCCTCGAACCGTTCGCAAACCATCGTGGCGTTACGCTAACCGTACGTTTCAACATTTATTTTCCATTGTTTGGCGCGGAGACTTTGCGCGGCCACGCTGCGCGCGCAACTCGCCTAGCTTGCGCCAGCAGAAAAGTCGAACGCTGGAGCGTGATTGCCGCAGTTTAAGACCCGAGTTTTAAACGTCTCGGCTTAAAGCAAACCCTGTCCGCCGTTACCAATAAGGACGGATCCAATGCGCGTCTGGTAGCCGCGCCCCAAGTCGCCTTTTAGCTCAGCGTTCATTTCTGCACGCACGAGTTGTCATGCAGCAATTGCACCAAAGGCCGAGGGTTGGGATAGGTGCGTTGGTTTGAGATAATTTATCAACAGGAACGCCTGCGAATGATCTGCTTTCAAGATATTTGACAGGGTAATTTCTTGCGGAATAGCATGCTGCCAACCGGCCTCAGGTTTTTTGGTCGGAAGATTATTTGAAGGTATAGTTTTATGGCGGAGCGCAGTGTGCCAAACGATATTTCCAATGATGTCGATGAGCTTTTGAAATGGGACAGTGTTTTTGACGGTGAACTTGCCGAGTTGCGTCGCGACACTGACGAGGAGCGCTTAAAAGAAGATGACCCAAGGCTCGCGGGATTGTGCCTGTCAGGTGGTGGAGTACGATCAGCAATTTTTTGCGGCGGCGTCTTAGAGTATTTTCGCCAACAAGACTTAATGCACCGATTTGACTATCTTTCGACAGTCTCTGGTGGAGGCTATACCGGCGCAGCGCAATCCTACTGGCAACACCAGCAAGCCCCGAACCGTTCCGAAAAAGTTCAGGAGGAGCACTACCTGTCCTATATTCGGCATTTGCGGTCCAATATCAGTTACTTAATGCCCACCGGATTCAGAGGCGTCGTAACAGGTGCTTACGTTGTTTTGCGGTCCATTTTGATTAATCTCTTCATTTGGGTTGGGCTAGCTGCATTTATATTCTGGCTGGCACTTCAACTGCCAAGCCCAAGTGCAATTGGATCAGTTGGCAACGCGACGGGTGCGACTGCTGCTGCCGCTCCTGTCAGCGAGGTGCCCCCTCCAACCCTTTGGCAAACCTTCACAACACTGTTGCCGGACGCTTATGTATTTTTGTTTTTTACGGTCATCGGGATTGGTGCCGTTGCGTGCCTTATTGTTCTAGTACCGGTGTTTTCCATAGGCACAATTGTCAAGGTACAGACAGGGTACAAATGGCGCAGAGGTATCGAACGTGTTGGCAGCAAGCTGGCTATCGTTGCGCTGTTTTGTCTACCCATAGGACTGTTGCCTGAGGCAAACGAGAATATTCAAGCCATAAACAAATATGTCTATAGCCTTTTAGAACCGAGTGAGGACCCGACATTTACCGTTGGGGTAATCGGCGCAACGCTCGGCACAGTAACGTCGATCTTTGGTCTCTTTCGAGCAAGGCTGGGCGGCGTGTTTGGTATGTTTAGCAGTACGACAATTTTGCTTGGTGCTGTTTTGCTTATTGTCGCAACGGCGATGCTGGCTATGCATATCGCATCAACATGGCCCTTCGTTTATGTCGCGCTTTTTGCCGCCAGCAGTCTGATCCTGGCGATCCTATGCAACTTAAATGATGCCTCGATTGGGCGGTTCTACAGGGATCGCCTGATGGAGGCGTTTTTGCCAAACGCGAAACTTATCGCGGATGCAAATAAACTTGGAAAGCCCCTCGCTCACAATGGGGAACAAGAGGCCTCAGATGCTGACAAGACCACGTTGACGGCCCTAGCGAGCGGAACCGGCGCGAAGCACCGTCCGATCCATTTGATCAATACCAACGTGTTATCTTGGTGGGCTCCAGATTCCCGGGCCCAGCGCCGAAATGGCGACAATTTTATTCTTTCAGCGCTGCACTGCGGCTCTGACATGACCATGTGGAAGTCGACGGAACATGTTGCAAAGAACAAGCTTACCCTTGCCACAGCGATGGCTGCGTCTGGCGCAGCGGTGAATCCGCAAGGCGGTTTTGCCGGGCAAGGACCAACGACTTCGGTACCCGTAGCCGTCGCAATGGCTCTGTTGAGTCTTCGCTTGGGCTATTGGCTGCGGTGGTCGACGAAATTTGAATTTTTGGGATTTGGCAATCACCTGCACCCGGGTCTCTCTCAGATGGTCAAGCGTTTATTCATTGACGTTTTTCTTCCAGGACCAAAACAGTTCGGCAAACCAATGCAGAACGGGAAGCCAATCGATAACACCCCTCACTTCATTGAATTGTCCGACGGAGGGCACTTCGACAATCTTGGCCTATACGAAATGATCCGCCGTGAGTGCCGCCTGATCGTAGTTTGCGACGGTGGGCACGACCCGGAAAACTCCTACGAGTCATTGTCGGTTCTAATTCGCCGCGTTCGAGAAGACTTCAGCGCTGAGATTACATTCGATGTCAAGTTCCACGAGGACTGGACACGTCGTGTTTTAGCGGCAACAGGAGCGGCAGGTAAGAAGACGGGTCCCCAAGACCTTGTCGCGCGGCAGGTAAAGGACGAATACCCATCGGGTACCGAGTACGCCGAGAAAGGCTACTTCCTCGCAAATATCACGTACCATGACAATGACAACGACCGCGCTTTGGGACACGACGGCTACCGGGCGAAGCGCAAGCCAACTGGCTCCAAGCCCCGTCGTGGCCTATTGATATACCTCAAATCGACTATGATCCGTGATGTTGATCTGACCACCAAAGGATATCGTGGGACCAATCCCTTGTTCCCATTTGATCCAACGAGCAATCAATTCTTCTCGCCGGAACAATTCGAAGCCTATCGCGACCTCGGTCAGAAGACCGCCGCACAAATGGCGGGAGATTTGGCTCTACGAAACCTGTTCTGCGAGTTATTTGACAAGACAGAGCAGAAGAATACCGACGAGATCGCTGCGGAGCTGGACAGCAGAAATCAGTTTGCTTGAGGAGAGCATGCCTGAGATCTCTTCAGTAGGGTCCTGCGGCAGCAATTGAATATACTTCAAAACCCAGGGTCTCAATCAACTCTGACAGCCACTTGCCCGTCACTCAGTACTGCGCCGTATTTCTAAGTTTGTAGCCAGCTTTCCAGGTATTCGTTGTTCCAGCAATAATCGGGACAAAGGCGAATTCACATATTGTCGGACGCTCAGAGTTCGGTGACGCAGAAACAATCATGTAGAGAGGTTACACGATCTCAGCTACATCTTCAGCAAACGCGCCGGTGTCGGCTTTGTCGGCGGCGGCAAGTTGCGATGGAAACGCCGAAACGATCTCAGCCAAGGCAGATACAGCGATCAATGAGGCATCCCTGAGTGATCCAATCAACCCAATTGGGCCTTTCAATCTTCTGATTTCCGCTTCGGTGGCACCCATTCCAAGGAGCGTTTCACAGCGCATACTATGTGTCCTGAGACTGCCAAGTGAACCCATGAAGCCCACGGGAGTCTTGAGCGCCTGCAACAAGAGTTGCGGTTCCCAGTCGTGATCGTGAAACAGGGTAAGAAAAGCGGATCGGCGGTCGAGAACGCTAAGGTCCAAGATTTGATCAAATGACTTGAGATGGATTGGGGCTTGCGTTGAGAGATGCTGCGTGGCGTCCAGATCCTCGGTATCTGGTGAGATCAGGAAAACCTCGTATCCCATGGCATTGCCGAGCTGCGCCATGGACCGAAAGATCGCTCCGCGCCCTGCAAGGTAAAGCCGTACTCGCGGTTCGTAGGTAAAGCTATGCGTGGGTTGGTCAGCCCCGCTTCCTCGAAAGTAAAGCGTGGCCTGTCTGCGCGCATCAAAGTCGCGCTTGGCTTTAAGCAACATTTCCCGGTTTGAGCCTGGATCAATCAGCACTTCAAGCGCACCGCCACAGGGGAGTTTCAAGTCGATAAACCGTGATCCTTCGCCGTAGCGAACCACGTCCTTGCGATCGCCTGCCAATGCCATGAGCGCACGGTGCTGAATGTCGCGGTCGATACATCCGTTCGATAGGTAGCCCGTCATCTTTCCATCCGGCTCCACGATGGCCAGTGAGCCAACTTCTCGCGCTGCCCCACCTTCGATCGAAAGCGATGTGACTAGAGCAAAACGTCGCTCATCTTGAACAAGGCCCGCGGCCGCATCTATGATGTCAGCCGCATGTTCCGCAAAAGGGCCAGTCTCAGGCTGCAACGTCTTCATTGACCACATCTGCAAAGGACTTAAAGAACTTCGCAGCCAGCTTTTTCGCTGTGCTTTGGATAAGACGGCTGCCCAACTGCGCCAGCTTTCCACCGATCTCCGCCTTGGCTTCATATCGCAGAATTGTCGTGTCGCCGTCAGAGGTCAAAGTGACATTCGCGCCGCCTTTTGCGTGACCCGCAGCACCGCCATTGCCCCGACCGCTCAGCGAAAACGCATCCGGCGCACCGCTTTGATCCAAAACGACATCTCCGCTAAAACGGGCCTTAACGGGGCCGACTTTCAGTACAACTTTAGCCTCCAACTCGGTGTCAGAGTGTTTGATAAGTTCTTCGCAACCAGGAATGCACTGTTTCAGCACCTCTGGATCGTTCAATGCCGCATAGACTTGGTCTTTGGTGGCATTGATGGTGATTTCGTCACTTAGTTCCATGTCTTGGGTGTCCTTTTGTCAGCAACAGGGAAATCGGATGTTGTCAGCTTGATCAGGCGTCATCCTTAGGTTCTTGAGGTGGATCTTCAATCGTTCAAATATTCGCGTCATCCTGCGGTCTCCGTTTCTTTTCGCGTGCGCGCTGCGTAGTCCTCGGGCGTGTCTACATCCGTATAAAAGCCGTCTGCAGTTACCGGTGCGAATTGGACAAGATCCGGACGATCGCGCGTCAGACGCATACAGCCGGGGCGGCTCGGATTTTCGGTTAGACGTGGGCGCAAAGCTCGCGGAACCACGATAGGATTGCCTCTTTCAGCGCCCAGCTTTGGCACAGTGATCTTTTCAGGGTCATTGGAACGATGCCATTGCACGAGCTGCATCAAATCACCCTCGGTGAGACGCGGTTGATCCGCCAATCCAATCAGCAAAAGCTCTGAAACTGGTGCCGCCTCAAGACCTGTCGCAACCGATCCAGGCTGACCCTCGGCGAAATTTTGATTATGGGCAAAGGCAACCGGTAGTCCGGCAAGTACGGTGCGAATCTTTTCCGCTTCATGTCCGGTAACAACGGTCAGCGGCAACGTCAGAGCCGACGAATATATCTCGGCCACATGTCGCACCATAGGTTTGCCTGACACAGCCATCAGCAGCTTATTTTGCGCACCCATGCGGCGCGACAGGCCAGCGGCCAGAAGAATTGCCGCAACATCATCCATTTGCGATCGCCTTTTCTGTGCGGCGCACGCGCAACAATTGGGCCAGAATCGAGAGGGCGATTTCCTCCGGCGTGACAGCGCCCAGATCCAATCCCGCAGGCGCGTTTACGGATTTTGTTTTCTCTGGTCCGATGCCCACACTGTGAAGCCGCTCCGCAAGGGTTGCGAATTTCCGGCTACTGCCGACAAAGGCGACATAGGCGGCATCGACCGATAGCGCCGCTGTCAAAGCATCAAGATCGCCCTGCCCTTGTGTCGCGATCACAATGAATTTTTGCTGTGCGTCCACTGGCTCAGACGCGAAGGCAGAGGAAACCGACCAATGAAACTGCGGTGCGTGCGTGCTCAGCGCCTGCGCGACCGGCGATGTACCAATGACCACCAATTCTGGCATTGGCAGACAAGGCTCAATGAAAATATCTACCGTGCCTCGCGAGGGGCAGCCATTTCTGGCAAAGCGCGTACCGTCAACGGTATCGCCAGGGGCGACACCTTTTTCCGCCAGAAGATCCTCTGGGGCGACCGAAATGAGCTGAGGCGCGCCGTTTTGCAAGGCCTCTACTGCCGCGCGTTTGACAGCACCGCGTGTACACCCTCCGCCCAGCCAGCCATGCACGATGTTGCCGTCGGCACTCAACAGCGCCTTGGCACCTGGCTTTGCCGCCGTCGCACCAGCCGTCCGCACAATTGTCGCAAATGCAAATGGCAAGTGCCGCGCCCGCAGTTCCTGTGCTGCATCGGCCAGATCGGCATCAAGGATTTCTGCCGGGCTCATAACCCGACCAATTCGGTTTCAAGCGCAGCCAGGTCGTCCAGCGTGTTGGCTGCTTTGAATAGATCAAGGTGGGGCAAGGCCGCCGCCATGCCACCGGCTACAGGCGCATAGTCCCGCCATCCCTTGAGCGGGTTGAGCCAGATGATCTTGCAGCCCCGTTTTTTGAGTTCGATCAGGGCGGCTGAAAGACGTTCCGGAGGTTCGGTGTCAAAGCCATCGGACAAAATCAGAACGACGCTGCGCCCATCCACAAATCGTTTGGCATATGTATCTGCGAATCTTTGAAGCGACGGTCCGATTTTGGACCCACCACCAAACCCATCAGCCATGAGAGACATGCGCCCAATGGCACGCATTGCATCCCTATCGCGCAGCGCTTCGGTGATCCGGACAAGGCGCGTATGAAACAGATATGCGTCGGCGTCCTTGTCGGCGCGCATGAGGCCCGCGAGGAAGGCCAGGAAGACCTGTGCGTAGACGCTCATGGAACCCGAGACATCGCAGAGCGACACGATCTTGCGCGCGCGGTCTGGACGACGCTTGCGCAGAAGCCGCATTGGTTCTCCGCCAGTAGACAGGCTGCGCCGGATCGTCTTGCGAAAATGCAACCGGTCGCCCTTGCGGGCAGCGATGCGACGACGCGAGCGTTTATCGCGTAGCGCAGCCCCCAGGCGACGTGCCACAGCCTCGGCCTCGACGATCTCTTCGGCGCGCACGAGGTCTCGCAGATCGCGGCGGCTTAGGTTGCGCTGCTCGGTCGCGATGAGTTTGCCAGTGCCGTCACTGTCAGCCTCGCCGTCCTCAGTGTCAGGCGTCGTTGATGAACCGCTCGCACTTGCGTCCTTACCACCGGCATGCCGCGAGCTATGCACTGCATCATTAAGTGTTGCTTGCGATTTGGGGATGATGCGTTGTTTCACCCGCCCCGCATCCATCCAATAGCTGTCAAAGAGACCATCAAACCGCTCAGCTTCTTCTTTGCAGCCGGTACAGATCGCACGTAACACGCGGCGACACTCGTCCGGGGCCGCTGCATTGACTTGCGTCAGGGCTGTCAGACTCAGATCTGCTTCGGCCACGCCCAATCGCAGTCCGTTTTCGCGCAAATGCGCGACAAAGCCTACGACACGCGCGGCAGGCCCCGGGTCGCGAGCAGCAAAGCGGGTGACGCGGCTCATGCGGCCTTACCTGCAATGCGCGCTGCGACGTCGGACGTGATTTGTGCCTGATCGCTTTGCGTTTTCAGAAGTGTCGTGAGCGTCGATTGCAAAACTGCCGGATCATCGGTGAGGTCGGCAATGCCAAGCCCCATCAAAGCCGCCGCAAAGTCGAGCATTTCGGCGATGCCAGGCGTTTTTTCGAGATCTTCCTCCCGCAGCTTTTGTACGAAACCGATAATCTGGTTTGCCAAACGCGCCTCGATCTCGGGGCACCGTGCCGTGAGGATTGCCAGCTCCGTCGCGCGATCAGGGTATTCCACATAAGTGTACAGGCAACGTCGCCGCAACGCGTCCGACAAATCTCGCGTACCGTTGGATGTCAGGATCACGATAGGCTTGCAGGTTGCTGTTATCGTGCCAAGCTCTGGGACCGACACCTGGTAGTCTGATAAGACCTCAAGCAAATAGGCCTCAAACTCCTCATCTGCCCGGTCGATCTCGTCTATCAGGAGAACCGGTGGGGTGTCTTGCGTGATCGCCGAGAGGAGTGGCCGTTCCAGAAGGAAGTCGCGCGAAAAGATGCGATCTTCCACTGATTTACCGGTCTCGCCATCCTCTGCTGAAGAGCGTATCGTAAGCAGCTGGCGCTGGTAGTTCCACTCATAGATGGCTTGCGACGCATCCAAACCTTCATAACACTGAAGGCGGATCAACTTCGTGTCTTGGGTCAAGCTCAGCGTGCGAGCGATCTCTGTCTTGCCGACACCAGCCGCGCCTTCCAGCAACAAAGGTCGCTCCAGCGAGAGCGCAAGATGCAGAGCCACAGATAAGTCGTCGGATGCGACATAGTCCTGTTCTGCCAACGCAGTTTGAAGCGATTGCCAAGTCATCAATGTCTCCGAAGCTGGGGCGCGCATCTGAAAGACCGCGCGCCCCGCCTTTGCGCCTTAGTCGTGCAAGCCCAGTTCATTGGCGGTCTTCCAGATCCGCCAGTGGTCATGCGGCATATTGGTATGCCGCAGGCCAAAGGCCCGGAACGCATCCTGCACTGCGTTCGAAAAGCACGGCACGCCGCCTACATGGGGGCTTTCGCCAACACCTTTCGCCCCAATGGGGTGATGCGGAGATGGCGTCACCGTATAGTCGGTTTCGTAGTTTGGCGCTTCCCAAGCCGTTGGCAGGAAGAAGTCCATCAACGTGCCCGTCTTCACATTGCCCATTTCATCATAGGCAATCTCTTGACCGAGCGCGACGGCAAGTGCTTCGGTCAAGCCGCCATGAACTTGGCCTTCGATCACCATCGGGTTGATCCGTGTTCCGCAGTCATCCAGAGCATAAAAGCGGCGGATGTCGGTAACACCGGTATCCACGTCGATGTCCATGACACAGACATAGGCCCCGAACGGATAGGTCATATTGGGCGGGTCATAGTAGCTGACTGCCTCGAGACCGGGCTCGACCCCGGGAATCGCCTGATTGTAGGATGCAAAGGCGATTTCCTTCATCGTCTTGAATCTCTCCGGCGCGCCTTTGACCACGAAGCGATCTACGTCGAACTCCACATCATCGTCATGGACTTCGAGCAGATAGGCGGCAATCATTTGCGCCTTGGCGCGGATTTTGCGCCCGGCCATTGCTGTCGCCGCGCCAGCTACTGGGGTGGACCGTGAGCCATAGGTGCCCAGGCCATATGGCGCAGTGTCAGTGTCACCCTCTTCGATAGTGATTGAGTCTGCGGGCAAACCGATCTCGGACGCAAGGATTTGCGCAAAGGTCGTTGCATGACCTTGCCCTTGTGAAATCGTCCCCAGCCGCGCAATCGCAGACCCAGTGGGGTGAATGCGAATTTCGCAGCTGTCAAACATGCCAAGTCCGAGAATATCGCAATTCTTGACCGGACCAGCACCTACGATCTCGGTGAAAAAGCTAAGACCGATGCCCATCAGCTTCCGCGTCTTACCGGCCTTAAAGTCTTCGATCCGCTGAGTTTGTTCAGCCCGCAAGCCCGCGTAGTCAACTGTTTTCAGCGCTTTGTCCCAAGCGGTGTGATAGTCGCCCGAGTCGTATTCCCAGCCCAACGCCGCTGTGTAGGGGAACTGCTCTTTCTTAATGAAATTGATCCTGCGCAGCTCCGCCGCGTCCATGTTCAACTCAATCGCCAGCACTTCGATCATACGCTCGATAAAGTACACTGCCTCGGTCACGCGGAACGAGCAACGATAGCTGACGCCACCAGGAGCCTTGTTGGTATAGACCCCGTCGACCTCAAGATACGCCGTTGGGATGTCATAAGACCCGGTACAGATGTTCATGAAGCCTGCCGGAAATTTCGTGGGGTCCGCACAGGCATCAAATCCGCCGTGATCTGCTGTCACATGGCAATGGAGCCCGGTGATCTTGCCGTCTTTGGTGGCTGAAATCCGGCCCTTCATCCAATAGTCCCGCGCGAAAGCGGTGGTCATCAGATTGTCCATCCGGTCTTCGATCCATTTCACCGGCTTGCCGGTCACGATCGAGGCGACGGCAGAGCATATGTAACCTGGATAGGCACCGACCTTGTTGCCGAACCCGCCACCAATGTCGGGCGAGATGATCCGAATGTTGTGTTCTTCGATGCCAGTAATAAGCGAGACAACAGTCCGAATAGCATGGGGAGCCTGGAACGTTCCCCAAACCGTCAGTTTGCCGTTGACCTTATCCATCGACGCCACGCAGCCGCATGTTTCCAGCGGGCACGGGTGGGTGCGGTGGTAGTACATGCTTTCTTCGGCAACGACTTCAGCAGCGTCGATCACCTCAAATGTTGGATCCTTGTCGCCGGCTTCCCAGGTAAAGATATGATTGTGATGTTTTCGGGGGCCATGGGCACCGTCTGCTGGGCTGCCATCCTCGGCGACAGTATCTGGGCGCAGCACCACATCGGATTGCATCGCCTCGAAAGGATCTACAAGAACCGAAAGCTCTTCATATTCCACTTCAACCGCTTCGATCCCATCTGCAGCCGCGTATCGATCTTCAGCCACGACAAAGGCCACCTCTTGGCCTTGGAACAGAACCTTACCATCGGCCAGCACCATTTGTTTGTCACCCGCAAGTGTCGGCATCCAGTGCAAGCCCAAAGGCTCCAGATCCTTGGCGGTGAGAACGGCCAGAACGCCTGGCACCTCGAGCGCGGCGGAGGTGTCGATATTAACGATCTTGGCATGCGCATAGGGTGACCGGACAAAGTCGCCGAACAACATGCCATCTAGCTTGATGTCATCGACATAATTGCCCTTACCTTGGGTAAAACGCGCATCCTCGACCCGCTTGCGCGAGCAGCCCATGCCCTTCAGGTTTTCGATCCGCTCTTCGCGGCCTGTGACTTCGTCTTTCATTCCGCCGCCTCCTTGACTGCATTCATTTCGGCCGCGGCAGCCTGAATGGATTTCACAATATTCTGGTACCCGGTGCAGCGGCAGATGTTGCCAGCCATGCCAAAGCGGATTTCCTCTTCGGTCGGGTTTGGATTTTCTTCCAGCAGTTTGGTGGCGCGGGTAATCATCCCCGGCGTGCAATACCCGCATTGAAGACCATGGTGTTCCTTGAACGCGTTCTGGAGGGGGTGCAGGTCATCAGGGCCGCCGATCCCTTCGATCGTGGTGATATCCTTGCCATCGGCCTGGGCTACGAACATGGTGCAGGCTTTGACCGATTTGCCGTCTATCGTGACCGTGCAAGCCCCACAATGGGAAGTCTCACAGCCGATATGTGGCCCGGTGATGTTGAGGCGCTCACGCAATGTGTAGATGAGCAGTTCGCGCGGCTCGGCAAGGAATTCCTCCTCCTTGCCATTTACGGTGATTGTGTAGTGCTGTTTCTTGGACATGGTTTTCTCCTACGCTCTCGACCAGGCGCGCTCGATGGCGCGACGCAAGATCACTCCGGCGACGTGTTTCTTGAATGCGATGGGGCCGCGGTTGTCTTCAGTCGGGTCGATGTCACCGAGCATTGCGTCCATTGCAGCTTTTATCGCGGCATCATCCACCGACGTCCCGACAAGTGCAGAACAAGCAGCCTCCGAGTAAATCGGCGTGTCGCTGAGATTGGTCATCGCAATTGATGCCGACGCGCAGATGGCACCGTCTTTCACGATTTGAACAGCCGCCGCCGCGGTCGCGTAGTCGCCAATCTTTCGTTTCTGCTTTTCATAAGCATAGCCGCCCTTTGGTGTCGGGATCGTGACTGCTGTCAGAACCTCTTCGTCCTCACGAGCCGTCATATACGCAGCCTCATAGAATTCCCGCGCGGGGATATCCCGCACGCCGTCTGTGCCGATCACGGTAAATGTCGCGTCGAGGCACTGCATAAGCCCAGGCATATCGTTGCCAGGATCCCCGTTTGCGACATTGCCACCAACGGTACCCATATAACGTACCTGAGGATCAGCAATCTGCAGCGCCGCTTCTCGCAAGATCGGAGCCGCTGCAGCAAGCGCGTCATCGTCGATGATAGCATGCTGCGTGACCATCGCGCCGATACGTATACTTTCAGCGTTGATCTCAATGTCAGACATCCCACCCACGTCCTGAAGATCAATCAGGTGAGGGACATCCGCCATGCGCAGTTTCATCATTGGAATGAGGCTGTGCCCACCAGCCATAACACGTGCATCGTCGCCGTGTTCGTCGAGGATAGAAAGAACGCCTTCCATATCCTTGGGTCTGTAATACTCAAATGCCGCTGGTATCATCGGCTTTCCTCCCTAGAAGCGATTCAACTTGCTGGAAGAGAGGAGTGCATGTCTTCGGATGCTAGGGCTTCAAAAAATCAATCAATTGCTGGTGTTTTGCACGAATTGCGCTTCAGGTTGCACGAATTGCGCCGACCTGCGAGGCCAATGCATCCTGTATTGCTTTCAACTTGGACCGGCTCACCGGCACAGGCGGCGTTTCTGGTCCTTCGAAAACGCATTTTCCGCTGTCTTTTGTTCGTTCAAACCGGACAACGTGCTCGGGGTTCACGAGATAACTTCTATGGGTTTGAAGAAATCCCAGCGGAACAAGACGCTTCGTTGCTTCGGTCAAGGACCACACGCAGAACAACCGTTCGTCTTGAGTATAGACTTGGGTGTAGTGTGCATCTGCACGAACAAAGACAACGTCCGTAGCAGACAAGAAGACTTTGGCCCCCTCGCGCTCACATGGAACATGTAGGGGCCGAGGCTCTAGATCAGAAGCCGCTTTGCCCGCACTCGGCTGCGCATCCTGCATCGGTCGCGGAAGGTAGGTCACACCGACCCAAAGACACGCCCCAAATATGACGAAACTGAAAAAGATCACACCAAGGGCGAGCGTTTCATTACTCATCAATAGCCCAAACTCTGTGCCATCCGAATCCGCCACAAATTTGGTCCCGGCCATTGCCAGAAAATGTACGCTCGCCACAGCGATCGCAAAACACAGAGTGCCAAGGAAGATATTCCGGTTGGTCCTATGGCCGTAGGCAATGCCAAACGCCAGAATGCACAGCAGAACTGCCACCAGCGATGACACAATGACGCCGAGCGGCGTGTAGACCGCGCGGCATAATTCAAGCCCGGCCATTCCCGTGTAATGCATGGCAAGGACACCTACACCAACTATTGCGCCTGCCAATGAGACCGTGAACCGGTTGCGGTTGGTGAAATGCAGGATGATCAGCGCAGCACCGACAATCAGGATTGCCATCAGTGCAGAGATCAGCGTGATCGCAGCATCGTAATAGAACAAGATCGGCATTTGCAGTCCGAGCATTGCCACGAAGTGCATGGCCCATATTCCACCACCAAGCGCGATGGCGGCCAGTGCGATCAATACCTTCCTCTCGAAGTCAGGTTTCGAACCGAGATCACGGGTCAAAGACAAACCGGTAAAGCCCGCTACCAGCGCTACCAAGCACGACATGGCAACGAGGAGGTTGTTATGACTTACGTCTAGGAATTCCATGTCTTTAAAGTGACCAAAAAAACGTCACTTGGCAAACGCTGGCGCAGTCTTGAAGTCACAATTTTGCGATGGCGCCTCACTATCACGCTGGCCTTGCCAGCTGTTTTGGCCGGGTTTTGGGTCCAGCGCTGGAGAGCAGCATTGCTGATCGCCAGCATGGTTCATGCGTCGATCTGTTCGACGATGCTCAGCGCTTCGTCTTCCGGCTCGACACCGAGGTAGTCTGCTATGCTATTGATTTTGTGTGTCCGGCCAACAGCTGTGCCGCGCGCAGATTGCTGTCGATGGCGACTTTGAAAAGTGTGAAGTTTCGTAAACTACGCGCCACTTCCAGTCTCTGCGTTTTGGGGTGATTGCACGAAGTCAATTTTTGGCATGATATGCCTTCCGATCCTTCGTCCTCTGCCACTCGTCAACATGGCGCTGACGATGTGATTATGAACGCAAAAGGGAAAGATCGGTTTGGGACGCCAACTCGGGCAGCAGATTCCGCGCTTAAACGTTAGCGTTGAAGTTCAAGATGGCAGACGCTGCACGATGCACCAAGGTCCACGCCAACGACGAGGCGGCCAAGCGTGGGCCCAGCGTTTATCATACCATGATCCAATGGCCGATTATTGAGCCGCTGTGCGGCCTCAACTTCCTAGCTGTTTCGCCCAATTTGGCGCTGCGGGCACGCTGCACAAATTCAAGACTTCCGCCGTGCGCTCTTTTTTAACATCCGAGTCTTCTGGCTGCTTGAGCAGAACACCTCAGCCTTCGGTTGGACCGCCAGCGTCTTTCCAGGCCCCGAAACCACCGATATTGGTCACATTCGTGAAGCCCATATCCTTGAGCGTCTTGCCAGCCAGAGCAGCCTGGCCGCCGGCCCCGCAAATCAGGTACAGCTCGGCATCTTTTTGGAAGATCGGATTGTAGAGCGGCTCTATGGCCGGATCGGCAGTAAACTCGATCATCCCACGCGTCACTCGGCTGGCCCCTTGGATCGTTCCGGTTTCAGCAATCAACCCGCTGTCGCGCACGTCGATAAACGTCCCTTCGCCCGCTGCGTGTTTTGCAATTGCGTCCTCCGCAGACATCTTCGGGACCACTGCATTTGCTTCTTCAAGATAGTCTTTCGCCGTTTTCATCGGTCAGGCTCCAAATTTGTGGTTAAAGCTTAAGGCAGTGATAGGCGAAAGCGCGACTGTGTCCAAACACCAATTTGCGACAGGGCCCGATTGGGTCACGCCAGACCCAAGATCGCGCGACTAGAGCCCGTGTATACGGCGCACTTCCGCTATGGACGCCTCAACCGCCGTTTCGATATCCATTTCAGACGTATCGATATGGACCGCATCTTCCGCCGCCCGCATCGGCGCTGCTGAACGCGACGCGTCGCGCGCGTCGCGCGTTTTTACGTCAGCCAGTACCCCTTCGCGGGTCACATCAAGTCCGCGGGCTGTCAGTTCCTGATATCGGCGCTCTGCCCTGATTTCAGGGGTTGCGGTGACAAACAACTTTACCTCTGCCTCTGGACAAATCACGGTGCCAATATCGCGACCGTCCAGGACGGCACCCCCCTCACGGTTAGCGAAATTGCGCTGAAACGTCACCAGCGCCTCGCGCACCTCGGCAATGGCGGCCACTCGGGAGGCGGCATCAGCCACGTCCGGCGTGCGTAAGTCATCGCGCTCCAGATCTGACAGGCGCAAAAACTCCGCCGCGCGTAGCGGGTCTTGCCCCTCGAGCACGCGCGCGCCCGTCGCCCTGTAGATCAGCCCCGTATCCAGATGCGCAAAGCCGAACTCAGCCGCAACCCGGCGCGAGATCGTCCCCTTGCCGGCCGCCGCGGGTCCGTCAATGGCAACGGTGAACTTCATGGCGCCATCGTTGTCAGTTCAGGGTCGTAGCCTTGCGCCTGCGGCATTTCCGGCGGGATGTCGTAATAATCGCCTTTGTCGGCGCAAAAAATATGGCCTGACGTCGAGAGCCCTGTTGGCCCATCCAACGAACCAGCCATGATCGACAGATTTCCGCCAGAGCCGTCCCAAAACAAGTTTGAGCCACAGGTTCTACAAAACCCTCTACGCGCAGATGCAGAGCTTTGAAACCAACTGACTGTTCCGGTGACAACCACGTTGGCGCGCGATGCAGAGGTGGCCGAAACGAAATGCCCAGTCGATTTACGGCATTGCGTACAATGGCAAGCAACGACAGGACGCAGTGGTCCGGTCACCACATAAGAAACGGCACCACATAGACAGCTACCACTTTGGCTCATTTGCGGGTCCTTTCGCCACTCCAGACCCAAATCAAAAACCCAAGCGCAAGCGCGAGGCAAGCGAATTTTATCTGGGTCACTGCCGAAAGACGGACAACCAGAACCGCCGATCCCTCACCGCCGAGAAGGCGACGCACGCCGATGTTTTCGGCCAGATCCGCGGCGCAATAGCCTGCTGCAAACAGGCAAACCAACCACCACAGACGCGCTGGGCGCAAACTGTCGGCACAAAAGCATATCAGACCTGTCAGACAGGCTATGAACACGTAGTCCAGCACATGGTAAACGTCGGTATAGACCCGTCCATACCCGGGCCTAGCCAACGGAAACGGGGTTGCAGGATCCAAGTCTCGATATCCGTAAAACCTAAAGTCCAGGGGCGGCACATCGCCTAGAACTGGCCGAAGCTCTGTCAAAACAACATAGGTCAGCGCGGCGTATACGACGCCCGTGACCAGCGCCAGTCGTTTGAGCAAACCCGCACGGGTCACTGAGCGGTGCGCTCAATCTGGGCTCCCAGGCCGGCCATCAATGTCTCAAAAATCGGAAACGAGGTTGAAATCGGGGCCCCGTCATCAATGGAGACAGGCTTTTGCGCGGCCATCCCAAGGCACAAGAACGACATGGCGATCCGATGATCGAGATGGCTGGCACAGATCCCGCCGCCCGGAACGCCACCCGGTCCCATTCCGTGGACGATAAATGTATCCTCGTCTTCCTCGATGCGCACGCCGCAGGCCTCCAGTCCCCGCGCCATTGCGTCGATCCGATCGCTCTCTTTGACGCGCAACTCTTTCACGCCGCGCATCACGGTTTTGCCAGTTGCAAAGCTCGCAACCACCGAGAGGATTGGATATTCGTCAATCATGCTGGCCGCCCGCTCAGGCGGCACCTCGATGCCTTGGAGATCAGAAAATTTTGCCCGAAGGTCTGCGACCGGCTCTCCGCCCTCAAGACGCTCGTTCTCATAGACCAGATCTGCTCCCATATCGCGCAGCGTTGCAAACAGCCCGGCGCGGGTCGGGTTCAAGCCAATTCCTGGGACCAGAACTTCCGACCCCTCCACAATCAGTGCTGCACAAACTGGAAAGGCCGCCGAACTTGGGTCGCGGGGCACCGTGATCGATTGCGGCAGCAGCTCTGGCTGCCCGGTCAAGGTGATAACTCGGCTACCCTGGTCATCTGCGATGTCAATCTTTGCGCCAAATCCGGCCAGCATACGCTCCGAATGATCGCGGGTGGCTTCCTTCTCGATCACTGCTGTCTCACCCGGCGCGTTCAAACCTGCCAGAAGAACCGCAGATTTAACCTGAGCCGACGGCATTGGAACCAAATAGCGGGCCGGCACGGGGTTTCGGGCCCCTACTATGGTCAAAGGCAACCGCCCCGCTGATCTGCCATTGGCCTGAGCGCCAAACAGCGCCAACGGATCGGTGATGCGGCCCATTGGTCGGCCATTCAAAGACGCGTCACCAGTAAAAGTGGCCGAAATCGGTGACGTCGCCATAGCCCCCATGATCAACCGCACACCAGTGCCCGAATTGCCGCAATCAATGACCTGATCGGGTTCCGCAAATCCGCCAACGCCCACCCCGTAGACGGACCAGTTTCCGCCGCCATGGTCGACAACCTCGGCCCCGAACGCGCGCATCGCACGACCGGTATCAAGCACATCCTGGCCTTCCAACAGACCAGAGATCGTCGTTTCGCCAACCGCCATAGCACCAAGGATCAACGATCTGTGCGAAATCGACTTGTCACCCGGGACTTCAGCCACGCCAGCGAGCCCGCTGGATTTGTGGGAGGTCATAGGGATCGGCGCGCCGTGTGAGGACATGTTTTTGCTTTTCTCCAAACTTCGCGGGTGTGTTAACCCAAGCTCAGGCGGGCGTCCACGCATGATCGACCGACCGGCAACTCAAACAGGCTCAGCAACCTGGCAGCAGGTACCGCGAGACCTGATCTGAGGATCAATTCCGGTGAAATGTGAGGTAGTGCGGAACCCGCCCCTCGCGCAGCGCTTTCTGCTCGTAACGGGTGGAAATCCAATCGGGCCACGGGTCGCGCCAGTCGTCCGGACCCTGCGCAGTCCAGGTAAAACCTGCACCTGGCACCTCTTCCAGCGTTTGTCGCACATAGTCGGGAATGTCCGTGGCAACCCGAAACTCCGCCCCAGGCTTGAGAGTGCGCGCTAAGGGCTCAAGATGTTCGGCTGTGACAAAGCGGCGTCTGTGGTGACGTTTTTTCGGCCAAGGGTCGGGATAGAGCAAGAAGGCTTTGTCCAGACACTGGTCCGGCAACACATCAAACAGATCGCGCACGTCGCCGGGATAAACCGAGATGTTATGTGTCGATGCTTCGCGGATTTTACCCAGCAGCATTGCGACACCGTTGATATATGGCTCGGCTCCGATGATCTGAACGCCAGGGTTCTGTACGGCCTGATGAACCAGATGCTCACCCCCGCCAAATCCAATCTCGAGCCAGACCGGAGCGCTGCCAAATCGGGCCCCGATGTCTAAGGGATCCCGCTTTGGATTTTCCTCCCACGTAACCGGGCCAGGGCTAAGATCTGCAAGATCTCGCTCCAGGTAGTCCTCTTGGGATTTGCGAAGACTGTGCCCTTTGAAACGGCCATAAAAATTCCGCCAAGGTGCCCCGGTCGGGTGGCGGTCTGGGCCCCGCGTTCCCGGCTTTTTTTCAGGCATGGCCTACTATAGCGCTTTCTTCAACGTGTCGACCAGGTCGCGGCGCTCCCAGGAGAACCCGCCATCAGGATCAGGGCTGCGCCCAAAATGCCCGTATGCGGCTGTGCGCGAGTAGATCGGACGGTTCAAACCCAGCGCTTCGCGAATGCCGCGCGGTGTCAAGTCGATCAGGCCTGCAACCGCCTCTTCTATCGCAGCGTCGGGTACTTCGCCTGTCTGATGGGTATCGCAGTAAATCGACAATGGTTTGGCGACACCGATCGCGTAACTCAGTTGGATTGTACAGCGCTTCGCAACGCCCGAGGCCACAACATTCTTGGCCAAATACCGCGCAGCATATGCAGCGGACCGATCGACCTTGGTCGGATCCTTCCCCGAAAACGCACCACCGCCATGCGGCGCGGCTCCGCCATAGGTGTCCACAATAATCTTGCGACCCGTCAGACCTGCGTCGCCATCCGGACCACCAATCACAAACTTTCCTGTCGGGTTCACCCACCACTCCGTCTCGGCACTCAACCAACCATCTGGCAGAACCTCCTCGATGTAGGGCTCAACAACCTGTCGGACATCCGCGCTTGTCATGCCTTCATCCAAATGCTGGGTCGACAAAACGATCGAGGACACACCAACCGGCTTTCCGTCCGCGTAGCGAACGGTCAGCTGAGACTTCGCATCAGGACCTAAAGACGGCTCAGACCCGTTTTTTCGCACTTCCGCCAAACGACGCAGGATCGCATGTGCATAGTGAATAGGGGCAGGCATCAGCTCCGGTGTCTCGTCACAGGCATAGCCGAACATGATGCCCTGATCGCCTGCGCCTTCATCCTTCTCGTTCGAGGCATCAACCCCTTGGGCAATATGCGCGGATTGTTCATGCAACAGATTGGTCACCTCGCAGGTGCGCCAATGAAACTTGTCTTGTTCATAGCCAATATCACGAATGCAATCGCGCGCGATCTCGTCGATACGCCCCATGTAGTCCTTGAGTTTGTTCTGATCACTCAGTCCAACTTCCCCACCAATCACCACACGATTGGTGGTGGCAAAGGTTTCCGCAGCAACGCGCGCTTCGGGCTCTTCCGACAAAAACGCGTCCAGAACCGCGTCGGAAATTCGGTCACAGACCTTGTCGGGATGCCCCTCCGATACGGATTCTGAGGTGAATTGATAGTTTTGGCGCGCCATGGAAAATGCTCCGATTGTTGTCATCCACCCCGTCAGGAAGCCGTTGGGGCTGTTTGTTTGTCTGTGGCGAGGTAGCGGGACTGTTGCGACGCGTCAACCACCAAGCGCGCGACGTCGCGCAACCCCCAGTACCAAGAGCAAGGTAACCAAAAGCTGAACCGGCAGGTCGCCGGATATAGAATACAGCGTCGGAGGCAAAGCCGCAGGCAATCTGCCGTCGACTCGAGCAGCCTGTCCCAGATCCGCCTGCGCCATGATCCGCCCTTGCGGGCCTATGATCGCCGAGACACCGGTATTGGCAGCGCGCAAAACGGGCAAGCCTTGCTCTATCGCGCGCAGCCGCGCCTGTGCCAGATGTTGATAGGGTCCGGTCAGATCGCCAAACCAAGCGTCGTTGGTGATCTGAACAATAAGCTTGGCGCGTTCCGGAACCCGAAGATTTCGAGGGAATATCAGCTCGTAGCAAATCAGTGGTAAGGCCCGGCCGACGCCAGGTATGTCCAATAGCGAAGGGCCCGTACCTTTTGAAAACCCACGCACACTGACATCGGCTAGCCCGCGAATTCCAACTGAGCCAAGAACGGGGGCAAAAGGGATGTACTCACCGAAGGGCACGAGGTGGTGCTTGGCGTAACGCTCGGCAATCTCGCCAGACCCGTCGAGGACCGCCAAGGTGTTGAACGCGCCATCAACGGTAAATACGTTGGCTCCAAAAATCACCGGTACGCCAACGGCGGCTTGGCTCATCCGCGCGCGGGTGACCGGATCGCCGGCCATCTCATGCGATACCGAGGTTTCCGGCCAGATGACAAGATCCGGGGCCGGTCCGTCTTGCGCGGCTGTCAGGTCCAGGGCTCGTTGGAAGAATACCGGGATCATATCCGGTCGCCATTTGAGCTCTTGGCTGGCATTGGGTTGGATTAGGCGTACATGGGTTTCGGTCGGGACCGGTACGGTCATTTGAACCAGCCCGAAAGTCCAGCTCACAGCGACCAACGCAACCGCGGCGAGTGTCCCCCAATCGCGCGGCAAGATCGTAGGCAGCGCGGCACAAAGCAGCAGCAAAACCGTTAGACCATGCGCACCAAAAAGACCCGCAAGTTGCGCCACTGGCGAACCGATCCAGACATGTCCCAGTGCCGCCCACGGAAACCCTGTGAATAGAACACCACGCAGCATCTCGGCCGCCGACCAAAGCGCCACCAATCCTAAGACCCCGAGCTTGAGTCGACCCGCAAGCCAAAACGGCAACGCAAACAAAAGTGCTAAACCACCAGACAGAAACACAAGCGCAAAGGGCGCCATCCATCCATGCCGTGGCACATCCACCAAGAACGGCTCAACTATCCATAGAAGTGCCGAGGCGAAATAGCCCGCGCCAAAGCCCCAGCCCAGCCAACCGGCTGCCCGCGGCCCTGACAGGCTGTCGAAGAGATGGAATATATAGACCAGCGCAGCGAGGGTCAGTGGCCAGGCAGACAGGGGCGCTTGACCTGTGGCCGCAATTACGCCAGCGACCAGCCCGATACCTACGACGCGTGAGACTGCCATTCAGTCTTGGTCAGATGACGGAACAAAGACACGCAGCCGCTTAATCTTACGTGGATCTGCTTCGACGATTTCAAATTCCGCTCCAGACGGGCCTACGATCATCTCGCCGCGCGCCGGAACCCTGCCAGACAGCATGAAGACCAATCCACCAAGCGTATCGATTTCTTCATCAATCTCATCATCCGACAAGCGTTGCCCGATCTCGGCTTCGAACTCACCCAAAGACGCTTTCGCAAGAACGACGTAGGTTCCGGGCTTTTCCTGTCGCCAGGGGTTGGCTTCCTCCACGTCGTGCTCGTCCTCGATCTCGCCCAAAACCTCTTCGATCAGGTCTTCGAGGGTCACAAGCCCATCGACCCCACCATATTCATCGATGACCAGCGCCATATGCCGTCGCTCGGTTTGCATCTTTTGCAGAAGTACGCCAATCGGCATGGACGGCGGCACAAACAAGACGGAGCGCACCATCGGCGCGACTGAGAAATCGTCAGGAGTGCCATTAAAGCCATGCTGCAGTGCAAGGTCCTTGAGGTGCAACATGCCAGTCGGCGTATCCAATGTATCCTCAAAGACCGGCAAACGGCTCAAGCCGCTCTCGCGAAAAACTTCCAAAATGTCGCCAAGGTCGGAATCTGTGGACACGGCAACGATCTCGGCCCGCGGGATGGCCACGTCCTCAACCCGCTTTGTCAGAAGATTGCCCAATCCTGCCCGCCCCAGATGCACCTGTGCGGCCTGATTAATCTCGTCATCCGAGTCTGTAGGGTTGAAGGCGTGAACCAGACGCCGCAACAGACCAGGCGTGCGGCTATCCTCGGCGCTTTCGGTTCCGTCATTGGTATTCAAATAGTCATGCGCGCTTTGCGCCGCGCTAGACGAGCCGTCAGAAATGTCGCCCATCAATCCTTTTCCAAGTTAAACGAACCTCAAGTTTCCTATTCTGAATATGGGTCAGGCAGACCCATTTTTGCAAGTATCGCGCGTTCCAAACCTTCCATTCGGTCCGCATCTTTGTCGCGGATGTGGTCATATCCCAACAAATGTAACGTTCCGTGAACGATCAAATGGGTAACATGATGCACCATCGGCTTGCCGGCCGCGTCGGATTCGCGCGCGCAGGTATCGAATGAAATCGCGATATCACCAAGCTCGATCTGGGTCGGATCGGAAGCGTCTGGCGGTTTGGGTATCCCACCATCTCGCGTCGCTTGACGTGCAGTGCTGGGCCAGGACAAGACATTTGTCGCTTCGGATTTGTCGCGAAACGCACCGTTTAGTTGCGATATCCTGAGGTCATCGCATCCCAAAACTGAGATCTCGAAATTCTGCGACAAGTCAGCATGCTCCAACACAGCACTACAGGCTGCGTGAGAGATCGTCTCCAGCCCTAGGGCCGACCATCTGTCATCTTCAAGCAATACGTCCAACTGGGCCATGGGGTGGCTATAAGCGATTCCATTGGTCAGGAGAATCCCCGAATTGAAGCCACCTGCCCTGACGGGCGGGCCCCGGATCACGCAATGTGAGCGGGTTCTCACGCTGCCGTTACGCGCTGCGCGATAGGGGAAACTTCTGTGTGCGTATGCGCACCATGTTCACAGGTTTTATTAGATTTCGTGCATTGAACGCGGCAACACACTGCCCCATATTCATCTCATCAAACGGGCAACAGCCCAATCACACACACAAGCCGAAATGGCTAACACACTGAATATACTGGAGTATGAAAATGA
>JBCCWL010000005.1:0-220608 GCA_039193885.1 Pseudomonadota bacterium
CGGCGGCAAGCAGCGGTCGGTGATGATGCGGGCCAATCTGATGATCACGCACATCTCTGTGCCCATTGCGGGCGGGTTCTGGACGCTTTTGTCGGGCTACCGCCTGTTCCAGGAAATTGCCCAGTTTCGGGGACGCGAGGGCGCCGTCTGATGATCCTCGATACCGCGACCGCGACGCTTATTCTGATCGCCGCCTTTGTTGTGCTGATCTTTATCCGCATCCCCGTGGCCTTTGCCCTCGGTTTGGCCACGGTGCCTGTGGTGCTGCTGGAGCTACGGCTGACGCCGTTTATTGTGCTGGATCGGATGTTCCAGTCCTACAATTCGTTTATTCTATTGGCCGTTCCTTTTTTCCTTTTGGCCGCAAACTTGATGAACTCCGGCAAAGTCACGGATCGTCTGATCGAGCTTGCGCGCGTCCTGACCGGCTGGATGCCCGGGGGCTTGGGGCACGTAAATGTCGCGGTCTCCATGCTGTTTGCTGGTATCTCGGGGTCCTCGACAGCCGACGCGGCGGGGATTGGCAAAATCCTGATCCCAGCCATGCAGAAAGAAGGTTACGATACACGGTTTGCCGTGGCGATCACCGCCTGTTCTTCCGTGATGGGTGTGATCATCCCGCCGTCGATCCTGATGATCGTCTGGGGCGGTGTGATGCAGGTCTCTGTGGGGGCCCTCTTCCTGGGCGGAGCCGTGCCGGGCTTGATGATCGGCCTTACGCTAATGGCGACGGTTTACTGCTTTGCAAAGATGCGGAATTACCCGGTTACCGCGTCACCGAACCTGGGGGAGTTCTTGGCCGCATGGAAGGGTGCCGCCCTTGCTCTGCTGACACCGATTTTCGTGATCGGCGGCATCGTGGGCGGCATCGTCACACCCACCGAAAGCGCCATCATCGCGGCAGCCTATGCGCTGGTACTGGGAATGTTCTTCTATAGGACGGTCACCGTCCGCGACCTCGGGTTCATCCTCTATGACACGGCCCGCTTCGCGGCGATCTCGCTCTTTGCCATCGGGACGGCTTCGGCCTTTGGCTGGCTCTTGTCTTTTTATAACGCACCCCGGCTGATTGTGAGCGTCCTGACGGCGTGGGAGTTCGGCCCATTCGGGACGGCGATGGTTATCGCGGCGCTCTTCCTGCTCTTCGGGCTCTTCATCGATGCGATCCCAACGATCATCATCTTGGGCACCGTGCTTATGCCCGTAGCACAGGCCGGAGGTGTCGATCCCATCGCGTTCGCGATCATCGGGATCGTGTCACTGGCCTTTGGTCTTGTGACACCGCCTTACGGGCTTTGCCTGCTCATATCTGCGGCCATCGGTGGGCTGAACGTGGTCCAAGTGTTGCGTGAAGTGGTGATCATTCTCGCGCCTATGCTGGTCATTCTTGTGCTGCTGGCCGCCTTCCCCGCGATCATCCTGTGGCTGCCCAAACTGCTTATGCCTGGCGCGTTCTGACCGCGCACCAACCTCGCTTACCTACTGAAAGGCTCGCCATGAAACTCAAAGGTAAAACCGCCATTGTCACGGGAGGGGGGCGTGACATCGGTCGGGCCGTCGCCGAGAAACTCGCGTCCGAAGGCGCAAGCGTCGCCATCAACTATTTCTCCAGCTCAAAGGGCGCGGATGAAGCAGTCAATGCCATCGAATCTCAAGGCGGACGCGCCATCGCCGTGCAGGGTGACCTGAACAACAAGTCCGACGCAGACGCCCTCGTGCAGGACGCGGTGGATGCGTTCGGCGGCGTAGATGTCCTTGTCAACAACGCCGGTGGGCTGATTGCCCGGAAGACGGTTGCGGAGATGCCGCTAGAGCATTGGGACGCCGTGATGCGTCTTAACCTCACCAGCACGTTTCTGATGACGCAAGCCTGCCTCGCCCACATGAAGAGCGGGGCAATCGTGAACCTCGCCAGCCAGGCGGGCCGCGATGGTGGCGGACCTGGAGCCGTCGCCTACGCAACCTCGAAAGGGGCAGTGATGACAATGACCCGCGGTCTTGCCAAAGAGGTCGGCCCAGACATCCGGGTAAATGCGCTGTGTCCCGGCATGATAGACACGGATTTTCACAACATTCACACGCCAGATGCCGGACGGCGCGGTTTTGAGGCCAACGCCCCGCTAAAGCGGCAGGGGGTCGTGGAAGACGCAGCCAACCTTGTTCTGTTCCTCGCCTGCGACGACAGCGCCTTCATCACTGGCACGAATATCGACATCAATGGCGGCATGCTGTTCTCGTAGGTCGCAAGGATAACAGGATGTCAGATTACCCTCCCAAATACCCCATTGTCTCAACAGGACCTGATGTGACCCGGCAGGTCTTGTCTGATCATGAAAAACTGATGGTTGTCGCGTTTCGCTTTGCAGCGTCGGGGGCGATCGGTGCCCTTCATAACCACCCGCATGTGCAATCGACGTATGTCGAAAGCGGGCGGTTTCGTTTCACCCTTGGCAAGAAAGAACGCGAGGTCGGTCCTGGCGACAGCTTCGTGATCCCGTCCGAGCAGATGCATGGCTGCGTCTGTCTTGTGCCGGGCGTGCTCATCGACACCTTTACCCCGCGTCGTGATGATTTTCTCTGATAGCAAAGGCCCAAGGCGCGTGCTGTCGATTGGAGAGTGCATGGCTGAACTCGCCCCGACGCGGGACCCCAAGACGTTTCGCATGGGCTTTGCCGGAGATACCTTCAACACGGCATGGTATCTTGCACAGATTTCGACAAAGGCCGAGGTCGCCTACTTCACCGCTGTCGGTGACGATGATTTGTCCCAAGAGATGCTGGAGTTCATGCGGGCCAGCAATATCTCGAACGCCCATGTCCAGGTAGTGCCGAAGAAGACCGTTGGTCTCTATCGAATACAAGTGAAGGACGGAGAGCGTAGCTTTACCTATTGGAGAGAAGCGTCAGCGGCCCGCGCGCTTGCCGCGAACGAACAGGCCCTAGGCGCGGCTTTTGATGACGCGGATCTCATCTATTTCTCTGGGATCACACTCGCTATCCTCGCAGAAGCTCCCCGAGACACTCTCTTGCGGGCAGTGAAAGCTGCACGGGCAAAAGGCAAAGTCATCGCCTTCGATCCAAACCTACGTCCCCGACTTTGGCGATCCATCGAAGAAATGACATCCAAGGTTATGCACGCCGCGCGCCTTGCAGACCTGGTTTTTCCCTCTTTCGAAGACGAGGCAGATTGGTTCGAAGATAACGATCCCAAGGCAACTCTGGACCGCTACGCCGAACTGGGCGCGTCACATGTCGTGGTCAAGGACGGCGACAACCCGGTGATCTTTCAGGCTGATGCCAAACAGTCGGAGGTGTTGGTCCCGCCCATTGGCGTTCCTAAAGACACCACCGCTGCGGGAGACAGTTTCAACGCGGGCGTCTTGAACGGCTTGATAGAAGGGCGCGACCTTCACACCAGCATTCAGGAAGGATGTGCGCTCGCAGGGTGTGTTGTGCAGCGTTCCGGGGCCCTGGTTGACGTCGGTCGAACGCGAGCCGCAAACCAATAGATCTTGCGTTTCCCAATGATGCCCCAGTCCATTGAGTGGCCATGTGATAATTGATCACCAGCGTTGCTTCGCGTATCCGGCACTGATCTTTTTTGAGCGGTACGAGCGACCGCTTTGAACCTCAGATTGTTCTGCCTTCGCACCTGCAGCAAGACCCCTGTTTCCACCATTGCTGTTTTGCGCTGCGTTTGCGAACTACGCACAGCGGACCTTCATGAAACCAACCGAACGGCCGATTTGTCCCGCACAGCAGACTTTGATGTTTTGAAAACAGAACTGCGGTCGACGGTAGCTGGGTAGATCACGCGGTGGACGTGACTGCCTTAAGCATGATTTTGCGGATCCGCACTGGGGCTGATTGAACGTTTTGGGCGTATTGCGCTCATTAAAGCCGCCTTTGCCCAATTAGCAGCAACGCCGCAGCTCGGCACTTCCTTTGCAGCAATCCTCCATCAAAAAATTGATAAGCGCACCAATTGCCGCGAAATTGATCTGGTAGTTCAGGCTCCGGGAGCGACGCTCCTTTGATGCAATGCCTGTCTCCGACAAGGCGGCGAGGTGAAATGACGTCTTCGACGGGCTCGCCCCTATTTTGCGCGCGATATCGCCTGCACTCATCCCGTCTGGCCCTGCTTCAACCAAGGCCCGAATGACATCCAGCCGATCGGAATTTGACAGTACTCCAAACAGTCGTGCGGCATCCTCTGCAATCATATTTCAACACCTCTTGAAATATCAGGAATTAGCTGTATCTTATTTCAAGAATCATTGAAATGAAAGGCGAAGATATGAAAACTCTTGCGGGCCTTCTGAAAGATCTTGAACGTGACGACCCGTCGCATTCTTTGGTTTTCGAGACCAAAGCGGGTGAGATTTCGCCCGGTTATCACATCACCGAGCTGAAGTATTCGACCTCGAAAGGTATCGATTGCGCGGGACATATTGAAAATTGGACCGAGGCGCGGTTGCAGCTTCTCGATGGGCGTGGCTCGTCGCACATGACGGTTGGTAAGTTCAGCAGCATTATTTCCAAAAGCCTTCACGCCATGCCCGAGCTGCAGCACGCGTCGTTGATGGTTGAGTTTGGTCACGACAACACGGATTTGCAGCTGATGTCGCTCAATAGCTCGCAGCGTGAGGGCAGCCGGGTGGTGATACGGCTCGGCAATTCTCGTGCCCAGTGCAAGCCGGCGGAACGGTTCAAATCGAAGTCCAACGGTCACAACCAGTGCTGCGCTGAGGCAGAGGCCTCGGCGACGACACCGTCTTGTTGCACAACTGACGAACAGCACAGGGAGGTGCGGTCCTGCTGCGCTTAGAAACCTAAGCTTGCCAAAGCCGCTATTGCGCGTTTTGCAGACGCACCAACTCTCGATCGAGCGCATTTAAGAATGATGCGCGGTCTTTGTTTGAAAATGGGGCAGGGCCACTGGTTTGCTCAAGCCCTGCGCGCAGATCAGCCATGATCGCACGCGTCGCGATTGCGCCGCCGATATTGGCACTGGTGAAGGGCTTGCCGGTGGGCGACAAAACGGTCGCTTCAGCTTCAAGACAACGCCCGGCCAACAGAATGTCTGCTGTGACCACGATGCAGCGCGGATCGGCCCGTTCCGCAATCCAATCATCCGCCGCGTCAAAGCCATCAGAAACGGTTTGCATGGTGATGAGCGGGTGATCCGGGGTGCGCAGATAGCTATTGGCGACCAATGTGACGGGAACTTTCACTCTGTAGGCAGTCTTGTAGATCTCTTCCTTGACAGGGCATGCGTCAGCATCGACGAGAATTCTGATCATGGGTTGCGCGCGTGAAAGATAAAGCCAAGAAGGTTCAGCAGGATCTGTGCGGCCAGGATCGCGGTGCTGTCAGTCGGGTCATAATCCGGGGCCACTTCGACCAGATCGATACCGACGATTTCATGGGTTTGGGCAACCTGTTGCAGAAGCTCCAGAACCTCATAGTAGAGGAACCCGCCATGCGACGGCGTGCCGGTTCCGGGGGCAATGGACGGGCAGAACGCATCGATATCGATGGTCAGATAAACCCGCGCCCCTTTGGGCAGGCGTGCGATGGTTGCAGCGGGCCCCAGGTTTCGGACCTGCCGCACCGACAGGATGTCTGATCCCATGGCGCGGGCGTCCGCGTAGCCTTCCTTGGCCGTAGAGGAGACATTGCGGATCCCAAGTTGCGTGAGCCCTGTGACATGGCTTTGCTCAGCGGCCCGGCGCATCGGATTGCCATGACCGTGACGAACCCCGTGACGTTCATCGACGAAGTCCAGATGCGCATCAATTTGAAGAATATGGATCGGGTCTTGGGCCTCAAAGGCTCGAATGCAGGGGATGTTAACCGAATGGTCACCTCCGATAACGACCGGTAAAGCCCCTGCCTTCAGTGCTGCACGCACACCGGCCTCGATATTCCGGTGTGAGGCCCCGGTGTCGGTGTGCACGATATCCGCGTCGCCCATATCGACAATGCGCACGTCGGCCCCCAAATAGGTCGCGTCGTCTTCGTGATCATACGCTCCGGCATGACCGAAACTGAACAGGGTTGAGGCTTCGCGGACAGCGCGTGGTCCGAAACGCGCGCCTGATCGGTACTGTGTCCCGGCATCAAATGGAGCGCCCAACACTGCGACATCGGCTGAAATCTCCGACCAGTCGGCGACATAGTCCCGTTTGCCAAAGGTCGCGATGCCAACAAATGGCAGGTTCAGGCGGCCCGCCTCGTATCCGTGTTCTGACATAGGTCCTCTGCAGTTTGTAGCTCGAATAGCGTAAGAGACTAAATCTTCTCTTTCACAGTCCTGCGATCCGTGAAATAGGAAACTGCCAAACGAGGACTCCCGCAGGAGGTTGCTATGGAGATTCGCGAGGCTTTGACCTTTGATGACGTGTTGCTTGTCCCGGGCGCATCGAGCGTGCTTCCGACCGACGCTGACACGCGCACCTTTGTGACAAAATCCATCGGTTTGAATATTCCGTTGCTCAGCTCGGCCATGGATACAGTGACCGAGGCGCGGATGGCCATCGCCATGGCACAGGCGGGCGGCATGGGCGTCGTGCACCGCAATTTGAGCGTTGAGGAACAGTCCCGTCAGATCCGCCGTGTCAAACGCTTTGAAAGCGGCATTGTTTATAACCCCGTCACTTTGACGCCCGACCAAACGCTGGCCGATGCGAAAGCCCTGCAAGAGCGTTACCGCGTGTCAGGTTTTCCTGTCGTGGGCGAAGGCGGGCGAGTTCTCGGCATCGTGACCAATCGGGACATGCGGTTTGCAAGTGACGACAGCACACCTGTGAAGGTGATGATGACCTCGGAGAACCTTGCGATGCTGCGGGAGCCTGCGGATCTGGCTGAGGCGAAATCGCTGATGCATGCGCGCCGCATCGAAAAGCTTCTTGTCGTTGATGATGCCGGGAAGTTGACCGGTTTGCTGACGATCAAGGACATCGAGCAAGCGGTCTTGAACCCGCATGCCTGTAAGGACCAGCTCGGACGGTTGCGGGTTGCGGCGGCCTCGACCGTTGGCGATGCCGGGTTCGAGCGTTCAGAGGCCCTGGTTGATGCCGGCGTCGACCTGATCGTCATCGATACCGCGCATGGGCATTCAGAAGGGGTCGCGCATGCGGTTGAGCGTGCCAAGAAACTGTCCAATGAGGTTCAGGTCGTTGCCGGAAACGTCGCCACATTTGAGGCCACGCGCGCGTTGATCGGGGCAGGGGCTGACGCGGTCAAAGTGGGTATCGGACCCGGATCGATTTGCACCACGCGCATGGTTGCCGGTGTCGGTGTTCCGCAACTGACCGCGATCCTCGATTGCGCCGACGCAGCCCGCGAAAGTGGAACGCCTGTTATCGCCGATGGCGGCATAAAGTTCTCGGGCGACTTCGCCAAGGCAATCGCAGCCGGCGCGTCTTGTGCCATGGTTGGCTCGATGATTGCAGGCACGGATGAAAGCCCGGGCGAGGTGATCCTGTACCAGGGCCGCAGCTTCAAATCCTATCGGGGTATGGGCTCACTTGGGGCGATGGCGCGTGGGTCGGCAGATCGATATTTCCAGAAAGATGCGGCCTCCGACAAATTGGTTCCCGAAGGGATCGAAGGCCAGGTTCCTTATAAAGGTCAGGCCAGCACAGTGATCCACCAGCTCGTGGGCGGGTTGCGCGCGGCGATGGGCTATACCGGGGCCGCGACAATTGAAGATTTGCATGGGAAAGCAGGATTTGTTCGTATCACAGGCGCCGGTTTGCGTGAAAGCCACGTGCATGACGTACAGATCACCCGCGAGGCACCGAATTATCGGGCTGGCTAAATGACACCTGCCGCTCGGCAGCAGGCGGCCATAGAGGTACTTGACCTGTGGTTGTCCGGTCAGGCCGCAGAGCAAGCCTTGACCCGGTGGGCACGCTCCGCCCGCTATGCCGGCTCGAAGGATAGGGCGGCAGTGCGCGACATCGTGTTCGATTGTGTCAGGTGCAAACGGTCTTTTGCGCATGCCGGTGGGGCGATGTCGGGACGCGGCCTTGTGATCGGTCGCCTTCGGGCCCGTCAGGAGGATGCAGCACAGGTTTTCACCGGTCACACCCATGCACCGTCGCCGCTGACAGATGCAGAGCAAAGCTTTCGCGCAGGACCGGCAGCGAACGCGGTGTCTTTGGATATTCCCGACTGGCTTGAAACGCCGCTTCTGACTTCCCTCGGGTCCCAGGCGGAACCTGTCTTGGAGGCCATGCGCGCCCGCGCTCCGGTCTATGTTCGGGTGAACTTGTCGATCAGTTCGCGCGAAAGCGTTATCGCGGACCTCGCCGCTGAAAATATCGTGGCAGTGCTGATAAGTACTTGTAACTCTTGCTTACAAGTCACAGAAAACGCTCGAAAAATTGTAAATTCGAAGGTGTTCCAGTGCGGAATGATCGAGCTGCAGGATTTGTCCTCCCAGCTTGTGTGTGACGCTTTGCCGGTCACGAAGGCTGCGCGCATTCTTGACTACTGCGCCGGCGGTGGGGGCAAGTCTTTGGCGATGGCCGACCGGTGCCGCGCCATGGGACACCAGGTGCACCTTTATGCCCATGACGCATCCCCGGCCCGCATGCGTGATTTGCCTGAGCGCGCGCGGCGCGCTGGCGTCGAGATCGCAACGCTTGCGCAGGATCATCTGAAGCGGCATGCGCCATTTGACCTGGTGGTATGCGATGTCCCGTGCTCGGGATCTGGTGCCTGGCGGCGTAGTCCTGATGGGAAATGGAATCTGACCCGCGAAAAACTGAACTCTTTGTATCAAACCCAAGAGAATATACTCAAAACTGCCGCTGAACTGGTGTCCGAGGCGGGCGTTTTGGCTTATGTCACGTGCTCCTATCTACGCCGCGAAAACGAGGATCAGATTGACGCGTTTATCCAACAATTTCCGCATTGGCGGGTCACTGCATCGCAAAGATTTTCGCCTCTCACTCAGGGCGACGGCTTTTTTTATGCCCTCTTGACGCGACAACACGGTGATCTGTAGCGTAGTCGTTAATAAATTTGACGTAAGTTTTTGCCACGGCTCAAAAAATTAACATGGACTTAACGGTTCTGTAAGACCGTGGCGTGTAAACGAATCCGTACGGAGGGTCAGAGTGGTGCAGAGCGTGGAAACTCAGGGGGCGATGGCTGCGGCGAAGGGAATGGTTAGTCCCGGCAGCCATTGGATGTTGTGGTTGGCGGGCGGTTTGATCGCCGCAGGTATCTTCGTTCCGATAAAAATCGCGGCGACTGGCTTTTTGGTGGCTGGGGCCGCTCTGGCAACAGTTGTGCTGGTTTCCTGGGTTCTGGCGCGTCACTCACATGCGCCCGGCAGCACTAGGTCCGTCGAAGGATTGGATCAACTGATTGCCCATGATGAACGCGCGATTTTGTTGGCCAATGATGCCGGAGAGGTCTTGTCCAAGAACTCGGCAGCGCGGGCGCGATTTGGCGATGCGGGTGGGCGCGTATTGGAGCGGGTGTTTGAGAGCACGTTTGCAAACGCCAATGCGATCATTTTTCGTCTGCAAGCAAAGGCGGAGCGGATCAACGCCGCGCGTGAGGATGTTGTCACGCGCAACGGGCGCTTCTTGATTGCGGTCCATAAGGTCAATCAGACGACTTATCTTTGGGCGGTAGAAGAGCTGCAGGAACGGACCTCGTCGACGCGAACGGCAGATAAAATAAGCTTACCGATGATGACGGCCAGCGCCTCTGGAACCATTTTGTTCATGAATGACGCGATGCGCAGATTGGTGGGCGGGCGCGTTAAATCCCTGGAAAAGATGTTTACAGAAGTGCCGACGCAATCGGGGCAGATCGTTTCGGTCAAAGTCGAAGATGGTCCGCTGGCCGCGCGGGTTATCATCGTTGAGGGCTCCGGCGGCAGGACCGAGTATTTTCTCGCCCCCTCCAACGAGGAGGCGCATCCGAAACTTGGCAGCACACTCGACACGTTAGAGGAATTCCCGGTCGCCCTGCTCAAGATCGACCCTAGTGGCCAAGTGCTTGAGGCGAATAAACTTTCCCGGCGCCTGCTGAGGATCGCCAGTGATGGCGCGCTCGATAAGGTGGTGTTGTCGGATCTCGTGGAAGGATTGGGAAAACAGCTCTCCGACTGGCTGACGGAAGCGGCAGAGGGACGCTCACTGCATAAACCTGAGATCTTGAAGGCCCGCAACGCCGAAGATGAAGTTTACCTGCAAATCACACTCGGGCGCGTGATTGAAGCCGGTGAGGTCTTCCTGATGGCCATGGTGACGGACGCGACCGAGCTCAAAACGCTAGAGGCGCAATTCGTCCAAAGCCAAAAGATGCAGGCGATTGGCCAGCTGGCGGGTGGTGTTGCGCATGACTTTAACAACCTCCTGACAGCTATTTCGGGTCATTGTGACCTGCTGATGCTGCGTCACGATGCGGGGGACCCGGATTTTGGAGATCTTGAGCAGATCAATCAGAACGCCAATCGGGCAGCGTCCCTGGTTGGCCAGCTTTTGGCGTTTTCGCGCAAGCAGAACTTGCAGCTCGAAGTTCTGGACATGCGGGACACGCTGGCGGATCTGACCCATTTGCTCAACAGGCTTGTCGGGGCGCAAATCTCGCTTTCTCTTACCCATGACCCGGAACTCATGTCTGTGCATGCCGATCGACGGCAGCTTGAACAGGTCATTATGAACCTCGTGGTAAATGCGCGCGACGCATTGGATGGCGGCGGGGAAATCTCGATTGAGACGCGAAACCTCAAACTTCAGGAAGACGTCCGCCGCGACCAGGCCGTTGTTCCACGCGGTGACTACGTGCTTGTGAAAGTGTCAGATACGGGCTGCGGGATCCCTGCAGACAAGATGTCGAAGATTTTTGAGCCGTTTTTCACGACGAAACGCACTGGTGAAGGGACAGGTTTGGGCCTCTCGACGGCCTACGGTATCGTAAAGCAATCGGGCGGCTTCATTTTCGTTGACAGCGCAGAAGGAAGCGGGACGGCGTTCACCATTTACTTCCCATCCTACAACAAGCCTGCAGTCACCGAGCAAAAACCAGTCGCTGAAAGCATTGCTGTTGATGCAGGGGTCGGCGAAGGTGTTGTCTTGCTGGTCGAGGATGAAGCCCCAGTGCGGGCTTTTGCGTCACGTGCCCTGAAACTACGCGGCTATCAAGTTCTCGAAGCGGAAAGCGCAGAGGACGCTTTGTCGCTTCTCAAAGACGACGATCTTTCGGTCGACATTGTGGTTACCGATGTCGTGATGCCGGGCCTTGATGGCCCGACTTGGGTCAAAGAAGCCCGCAAGACGCGCCCTGAGATGCGCGTAGTGTTTGTTTCGGGCTATGCCGAGGACAATTTCGCGGAAGATCAGGCGCATATCCCGAACTCCGTCTTCTTGCCGAAACCATTCTCGCTCAACGCATTGACCGCGACTGTGCGAGGTCAGCTGGGCAAAGCTGCCTGAGCCGACATCACCGCCATCTCATGCAAAGCTTAGTGGCCCGTCGGATAGTCTGCGATGAAGGTCAAGATCGGGCTCCAGCGCCGCAGCCAGCTCCTTGCTCAGATCCGGTGACAAAGTGGTCTCGAACGGATGCGATGTGTTGACCCGTGATAACGTAACTTCCGTGCCAAGCCTTTCTGACAAGAATTCAAGCAGGTCGTCCATACGCTCGTATTGGAACAGGCGATCAACGATGATCTTTCCAGCCGCATCGGCGACAAACTGAGATTGAGCTCCGATATTCGCAAATGGTGGCCGCTCCTCAAGAAGATAGGCCTCAATAAACTGGTCAAAGCTGATCCCGGCGGTACTATTCGCGCTGCCTTCAATGGCCGGTCGGTGCCTATATCTGTACCAACTCTTTAGCCAATCCACGGGGTCGCGAATGACGGCGATGGTTTCAAGCCTTTCGCGGCCGCGGGATCCGAAGAGCGGACGCATCTCGCGCTCAAACCGCCGTGCGTTGGCGTGTTTCAACCCCGGTGGATCACGAAACACAGCCGTGGCGAAACCGTCAAGGGCCTGCTCGATCGCAGTCGTTCCTGTCTTCGGAACGGCAAGATAGGCGAGATTTTGTTTCTGGAATATAAGCACTTACGATCTTTGTGATAAGAGTGCGGCCGGGGTCAATCACTCTTTAACCGAATCCACCAAAAACTGACAGTTCAAATTTATCTTGAAATGTTCCTGTTTTGATCTCATAAGAACAAGGGAGGAACATCGACAGTTATTGCTCGCGTTAAAGCGGTGTGAAATAAGGGACCAAATCAATGGCGTCAGATTTTTTAACCATGAATGATAAAACCGGCAGCAACAAACAAAAAGCTCTCGAATCTGCACTTTCACAGATAGAGCGCCAGTTTGGTAAAGGCTCAATCATGAAGCTCGGCGATGAAAACGCCGTCCAAGAGATTGAGGCCACCTCGACCGGGTCGTTGGGGCTCGACATTGCCCTTGGGATCGGTGGCCTTCCGAAGGGCCGCATCGTAGAGATTTATGGCCCTGAATCTTCAGGAAAGACGACGCTGACGCTGCATTGTGTGGCTGAAGAGCAGAAAAAAGGCGGCGTTTGTGCGTTTGTCGACGCAGAACACGCGTTGGACCCGCAATATGCACGCAAGCTGGGTGTCGATTTAGATGAGTTGCTGATCTCCCAACCAGACACCGGCGAACAAGCCCTTGAAATTGTTGATACTCTTGTGCGTTCTGGGGCGGTGAACATGATTGTTGTGGACTCGGTGGCCGCACTGACGCCAAAATCCGAACTTGAAGGTGACATGGGCGATAGCTCCGTCGGTGTGCATGCACGGTTGATGAGCCAGGCGATGCGCAAACTCACCGGCTCGATCTCGCGGTCGAATTGCATGGTTATCTTTATCAACCAGATCCGGATGAAAATCGGCGTCATGTTCGGCTCTCCGGAGACGACCACTGGCGGAAACGCGTTGAAGTTCTATTCTTCCGTCCGCCTGGACATCCGTCGCATCGGGGCTTTGAAGGATCGCGATGAAGTGGTTGGAAATGCCACGCGGGTGAAGGTTGTTAAGAACAAGGTCGCGCCGCCTTTCAAGCAAGTTGAATTCGACATCATGTACGGCGAAGGCATCTCAAAGATGGGTGAGTTGCTTGACCTTGGCGTTAAAGCAGGCGTCGTCGAGAAATCGGGTTCTTGGTTTAGTTATGGAGACGAGCGGATCGGCCAGGGTCGCGAAAATGCGAAAGCTTTTTTACGCGAGAACAGTTCTTTTGCGATTGAAATTGAAGACAAGATCCGCGCGGCACATGGGTTGGATTTTGACACACCGCCCGAGAGTGGACCCGCGACAGACGACGGCCTTATCGAAGACTGACCTCGTCACACTTCACTCCACTTAATCCGAAAAGGCCGCTCCCGTCGGAGTGGCCTTTTTATATGCAGGAGGCGGTTGTGCAGGAAAATCGGAGCGATCTCTTTACCTGCCTTTGCAGGCAAGATAGGTCCTCTAGGACCTAAACGAAATGGCGCGACAAAGTTATGACCAGTCTCAACGACATTCGATCTACGTTCCTGAGCTATTTTGATCGACAGGGCCATTCCGTCCAACCGTCAAGCCCGTTGGTGCCCCGCAACGACCCGACTTTGATGTTCGCCAACTCTGGCATGGTTCAATTCAAGAACTTGTTCACCGGCGTCGAAACACGTGACTATACCCGGGCTACGACGGCGCAAAAATGCGTCCGCGCGGGCGGCAAGCATAATGATCTCGACAACGTAGGATACACAGCGCGCCACCATACGTTCTTTGAGATGCTGGGCAATTTCAGTTTCGGAGATTACTTCAAGGAAGACGCCATCCGGTTTGCTTGGACGCTACTCACGCAAGACCTTGCGATTCCACAGGAAAAGCTGATTGTGACGGTATATCATACCGATGACGAAGCAGCCACGCTTTGGAAGAAGATCGCCGGGCTCAGCGATGATCGGATCATCCGCATAGCAACCGATGATAATTTCTGGATGATGGGTCCGACGGGACCGTGCGGCCCGAGTTCGGAAATTTTCTATGATCATGGGGACCATATCTGGGGCGGCCCGCCCGGTTCGCCCGACGAAGACGGCGACCGCTTCGTAGAAATCTGGAACCTGGTCTTCATGCAATTTGAGCAGTTTGAGGACGGCTCGAGACGCGAACTGGCGGCGCAGTCGATCGATACCGGTATGGGTATCGAGCGTGTGGCAGCATTGCTGCAGGGCACGAATGACAATTACGCGACAGATTTGATGCGGGCGCTGATACAGGCGTCTGCAAATGCGACATCAACAGATCCGGACGGGCCGGGGGCGACCCATCATCGGGTGATCGCGGATCACTTGCGGTCGACTTCCTTCTTGATTGCCGATGGCGTCATGCCGTCGAAAGATGGCCGTGGGTATGTGCTCAGACGCATTATGCGGCGCGCTATGCGCCATGCCCATCTTCTGGGAGCGCAGGATCCGGTGATGCATAAGCTTGTGCCTGCGCTGGTGGGTCAGATGGGCGGAGCCTATCCGGAGCTGGGTCAGGCTCAGGCCTTGATAGAAGAAACGCTCCGCCAGGAGGAGACCCGCTTTCGCGAGACACTCGAGCGGGGTTTGAAACTTCTCGATGATGAGCTGAGCGAGCTGGGAGAGACCGAAGCGCTACCGGGACAGGCGGCGTTCAAATTGTACGACACCTATGGGTTTCCGCTCGATTTGACGCAGGATGCGTTGCGGGAAAGAGGACGTACCGTCGATACGGATGGGTTCGATGTCGCCATGGCGGAGCAAAAGGCCAAGGCGCGGGCCAGTTGGGCCGGGTCGGGCGAAGCTGCGGACGCACAGATCTGGTTCGACATTGCGGACGCGCAGGGTGCGACCGACTTTCTGGGCTACGACACCGAAGTTGCCGAAGGGCAAGTGTTGGCTTTGGTGAAGGACGGCGTGTTGGCAGATAGTGCCACGGCAGGTGAGAACGTCCAGATCGTCACGAACCAGACGCCTTTTTACGCTGAAAGCGGTGGGCAAGTCGGGGATCAAGGCCAAATAACGAGTGATGCGACGACGGCTCAGGTCACGGATACGCGTAAGACCGCAGACGTTTTTATTCATTTTGCGACCATAGAGACGGGTACCGTGTCGGTGGGTGACGGCGTTGAGATGAAGGTTGACCACGCGCGTCGCAGTGCCATCCGTGCCAATCACTCCGCCACCCATTTGCTGCACGAGGCTTTGCGCGGCGCGTTGGGCGAACATGTCGCGCAACGCGGCTCACTGAACGCGCCGGACCGGCTGCGCTTTGATTTCTCGCATGGGCAGGCGCTGAGTATGGAGGAGCTCAAGCAAGTTGAGGGCGAGGTCAACCAGTTCATTCGCCAGAACTCGTCGGTGGAAACCCGGATCATGACCCCGGATGACGCACGGGCCATCGGGGCACAGGCGCTCTTTGGTGAGAAATACGGCGATGAGGTACGCGTGGTCTCCATGGGCTCGGCTGACACCGGCAAAGGCACGGATGGCCAGACCTACTCGCTGGAACTTTGCGGCGGTACACATGTGCGCCAGACTGGTGACATCGGTGTTTTCGTTACCTTGGGTGACAGTGCATCAAGCGCCGGTGTGCGCCGGATCGAAGCGCTCACAGGGGCCGCGGCCTTTGATTACCTGCGAGATCAGGATCAGCGAATGGCGGAAACTGCAATAATGCTCAAGGCGCGACCTGACGAAGTGGCGGGCCGGGTGAAGGCGCTGATGGATGAGCGGCGCGCGCTCAGCAACGAAATCGCGCAATTGCGCCGTGACTTGGCCATGTCCGGAGGTGCTGCAGAGGTTTCGGATAAAGACATCGGCGGGATTGCCGTATTTTCGCAGACCCTGAGCGGGGTATCTGGCCGTGATTTGCCGGCGCTGGTTGATGAACACAAGGCCCGGATGGGGTCGGGCGCGGTGCTGCTGATCGCCGATGCCGGTGGGAAGGCCGCGGTCGCCGCGGGCGTTACCACCGATCTGACCGATCGCTTGTCGGCCGTTGATTTGGTCAAGGCCGCAGTCGCTGAGCTTGGCGGCAAAGGCGGCGGCGGTCGTCCGGATTTGGCGCAGGGCGGTGGCCCGGGCGTTCAGAATGCCGATGCTGCAATTGCGGCTGTCGAAGCACTTATCGGAGGATAACCCATGCCAAAAGCGCTGTGGATTGCACATGTCAAAGTAACGGATCCAGAGAGTTACATGAAATATGCAGAGCTCGCGACGGGCGCAATTGCAGACCATGGCGGGGTATTTCTGGCCCGTAACGGTCGCTATGAACAGCTTGAAGGCAATGATCGTGCACGCAATGTGGTCGCGCAGTTCCCCAGCCTTGAGGCCGCGCATGACTGTTATTACTCAGAGGCCTACCAACACGCATTGAGCTTCGCCCGCGACGCCTCGGAGCGTGATCTGATGATCCTCGAGCAGGTAGATTAAACCTTGCCTCTTTTTCTGCTGATCAGCCGCGCATCCTTGCCCCGTCGGCATCAAAAAGTGGCTCTGTAATCAGGACCGCGTCGCGCATTTTTCCCAGAATTTCGATTTGAACTTGCAGGCCGGGTTGCGCGCGTTCGCGCGGGATCAAGGCTTGTGCGATGGACTTCTCCGCATGGTGCGAATACCCGCCTGATGTGCAAAAGCCTTGCACGTCACCGTCGATGAACACGGGCTCATAGGCCACGACGTCGGCGTCATCCGCGTCAACTTCGAAGGCGCAAAGCTGACGCGCGGGCGGGGTCAGGCGCTCCGCCTCTGCAGCCTCGCGCCCGATGAAGGCTGTGTTTTTTCCAAACGCGATGAAGCGATCCATATTGGTTTCTGCAGCTGTGTAGTCTGGTGAAAACTCAGAGAGCCAAGAGCCAAAGAATTTGTCCAGTCGCAAACTCATCATGGCGCGCATTCCGAACGGTGTCAGGCCATGAGGTTGCCCGGCATCGCTCAAAACAGCCCATAACGCGCGTTGTTCCATCGGCGTGCAGTATATTTCGAACCCCAGATCGCCCGTATAGCTGACCCGTTGCACCCAACAATCAACCTGCCCGAGGCCGAGCCGGCGCACATCCATGAACCGCATGGTCGAGATGTCCTCTGTGCAGCAAGCCTGAAGAATGTCGCGTGCCCGAGGACCCGCGATTTGGAAGCCGGTGCGCTGGTCGGAGATATTCTCGATCTGTACGTTGCCCGAAAGCTGCGTCTGGAACCACCGCATATGGTAGGCTTGGCTGCCGTAAGATGCGGTCAGCTGAAATTCGGTCTCTGACAAGCAAGATACGGTGAAATCCCCGATCAGACGTCCCTTTGGCGACAGCATTGGTGTCAAACTCACTCGCCCCGGTTTCGGGATACGGCCGGCCATGATCACATCGAGCCAGTCCCGTGCGCCAGGTCCCGTGACCCGGTATTTGCCGAAGTTATGAACCTCATTGATGCCAGCGGCAGTTCTGACAGCGCGCACCTCGCGGGCGGTCGCCTCCCAGGCATTTGAGCGGCGGAAGGAGGGTGTTTCAAATCGCGGCTCGTCCTTTTGGGCAAAGTAATTGACCACTTCGAGCCCGTATTGATGGCCCCAGACCGCCCCCATGTCGCTGAAGATGTCATACATGGGTGTTGTGGCATGCGGGCGTGCCGCAGGCAGTTCTTCGTTCGGGTAACTGACTGAAAACCGGCGCTGATAGTTCTCGATCACTTTTGGTCGGGTATACCCCGGGGTGATCCAGTTGCCAAAACGTGCGCAATCCATAGCGAAGGTGTCGCGTTCGCATTCGCCTTCAATCATCCATTGCGCCAGCATCAGACCAACGCCGCCGCCTTGCGAAAACCCGGCCATTACCGCGCAGGCCGACCAATAGTTTCGCATACCTGGCACAGGCCCGACCAAAGGATTGCCATCCGGAGCAAATGTGAAGGGGCCGTGGATGACGTTTTTCACGCCGGCCCGCTCTAGAACCGGGAACCGTTTGAAGGCAAAGGATATACTGTCGGAAATCTTGTCGAAGTCGTCTGGCAGGAGCTCGTGGCCGAAGTCCCATGGGGTGCCGTTCACAGCCCACGGGCGGCAAGGTTGCTCGTAGAAGCCGATACACAGCCCGCGACCCTCTTGGCGCAGATAGCTTTCCCCCGCCGGGTCCATCACGTGGGGATGCTCGCTGTCACGCTCGTAGATTTCCGGCGTGTCTTCGGTGACGAGGTATTGATGCTCCATCGGGTGCAGCGGGAAATAAACGCCCGCCATCTGACCAACCTCGCGTGCCCAAAGGCCTGCAGCATTCACGACATGCTCGGCATGAATAATGCCTTTGTCCGTGACAACATCCCAGCTTCCGTCTGCCCGTTGGTTGGTCTCTTTGACCATGCAATGGGTCTCGATCGTGGCCCCGCCTAGGCGGGCGGCCTTCGCATAGGCATGGGTTGTGCCTGAAGGATCAAGATGCCCGTCAAGCGGGTCATAAAGGGCACCAATAATCCCATCGGTGTTGGTGATCGGCGCGATTTTCTTGATCTCGTCAGGGCCGACAATCTCTGTTTCCAAGCCCATGTAGCGGTGCTTGGCGCGCTCAGCCACCAGCATATCAAAGCGGTCTTGATTGTCTGCCAGTGTTATCCCGCCGACATGATGCAATCCGCAAGACAGGCCGGTAAGCTCTTCGAGTTCGCGGTACAATCGGATTGTATAGCCCTGCAGCGCGGCCATATTGGTGTCGCCGTTGAGCGTGTGAAACCCGCCGGCAGCGTGCCACGTGGAGCCCGATGTCAGTTCTGATCGCTCGAGCAGCATCACATCCGACCAGCCCAGTTTGGTCAGGTGGTATAGAACCGAGCACCCGACCACACCGCCGCCGATCACCACCACGCGCGTTGTTGACTTCATTCTATCCCCCGTCATCCGTCTTTCCGTCAAATTGAGCGCGATCGTCATCGATCACACGTCCGGGCGCGACGGTTCGCGTCGTTTTTTGAGCTCTGTCGTTACTTGGTCCAGCTTTGCGCCGTCGCAGTAATCTGCCGGAGCCACAGGATGTCGACGCCCGCGATGACTCGGTAGCCGCGGTCAAACCAACGCGTGGCCTGATCTTGCGTCATCGCGATATTTCCAAGCGGTAGACCGGCGGCCCGCGCGGCGGCCTCAACCCGCTCCAGCGCAGCAATGAAATCTGGGTGCTCGAACTGGCCGGGAATACCAAGATCCGTCGATAGGTCGAATTGCGCCGGGATAATGAGGTCGATGCCGTCGACGGCGCAGATCTCTTCAATATTCTCGACCGCGTCCTTTGTCTCGATCAATAGCACGCAGACCAGTTGATCCTCGATTTCGTCGCGGTAGTCCATCAGGCTGGTTTGCCAGCGCGAATGCGCCAAAAAGGGACCGAATCCGCGCTTCCCGTTGGGCGGATATCGCAAACATGCCACGGCTTCGCGCGCGTCCTGGGCTGTTCTGATCAAGGGAAACACCAACCCTTCAGCCCCCAGATCCAGCGCGCGTTTGGCCAACGCCGCGTCGATTTCTGCGATCCGGACCAAAGGTGCACACTTTGAACCAGATGTCGCGGCAATCATCGCATGCGCCGAGGCATAGTCGACAGCCCCGTGTTCAAGGTCGATCAACACGGAATCAGCGCCTGCCGCAGCCATCGCCTGTGGAACCGCCGGCGTAGGGATTGTGCACAGATGCATTGTTATTCTGTCTTCGCTGCTGTGCAGTTTGGTCTTTAGGCTGGGCATTGGACTCCCCCGATCAAGTTTTCTTTGAGAATACGAATTGCTGGGGCTTTCGCACGAGTTTTGTCGCTGTGAGAAAAGATTTGTCGCGGTGTGGCACTTGGGCCTGCGCATCACTTTTAGGCTTAGGGCCAGTGAAGCAACCCTTAGGTGCCAGATGAAAACTCATGCAGACGCGGTCGTTATCGGAGGCGGGGTGATCGGGTGTTCGATCCTCTATCACTTGACGAAACTGGGATGGACCGACGTGGTACTTTTGGAGCGTGATGAGCTTACATCGGGATCCACGTGGCATGCGGCTGCCAATATTCATGGGCTTCACGACAACAACAACATCACCCGCATCCAGAATTACACGATGGAGCTTTATACCGCTCTTGAGGAAGAGACCGGCCAAAGCTGCGGCGTGTTTCAGCCGGGCTCGCTCTATCTGGCGCAAACCGTGGCCCGCGAACATCAGCTTCGTTTGCAAGCTGCCAAGGCAAAATACTACGGGCTGAAGTTCTATGAAGTTGATCGCGATGAGGCCGAGCGGCTGCATCCTTTGGTCAACTACGACGGCATTCGCTGCATTATGTATGAACCTTCGGGCGGCAATGTGGACCCCTCTGGTGTGACCAATGCCTATGCCACAGGGGCCCGCCAAAACGGCGCAGAGATCTACAGGTTCACGCCGGTGACCGCGACACAGCAACAGCGCGATGGAAGCTGGGTTGTGAAGACGCCAAAGGGCGGCATCGTAACACCGGTCGTGGTGAATGCGGCTGGGCTTTGGGGGCGCGAGGTCGCGGCGATGGCGGGCATCGAATTGCCCCTGCAGCCAACAGAGCATCAGTATTTTGTCACTGAAACCATCCCCGAAATTGCGGGTTTGGATCGGCGTCTGCCGTCGGTTGCGGACCGTGACGGGGAATATTACCTGCGCCAAGAAGGACTGGGCCTTCTGGTCGGTGCCTATGAGAAAGACGTTCGCTTCTGGGCTGAAGAGGGTACGCCGCAAGGCTTTGGCCATGAACTTTTTGCCGATGATCTGGAGCGGATCGAAGATAATATGATGCGCGCCATAGACCGCGTTCCTGCGGTGGGAAATGCGGGGATCAAACGGGTCATCAACGGGCCGATGATCTGGTCGCCGGATTCCAATGCGCTGTTCGGACCGGTTCCTGAGTTGAAGGGGTATTTCTGCTGCAACGGCATCATTCCGGGCTTTTCGCAATCAGGTGGGCTCGGCAGCTTGCTGGCCGAATGGATCGTAACCGGCGAGCCGCATCTCGACATGTTCGCCTGGGATATGGCGCGTTTTGGCAGCTGGGCCGACAAAGCCTTCACCAAGGCCAGGGTGGGTGATCAATATGCCAACAGGTTCTCGATCCACTTTCCCAATGAAGAACGCAGCGCAGGACGGCCTGCGCGCACCCGTCCGATCTATGAGCGCCAGGTGGAGTTGGGGGCCGTTTTCGGGCTGAACTCCGGCTGGGAACATCCACTTTGGTTTGCCGAAGGCCAGCGGGTGTCGGACACGAATGGGTTCACCCGGCAGAACTGGTTTGAACCCGTGGGGCGGGAATGCCGGATGCTGCGCGAGGCGGCCGGCATCATCGATATCTCAAATTTCGCGACCTATGCGGTGCGCGGAGAAGGGGCTTCGGATTGGTTGAACCAAGTCTTTGCCAATAACATGCCGGTCGAGGTCGGGCGCTCGTGCCTGACGCCGTTGATCGGCGTGCGCGGTGGCATTGCGGGTGATTTCACCGTCACCAAATTGGGCGATGAGGATTTTCTGATCATCGGCTCAGGCCTGGCCGAGCGCTATCACCTGCGGTTCTTCAACGCGGTTGCGCGGCCGGACACCGTCTTGTTTGAAAGTCGGACCGATGCAATGTGCGGCTTCAACGTGGCAGGCCCTGAAAGCCGCGCGCTTCTTCAACGGCTGACAAACACGTCCCTTGCGACGGAAGACTTCCCGTTCATGCGCTCCAAAACCATAACCCTGGCCGGGATCGAACTGGTCGCCTTGCGCGTGTCGTTCACTGGCGATCTGGGTTGGGAGCTTCATTGTGCGACTGAAGACCAGGCTCAGCTTTACGCGGCATTGCTTGAAGCCGGTCAGGCGGTCGGCGCAGGTCCGGTGGGCTCGCGTGCATTGATGTCATTGCGCATCGAGAAGGGCTATGGCTCTTGGAGCCGCGAATACAGTCCGGAATACTTCCCGCAAGAAGTCGGTCTGGATCGCCTGATCAAGCTGGAGAAGGATTTTCTCAATAAATCGGCCTATTTGGAGATCAAGGATCGGGCCTGTCGAGACAGTTTATCGATCATTGAGGTGCTGGATGTGCGTGACGCAGATGCCAGCGGGGGTGAGCCTATTTTTCTGCCTGATGGAACCCCGGTCGGCCGGGTTACGTCAGGCACCTACGGGTACACGGTCGATAAATCGCTGGCGTTGGGGTTCTTGAAAGATGTCACACCGGGAACCGAACTAGACGTCATGATCCTGGGTCGGTCTCATCGTGGCGTGGTTCTGGCCGAGCCACCTTTTGATCCAAAGGGTCTGAGGCTGCGGGCCTAGCCGCGTTCTGCCCGCGCCTTGGCCAACCGGTCCTCTAGGTATTTCCGCGCCCGTGCCTCGGACAGGCGCACCCGCATTGCCGTCAAGAACGCCTCTTGCGTCGTGGTCGAGGACGCGCCGATGACTTCCGAGACGCGGGTTGCCAATTCGTCGTCGTCGATTTCGTCCATTGCCGCGATAACATCGGCTGCGAGCTTGTCGGCCAGGTCTTCGGTGGTGCCCATGGGTTTACCGCGTGTTCTCGGTCAATCGGCGCTTCACATAGGTCTCGACCGAGCCGGTCAAGGTCTCCATGTGATCGTCCTCAAAGAAATGCCCAGCACCCTCGACTTCTTGATGGGTGATGGTGATGCCCTTTTGCTCATGCAGCTTATTGACGAGCGTCACAGTATCTGCCGGAGGGGCCACACGGTCGCCTAGACCGTTGATGATCAACCCGGATGACGGGCAGGGGGCCAGGAACGAGAAATCATACATATTCGCCGGTGGCGAGACCGAAATAAAGCCGGTAATCTCAGGCCGCCGCATCAGAAGCTGCATGCCGATCCAGGCCCCGAACGAAAACCCCGCAACCCAGCAGTGCTTGGTGTTCTGGTTCATCGATTGCAGGTAGTCCAATGCAGAGGCGGCATCGGACAACTCTCCAATACCCTGGTCATATTCGCCCTGACTGCGACCCACGCCGCGGAAGTTAAACCGCAGAACGTTGAATCCCATATTATAGAATGTGTAGTGCAGATTATAGACCACGCGATTGTTCATAGTTCCGCCGAATTGCGGATGGGGATGCAGGACGATCGCAATTGGAGCATCCTTCGTCTTATGCGGGTGATAGCGGCCTTCCAGGCGACCTTCTGGTCCTGGGAAGATTACTTCAGGCATATGCGGTGGTCCCCTTGTCGATTCCTGCAGGTAGTTGCTTGACGCAAACACCCAGGTTTTCTAGAATTATTCTAAGTTCGAAGACAGGCCTCGGAATTCGGTTTGTTTGAGTTAAGGTCTACGCCTTTTGGCGTCAATCAATTTTGCGGGGGTAGCGCATGAAACTCAGCACTCGAGGACGCTATGCCATGGTTGCTTTGGTTGATCTCGCGTTGGCGCAGGAAGACGGGTTGGTGTCCTTGGGTGAGATTTCAAAACGGCAGGATATTTCGCTGGCCTATCTTGAGCAGCTGTTTGTCAAACTGCGCCGCAATAACATTGTGACATCAGTCCGAGGTCCGGGCGGCGGATACAAGCTGGCCCGTGCGGCGGAACAGATCCGTGTCTCAGAAATATTTGAGGCTGTTGATGAAACAGTCAGTGCGCTGCATACGGGCGCAGGGGCGTCAGGTGGTTTGTCTGGATCCAAAGCGCAAAGCATGGCCAATCGGCTTTGGGAAAGCCTCAGCGCCCATGTCTATGTGTTTTTGCATCAGACCCGGCTGTCGGATGTTATCGCAAATGGCTTGATTCCGTGCCCGGCCGTTCCGACCCTTTTTGAGATTGTCGACGAGAGTGCCTGAGTAATGGACCAGGCGGACATCAGTCAGGCAGGCCAATGAGCCGAGTATACCTGGACTACAATGCAACGGCCCCGTTGCGGCTTGAGGCACGCCACGCGATGCTGGAAGCCCTGGATTTGCTGGGCAACCCGTCATCGGTGCACGCTGAGGGTCGCGCGGCCAAGGCCCTTTTAGAGCGTGCACGGCAGCAGCTGGCCAACGCTTTCGGGGCATCGGGCTGCGATCTTGTATTCACCGGATCCGCAACGGAGGCGGCCAGTTTGGCCTGCGCCGGGCGCAGATTGCACGGCGCGTCGATTGAACATGATGCCGTGCGGGCATGGATCAGCGAAGACTTAGACGTGACCGCGCAAGGCAAGGTGCATGTCAGCAATCCCGGGATGTCGGTTTTGCAGATGGCAAACAGCGAGACGGGAGTGTTGCAAACTCTGCCCGACGGCCTGGCCCTTAGCGATATGAGCCAAGCCTTTGGCAAAGTCGCAATGGCGTTCAACTGGTCGGGCGCACAGATGGGTCTGGCCTCGGCCCACAAGCTTGGTGGCCCCAAAGGTGTGGGCGTGCTGATTTTGCGCCAAGGCACTGATGTTGAGGTACAAATCAAAGGTGGTGGGCAGGAAATGGGGCGGCGCTCTGGCACCGAAAACCTGGTCGGGATCGCCGGATTTGCGGCTGCCGCACAAGCTGCCATCCACGATATCGAACGCGGGGTTTGGGCACGGGTTGCAAAACTTAGAAATATTCTAGAAAAGGCCATTGAGGCCAGCACAATGCATACTAAATTGGTAGGAGAAGGTCAGGATCGGCTTCCTAATACCAGCTGTTTCGTAACACCCGGATGGTCGGGGGCGACACAGGTCATGCAGATGGATCTGGCGGGCTTTGCAATATCGGCCGGGTCGGCCTGCTCGAGCGGGAAGGTGAAAAGCTCGAGCGTGCTTGCAGCGATGGGATTTGACGGCGAGGCCGCGGGCAGTGCGATCCGTGTATCGCTGGGGCCAGAAACGACAGAAGACGAGGTTTTGCGGTTCGCCGATGCCTGGTGTTCGGCAGAGCGGAAATTTCGGGCCAAAGCGGCCTGAGCGAGAGGAGAGCGATATGTCTGTATTGGAGACTGTAGACGTCAAAGAAGGTGTCGATCAGGAGACAGTCGACGCAGTCCGCGAGGTCGGCGGCAAATACAAATATGGCTGGGAAACCGAAATTGAGATGGATTACGCGCCAAAGGGCGTCAATCCTGACATCGTTCGTCTCATCTCGGAGAAGAACCAAGAGCCGGAGTGGATGACCGAATGGCGTCTGGCGGCATTCGCGCGGTGGGAGCAGATGTCAGAGCCGGAATGGGCGATGGTCGACTATCCGAAAATCGACTATCAGGACGTCTATTACTACGCCTCTCCCAAAAGCATGGCCGAGAAGCCGAAATCGCTCGATGAGGTCGACCCGAAACTTCTTGAAACCTACAATAAGCTTGGTATTCCACTTAAAGAACAGATGATCCTGGCTGGTGTCGAAGGGGCCGAAGACGCGCCTGCGGAAGGCCGTAAGGTTGCGGTCGATGCGGTGTTTGACAGCGTCTCGGTCGGCACCACGTTCCAGGCGGAGCTGAAGAAAGCCGGCGTGATCTTCTGCTCGATCTCCGAGGCCATTCGCGAGCATCCCGAGCTGGTCAAGAAGTACCTGGGCTCGGTTGTGCCGGTGACTGATAATTACTTCGCGACCCTGAACTCAGCGGTCTTCTCGGACGGCTCCTTCGTTTATGTGCCGCCCGGCGTGCGCTGCCCGATGGAACTCAGCACCTATTTCCGCATCAATGCCGAGAATACCGGGCAGTTTGAGCGGACATTGATCATCGCCGACAAAGGCTCATACGTGAGCTATCTCGAAGGCTGCACCGCACCGATGCGCGACACCAATCAGTTGCATGCCGCTGTGGTTGAGCTGGTGGCGCTGGAAGACGCGGAGATCAAGTATTCGACTGTTCAGAACTGGTATCCCGGGGATGAGAACGGCGTGGGCGGTATCTATAATTTCGTGACCAAGCGTGCCGATTGCCGGGGGGATCGCTCGAAGGTGATGTGGACGCAGGTCGAAACAGGCTCTGCCGTCACCTGGAAATACCCGTCCTGTATCTTGCGCGGCAACGAAAGCCAGGGGGAGTTCTACTCCATCGCGATTGCCAACAACATGCAGCAGGCCGATACCGGCACGAAGATGGTGCATCTGGGCAAGAACACAAAGTCGCGGATCGTGTCCAAAGGCATTTCCGCAGGCAAGGCGCAGAACACCTATCGCGGGCTGGTCTCAATGCACCCAAAAGCCAAGGACAGCCGTAATTACACCCAATGCGACAGCTTGCTGATCGGCGACAAATGCGGCGCGCATACCGTTCCTTACATCGAGGTGAAGAATAACTCGTCCCGCGTTGAGCATGAGGCCACGACCTCGAAAGTAGATGACGACCAGCTGTTTTACTGCCGCCAGCGCGGCATGGACGAGGAAGAGGCGGTCGCCTTGGTGGTCAACGGGTTCTGCAAAGACGTGTTGCAAGCGCTGCCAATGGAGTTCGCCATGGAGGCGCAGCAGCTTGTAGCCATCTCGCTGGAAGGATCGGTGGGGTAAAGCACTCATGGGCTTAGACGAAACGGACCTGCATTCCACGTTGAATGACGTGAAGCGGCCTCGAAGATATGACGGCGGAGGGGAAGCTGCGGCTGTTTGGGGTATATCACTCGTTGCATGTGTAGTTTTCTTCGGGACTGTTGAGATCCCGTGGATACCTCTTTTCGTCAAACTTGGGGCCATTTTCCTGGTTCCTTTGGTCTTGGCGATTTCTTGTTCCTGGTTCGTCAGGTCTCGCAAGCGGTCGGCACGAGCTAAGCAAGCAAAACTAGCACGGCGCGAAGCCGATCAATACAAATCGAGCCAAATTGCTGAGGCAAAGGCACTTGGTGACTTTGACCGATGGAAGACATGAGAATGATTTTGAAGTCCAGTTGTGCGTTGGAGGAATATTCGACGGCTCCGTCGAGACTCGTCCCATCAATACTGAGGAAGGGCTAACTAGATGGAGAATGAGAGCAACATCGAACGAAATGCGCGCATTGGCCAGACCTCCCAGGAGCTGGCCGAGCGCAACTCGCTGCGGCGGATTGGTTTCTACGCAGTTTTGACGTCACTTCTGTTCGCTGTTTCCATGCAAATGATTTGGCCCAAAGCAGCGATACCAGCGGGCTTTGTGGGGTTTTTGGGTGGCGTAGGAATTGCTATTCTGATCGACCAAAAAATGAAACGCGAAGACATCACCCGAAAGTCTCAGCCGGCTATCGATCTGGCGAATGAACGCCAAAGAGAACGAAATTCACAACTTGAGGCCGCCAAAGCGAATGGTGATCTCGACAGATGGAAGAAATAAAATGCTAGAAATCAAGAGCCTGCACGTCAAACTTGAAGATGAGGACAAAACCATACTCAAGGGTGTCGACCTGCAAGTAGGCGCCGGTGAGGTCCATGCGATTATGGGGCCGAACGGGTCGGGCAAGTCGACACTGTCCTATGTCATGTCCGGCAAGGACGGCTATGAGGTTACCGGTGGCGAGGCGACTCTGGACGGCGCGGATGTGCTCGATATGGAGCCGGAGGAGCGCGCTGCCGCGGGTCTGTTCCTGGCCTTCCAGTATCCTGTCGAAATTCCGGGCGTTGGCAATATGACGTTTCTGCGGACTGCGGTGAATGCGCAGCGCAAAGCACGCGGTGAAGAGGAAATGAGTGCAGCAGAATTCCTCAAAGTCATCCGGGAGCGGGCAAAAAGCCTGAAGATCGACGCAGACATGCTTAAGCGTCCGGTCAATGTGGGTTTCTCCGGTGGTGAGAAAAAGCGCAACGAGATCCTGCAGATGGCCATGCTGGAGCCCAAGATGTGCATCCTGGATGAGACGGATTCTGGGCTCGATGTGGATGCGATGAAGCTGGTCTCCGAAGGTGTGAATGCCTTGCGCAGCGAGGGCCGCTCATTCCTGGTTATCACGCATTATCAACGGCTTCTCGATCATATCAAACCTGATGTCGTGCATATCATGGCGGATGGAAAGATTGTGAAATCCGGCGGGCCGGATCTGGCGCTTGAAGTGGAAAATAACGGCTATGCCGACATCCTGGCGGAGATGGCCTGATGATCGCAAAGGCAGACCCTAAGGCCGCACCAGGCCGGCTGGATACGCTTGAGGTTCCCAGTGGTGGAATCTGGGCGGACGCCGCGCGTCAAGATGCGGTTGGCAGGCTAAAAGCCATGGGGCTTCCAACACGTCGGGACGAATACTGGAAATTCACCGACCCGACATCTTTGAGTGCGCAAACACCACCGCCTGCCCAGGCGTTGGAGGCGGATGAAGCTCCGATATTTGGGGCGCTGGATCGTTTGAAGATCGTATTTGTCGATGGGGTCTTTGATCCGCAAGCCTCGGATGATCTGAGCGCCGAGGGGGTTGAGATCTCCAGATTGGCAGAGGCGTCCCAAGCCGATATCCATTGGGCGAAAGATCTTTACGGTGTCTTGGAAGCGCGGGGTCAGAACCCGGTCGAACGCCCCCTGGCTGCGTTAAATACCGCGATTGCCACGGACGGCGTTCTGCTGCGCGTCACCGGCGAAGTCTCCCGCCCCATAAACTTCATTTACCTCCATAAATCAAATAGTTCTGATGCATACTTGCATCATTGCGTCAAGGTAGAAGAGGGCGGAGATATCACGATCCTGGAAAGTGGTCCTGCTGCGGCGCGGTTCAACAAAGTGCTCGAAGTGGATATCGCGGATGGGGCCGCGTTCCATCATGTCCGCGCGCAAGGTCGTGATCATGAACGACGCGCCGCGACCCACAATTTCGCCCGCTTAGGTACAGAAAGTACATTCAAGTCATTCACTCTCACAGTGAACGGTGTGCTGACACGCAATGAATGTGTCATTGAGCTGACCGGGGACGATGCCGTGGCTCATGTTGCAGGCGCGGCCGTGGGTGACGGTGATTTTCATCATGATGATACCGTTTTCATTACCCATGATGCGGTGAATTGCGAAAGCAGGCAGGTCTTTAAGAAGGTGCTGCGCAATGGGGCGACGGGCGTTTTTCAGGGCAAGATCCTGGTGCAACCGGATGCTCAGAAAACTGATGGGTATCAGATTAGTCAGTCCTTACTTCTGGATGGCGACAGCCAGTTTCTAGCCAAGCCCGAACTTGAGATTTATGCCGATGATGTCGCGTGTAGCCACGGGTCCACCTCAGGTGCGATTGACGAGGACGGGCTATTTTACTTGCGCTCGCGTGGCATCCCAGAAGCTGTTGCACAAGATTTGCTGGTTCTGGCCTTTTTGGCCGAAGCATTGGATGAGATCGAAAGTGAGGAGATCGCCGAAGATTTGCTCGACCGGCTTCGGACCTGGCTTGAACGTCGTCGTGGCTGAGCGGATCTGATGTCGACGACAACCGCGATACTGGCGAGCTACAGGCACCCGCGTAGCACGGTGCTGGCGCAGCGCGACAGCGGTGCTGGCGAAGAGAGGGCTTTGGCCTGGCTTATGGCGGCGTGCCTTCTGTCGTTTGTTGCAAGATTGCCGGGGCTGGCTCGAGAGGCACATCTGTCGGGTGGCGAACCACCCTTGGAGGCCTTGGCCAGCGGAGCCTTTGTGGGCCATGTCCTGGCAGCACCGTTGTTTTTATATGGTCTTGCTGCGGTGTCCCATCTTGTCATGAAAGTATTTGGAGCCCAAGGGCGGTTCCTTGATGCCCGGCTCGCATTGTTCTGGGCCTTACTGGCCATATGTCCAGTGGTGTTGCTCCAAGGGCTCGTGGTGGGATTTATTGGGCCAGGCCCGGCTTTAACTTTGGTCTCTGCCATCGCATTTTTGGGATTTCTGTTTATTTGGATCAACGGATTGATCGCTTTGGAGAAAAATTAGCCTGATGCTGGCCCCGGTTCTCAACTTGATGAAACTGTCGATCCTGAACCCCAAGGAAGGCTCATCTACGATCTTGTCGTTCTCGCCGGGGCGCGACGTTTTGTGGAGCTTGTTGCTGCTGACGGCGGTTGTGTCGGGAATTTTGTCGACCATTTCAGCTTGGTTGCTGCCACCTCCGACGGATATCAGCACTCAAGTCTTGCTGTCGCCGTTGCTCTTCACTGCGATCCTGACGGGTGTCATGCTTTTGACGGTGATCTGTACGCATTACATCGGGCGTGGGTTTGGTGGCACTGGTCAGTTTAATGAATCGCTATTAATTGTCACCTGGCTGCAACTGATCTTGATTGCAGTGCAAGTCTTGCAGATCGCACTGATGTTGTTTTCCCCAGGGCTGGCCCAGCTCTTGGGCATGGTCAGCGTCGCCTTGTTCATCTGGCTTTACGTCAATTTTGTCGCCACGCTGCATGGGTTTAGCTCCATTCCATTTGTCCTCGTTGGGATGATCGTTTCGATGATTGCGGTCGCTTTTGGTTTGTCGCTGGCTCTTGGCTTGGTGGCCGCGCTGCTCGGATTGGAGCTCCCCGGTGTATGATGTCGACGCAATCCGCAAGGACTTTCCGATCCTGTCGCGCGAGGTAAACGGCAAGCCGCTTGTCTACCTTGACAACGGTGCCTCGGCGCAAAAGCCCCAGGTTGTGATCGATGCCGTAACGCGCGCCTATGCAGAGGAATATGCCAACGTCCACAGGGGCTTGCACTATCTGTCCAATCTTGCGACCGAGAAATACGAAAGTGTTCGCGGCACTTTGGCAAGCTTTCTAGGCGTTTCAGATGAAAACCATGTCGTGCTGAACTCGGGCACGACGGAAGGCATCAATATGGTGGCTTATGGCTGGGCGGCTCCGCGGTTTGACGCCGGCGATGAGATCGTTTTGTCGATCATGGAACATCACGCCAATATCGTGCCATGGCATTTTCTGCGCGAGCGTCAGGGCGTGAAACTTGTGTGGGTCGATGTCGACGCCAATGGCGATCTTGATCCTCAGAAGATACTGGATGCAGTGACCGATCGGACCAAGCTGATCGCTGTTACCCACATGTCCAACGTGCTGGGGACAAAGGTCGATGTCGGCACGATCTGCCGTGAGGCGCGTGCGCGTGGCATTCCAGTTCTGGTCGACGGCAGCCAGGCTGCGGTTCACGGACCGGTTAACTTGGGCGAGCTTCAACCAGATTTTTACGCGATAACCGGGCACAAGCTTTACGGCCCGTCAGGCTCTGGTGCGATCTACGTGCATCCGGACCGGATGGCCGAGATGCGACCGTTTCTGGGTGGTGGAGATATGATCCGTGACGTGCATCGCGACACGGTTATCTACAACGATGCGCCGATGAAATTTGAAGCTGGCACGCCGGGCATTGTCCAAACCATAGGGCTTGGCGTTGCGCTTGAGTATCTCATGGCGCTTGGCATGGATAATGTCGCGGCGCATGAGGCAGATCTATGCGCCTATGCGCGCGGCAAATTTGATGGGCTCAACTGGCTCAACATCCAAGGCAAAAGTGCTACGAAAGGCGCGATTTTCTCGTTCACGCTGGATGGTGCTGCGCATGCCCATGACATCTCGACCGTGCTTGATAAACGGGGCGTTGCCGTGCGGGCCGGTCAACATTGCGCGCAACCATTGATGGAGCATATGGAGATCGCCGCGACCTGCCGCGCGAGCTTCGGCCTTTATAATACAAAGGCCGAAGTCGATGTTCTTGTCGAGTCGTTAGAGCTGTGTCACGAGCTCTTTGCTTGAACGCCTAGTCGCACCACAGATCTTCACGATGGCTGATATGGTCGCGATGGGCTTCGACAAACTGCATGATTGATCCCATCGTGCAGGTGTCCCCGAACCCCGACCAGGGCTCAAAACCATGCATGTGCAGAACGCTTTCGCGGTCCAGCTTAAGCAACCGAATGATCACCGATGCGACAATCGCACCACCGGCCCCGGTAAGCTTGCCTTTGCCTTTGGTCTCGGCCTCTTGCAAGCAATAGACCCAAAGCGGCGTCTTATCGATGTGGTTCTGCTTAAGTATGTCGGGCGCTGGTAGCGCCGCAATGCCCAGTTTCGCGGCCACTTGCTGGCCAGAGGGCAGCTTCAACGCTGTCCGGTCCCGCAGGATATTACGCAACGCCAGTTTCTTGGCCTGCTCGACAGGAATGGCATGCTCGCCCCACTGAAGGCCGGCCCCGACAATATTGTCGGGCAGGACATGCAGAGTTCTGGCCATCTGCATCCCGATCGGGCGGGCCCGCTGCGCCTTGGTTCCCGCCACGTCAAAGAACATGCGGAATTCCAGATCGCTGTCGGTCCCACGCGGCTGGAACCCAAGCATCTTGAATAGATCCACGGGCTCTTGATCCTTTTTCAGCTTGTAGGACGGCTGAACCGTTGCATGGCCGAACCGGTAGGCCGCGCCCGAGAACTCGGCTGGCATGATTGGGCCCAGGTCATGGAACGGATCATGTGCGAGTGTGGCATCAATGACGCTCTGATCGACGAAGGCGGGTAGAAGCTCGTTTAGGACAATCCACTGGTAGTGGAGACGAGTAAACCGCCGGACCTGTTCAAAGCCCATCAGCTTGGGTGGCACAACGTCTTTCCACACGTCCGAACGGATCCCCATCTGGGCGCAGTCGTGAACGTCCTTCGCCATCTCGTCGCCTTCCTCGACATGGCTCATCAGGATGTTGTGCAGGCAAATGAAGGCCCCTTGGATCTGGCTGACGATGATATTCTCATCATTGCGGGGATCACCAATCAAGGCGCGGCCCTTGCAATTGCGCGCCAGATCCAGCGGGCTCTTTTTACGTCCAAACAGCATGAAGCCTTCGTGGTCGGGCGAATACATATAGGGCGAAGCTTCGGGCCCGTCGCCATAGACGCAATCCAGGTCAAGATTGGGGGTCCGAATGTTGCGGATCGACCGGGGGTCGATCTTGGTTCCGATCGCAGATTTCGCATCCAGTGTTATGTCATGGTCGACGAACTGACCCAGAAACGTCATGCCGGCATCGGCTGGTCCGTTTTCGAGGTCATCGGTGACCATTTCATCAACCAGCGCGTCAAAGGCGTTGACGATATGCTCTTTGCTCAAATTCCCGGTGACCGGGTTTTCGTCCAAAAGATAGCCAAAGACTTGTGGCAGAGGTTGGCTGGAGTTGAGTGCCTGATGTTCAAGACACTCTTTGACCAGTTGGTCGTGCTTTGAAAGTCCATGTAAAGAATGGGACATTGGGTTCTCCTAAAATCTGTTTTCCACCGAAAAAGGCACGGCGGTCGTCATCAAAAGTGGAACCAGAATAGACCCGCAGGCGGGAAGCATCCGCGAAGAAAGAAGAATAAAACTGTGAATTCGGCGCCTCTCGCCGCAGAAAAATGGACGGGTAAGGCCCGCAAAACCGATTGTAACGCTGTGTGTGGCGGCTTATAGGAAGGGCAGGCACCCGTAGCTCAGCTGGATAGAGCGCTGCCCTCCGAAGGCAGAGGCCAGAGGTTCGAATCCTCTCGGGTGCGCCATTGTTTTCATATATCAGTATGATATTAAACGGTTTTCAGTATTTGAGTGGCTTTTGTTCCCCCATTTGATCCCTCACTAAGTCTGTTGCTTAGCCTTCAATCAGCAGTAGCAGAAGTGCAAATTGAACCGCGGCGAAGGCCGCAGGAACAACATGTTTCTTCTCGGTTGTAAAACTCGTAGGAGCGCTGCCTCCCGAAGGCGAAAAGGCAGTGACTCTCAGGTCAGGAGCCCTTATTTCATTGGGCTTGCGGTGATAGAAGGTCGCTACAGATCGTTTGCAACGTTGCGGTATTGTTACGGATGCCCAACGTCCAACTGGAATAGCTACCTGAAAGTGGTCCACCAACTGTGATCGTTGCATCCCGCCATACAACTTCCGCCATCGATAAAACGTTTGCTGCGTTACGCCGATCTGGCGCACCGCCTCCGCAATCGTCGCGCCCTGTCCTTGCAGGACTTCAACCTGCCGAAGCTTCGATACAATCTCTTCGGGCTTCTCTCTTTTCCCAGCCATCGCTGATCCTTCAATTTGCGGGACAATCTATCCCAGTTGGTGGACCACTTTCAGGGAGCTATTCCAGTGCTGTGCGAAATGACCTTCCGTGTCCTCGAGAACTTCAAAGAGTCTGTTCGACGTTTCCTTCGGGGCTGCTCCATCGGAACTTAAATGCGTATGTGCCGAACGCGATGTCTCACAGGGCAGAGTTCGCGGTGCCCCCGGGGCCATACGCGCGCGTGACTACGCAGGCAGAGTCACAGGAACAACAAAAGCAATAGCGCCAGCGCCAGCCCCCCGCCAGCGCCTCCACCAGCCGCATCGGCAAGATCGCTGATCTCGTCATCGCAATCGTGTTCTTCTTTAAATTCCTCGTCAGTTGGTGGCAGAAGGAAGGGAAAGTCACCGGTGCTGTCGCCGAGATCCTGATAGCTCTCGCCCTCGGCGTGCCAGCTTTGGATATCATCGCGGCCCATGTCGGTCCGAGCAAAACTCAGGCGCACAATCTCGTTGGGTTGCGTAAACCGAAGCCCAATGGTCGTACCGTCGACGCGCGGGTCAAATGTCTGGCGGTGACCAACGGCAAAGGTTTCGGCTTCGTTGCTTTGGTCAATGTCGGTCTGCGGGATGTCGAATAAGGTGTTCCAGTTATCCGGCACCTCAGCAGTGAGGCGTTCGGCCCAGAGACCTTCAAGATCGCCCAGTTGCGAGATGTCGAGAAAGAACTCGTCGTTCTCGCCGTCGAATTCGGGGGCGGTCAGAAAGATCACCAGTTTGTCGGCGCTGTCGAAGCCAAAGACAGATAAGTCGCCGCAATCGACCTCATCATGCCAATTGAGAACCGTCGTTCCGGCAAGGCTTTCCGCCATCATATCATAGGCTTGTGCTCCGGCAAACGTGTAGGGTTGCCCATCGGTGCCTTGAATGGACATGCGGCCTGCATGGATGCTGTCCCAACCGTATGGCGCTGCAGCTTCAAGCTGAAGCTCGGCATAGTCGGTGAACAACTGAAGGAGCATTTCACCCTGCTCCAACCCGTATGGACGCGCACCCAGCGTGTCTTGATAATACTGCTCGAATGCATCGGTCGTGCGGGTGGCGAGATCAATGTCCTCAAGGGTAAGGCCATCTGTGTTCGCCCCGGACGCAATGAAATCACTAGCTGCGTTGACCCGTGTCAGACTGGCAGTGGTGTATTCCGACAGATAGAGGTTTGGGCCCTCTGCGGCCCCTGTAGCTTCCGCCCAGTCATCAAGTGCGTCCTGCACAATGGCGAGCCGATCATCACCAGCTTCCAGACTACCCGGAAACCGGTGGTGAGATACGAGGTCCGCGATCAGGATTGATGTGTCATCGAGGCTGTCGAGCAAAGCGTCATTTGCCGCTGTGCTGCGGGCCAATTGGACCGAGAACTGTATCTGGTCCGCTGGAATGCCGGGCGGTTCCGTTTCAACAATCACATCGGCGTAGGTATTGACGATTTGGCCATAGGCCTGCGCGCGCGCAACCTCGGTGTCGCCGTCAAACACGCCGTAATGTTCGTTGCCGATCTCGAAGATGATCTTGTCGGGCAGCGGTCCGAAGGCATTGCCATATAGGTCATTAAAGAAGTCGCGCGCGTCGGCCTCCAGCATGTCCTGATCATTCTGATATCGCGCTGTTGGAAGCACAATCGACACTGATAGCCCGTTTTCAACCGCATAGCTGAACAGCTCGGTCAGGCCAGGTTTTCCGCCGGTTCCGTCTGAGTTGAAGAGCCCCGGATATTCATAGCCAAACCGATTGGTCTGCACTTCCGAGAACCGCCCGCCAGGCCAGACAAGCAGGCCATAATCCAGCGCATCAGTTTGCGCCTGAAAGCGGTCGAACCCGCGAAATGCCGTGTACCGGGCCCCGAAATGGTCGGACGTTATTTCAAGTGGGTGCCCATCTGAGGGCGACAGGCCGATATCTTGTAAGAAATACATCGGAAAACCCCGAGACACATCACTCAAAACCAAACTCAACTCTGCGGCGGGGCGCGTGCGAAGGCAATCAATGCGTTACCAATTGGTTAACGCATATCGGATGTCACTCAGCAAGAGGCTGAAGCGTGATATACAGAATGAATAGGGGTCTTAGCCGCGCCAGGTCCGGATCGGACCGCAATCCATATGGACGAAATTCGAGCGACGGTAAGATCCGACACCGCCTGCGGAACACGAAGCCGCAGCCCGGGCCATTTGACCAACCGAGCGCGAGGACATCCGCAAATCTGCAGCCTGACCCTTCATGTGCAGCGAATTTTTAGCAACTCCGCGAGAGCGGGAGCGCAATAATGTGTTTGTCTTGGGCGAGCGGTAGCCAGAGAGCAGAAGATACGGCTCGCTCGCGTCCATTAGATTATGCGATGCGGCCATGATATCGATGGCTCTGGTGTCAATGCCGATGGCACTGTTTTGGCGCCAGTCGCGCATGAAGTGGTTCACTTCTTTGAGCGACTCGGAGATGTACTCACCTTCAATCCAGTAAATGATGTCGATCCGCTCGCCTGTTCGGCCCGAGACCATTTTGAGCCGACGCACATCGCCGGCCCCTCTGAGAAATCCGAAAGCTTTGGAATATACGGGCGTTGCTACAAGCGTTGTTGCCGCAAATGCTCCTATTAAAGCGCGCCGTGTCACCGACGTCTTCGTTGTCTCGCTCATTGCAAGATGCCCCGATAGCTTGCAGGAGTTCCCACTCCCTATGATCCCCAAGTGTGCTGGGTGTATGCCATAAAGTGATTCTATGACCAAGCGGAGTGTCGGTGATAAGTCCTAACAAAGCCAAAATCGGCAAGATCCCGCGCATTCACTTTCTGGCAAGGATTTCGGTGAAACCATGGCGCAACAGCAACGTCGCGAAAAAACCACAGTTGCTCTCTAAATTGTGCATAGACTCCTGGCCAAGCCGAACTCAAATTACTTCCGTTTCACGTATCTCGTAGGTAGCTCAAATGTCATTTCAATCCGACCGTCGAACTCTACTTAAGTATATGACCACCGCTGTCGCCGGACTGGCGCTTCCGGCCGCTTCGTCCGGTCGGGCAGAGGCCGCAGTGACGGCGCTCAAGCAATCGATTGCAACGGCGTCAGCGCGGGATGCAGATTTGGCGGCATTTTACCGTGACAGAAACTACAAGCCGATTTTCGTGGGATCTGGCGACAAACGGCGTAGGGCCGCGTTGTTAAAGGCATTTTCACAAGCGGATCAACATGGTCTGCCAGCGGCAAGCTATGATGCCGCCGAGTTGAAAGCGCTGTTTGCATCGGCACGGACGCCAGATGATTTGGGTCAGGTCGAGGTGGAAACCGCCAAGCGTTTCCTCGCATATGCAGACAATCTGCGCTCTGGTGTTGTGAATCCTCGCCGTGTCGATGACGGCCTGGTGATGACTGTGCGACGCTTTGAAAAGCAGTCTCTGCTAGACGGGTTTGCGCGATCGAATCCGCAAGGTTTTTTGAAGAAGCTTCCGCCGCAAACCAAAAATTATGTCGCTCTGCAGAAAGAGAAATTCCGCCTGCAAAAACTTCTGACCAAGGGCGGTTGGGGCGAAAAGGTCCAAGCCAAATCGCTGAAACCAGGCCAGTCCGGTGGTGCCGTCGTGCAGTTGAGAAATCGACTGATCCGCATGGGCTATATGCGGAACTCAACCTCAACAGCGTACGATTCAAAGCTCCAAACAGCGATTGGCAATTTCCAGCGGGCACATGGTCTTTTCGCTGACGGCGTCGCAGGCCCAAGTACGATTGGACAAGTCAACAAGCAAGTTGAAGAGCGGTTGTCTCAGATTGTCGTCGCGATGGAGCGCCAACGCTGGAACAATCAGGAACTCGAGCGGAAATATGTTTGGGTCAACATTCCCGATTTCCACGTTCATATCATGCAAAACGGCAAGTCCACTTTCGAAAGCCGCGTCGTTGTCGGGCGCAATAGCTATGACCGCCGCACGCCGGAATTCTCGGATGTGATGGAGCATATGGTGATCAACCCGACCTGGTATGTTCCGCGCTCGATTATCACAAAAGAATACTTGCCGATGCTGCAAGAAAATCCGAATTCTGTGCGCCAGTTGCAGATTACCGACAATCTCGGACGTGTGGTTGACCGCAACGCTGTCGATTTCACACAGTTTGACGAAAGCAGCTTCCCGTTTTCAATGAAGGAGCCTCCGAACCGCGGCAATGCTTTGGGCCTGGTCAAATTCATGTTCCCGAACCGGCACAATATTTACTTGCATGATACGCCGGCCAAGAATTTGTTTTCACGGGAAAAGCGCGATTTCAGCCATGGCTGCATTCGGGTACATAAGCCGTTTGATTTTGCCTATGCCTTACTGAAGGCTCAGGAAAGCAATCCAGAAGGGTTTTTCCAAACCACGCTCAACACGCGCCGCGAAACACAAGTCGACCTGCGCGAGCCGCTGCCGGTTCATATTGTCTATTACACGGCTTGGGTCGATTCAAAGGGTCGGGCGCAATACCGCAACGATGTCTACGGTCGGGATGGGCGTATTTTTGCGGAGCTTAAGAAAGCTGGGGTTTCGCTGAACACGGTTCGAAGCTAGACCTGACCCAGACGTGGCGGCGCTGATCGTTAGCACCGTTGCCAGAAAGGTGCAGGATTGCGATGACCTATACGATTCAAGACATTGCACAGGCTCTCGACGCTGAGATCTTTGGCGACGAGACCCTTCCGATCGAGCGGCTCTCCGAACCCGCTCAGGCCGGGCCCGACGATCTCGCCTTAGCAATGTCGGAGAAATTCAGGGACGATCTAGGCAAGGGGCAGGCGCGGGCGGCCGTTTTGTGGCCCGGGGCGGATTGGCAGGCTCTGGGGCTCGAAGCTGCGCTGATCGTTCCGCGCCCGCGCTTCGCCATGGCATCACTGACCCAGCAATTCGATCGCGGACCGGATTTGCCCGACGGCATTCACGCCTCCGCGATTATTGATCCAGACGTACAGATCGCAGAAGATGCCCGGATTGGCCCGTTCGTGACCATCGGACGGGGCGCCAAGATTGGGCCTGGGGCTCGGATCAGCGCCCGGTGCTCCATCGCGGAGGATGTCCAGATCGGCGCAGAATGTCTGTTGTATGAGGGCGTAACCATCCGAGCCCGGGTTGTGATCGGTGACCGTTTTATCGCCCAGCCCGGAGGCGTCATCGGATCGGATGGATTCTCTTTTGTGACACCGGAAAAATCGAATGCCGAAACTGCGCGGGAGACCCTCGGCGGAGAAATCGACACCAAGTCGCAGTCCTGGACGCGAATTTATTCCTTGGGCTCGGTTATCATCGGCGACGATGTTGAGTTGGGCTCAAACAGTACAATCGATGCTGGAACGATCCGCCCAACCCGCATTGGCAATGGCACCAAACTCGATAACCTTGTCCATGTGGGCCACAATGTTGAGATCGGCGAAGACTGTCTTCTCTGCGGAATGGTTGGCATCGCAGGTTCGGTGCGGATTGGAAACCGTGTGGTGCTTGGCGGTCAGGTAGGGGTTGGCGACAACCTTTTCATCGGGGATGACGTGGTTGCTGGGGGCGGGACGAAAATCCTGTCCAATGCGCCCGCAGGCCGGGCTCTGTTGGGGTATCCAGCGATAAAAATGGACGCTCATATCGAGATGCAGAAAGCCATCCGCAGATTGCCGCGATTCATGCAGGCGATGAAATCGAAGACCTGAGCGCCGAGACGAATTGCCAGTAGAATTTTCGACCATTTTCGCTTAAACGATCGGCGAAGCAGACGCGCGCAAAGGGCCGCAGCATGGTCAGTGACATACAGTCGAAAGTCATAGAAATCATTGCCGAGCAGGCTATGCTGGAGACGTCCGACATCGTACTGACCGCGAGCCCGGAAGACCTGGGCATAGATTCCCTTGGTCTTGTTGAAAGCATCTTTGCAATTGAAGAAGCCTTTGATATTGCAGTACCTTTCAACGCTAATGCCCCGGATGAAAGCGACTTTGATATCTCGACCGTCAGCAGTATCGTTGCGGCGGTTACGCAGTTGGTTGACGACCAGAAGACCTGAGCTGTGCATCGTGTCGTCATAACAGGTCAAGGGACGATCAACGCGCTGGGGCACAACGTCGGTGAAACACTCTTGGCGTTTCAGCAAGGACGTTGCGGCATTGGTCAGTTGGACATTCGGGACGTTGAACGGCTTGCCATTCAGATCGCAGGACAAGTCAGAGATTACGATCCGGCGGCGGAGTTTAATCGTCAGCAGATTTCGCTCTACGACCGCTACACCCAATTCACGCTGATCGCTGCAAAGGAGGCGATTGACCAGTCCGGTCTAAGGTTCTCTGGCGATTTGTCCGCACGCACCGGTGTGGTTCTGGGGACGGCAGGTGGTGGGATGAACACCCAGGATGAGAATTACCGCGCCGTCTATGAAGAGGGTAAAAACCGCGTACATCCTTTCGTTGTGCCGAAACTCATGAACAATGCCGCAACCAGTCACGTATCCATGCAGCACAATCTGAAAGGTCCGGCCTTCACAGTTGCCACGGCGTGCGCGTCTTCGAACCATGCCATGGGTCAGGCGTTCCAGATTGTTCGTATGGGGCTGGCGTCGGTGATGATCACTGGCGGATCGGAATCGATGTTGTGCTTTGGGGGCGTCAAGGCCTGGGAGGGGCTGCGGGTAATGTCCAAGGACGCCTGCCGTCCGTTCTCAGCCAATCGCAACGGTATGGTTCAAGGCGAAGGTGCCGCGATTTTCGTGTTTGAAGAGTATGAGCATGCAAAGGCGCGGGGAGCCGAGATTTTGGCCGAAGTCGTGGGCTTTGCCATGAGTTCGGATGCGGCTGATATTGTTATGCCTTCCAAACACGGGGCCGCGCGCGCCATTGAAGGGGCCTTGCGTGACGGTGGCATTTCTCCGGACGAAGTTGGCTACATTAATGCCCATGGCACCGGAACGGCGGCCAATGACAAAACCGAATGTGCCGCGGTTGCGGACGTGTTCGGGGCGCATGCCGACAAGCTCATGATTTCAAGCACAAAATCCATGCATGGTCATGTGATCGGAGGCACCGGCGCGATTGAAGCTCTGGCCTGTGTTATGGCGGTGCGTGATGGGATCATTGCACCGACCATCGGCTATGAGGAACCCGATCCCGAATGCGCGCTTGACGTAGTGCCCAACGATGCCCGCGACGCGGAGGTTTCAGTTGCGCTGTCGAACGCTTTTGCCTTTGGCGGGTTGAATGCGGTTCTGGCGTTTCGGGCCGTCTAGGAGACCGACAGCCGGGAGGCTTGCGAGCCGCGTTCGCGGTAGGGCGTTGTCTCATATTGCGTGCGGTAACATTTTGAGAAATGCGATGGCGAGGCAAAGCCGCAGGCCAACGCGACATTGATAACGCTCATATCGGTTTGCATCAAAAGATTGCGGGCCTTTTGCAGGCGAATTTCCATATAGTAGCGCTTCGGGCTGCGATTGAGATACCGCCGGAACAACCGCTCCAATTGGCGGGTGCTCATTCCGACCTCTTTGGCCAGAATTGACGGGCTAATCGGCTCCTCGACATTGGCTTCCATCATTTGGATAACACGGCTTAGTTTCGGATGTCGGACGCCGATCCGCGTTGGAATCGACAGTCGTTGCTGGTCCTGATCGGTCCGGATCGACGAATAAATCAGCTGATCCGCCACCAGATTGGCAAGATCTTCCCCATGATCTGTGGCGATCAGCTTCAAGATCAAATCGATCGAGGATGTGCCACCGGCTGTCGTAATCCGGTTGCCGTCGATCACGAAGACCGATTTGGTGAGCTCTATCTCGTCAAACTCTTCGGCAAAACTGTCTTGGTTTTCCCAGTGGATGGTCGCGCGTTTGCCGTCCAGCAGACCAGCTTTGGCCAAAGTATAGCTCGCCGTACACAAGCCGCCGACCGTAATTCCCCGCCGGGCCTCGCGGCGCAGCCAGTTGACCACCCGCTTGGTTGTGGCCGCCTGAACCTCAATACCGCCGCAAACCAGAACCACATCATCGCGGGAGACCTCGTCCAGGTCCATGTCCAGCTTAAACCCCGTTCCGGTGGAACATCTGGCCTCCTCACCGCCCTCGCCGGCAAGTGTCCAATTGTAGAGCTCTTGCCCCGACATGCGATTGGCGATCCGCAATGCCTCAATGGCGCAGGAAAAGCATAACATCGTGAAATTATTCAAGAGCACGAAAACGAACCGTTTTGGGCTTCCTGAAGCTGATCGCGATTGATGCATGCGTTCTGAGTTGCCTGTGGCCACCGATACCTCCCAGTTTGGAGACCTTTCGGCTAAATAAATTAGCTAGGGACCAGCCATAACTGAGATTTCGCCGTTGGCAACCCCTGCCAAGCCACTGTATAGGGGGCATCCAACCAGAACGCCAACTTTACGGAGCACCTAAGATGGCTGAGACATGGAGTAAATCGGACTGGCGATCCAAACCCAGGATTCAAATGCCAGAGTATACTGATCCCGCTGCGCTGACAGATGTCGAGGCGCAGCTGGCTAAATATCCGCCGCTCGTCTTTGCGGGCGAGGCACGCAAGCTCCGCGCGTCACTCGCGGCCGTATCCCGGGGGGAGGCGTTTTTGTTGCAGGGTGGCGATTGCGCTGAAAGCTTTGCCGAATTCTCCGCCGATACCATCCGCGATACGTTCAAGGTTATGTTGCAGATGGCGATGGTTCTGACCTTCGGCGCAAAGGTTCCGGTGGTAAAAGTCGGCCGGATGGCCGGGCAATTCGCCAAACCGCGTTCGGCCCCGACCGAGGTCAAAGACGGTTTGGAGCTTCCAAGTTACCGCGGTGATATCATCAATGAGTTGGAATTCACCCCGGAGGCCCGGATCCCCGATCCGAAAAAGATGCTGCAGGCCTACACACAATCGGCCGCTTCTCTCAACCTGGTGCGGGCTTTCTCGACGGGCGGGTATGCCGATGTCCATCAGGTGCACGCTTGGACGCTGGGGTTCACCGATCGTGTGGAATCCGAGAAATATCGCGACATGGCCAACCAGATCTCGAACACGCTGGATTTCATGCAGGCCGCGGGTATCAACCAGGAAACAGCGCATACACTGCAATCGGTTGATTTCTACACCAGCCATGAGGCGCTTTTGCTGGAATATGAAGAGGCGCTCTGCCGGATTGACTCGACCTCGGGCATGCCCGTTGCGGGATCAGGTCATATGATTTGGATCGGCGACAGGACCCGGCAGCCTGATGGCGCGCATGTGGAGTTCGCCCGCGGTGTTCTGAATCCGATCGGATTGAAATGCGGACCGACAACGACGTCAGAAGATCTAAAAGTTCTGATGGAAAAGCTAAATCCAAACAACGACCCCGGTCGGTTGACTTTGATTGCACGCTTTGGTGCTGGCAATGTCGCCGAGCATTTGCCACGGTTGATCAAGACGGTTCAGCAAGAAGGCGCGAATGTCGTGTGGTCCTGTGACCCGATGCACGGCAACACGATCAAATCCTCGTCCGGTTACAAAACCCGGCCGTTTGAGAGCGTTTTGCGCGAAGTGCGCGAGTTCTTTGCGATCCACAAAGCCGAAAGCACGATCCCGGGCGGCGTTCATTTTGAGATGACCGGTCAGGACGTTACCGAATGCACCGGCGGCGTACGCGCGGTAACCGATGAGGATCTGTCCGATCGCTACCACACGGCCTGCGATCCGCGTTTGAATGCCAGTCAGGCACTCGAACTGGCCTTTCTTGTTGCCGAGGAACTGTCCGATCGCGCCACGGAGACTCGCGCCGCGATATAGGGTCCGAGTAAACCTGCCACATAAAAAAGCCCGCGCTGTCCAGGACGCGGGCTTTTTATTTGGGTGCTTGTCCCACCCGGGAGCGGCCGCGTAAGTGTAACGGCCAATCTATTTTTGAATTCAATCGATAATTTTCAGATCCGGTCTGCCATCTGCGCGGGTCCCGACGGACTGGCTGATCGGCGTGCCTGACAGCGGTTGCTGGGCTTCTGCAAATCCCAGTCGTGCGCCACGATCGCGAATTTCATCCTTGGCCTCGGTATAGACATTTCCAGTCCGCAAGCATGTCACATCTGTGTCAAGCAGACGGAAACGCCTTGGATTCGGACCAACCGTGCCGGATGTCACCAGGCAGCCCATGGCGCGGTCTACCTCGCCGGTTTCACCTTTGAGCGGCAGCAACATCATCTGGCCGGAAAGCGGAGTCATACCATGGTCATTGGACACCAGGTGGTGGATTTGAATTTCCGGGGAGTGGAACACCCGTTCAATCCGGGATGTGAAAACCGGTCGCGAGGCCACATTCAGGAAAGCGCGCAACGGCATGCCGCGCACTTCCATTCCCATCAGGTCGCACAGGTGCATGCCCGCTACACGCAGGCGCACAGCCCCGGGTTGCGTGCGTTCTACGAGGAAACAATACTCGAGACCATTTTCGAGAGATCTTGGGTCAACTTCGGAGCGCATCGGCATAAGCCGACCTCCTCGTAGGTCATCCCAATGGGCACGCATTTCGGGTAATATGGAGTAGTCCATCCTGTTTCTATACTTCCAAATCGGGACTATATTTGCCCCTAAAGAGGTTACGTTGCTCATTCCCAAATCCCCCCTCGCACAGGAGTCCTCTGGTTGTCGCGGGGTTCAGACTTTGTTAACGATACCCGCTGAAGGTTACTGATGTCTTAAGATATTGATGCCACGTATCGCCATTTATTTCAGTGAATAAAGTGTTAAAGGGTTAATCTGATGATCACTTCGATGACAGGGTTCGCCGCTCAATCGGGCGCGGTAGATGGCGTCACCTGGACCGTTGAAATGCGCAGCGTAAATGCCAAGGGTTTGGATATTCGCCTGCGATTGCCCGAGGTCATGCAAGCCCAGGAAGCTGAGCTGCGCAAACGGATCGCCGCCAGGTTCGGTCGTGGCAATATTCAATGTACCATACGGCTCGAGCAGGCAGGGCAAACAGGGGCCTATGAGCTCGATGAGGGTGTACTTGCGGGCTATTTGGAGGCAGCGATACGGGTTCGCTACCGGGCAAAGGAGAAAGGCCTGAAATTGGAGCCGTCGCGCGCGACGGATTTTCTGTCCTTGCGCGGAGTTCTTGCCGCAAATGAACTGGCCGCGGAGAGTTTGCCAATGGCTGACATAACCGCATCGTTTGAATTGGCCCTGGATGCCATTGCGCAGATGCGTGCCGAAGAAGGTCGCGCACTTTCGGATGTCTTGCATGAACAATGCACGCAAATCGCGAGTTTGACCGCGCGCGCCACCGATCTGGCTCAGGCCCGAAAGGAGAAAGTTGCCCAGCAACTCAAAGTCAACCTCGCGCAGATCCTGGAAACCAGCGATGGTGTGGATCCTGATCGTGTCGCGCAGGAATTGGCACTTTTGGCGGTCAAATCTGACATAAGAGAGGAGCTGGACCGGCTTGGTGCGCATGTCCAGGCAGCGCAGGGACTTTTGGAAAACGGACATGTGGTTGGGCGCAAACTGGATTTTCTGATGCAGGAGTTTAATCGTGAGGCCAATACGCTGTGTTCAAAGTCCAACGATCCTGAGTTGACCCGGACGGGTCTTGACCTGAAAGCTGTGATTGATCAGATGCGCGAACAGGTTCAAAACGTGGAGTAAAATCAGGATGCTCAGTGAACGCCGAGGCCTATTAATCATCCTGAGCTCACCGTCCGGGGCGGGGAAGTCAACTTTGGCGCGCGCTTTGCGGGACTGGGATCCCAACATGGATTTTTCGATCTCGGCCACAACGCGGCCCCGCCGTGCCGGCGAAGAAGACGGGCGCGAGTATCATTTTGTAGACCAGGCCTCATTTCAACGACTTATCGACGAAGACCAGATGCTCGAGCATGCGCGGGTGTTTGATCATTCCTATGGCTCTCCACGGGGACCGGTTGAGAAGGCCGTGTCCGAAGGTCGAGACGTAATTTTTGATATCGATTGGCAAGGCGGCACACAGATCCGAAACTCTGTGCTTGGCAATGATGTCGTGTCGATTTTTGTCCTTCCCCCATCAATTGCAGACCTAGAGCTGCGTTTGCGGGCGCGTGCCCAGGACAGTGATGCGGTGATCCAGGACCGCATGGCGAAAAGTCGCGACGAGATCAGCCATTGGTCGGAATATGATTACTGTTTGATCAATGACGATTTGGAGCAGACCAAAGCCGATTTGAAAACGATCCTGACAGCGGAACGGCTGAAACGCGTCCGCCAGCCAGGTTTGGTTGAGTTCGTGCGCGGTTTGGATCGGGAATTTGAGGAGCGGCCTGCGTGACTTTGTTTGCTTTGGGTGATGACCGCCCGATCGTGCCAGAGGATGACGACTTCTGGGTTGCGCCGGATGCAAATGTCATCGGCAAGGTCGCCATCAGCTCGGGAGTTTCGGTTTGGTTTGGCACCACAGTGCGCGGCGACAATGAGCTGATCTCCATCGGTGCGCGCACAAATCTGCAGGAAAACTGCGTTTTGCATACGGATTTGGGCTATCCGCTTCGCATCGGCGAAGATTGCACGATCGGTCATAAGGCGATGCTGCATGGCTGCACCATAGGTGCCGGCAGTCTGGTTGGCATGGGGGCCATGATCATGAACGGGGCGGTTGTAGGCCAGGGGTGCTTGATCGGGGCAGGCGCTTTGATCACCGAAAACAAGCAGATCCCGGACGGGGCGATGGTTCTCGGGGCCCCTGGTAAGGTCATCAAGACATTGCCCGAGGCGGCACAGAAAGATCTGCGCTTAGCGGCGTTACACTATGTTGAGAATATGCGCCGCTTTAAAGCGGGTCTGATCCCGCTGGACTAGTAGCTGAGCGACACAGCCGTGTCGGAATGCCCGATCTGCGGGGTTCTTTCCAGCGTGATGAGCGCTTCTTGCAAGAGCAGGAACTGAACCTGGGATGAATTCGCCACGATCGGCCGTCCAGTGTCCAGCGCTGTCCAAACTTCATTGTCGAAGCGAATTTTCTGACCGTAGGCCTGCAATGTCCATCGACCGCGATTTTCAGAAATCGCGATCTCACCGCCTTGAGACAGGGTCGATTCAAGGCAAAGTAAGGCCAAAAACGCGACCTTCGCGTCGGTGCGAGACGGATCTGCGGCCGGATGCCAGTGAATTTGTATGCGCCCGCCAGAATAACATCCCTGGAGAAGTTTCAAGACCTCGGACCGGGCCAGAACCTGGCTTCCCGATGCAGCACCCATGGCCACACGGAAGAACCTGACACGGGCATTGGCGCTTTCTATGCTTTCCTCGATCAAGTTCAATTCGGGCGAGTCGGGCAAACCTGACATCGCCAAAAGCTCCAACCCGTTGCTGATTGCGCCCAGCGGGCTGATCAGATCATGACAAATGCGCGATCCAAGCAGCGAAGCCGTATCCTTGAGGTCGACAGCCACGTCAGTTTGACCTATCGGTTGTGCTATGTCGGACATTCTCAACTCCTTGCTCGAACCTGGAATGCTGGTTCAAAACCCAGCTGCTCCGGAATGGGGGCTCGGACAAGTTCAATCTAACATAAATGGTAAAATTACTATTAACTTCGAACATATTGGCAAGACTACACTGGTTGGAGATGCCGTAAGTTTGGAGCGCATCTTCGGTAAAAATGGGTACTGAAACGACGTAATCTGGTGGAGACGCTACCACAAAGCGCCAGAAATTGGAAGTTGCCGCTACCTTTTGCTGCGGTTGCGTTGGACCCTTTGCGTCGCTAACACCGGTATATCGGCCCAATTGCATCGGAGTGCTGACGCAATGCCATCATCTGAGACAGTCTCGCGCGACGTGCCTTTCGAGCTGCGTTTGGCACGCAGTGCGCAAGATCGCGACGGCGCGGCACGGCTGAGATACCGGGTTTTTGTGGAGGAACTTGGCGGCTCCGGAGAGGGCGTTGATCACGCGGCAGAATTTGAACGCGATCAATTTGATGACTACGTGGATCATCTGATTTTGGTCGATCCCACGCGAAATGCAGACCGGCTCGACCATGTCATTGGTGTCTACAGGGTATTGCGTGACGATCAGATGCAAGCACTTGGGCGATTTTACAGCGAAGATGAGTATGATCTGATTGGTCTAAAGGCCTCGGGTCGAAAGCTACTAGAGCTGGGCCGCTCCTGCGTGCACAGGGATTACCGGGGCGGGACGGCGATGTTTCAGCTCTGGCAGGGATTGTCAGATTATGTCGAGGCGCATGGCATCGAGATCCTCTTTGGGGTCGCCAGTTTCCATGGCACGCGGATTTCCGACATCGCCGCACCTTTGTCACTGCTCTATCATGATCATCTGGCCCCAGAGGATATTAGACCCCATTCGCGAGCCTTTGAGAGCATGAATATTCTGTCGCCCGACACGTTCGATCGGAAAGAGGCGATGACCCAGATGCCGTCGCTGATTAAAGCCTATCTGCGCCTGGGCGGGGTTGTCGGGGACGGGGCTTTTATCGATTGGGATTTCAACACCGTTGATGTGTGCCTTGTCATGGACACGGCAACGCTGTCGGCGCGCCAAAGAAACATTTACGCGCAAGCTCGACGGCGGGGGTAAGCGGCGCGATGCGCACCTGGATGTCAGATGAGCCACCGCCCGATCACTCGGTCAGCATATTCGGGCTTGTCCTGGCCTGTGCGCGGTTCATTTTGATAATTTTGGTCATTTTGGCAGGTCTTTTGGTGCTGGTGCTGTTTCGATTGGCCGAAGTGATTTTTGACACAGGCAACAGACGTGCCTCTCCAAAGGTTGTCACAGTGGTCAGCGGGATCACGCTGCGCCTAATGGGCCTCGGGCTGATCACGCGCGGCGATCCTATGGTTGGCTCGGGCGGGTTCGTGGCCAATCATTCTTCTTGGCTGGATATTTTCGTACTGAGTGCCGCCACACCAGTGATTTTCGTAGCCAAAGCCGAGGTTTCGCGTTGGCCTGGTATCGGTGCGCTCGCGCAGGCGGCAGGCACCGTCTTCATTGCACGCGACCGCCGTCAGGCGCGCGTCCAGCAGAAGCTGGTTGAGCGGCAAATTGAGGCCGGGCACAGGCTGTTATTTTTCCCGGAGGGCACGAGCACCGATGGGCAACGTGTTGTTGCGTTTAATCCCACGCTGTTTGCCGCATTTTTTGTCGAAGGGCTGTCGAACAAACTATCTGTCCAGCCTATTACGGTGCGCTATGAGGCACCGCCGGGGCGGGACAAGCGGTTTTATGGCTGGTGGGGCGATATGGAGTTTGGGCCGCATTTTCTGTCTGTGCTGGCGCGTCCGGTTCAGGGCCGTGCAATTGTTCAGTTTCATTCGCCGCTTCGGGTTGCAGATCATACGGATCGCAAAGCGCTTGCCGCACGGGCTGAGGATTTAGTGCGCGCCGTCTAATTCAGCGGCGCGGTCAGCGCGGCCAATGCGCCAGCGGGATCGTCCTGCGCCCAAATTTCTTGACCAATGGCGAAGAAGTCAGTCACCGGAGCCAAGGTTTCGATGGCCCGGATATCGAGCGCACCTTCCGCTACAATCGGAAGTTCTATCATCTGGGACCACCAATCAAATGTCTCGAAATCGGCGATCGCGGCATCCCCCAGTCCCGTATCGCTCAACGGGCCAAAGGAGATGTAGTCACAGCCGATTTCTCCGGCATTTAGCCCTTCGTGTCTTGAGGTTCCGCAAAACGACCCGACAACCAGCTCGCCCCCAAGTTCTTTGCGTACCGAGCGAACCGAGCGCGCGCCATCGGTTAAATGCACCCCGTCCAGCCCGAGTTTCTCTACCAGGCGGAAGTGGCGGTCCAGGATTAACGGGATATCGCGTGCATGGGCCTCCAAACGCAGCAGATCAGCTGTGCGGGCGATCTGATCCTCATCTGTGCTGGACAGGCTAAGCCGCAAGCACGCAACCTCGACACGGTCGAGCACCCGCGCCAGCGTGGCCGGAAAACGCGACAGCTCCAGATCAGGCGGTGTCACAAGATAGATCTGCGGTTGCTCGGGCGCTTGTTGGTCTGACATCGGTTTTCTTTTTCGCTTTGTGGTCTCTCATATCCGGGCTGCCGGTACGCGACAAGACCATTGCGAGCCGACAAGGCTGCGCGTAAACCCCCGGCAAACCGAAGGAAATGAACATGTCCGGAACTGATCACGCCAGTCAGCCCGAATGGGCCGGACCGCAGCCCGTCATGGTGCTGGTCCAACCCCAGATGGGCGAGAATATCGGCTTTGCGGCCCGAGCCATGTGGAATTTCGGGCTGGAGCATATGCGGCTGGTGCATCCGCGTGATGGCTGGCCAAATACGCGCGCCACAACGACCGCTTCGGGTGCTGCACCGGTTCTGGACAAGCTCAGTGTGTATGGCACCACGGCTGAAGCTGTGGGGGATCTTGACTATGTGCTGGCCACCACGGCCCGATCGCGTGATCTGACCAAGCCTGTTATGACACCTGAAAGGGCCATGAGCCACGCCCGTGCCCTAACGGTGCAAGGCAAAAAAGTCGGAGTCCTTTTCGGTCCAGAGCGCGCAGGCCTGGAAAACACCGACATCGCGCAGGCAAACGCGATTGTGTCTGTCCCGGTCAATCCGGGCTTTGCCTCGCTGAACCTGGCGCAATGCGTGCTTCTCATCGCTTATGAGTGGCGTAGGCAGACCGGAGACGATGCCCCGGAAATTGTCGAGCTGGCCGGGACGGAGTTTGCCACTCAAATCGAAGTCGAAAAGCTCTTTGAGCACTTTGTGGACCGCTTGGACGCGGCCGGGTTTTTCTTTCCTGAGCACAAAGCCGACAGTATGAAGCTCAACCTGCGCAACATGTTCTCGCGGATGCCGATGACACAAATGGATGTGCAGACTTTTCACGGCATGCTGCGCCAGTTTGTCCGATGGAAAGAAAGGGGCGAGTGACTTGTTCACTCCTGCACGCAGCTCTAAGTTTGCAGGGAACAAGAGAGGCTTGAGATGGCAGGCAAACGCAGCATTTTCGAAGAGGTTGAAACACGGCAAAAGCCCGCGGCCGCCCCGGGTGCGATTGATCGCGCCCGCCGGGGCGGTGCGCGCCACGGTATTCGCCTGTGGTTGATGGCGCTTTTTGCACTGGTGGTTGTCATGATCGCGGTTGGCGGCTTGACCCGACTGACAGATTCAGGCCTCTCGATTACCGAATGGGCCCCGGTCACCGGCGCGGTGCCGCCTCTGAATGCTGAGGATTGGGCGCAAGAGTTCGACAAGTACCGCGCGATCCCGGAATACCAGTTGCAAAACAAGGGTATGTCACTGGCCGAATTCAAGGTGATCTACTGGTGGGAGTGGGGGCACCGGCAGTTGGGCCGGGTTATCGGCCTGGTCTGGGCCGTTGGCTTTTTGGGATTCCTTTTGAGCAAGAACATACCTACAGGGTGGACTGGACGGTTGTTGTTGCTTGGCGGTCTGGGTGGACTTCAAGGGGCAATAGGCTGGTGGATGGTCGCATCCGGGCTGACCGGAACCATGCTCGATGTGGCGTCTTACAGATTGGCCGTTCATCTGGGACTGGCCTTCGTTATTCTGGGGTTGATCGCGTGGTATATCCTAAGACTTGGCCGCAGCGAGGCCGAACTGATGCAATCGCGCCGTTCGTCAGAGCCGCGTCTGAAGCGCCTGATCTCTGGGCTGATGCATCTGGCCTATCTGCAAATTTTGGTTGGCGCTTTGGTCGCAGGCATCGACGCAGGTCGTACGTACACGGATTGGCCGCTCATGTCGGGCGAGGTTTTTCCGTCTCTGGCCTTTGAGCATGAGCCCTGGTGGCGGAATTTCTTCGAATCCGAGGCGCTGGTGCAATTCAATCACCGGGTTCTGGGCTATCTGCTTTTGGTCTTTGGCGGGTTTGTCTGGTGGGCATCCCGTAGATCGCCCAACCGCAAAACCAAGCAGGCATTTGACTGGGTTGCAGTGATGTTGTTCGGTCAGATGGTTCTTGGGGTGGGCACCGTCCTTTATGCAGCACCCTGGCCGCTCGCAATACTTCATCAGTTTGGTGCGGTGATTTTGGTGAGTTTGGTTTTGAGAGCCCGGTTCGCAACCATGTACCCGGCCGCACAATCCGTGAGGGGATAGACGATGACCGCATTTGACGAGTTGATGAGCTACAGCCGTGTGACCCAGGCCCTGGCGTCGGTGGCGGGCCGTACCGGCTGGGATCAGGAAACCGTGATGCCGGACGGGGCCGCAGGTCAACGCGCCGAGGAAATGGCAGCACTTGAGGCGGTACTGCATGCCCGCCGGACGGACCCGCGACTGGGCGATTGGTTGGAGCAAGCCGAGGCACCGGATGCCGTAGGGGCCGCGAAACTTCGCCACATCAGGCGCAGCTTTACACGATCCGCCCGCGTGCCCGAACGTCTGGCCACCGAACTCGCTCGCCTTGCCTCGCAGGCACAAGGCATCTGGGCTGCCGCGCGCGCAGACGAGGACGTTGCCGCGTTCACCCCGGTGCTGGCGCAGATGGTCGATCTGAAGCGCGAGGAAGCCGCGGCTTTGGCCGATGGCGAGAATCTTTATGACGCGCTTCTCGATGATTACGAACCGGGGACATCTTCGGGCGAGATTGCGGCTTTATTTGACCGGATGCGCCCGCGCCTGGTGGCCCTGCGCGAACGCGTTCTGGCTGCAAATGCACCGGCCCCTTTAAACTTTGACTTCCCCGAGGCGGGCCAACTGGCCGTATCCGAGAAACTCGCTGCGGCCTTCGGGTATGATTTCAACCGGGGGCGGATCGATAAAGCCGTCCACCCGTTCTCTTCGGGTTCAGGCAGTGATGTGCGGATCACCACGCGCGTCAGTCCCCGCGATCCGTTCAATTGCTTCTATTCGACGATTCATGAAGTGGGGCATGCCTGTTATGAGCAAGGCATCGAGCCTGGTTACGCGCTGACGCCGCTGGGCTCGGGCGTGTCGATGGGGGTGCATGAAAGCCAAAGTCGGATCTATGAAAACCAGCTCGGGCGTTCACGCGCCTTTACGGGATGGCTTTTTGGTCAGATGCGCGATGCGTTCGGCGATTTTGGCATCGCCGATGAAGAGACGTTCTACAAAGTGGTCAACCGGGTCGGGTCCGGCTTTATCAGAACCGAAGCAGATGAGGTGCATTACAATCTTCACGTGATGCTCCGGTTCGATCTGGAGCGCCAATTGATTGCTGGGCAACTTCAGGTCACAGATCTGGAAGACGCTTGGAATGCACGGTTTGAAGAGGACTTTGGCGTCGTGGTCGACAAACCCTCCAACGGTCTGTTGCAGGATGTGCATTGGTCTTGTGGCCTGTTTGGATACTTCCCGACCTACTCTTTGGGCAATGTCTATGCGGGATGTCTCGCGCAAGCGCTTCACGCAGCGGTTCCGGGGCTGGAGACGGAACTGGCACTGGGAAATACGGCACCCGCCACGACCTGGCTGCGGGAGAACTTGCAACGACATGGCGGGCTCTATGAGCCACAAGAGGTGATCACGCTGGCCTGCGGGGCAGCTCCGTCTGAGCTGCCCTTACTGGATTATCTCGACGCGAAGTTTGACGCGCTCTACGGCCTTTGACCGATTGAACTATTCGGCCGCGACCTTGATCACGGGCTCCATTCGGTCGAGGATCTCGTCCGACAGGTGACATTTCACTTGATGGCCCGCATCCAAAACGCGAACGGGTGGAACTTCTTTCTCGCAAAGCCCGCCTGGGACCTCTGACTTCCACCGGCAGCGCGTCTGGAAGGGACAGCCTGACGGCGGGTTCATCGCTGACGGGATGTCGCCTTCCAGCACGATATGTTGCTTCTCCACCTTGGTGTCGGCGATTGGAACCGCAGAGAGCAACGCCTCGGTATAGGGATGGTAGGGTGGTGCGAAAACCTGATCGGTAGAGCCAAGCTCGACCACATGGCCCAGATACATCACCATGACCCGGTCGCTGAGATAGCGGACGATGGACAGATCGTGCGAGATAAACAAAAGCGTCGTTTTGTTTTCGCGCTGAATCTCCATCAACAGATCGGTCACCGCCGCCTGAACAGACACATCGAGCGCCGAGACAGGTTCATCGGCCACAACGATCCGGGCATCGCCGGCAAAGGCTCGCGCGATACCAACCCGCTGCTTTTGGCCGCCAGAGAGCTGGCGCGGCATGCGACCCGCAAATTCCCGTGGCAGTTTCACCAGGTCGAGCAGCTCGAGCATACGTTGCTTGCGGGCCTCTTCTGTGTCGCCGACCCCAAAAATCTCCAACGCGCGAATGATCTGCCGCCCAACCGTCATCGATGGGTTCAGCGTGTCAAACGGGTTCTGGAACACCATTTGAACGTTTGAGATTGTCTTAGTGTCCCGACTCTCGATTGGAATGTCCTGTATGGAATTGTTGTCGAGAAGGATTTGCCCATCCGTGGCGGTCTCCAGCCCCATCAGAACTTTTGCAAATGTTGATTTGCCACAGCCGGATTCGCCGACAATCGCCAAAGTCTCGGACTCGCGGGCCTCGAAACTGAGCGTCTCATTGGCCTTGACCACTTTCTTGTTCTTACCGCCAAACAGCGCAGAAGCCGCGACCTCATAGTACTTCTTCAGATTGTCCATTTTCAGAACAACCTGACCAGGCTCGGCTTTTTCCTTGCTGTCGCTGACCTCCATTGGAGCGTTCCAGTCGATCTCCTGGAATTTCAGGCATCTGGTGTCATGGCGGTCGTCACCCTCGACCGGGTACATCGGGATGGCTTTATTTTCGTTGCACAAACCATCTTCAAAGTAGTCACATCGCGGGCCAAAATTGCACCCTGGCGGGCGTTCATGTGGTAACGGGAAGTTGCCGGGAATGGCCACAAGTGGACGGGCGTTTTTATCCGCGCCGGGCAGGGGGATCGACCGGAAGAGAGCCTGTGTGTACGGGTGCTGCATCTTGTCGAACACGTCTCCGATGGAGCCGGTCTCAACAGCCTCACCGGAATACATCACGCTGATACGGTCACAGGTTTCTAGCACCAATCCCAGATTGTGAGAGATAAACAGCATCGAGGTGCCGTATTTCTCACCCAGGTCCTTGACCAGTTCCACAACGGCCGCTTCAACCGTCACGTCAAGCGCAGTTGTAGGCTCGTCTAGGATTAGCAAGGACGGCTTCGACATCAGCGCCATCGCGATCACGATCCGCTGTTGTTGTCCGCCAGACAACTGGTGCGGGAAGGAGTTCAGAATCCGCGCCGGGTCCGGCAGTTTCACGTCAGTGACAACTTCCAGCGCCCGGTCATAGGCCTCCTTCTCGCCGACGCCTTCATGGATCATCGGCACTTCCATCAGCTGCTTGCCGATCCGCATCGCCGGGTTCAACGACGCCATAGGCTCCTGATAGATCATCGCGATCTCGTTGCCGCGCACGTCGCGCAGTTCCTCGTCGCTCATCTCGGCCAGATCGCGGCCTTTGAATTTAATCGTGCCGCCAACGATGCGTCCGTTGACGCCAAGGTCTTGCATGACACCCAAGGCGACGGTGGACTTACCGCAGCCGGATTCGCCGACGAGCCCCATGGCCTCGCCCGGGCGCACGGTGACGGAAAAATCCATCACCGCCGGAATCTCGCGCAACCTGGTAAAAAAGGAAATCGAAAGCTTGTCGATTTCCAGGATCGGGCCATCATAGTCCAGTTTTGACATTGTTGCGCTCCCTCAGTCTTTCAGGCTTTCTTCACGCAGACCATCTGCGAGAAGGTTGAGGCCCAGAACCAGGCTCATCAGAGCCAGCGCAGGTGCGATGGCAGGGTGGGGGAAGACGCTCAGCAATCGACGTCCTGCATTGATCGTCGATCCCCAATCCGGGCTTTCCGAAGACAGGCCAAGGCCGAAGAAGCCCAAGGTTCCCAGAAGGATCGTGGTGTAGCCAATGCGCAGGCAGAAATCGACGATCAACGGCCCACGGGCGTTGGGCAGAATCTCCCAAAGCATGATGTACCACGGACCCTCACCACGGGTTTGACCTGCGGCCACGTAATCGCGGGTTTTGATGTCGAGCACCAAGCCTCGCACGATCCGAAACACCGTGGGTGAGTTCACGAAGACGACCGACACAAACACGATCAAGATGCCGCTTTCGATATTGAACATATCAAGGCCTGGCGGCAGGAAATTGACCGGTGTTCCGGGCTGCGAAATGGTCGACAGATACAGCGATCCGCCGACGATCAGTACGGTTGCCACAAGCACATTTCGTTTCGTGGTTTGGGTGAAATATCGCGAGTTGAACAAGATCACCAGGAAGACCAGCGGGAAGACGAAGAGGAACATCGCCATAAAGGTTGGCAAGCCGGTCAGAACGATCTCGGGTGTCACCAGAAGGTAGAACAGCAAGATCACCGGGAACGCCAAAACCAGGTTGGCCAGGAAGGACAACACTGTGTCCAGCGTGCCGCCGTAATACCCTGCGGGCAGGCCCAGCGTGATACCCACCATAAAGGCAAACAGCGTCGCCAGTGGTGCGATCAGAAGCACAACGCGGCTGCCCAACACCATACGAGAGAAGACATCCCGCGCCAGGTTGTCGCCTCCCAATAAGTAATGGGTAAACATGCCTTCTTCGGCCGTGCTGCTCATCGGTGTGCCCGGCACTTTGTTTTTCATGCCCGAGACCTGGAACAACGGGTCGTGTGTCATGATAAGGTCAGCGAAAATCGCCGTGAACACCCAGAACATGACCAGGGCGAACCCAACCATGCCAATCGGGCTGTCAAACAGTTTGCCGTAAAGGCCCAGCTTGCGTTTGTAAAAGATCGACACCACGAATAGCGTTAGCAACGCGATCCAGACCGGTGTGAAGCGGATGAAGATTTGGACGAGAATTTCGCCCCAGCTTAGCGGATCCATGAGCTCTCTCCCCTCACGCTATTCTGATACGAGGGTTGAGGAACACATAGCCGATATCCGAAATCAGCTGTGTCACCAGAACCACGAAGACGGCAACGACCGAGCATCCCAACAACAAGTCGATGTCATTGTTGCCCGCGGCCTGCACGAGAACCCAGCCAAAGCCCTTGTAGTTGAACAGGGTCTCAACGATGACAACGCCATTCAACAGCCACGGAAACTGCAGCATGATCACGGTAAACGGCGCGATCAGCGCATTTCTCAGCGCATGTTTCATGACAATATTCGGGAAGCTTACGCCTTTGAGGCGGGCGGTCCGAATATATTGCGCGGTCATCACCTCAGTCATCGAGGCCCGCGTCATCCGCGCGATATAGCCCATGCCATAGAGCGCGATTGTCACGACGGGCAGGGTGAAATTGGCCCATGTGATGTCATCCATAGCCGACGTGGCGGACCCTTTGAACCATTTCAGTCCAAAGGCTGAAGAGGCAAAGATGGCGATAAATATGACCCCCGACACATATTCCGGCGTTGCCGTAGAGGCAATGGACACTGTAGAAAGCGTGCGGTCCGTGCGCGAGCCCTCGCGCATGCCGGCCAGAACCCCCAGGATCAATGCGGCCGGAACCATCACGCACATAACCGCCAGCATCAGCCAGCCGGTCAGCCCGAGCCGTTTGAAGATGATGTTCGCCGCATCATCCTTGAACACAGTCGATGCACCCCAGTCGCCTTGCAACACACCGCAGAATCTTGGGGCATCTTCTGGAGCCATTTCGCGGCCAATGCATTTTCCGGTCGTCTTGCCCTCGTCATCGGTGAAGGTGTGACCTGGCAAAACGCCCAACCATTGGCCGTATTTGACCGGTAAGGGCTGTAGATATCCTTCTCGGGTGAGGAAGCTGGTCACAGCCTCGTCCGACATCCGGAAATTGCCCTGTGTTTTAGCGAGCTTTTCAAGGTTCGGATAGAGATTGGTCAGCCAGAAGACTATGAATGTCAGGCACAATGCTGTGAGAAGCATCACACCCAGTCGGCGCAATATAAAGCGTCCCATCGGGTTCCCTATTGTCTATCGGTTACTGCTGTCGTGCCTTTTTGGGCATCTTGCTCCGACCCATGTCGGAAAGCGGCAACGCATTTGGAAAGGGCCGCACCCTAAGATGCGGCCCTGACCTGTATATGCTTAAGCGGCGTAGCCGTACTTATAGATCTGCGGCAGATAGGCGATATGCATGTCTGCCCCCACAATCCCTTCTTTGTAGTGGCGATAGAGTGACCGCCAGTATGGCTGGATCGTCACGCCTTCGTCGCGCATGATTGACTGCAACTTGGCCATCACTTCACGACGCTTGTCGGCATCAGCGATCGAGTTTGCCTCATCAAGCGTTGCGTCGAATTCGGCATTGGAGAAGGCGCTTTCATTCCAAGCTTCGCCGGACCGATAGGCCAGACCCAGGATCTGTGTGCCCAAAGGACGGTGGTTCCAGTTTGTCGATGAGAAGCCGTACTTCGTCCAGTCGTTCCAGAAGGTTGAGCCCGGAATGATCGTCCGCTTGATGTTAAAGCCAGCATCGCGAAGCTGTGCACCCACGGCGTCTGTGGTGTTCTTGCGCCAGTCATCGTCAATCGAGATCAGTTCGAACTCGTAATCGCCCATGCCAGCTTCATCCAGCAGAGCCTTCGCGCCACCTGGGTCATGGTCATAGCCAGCCACATCGGCATATTCCGGGTGCATTGGCCCCACATGAGTGTTCTCAGCCACGAGACCGCGACCTGAATAGCCAAGCTCCAGGCAGACCGAGCGGTTAACCGCTTTGGCAATCGCCTGACGAACTTTGACGTCAGCATAAGGCTGCTTGCCGTCTGCATCCGCAAAGTCCTGGTTTGGACGGATCACAATCGTTGCCGCAGAGGCCACCTCGGAATTCACCCAACCAAGCGCGTCCATGATGTCGACGAAATCGCCCACGGTCTCATAGAACATGTCAACTTCTTCGGCCTCGGCCGCAGCAACCCAAGCCGCAGGGTCGGTGCCGTAGTCGATGAATTCGAACGTGTCGATATAGGCACCTTTGCCAGCCGCATAGCCCCACCAGTCATGGTCTTCGTTGCGTACAACCACGCCCTTCACGCCAACTTCCAGCGATTCCGGCTTGTAAGGGCCCGTGCCAACAGGGTTGGCCAACATGGCTTCCTGACTGCCGTCGAACCCAGCTGGTGTGATCGCTGCCGGATAATCGGACATGCCTGCAATCAACGTGATGTCTGGCGATGGAAGGTTCAGCTTCACGGTGTGCGAGTCGACGACTTCGATCCCACCCTCAATGGCTTTGTTGGTATCAGCATCGATCAAGACGGCAAACCGTCCCGCCATCGAGTTGCCTTCGACGTCTTTCTCACACCAACCGGCGATGTTGCGTGCAACGTCGTCCGCCGTGAAGTCCGACCCGTCGTTCCATTTTACGCCCTTACGAACGTTCAATGTATAGGTGGTCGCGTTTTCGTTGACTTCCCAGCTTTCCAGTAGCATCGGTTCGAACGAACCGTCGGAATTGTATTCGACAAGATACTCGAGCCAGCCAGCAGTGAAGAACGCAATCTGCGTCCAGTCATATGTCCGCGGGTCTTTCAGGCCGCGAACTTCCATTTGCATGCGGATCGTGCCGCCTTGTTGCGCATGCGCAGCCGCCGAGGCCGGCGTCGCGCCGATCATGCCATATGCAGCGGTCGCTGTCACACCAAGCGCCGTTGCACGCGACATGAATTCCCGGCGGTCCAGTTGGCCGCTGAGGCATTCCTTCGCGTACATCTTGGCTGCCGTGTGAATGGGCAGACCGTTAATGGTTTCTTTCGTCATATCAGTTTTCTCCCTGTCGATCATGACTTATCTCGCCGAGGTCTATTGCCCGGCTCTTTCGATATTTGCGAGCGTTTGAATACGGTCCCCACGCCGCTCGTTGGATATTCGGCCCGATTATTCGGGACAGGTCAACAGAGGGAACCGTCAGATGGAAGAAAAATTGCGACATTTTTCATGCTCATTTGCGACATTGCCCGAATTTAAGGGGTTCCGTTACGGAAATTTGTTCGCGATCGCGGCTACTTCCGCTGAGATTTGCGAAACGCGGTCGGGCTCAGGCCGGTGTGATGCTGAAACGCCCGGGTGAAATAGGCCGCCGAACTAAACCCTAGATTCCGCGCAACATCCTGAACAGGTGTGTCCGTCCTGCGCAACGCGTCGCATGCCGCATGGATCACACGCTCTTGTAAAAGCGCTGAGGCTGGCTTGCCCACAGAATTCTGCGTCAGGCGGGTCAGATGGGTCGGCGTCACATTTAGGTCTGCGGCAAACTCTCCCAAGGTTTTGCCGTCGCGATGACCAATTGAAACGACGCGGCTGAAGCGTCGCAAGACTTTGTCAGATTTGCGTAATTTTTCTTCCGGAAGATGATCCCGCATACGGTCCAGCCATACGGAAATAAGCATGATCTGCGCGTTGATCGCACGATTCCTACCGGTGCGCTCACTGGTCAGCTCACGCGCCAAAGTGTCGATCATGGCGTTAAACTCGGCCTGAGCCTGCAGTGAAGGCACTTTGACCAGCAATGGCTGATCGGGAAACTTGAAAGCGTCGTTTTGTGGCAGCGTCACAAACATGCCCTGCGGCTGGGCGAACATCTCGTAAGAGAACAGCGCGTCGGGCGGAATATAGACCACGGTGTTTGCGCCGATCCCGCGCATTCGGCAATCAAGCATGAAGCGACCCTGGCCGCGAGTCACCCAGAAGAGGACCGGATGGTCAAAGGATTGAGCCGTGTCGGAGCGCCAGGACTCGCGCTTTTGAACCGACAACATCGAGGTAACCTGCGTTCCTGCGATGGCTGGATCGTTGGCCTGTGTCCCTGGTCCCAAGGCATTATCTTGATGGGCCACGTCCAAATCCTCGCAAATTAACGCCCGCTTAAGCTTATGATTTTCGCGCGACTCGCAGGGCTTTGTAAAGCCGAAGCCGCAGTTGACGCCACGGGAGAATAAATCGCGATGACCGACCGCAAGACCTATGCTGTGAACGGATGCATTCTACTATATCTGCCTATAGTGCGGCAGCTTGTATGCGGGTCCAATCTGACATTCTGGACGCGAACCAGGTTCTTTGGCGTTTGGCATATTGTCGTGACGCGATGATGGCCGCATTTCGAGCAGCCTCCAGTTCGCAATGCCCCTTAAGATAGTCCATCAATTCGCGCGCGCCGATCGCCCGCGCAGAGGGCCGATCCGGGTTCCAATCGTCGCTCAGCGCACGTACTTCCTCAAGCGCGCCTTTTTTAAGCATCAGGTCAAAGCGCGTCTCGATGCGTGGCGACAGCCACGCTTTTGGGGCATCCAGAACTATGGTGGTACAGTCCTTGCGTTTCAGCCGTGGTGGCGGGGTTGCGTCTTGCCAGTCGGCAAGCGGCCTGCCGGTGACTTGCAAAACCTCCCAGGCCCGTTGCACGCGGGCCGGGTTGTCGAGATCAATGCGCGCGGCAGTCTTCGGGTCGCGGCAGACCAGATCCTGCAGCCGCTCCATTGTACTCATCGCATCGGATAGCTGCCTGACGTCCTGTGTAATGGGGGGTATCTCGGCCAAACCCTCTGTCAGCGCGGTGAAGTTCAGACCTGTTCCGCCGACAATGATCGGACGTCGCGCGCCGGTCAGAAGTGGCTCAAGGTCTCGCAGCCATTGCCCGGTCGAGTAACTGTCAAGGTAGCTCACATGACCATAAAGCGCATGTGGTGCGCGGGCGAGGTCAGCATCGTCCGGGCGCGCCGAGAGCAGTTGCCAGCAATCAAATACCTGCAATGCGTCGGCATTCACGATCACACCGCCCTGTTGTTCGGCGATGTGCAAAGCCAGCGCTGACTTGCCCGATGCGGTCGGTCCGGCTATCAACACGGGCTGATCTGGTTTGATGTCGCTCAGAAGCGTTGAAATTTCACTCGTCATGAAAGCCTGGGCCTGTTTGATCGGCAAGGAGCGGCGCGTCATTCGCCTCGACGCTTTAGTCTGTTGTCAGTGGGTCAGTTTTTTGACAGTTTGCGGCCAATTTGCAAGCCCGTGCATCCCGCGTGATGCTGCACCCATGAGGAATTGTCATGAGCGACCCAGTCCAGCCCGAGCCTTCAGCCGAAACGACCTATAACAGGGTCATGCTCAAAATCTCTGGCGAGGCGCTGATGGGTGATCAGGGGTTTGGGCTGAACCCACCGACGGTTGAACGGATCGCCGAAGAGGTCAAATCTGTGCATGAGCTGGGCGTTCAGATCTGCATGGTGATTGGCGGCGGCAATATCTTTCGGGGGCTGCAAGGCTCGGCCCAGGGGATGGAGCGGACAACAGCCGATTACATGGGAATGATTGCGACGGTAATGAATGCGCTGGCCATGCAAAGCGCATTGGAAGCCATCGGGATCCACACGCGGGTGATTTCAGCGATTACAATGAACGAGGTGGCCGAGCCCTATATTCGGCGTCGTGCGGTGCGCCACCTGGAAAAGGCGCGGGTGTGCATTTTCGCAGCGGGGACCGGCAACCCGTATTTCACAACCGACACTGCGGCGACCTTGCGGGCATCAGAAATGAAATGTGAAGCAATCTTCAAAGGCACAAAGGTCGATGGGGTGTATGATAAAGATCCCGCGCGGTTCGCAGATGCAAAGCGATATGATGTGGTGTCCTATGACGACGTTCTGGCAAAACGACTGGGAGTCATGGATGCCTCAGCTATTGCCTTGGCGCGCGATAACTCGCTGCCGATCATCGTTTTTTCGCTCGATGAGCCCGGCGGCTTCCGAGGTATCCTTGCGGGACGTGGCACCTATACAATCGTGCGGGATTAAGGTTATAACCGCCTTACTTTTGCCAATCATCATTGATTGTGATGGTCAGGCGGGCGGTAGATGCATGCGGGTCAACCCGTGGCGCGAGACGACTGATAAGACGATTGAGGGGCGGGAATGGCCGACGATTTCGAACTTGATATCGATGATTTGCAACGTCGGATGGATGGAGCCATGGCGTCGCTGCGTCAGGAATTTGGCTCTCTACGTACCGGCCGCGCCTCAGCCTCAATGTTAGAGCCCGTCATGGTTGACGCCTATGGGCAGATGACACCGATCAATCAGGTGGGCACGGTCAATGTGCCCGAGCCGCGGATGGTCACGATCAATGTCTGGGACAAAGGGCTCGTCGGTAAAGTCGAAAAAGCAATCCGCGAGAGCGGGTTGGGGATCAATCCTCAACTCAATGGCACGATCATCATGCTGCCCATTCCGGAGCTGAACGAGGAGCGTCGGCGCGAGCTGTCCAAAGTCGCAGGCTCCTATGCGGAAAATGCCCGCGTTGCGGTTCGAAATATAAGGCGCGACGCGATGGACCAAATCAAAAAAGCCAAAGCAGACGGGTTGTCGGAGGATGACCAAAAGATCTGGGAAGCAGAGGTTGAGGAAATGATCAAGGCTCAGGTCAAATCCGTCGATACCGCGCTGGAGACAAAACAAGAAGAAATAATGCAGGTGTGACCGCTTCGGATGAAGCGGTTTCTATTATAAAAAACTAGGGACAGGTGATGAGCATTTCGAAGATTGAGCCCAAAGCGGCGCGACCACAAGCGGATGGACCAAACCACGTCGCAATCATCATGGATGGCAACGGACGCTGGGCCACGCAACGCGGCAAACCGCGCTTGTTCGGACACCAGGCCGGCGCGAAACGCGTTCGCCAAACTGTCGCGGCCTGTCCTGATCTGGGGGTGAAATACCTTACGATCTTCGCCTTCTCGACCGAGAATTGGAAGCGCACCCAATCGGAAGTCTCAGGGCTGATGGCGCTGTTCCGCCGCTATATCCAGAGAGAGGCAAACTACCTGCACCGGTTGGGAACGCGGGTGAGGTTCATCGGAGATCGCGGGAAGCTCGACAAGAAGCTTCAGACACTGATGGAATATTTGGAAAACCTAACATCTCGTAATGACACGACGCATTTGACGATCGCGCTGAATTATGGCTCACGCGATGAGGTGACACGCGCCACTCAGCGCCTTGCGGTAGAGGTCGCCGAGGGGCGGCTAAAGCCCGAACAGGTCAACAGCGAAGTGCTGGCCACATTTCTAGATACATACGTTTTGCCCGACCCCGATCTGGTGATCCGGACATCAGGCGAGGCGCGGATTTCGAATTTCTTGCTGTGGCAATCGGCCTATGCGGAATATGAATTCATCGACACCCATTGGCCGGACTTTTCGCCTGATGTGTTTGAGGCGGTGGTCAATCGTTTCGGAAAGCGCGACCGACGCTTCGGGGCGATCCGGGCCTGATGGCCAATATGATGCGCTGACGTCGTGAGCTTGCCAGACGACAAATTTTCCGATCTTGCCGTGCGATTGAGCTCTGGCGCGGTGATTGCCGTCCTGGGCATCGGCGCGATGTATCTTGGCGGCGCGTTTTTCTTGTCTTTGGTGGCCATTTTATGCGGCGCTTTGGTGTGGGAACTGGTCCGCATGCTTGGCGGAACCTCGCAATCTGCGCTGATCTTAGGCTTTGGCGCGGCGATTGCCTTTGTTGCCGCCCGGCTTTTGCCGCTTGGCGTGGGGTTGCCGTTCGTCTTGCTGCCAGCCATCGCGGGTCTTGCCTTTCTGGGTCAAAATCGCACGCTCTACATTCTTTTCGCAGCAATGATTGTGATCGCATCCTATGGGCTGTCGCATTTGCGTGATGATTTTGGGTTTGCCTGGATGCTGTGGCTGGCTTTGGTGGTCATCGCTACAGATGTGTTTGGCTACTTCGCCGGCCGCTTTATCGGTGGCCCCAAATTCTGGCCACGGGTGAGTCCAAAAAAGACCTGGAGCGGCACGATTGCCGGCTGGATCGCTGCGGCCATTGTTGGGTGGATCTATACCCGGTTTTCGGGGGTTGGTGCCGAGATTGTCGGGATCTCAGTGGCAATCTCTATGGCCGCTCAGATGGGCGATATCGCGGAAAGCGCGATGAAGCGGAAGATGGGGGTCAAGGACAGCTCAAACCTGATCCCGGGCCATGGCGGTGTCTTCGACCGGTTTGACGGAATGCTGGGGGCGTCTGTGTTCTTGCTGCTGATCGAGCAGATCGTGGATTTCCCGCCCGCCCCAATACCCTTAGGATGACGCCCATGCGCAGCGTCACGATATTCGGGTCCACAGGATCAATTGGTGAGAACACCGTTGACCTTCTGATGCGCGCGGGAAACGCGTACCGGGTGGTGGGACTGAGCGGCGGGCGCAACGTGGCCCGCCTGGCCGAGCAGGCGATATCGCTGAACGCCGAAATCGCCGTGACGGCCTTCGAGGACTGCCTGCCCGATCTGCGCGCGGCGCTTGCTGGCTCGCGCGTTGAGGCGGCCGGTGGGTCGCAAGCCGTGGCCGAGTTGGCGGACCGTCCTGCAGATTGGTTCATGTCGGCCATCGTGGGTGCGGCCGGTCTGGTACCCGGTCTGCGCGCGTTGCGACATGGCACAACCCTGGCCTTGGCCAACAAGGAAAGCCTGGTCACGGCGGGACAATTGCTGTTGTCCGAGGCCAAGCGCTACGGGGCCACGATCCTTCCGGTGGACAGCGAGCATTCGGCGATCTTTCAGGCGCTAGTGGGCGAAGATCTTTCGGCGGTCGAGCGGATCATCATCACAGCCTCGGGTGGCGCGTTTCGCGACTGGCCGATCGAGGCACTGGAAAAGGCCAGTTTGGCCGAAGCCTCTTCACATCCGAATTGGGATATGGGGCAACGGATCACAATAGACAGCGCCTCGATGTTCAACAAGGCAATGGAACTCATAGAAACCAAAGAGTTTTTCGGCGTTCGTCCGGATCAGATTGAGGCAGTCGTGCATCCAGAAAGTCTGGTTCATGCGTTGGTCGGATTTACCGACGGTGCCCTGATGGCCCATATTGGGCCGCCGGATATGCGACACGCCATCGGATACGCGTTGCACTGGCCCGAACGGGGTGACATCCCCGTCGCGCGGATAGACCTGGCACAGATAGGCTCCTTGAACTTTCGGAAAGCGTGCGAAACACGCTATCCGGCTTTGCGACTGGCGCAGGATGTGATGCAGCTTGGCGGGCTTTCGGGCACGGTATTTAACGGTGCTAAAGAAATCGCGCTGGACGCTTTTATCGCCGAAAAGATCGGTTTTTTGCAGATGGCACAAATAGTTGAACAGACAATTGATCAAATTCAAACGCATCATGGCCTAACATGTGACACGATCACCCTTGATATGGTGCAACATATGGACCATTTGGCACGCAGTGAAGCATTGCGCGTCGTGAGCAACCTGAAAGGCTAGCAACGTATGGAATTCATCGGATTGCTGCCGTCATTTGGCGGTCTTCTCGGCACTGTTGCGGCATTTATCGTCGCGCTGAGCGTGATCGTTGCGATCCATGAATATGGACATTACATCGTCGGGCGCTGGTGCGGCATCCATGCAGAGGTCTTCTCGCTGGGCTTTGGTCCGGTGTTGTTTTACCGCCGCGACAAGCGTGGCACGCTTTGGCAAATCGCACTACTGCCGTTCGGGGGCTATGTTAAATTTCTGGGCGACGCGGATGCAGCCAGCGGCAAAGATGGCGAGGCGATCGAACAGCTCAGCCATAGCGACCGCTCCCGAACCATGCATGGGGCTGATTTGTGGCGCCGCGCGGCTACGGTTGCGGCCGGTCCGGTTTTCAACTTCATCCTTTCAATCCTAGTTTTTGCCGGGATCTTCATCTTTCTCGGCACATCGGGCGAAGATCCGGTGATCGGAGAACTCAAACCGCTACCGGGTGAAGAAGAGTTGTTTCAGCCGGGCGACCAGATCCTGAGTGTCGACGGCGTCCAGACCCCAGACCTCGCAACCTTCTATACCGTCGCGCGCGATACGACCCCGTCAGAGACCGTGCCTTATGAGGTTTTGCGCGATGGGCGGACGCTCAGTTTTGCTTCGGTCTATCCATTCCCCCCTGTTTTGGGGCAACTGCAACCGCAGTCGCCTGCCATTGCATCGGGAATGCAGGTGGGCGATGTGATCTTGTCAGTCAATGGAACAGCGGTCTATGCGCTTAGCGAAGTTCAGGTCGCCGCGCAGGCCGGGCAGGGCGCACCGATGGCGCTTGAAGTCTGGCGCAACGGTGAGATCTACGATGTGTCGCTGTCGCCGATCTCGCGCGATTTGCCGACCCAGGATGGCTTTGACACACGTTGGTTGATCGGCTTCTCGGGCGGAGCATTTTTCGAACCCCCACGCGAGACACTAGGTCCCGGAGAGGCGCTTTGGGGCGGCGTACGCCAAACTTATTTCATCGCGACCTCCAGCCTGTCTGGCATGTATCATATGATCACTGGCGCGATTTCGTCGTGCAACATCCAGGGGCCGATTGGGATCGCACAGACCTCGGGCGATATGGCGTCGCAGGGCCTCCAGGAGTTTATCTGGTTCATCGCGGTACTGTCGACGGCAGTTGGCTTGTTGAACCTGTTTCCGATCCCGGTTCTCGACGGCGGACATTTGGTGTTCCACGCCTATGAGGCAATTTCAGGCCGCCCTCCAGGCGACCGGGCATTGCAGGTTTTGATGGCCGGCGGATTGGCGCTTTTGCTGTCCTTGATGGTCTTCGCTCTGTCAAATGACCTCTTCTGCCCGTAATTTTGCCCCATTTCTGACACAAAATTCTGGCACTCAAACGGCGAGAAAACTGTAGGATCACATCCCATGCAAGCCGTTCGACAAGGATATAAGGGCCTCAAGCTTCTGGTCGTCCTGAACCTGGACCGTTTCTTGTGGCCGGTCGCCATTGCGGCCGGGCTGGGTGTCGGCAGCTACGCGCTGCCATTCTGATTGCGTTTTGATTTAAACGCTCCGTGATAATTCGTCCGCTCTGATGCTCCCGTTTCGGGGGCATTTTCCTATGCCTTCGTTTTGACAAGACCTGCGAGTCGGGCTAGTCAAAGGAACAACGAAAAACGTGTTATTGCGGGGGCAGACTACATGAATTTCCAAGTGCCAGCGCGCGGGTCGCTGCGGCTTAAATCCTTTGGTCTGTTTTTTACCTGTAAGCTCAAGCAATCACTGGTGATTTTACTTCTGGGGCTGGGCGGCATTGCCGGTTCTGTTGGTGTCGTTGCGCCGGCGCAGGCGCAGAGTTTTCAGTTTTCGCAAGTGTCAATTGAGGGCAACCAGCGTATTGAAGATGCGACGGTTCTGTCTTTTTTGGGGTTTGAGCGCGGAGCCTCGGTCAGCGAAGCTCAGCTCAATGACGCATTTCAGCGGCTACAGCGCTCGGGGTTGTTTGCAAGCGTCGATCTGGTCCCGGCAGGCAATACCTTGGTTGTGACCGTCGTTGAATTTCCAACTATCAACCGGGTTAATATCGAAGGCAATGAGCGGATCGATGATGAGGCGCTGACCCCGCTGATTCAGTCGCGTTCGCGTCGTGTCTACAACCCGTCTACCGCCGAAGCAGACGCGGCCGCAATTACAAATGCCTATACGCAGGCTGGTCGGATTACCGCGACAGTCACGCCGCGGATCATCGAGCGCTCCAACAACCGTGTCGATCTGGTTTTTGAAGTCGCCGAGGGTGGCGTGGTAGAGGTCGAACGGATCAGTTTCGTTGGCAACCGCGCCTATTCGGATCGCCGGCTGCGACGTGTGTTGGAAAGCAAGCAGGCTGGCTTTTTCCGGGCATTTGTGCGTTCGGATACATTCGTTGCCGACCGGATAAATTTTGACCGCCAACTGCTGCGCGATTTCTACCTGTCGCGCGGATATGTAGATTTCCAGGTTCTGTCCGCCACACCGGAACTGACACGTCAGCGCGACGCTTTCTTCATCACGTTTGATGTTCAGGAAGGCCAGCAATTCCGCTTCGGTGAGATTACCACCACTACGGACCTAAACGAGATTGACCCTGATGAATTCATGGCCGTGTCGAAGATCAAGACGGGTAATGTCTATTCGCCAGCGCGTGTCGAAAACACGATCACACGCATGGAACGGCTGGCAGCGCAGAAGGGCCTGAATTTCATCCGGGTTGAGCCGCGTATCATCCGAAATGACGCCGAGGTAATTTTGGGCGTCGAGTTTGCGATTACCCGCGGCCCGCGTGTTTTTGTCGAGCGGATCGATATTGAAGGCAACGCAACCACTCTTGACCGGGTCGTGCGCCGGCAATTCCGCACCGTTGAGGGCGATCCGTTCAATCCACGCGAAATTCGAGACGCGGCAGAGCGGATCCGCGCGCTGAACTATTTCTCGACGGCTGACGTCAACAGCCGTCAGGGCAGCGCGCCTGATCAGGTCGTCATTGATGTCGATGTTGAAGAAACCACCACAGGCTCTCTTGGCTTTGGGGTCAGTTACGGCGCGGAAGATGGCGGTGCGTTCAATATTAACTTCTCCGAGCGGAATTTTCTGGGGCGCGGGCAGATCTTACAGTTCTCCTTCGACACGGGGACCGATACGCAAAATACCTCGCTTACTTTTGTTGAACCCGCCTTCCTGGGGCGCGACCTGCGAGCCGGTATCTTGCTGCTGTATCAAACAACCGACAGCGAATTTGCCGATTATGATACGCGCCGGATCCGCTTCCAGCCCAGCGTCGGCTTCCCGATCAGTGAAAACGGGCGTATTGATCTGAACTTCCGCCTCGCGGAGGAGAAAATCTCCAACGTTGCGACGGATGTTTCCCCGATTATTCAACGCGACGACGGCACCTATCGCTCGGCGTCCATTGGGTATGACTACAGCTACGATTCCCGCCGGACCGGACTGAACCCGAACGCAGGCGTGTTGCTGCGTTTCGGGCAACAGATTGGGGCCTTTGGGGCAGGACGTGAATTTGTGCGAACAACTGGTCTGGTGTCCGCTCAGACGCAAGTGGCCCAGGAAGAAGTCACGCTGCGCGCGGAATTTGAGTTTGGGGCACAGACAGCGCTGACTGGCAATTCGGTTGTAACCGAGCGGTTCTTCAACACGTCCAGCATCATCCGCGGGTTTGAAAGCGGCGGGATCGGTCCCCGCGATCTTGAATCTGTCGGTGATGACCCGCTTGGCGGAAACTACTTTGCTGCGGCGCGGTTTGAAGCGGAATTCCCAGTGGGGCTGCCGGAAGAATACGGGATCACCGGTGGTCTCTTCCTCGATGTAGGCTCTGTGTGGGGGCTTGACGACGTGCGGGGCACAGTTGGGCCGAGCCAGCCAACAGGCTTGGTGGATGATGGATTTAGCCTGCGCTCGGCCATTGGCATATCGATCTTCTGGGACACTCAGATCGGCCCGCTGAGACTGAACTTTTCGCGCGCGCTCGTATCTGAGTCCTTTGACAGAGAGCGGACCTTCGACTTGACGGTCTCCACGCAGTTCTGATGCGCATCTTTGCACTGGCTTTTGGGCTGGGATTGCTGATCCCGGCGGCAGCTATTGCACAGACCGCGCCGGTCCTCACACTGAATCAGGAGGCGCTGTATCTCGCATCGGATTTCGGCAAGCGGGTCCAAAGCGAGTTGGAACAACAGTCGCGCGCACTGGCGAGCGAGAACCGTCGGATCGAGACCGAACTCGTCGATGAAGAACGCGCATTGACCGAGCAGCGACCCGATATGGAGCCGGCCGCGTTCCGAGAATTGGCCGATGAGTTTGACCAGCGGGTCACGGAAATCCGAGATGCTCAGGATGCAAAGCTGGACGCCATTCAAGACCGCGCCGACGCAGAGCGGGCCCGATTTTACGAACTGGCATTTCCTGTGCTTTTGGAGCTGGTGGAATCCAGCGGAGCCGTTGCTATTCTCAACAGCGATGCGGTGATTTTTTCGGTCAGAAACATCGACATCACCGAAGAGGCTATCGCGGCGGTCAACACCACGATCGGGTCAGCTCCGCGCGATGGGGCGCAGATGCAAAGCCCAGCCCCGCGCCCGAATGAAGCCCAGGAACCTGTGGCACAGGACGAACCAACCTTGGGCGATTGAGTGTCAACAGGGTTGCGTTTCATGCGCCAAACCCTCTTAGTAATCGCAAGTGTGCAGACCAAAATTGCGCAGAACAAATAAAGAGCAAGCCAATGACAGCAACCCGTGCCGATATTGACCTCATCAAGCGCCTGATTCCGCACCGCTACCCGTTTCTACTGATTGACAAGGTTGAGGATATCGTCGCGGGCGTGTCAGCCACCGGCATCAAGAATGTCACCTTCAATGAACCCCATTTCCAAGGTCACTTTCCCAGCACGCCGATCATGCCCGGTGTGACAATTGTCGAGGCTATGGCGCAGACCGCTGCGGTGATGGTGGGGATCACACTCGATATGGTCGACAAGGATTTACTGGTTTATTTCATGGCGATCGATGGCTGCAAATTTCGCCGCAAGGTTGTGCCTGGCGATGTGTTGAAGCTGGAAATTGAAGTTATGCGCGGTAAACCCGGCGCAAAGGTTTGGCGGTTCAAAGGAATGGCACATGTCGACGGTGAGATGGCCGCACAGGCCGAATTCACTGCGATGATGGATCTTTCGGCGGATGGGGGCTGACGCATGGCGGTTCATCCCAGCGCGATCATCGAGCCGGGTGCTCAGATCCATGATGCAGCCGAGGTTGGTCCGTTTTGCACCGTAGGCCCGAACGTTTCACTCGCGTCTGGGGTGGTTCTGAAATCCCATGTCGTTGTCACCGGCGATACGACAATTGGTGCCGACACGATTGTCTTTCCATTCACCGTTCTCGGTGAGATCCCGCAGGATTTGAAATTTGCCGGTGAAAAGACCAAGCTTGTTATCGGCGAGCGCAACCGCATTCGCGAACATGTGACGATGAATACCGGGACAGATGGCGGTGGCGGGGTCACTGAGATCGGCGCGGACGGGCTGTTCATGGCGGGCTGCCATATCGCCCATGATGCACAGATTGGCGATCGGGTGATTTTGGTCAATTCCGCCGCAGTTGCGGGCCATTGTGTGATCGAGGATGACGTCATCATCGGCGGGCTATCAGGCATACACCAATGGGTTCGCGTCGGACGGGGTGCGATTGTGGGCGCTGTAACCATGGTGACCAATGATGTGATCCCCTATGGGCTGGTCCAGGCTCCGCGCGGTGATCTGGATGGACTGAACTACGTTGGATTGAAGCGCGCCGGCGTCGCGCGTGCCGACATCACCGCGCTGCGGGCTGCCTATCAGATGCTGCGTCAGGGCGATGGTGCGTTTCAAGACCGCGCACGCCGATTGCAAGACGAAACAGACAGCGACTACGTGCGCGAAGTTGTTGATTTCATTTTGGGCGATACGGATCGCTCATTCCTGACGCCGCGATGACCGAGGGATCCCCATGCTCGCGCTGATTGCCGGCGAAGGCCAGTTGCCGAGCGTTCTTATGGCGAGTCTCGACCGCGCGTCTACCCTGTTTAGATTATGTGAATTCAACGGCCATCCGATTGACGACCGAAGCGGTCGGCCGATTATCAAGTTCAGTCTCGAAACTCTGGGAAGCTTCTTGAAAGAGTTGACTGACTTGGGCACGACCGAAGTGTGTTTCGCCGGTCGGGTTGTGCGTCCGAAAATTGATCCCGCGCAGATCGATCCGGCGACGCAACCATTGGTGCCGCGCATGATCGCTGCCTTGCAAGAGGGCGATGACGCCACCTTGCGCACGTTCTTGGGTTTCTTTGAAGAGGCCGGTCTCAAGATCGTCGCAGCCCATGAAATTGCCCCGGATCTGATGCCGTCGCCCGGCATGCTCAGTCGCGCGCTGCCAAGTCAGCAAGATCGTGATGATCTCGACCGGGGTATCCATATTCTGGGTGCCCTGGGGCAGGTCGATCTGGGTCAATCCTGCATTGTCTCGCGTGGTCAGGTCTTGGCGGTTGAAGCCATTGGCGGGACCGATTGGATGATGCGTTCGCTGATGCGGGCACCCGAAGGATTGGGTGCACCTTTGATGGAGGATGGTGCCAGTTGGACAGACCCGATTGGGCAAGCGGTGGATTTCCTTAGCGGGACCGGGCAGGCTACAAGGTCGGCGCAGTTCGTCCGCGATCCCGACTTGCCTGAGGGCGGTCTGCTTATCAAAGCCGCAAAGCCAACCCAAGATATGAGGGTGGATGTGCCGACCATAGGCCCGCAAACCCTCAGGCGTGCGGCTGAAGTCGGCCTCAGGGGCGTCGTGGTCGAAGCGGGTCGTGTCATGGTGTTGGATTTGCAGGGCTGCATAGATCTTGCGGACCGGCATGAGATGGTGTTCTGGATCGCTGATGGCCCCCGAGCGTGATCCCCCGCTGGTCTACCTGATTGCAGGCGAACTTTCCGGCGACCGACTGGGTGCCGCATTGATGGCAGGCTTGCGTCATCGATGCCCCGATATCAGATTTGCCGGCATCGGTGGACCGCTGATGCAGGCGCAACAGCTATGCTCGCTGTTTGATATGACCGAATTGTCCGTCATGGGCATTGCAGAAGTTTTGCCGAAGCTGCGCAGCCTGTTTCGTAGGCGGGACGAGGCTGTGGCCGATATTCTGAAACAAAATCCGGCAGTTCTGATCACAATCGACAGTCCGGATTTTTGCCTCCGAGTTGCACGGAAAGTGAAGGCTGCGTCGTCTATGCCCACAATACACTACGTCGCGCCGTCAGTGTGGGCGTGGCGACCGAAACGTGCCCAGAAAATGCGTGGCGTGATCGATCACGTGTTGGCGTTGCTCCCGTTTGAGCCGCCCTATATGGAAGCTGCGGGTATGGGGTGCGATTTTGTTGGTCACCCTGTGGTCAGCGAACCTGTTGCGACCGACGCGGATGCATCAGAGTTTCGAAAGACCTACGATCTTGGCAACGGTCCTGTCCTGCTGGCCTTGCCGGGCTCGCGGATGAATGAGGTGTCGCGCCTGGTCCCGATTTTCGGCGAGGCGCTCTCCAAGTTGGTTCTCCAAGTTCCGGAACTTCGGGTGGTGATACCAGCGGCAGGTCCTGTGGCGTCGCGCGTGCGCGCGCTCGCTCAGCACTGGCCTGGGGATCCGTTGATTTTGGATCCAAACAACGGATCCGCTGAAGACGCAGTGGCCCTCAAACGAGCGGCCTTCAAATCTGCGGATTTAGCATTGGCGGCGTCGGGAACAGTCTCGCTGGAGCTGGCCGCAAACGAGACGCCGATGGTGATTGCCTATGACATGAACTGGATGACTTGGCAGATGATGAAGCGCATGGCCCAGATCGACACGGTCACGCTGGTTAATCTGGTGACCCAGTCGCGGACGGTGCCCGAGTTTCTTGGCGATGGGTGCAAACCTGATCCAATCGCCAGGGCGCTGGCGACGTTGTTGCACGACGAGCCTGCGCGCCAAAAGCAGATCGAGGCCTGTCGCCGGACGATGGAGCTTTTGGGAAAGGGGCAAACTGAACCTGGATTGCGGGCGGCGGATGCGGTCCTGCGCGTAAGTGGTCTTACGCGGTAAAGTCCGCCAGCTGCGCAGCGGTGATCCGGTGCAGCTCCGTGGGCGCAATCGGAAAGATATGGTGTGGCGTGCCAGCCGCGGCCCAGACGGTTTCAAACTCCATCAAGCGTGGATCAAGAAACGCCCGGACCGGGTTGAGGTGGCCGACGGGCGAAACGCCTCCGATGGCAAATCCTGTTTGTGCCCGGATCAGCGCCGCATCTGCCTTGCCCAACAGTTCGCCCGCGCAAATGGCTGCCTTATCTGGGTCCACGCGGTTTCCACCGGCGGTTAAAAACAAGATCGCAGCAGTGGTGGTTTCACCTCGGAAAATGATCGATTTGGCAATCTGATCCAAGTTGCAACAGGCGATTTCGGCAGCTTGTGCCGCGGTGCGCGTGTCGGCCCCGGTCTCCAGAATGTCCACCGATAACCCTGCCTCACTAAGCGCGCGACGGACACGTGTGAGGCTTTTGCTCATTTGGATCCTCCTGCCGTTTATTGCTGGTTTTGTGACGTGTGGCATCGGGGTTTGCAAGTTCACCTTGACGCGGTCGAGGGGCGCTCGCATCGTCGGGTCATGGGATTTTCCGAGCGGATAACGCGGCTGCCTGTGGCCTTTAGCTCAGAGCTTGGCGACGAAGCTGCGGCGCGCATCCCTGATACGCGGGATCAATTTCGCGCGCTGGTGCGCGGCGCGGCGGGGTCAGCACCGTTTTTGGCAGAATTGATGCGCAAAGAGGCGCCATGGATCGCGCGCCTGGACCGCACTAGCCCTGAGGCGTTGCGTGACGAAATTCTGGCGAGCCACTTCACATCCAGCGATCTCGCAACGGAGCTTCGACAGGCCAAACGCCGGATTGCGTTGCTGTGTGGCTTGGCTGATTTGGGTGGCGTTTGGCCCCTGGAAACGGTGACCCAATGCCTGAGCGATTTCGCTGACCTTGCTGTTCATAACGGTGTGACCACGCTGGTCTCGGCCGCCATTTCGCGTGGAATCTTGCCGGGGCTTACGGAAGAGGATGCCGCGCAGGCTGGAGGGTTGTGCATTTTGGCGATGGGCAAACATGGTGCCGGAGAGCTGAACTACTCCTCCGACATTGATTTGATTTGCCTCTTTGACGAGACTCGCTTCGCGCCCAGTGACTATGATACCGCGCGGGCAGGCTTTGTGCGCATCACACGTCAGCTGACAGCGCTTTTGTCAGACAATACCGACCAGGGATATGTTTTTCGCACAGATCTGCGGCTGCGCCCGGATGCGGCCGTCACGCCGGTTTGCATCGCGATGGAGGCGGCAGAGCGATACTATGAAAGTGTCGGGCGCAATTGGGAGCGCGCAGCGTTCATCAAGGCACGCGCTTGCGCAGGCGACATCGCGGCCGGTCAGGCGTTTCTCGATCGCCTGAGACCCTTCGTATGGCGTCGGCATCTTGATTTTGCGACAATCGAGGATACCCATGATATGCGGTTGCGCATCCGCGATCACAAGGGTCTGCATTCTGACAATATTGACGGGCGCAACATCAAACTCGCCCCAGGCGGGATCAGAGAAATCGAGTTCTTTGCCCAAACGCGGCAATTGATTGCGGGCGGCCGCGATCCCAGCCTGCAAAAACGTGGAACGGTGGAAGCCTTGAGCGCGTTGGCAGGTGCAGGCTGGATCCCCTCCGAGACTGCCGAAACGCTGACCCTATGCTACCGTGACTGGCGCGAGATCGAACATCGGTTGCAGATGGTGGCAGACGCCCAGACCCACAGTTTGCCCAAAAAACCGGATGACTTTAGGCGCCTGACCAACCTTATGGGGCGCGAGGATCCAGATCAATTGCGCGACGAAATCCGTAACCGAATTGACACCGTTTCCCACCATGCCGTGGAATTCTTCGAACCGGCGCAACCGCCCTCCGAAGCGTTGTCGGAAATCCAGACTTATCTGGCGAAATGGCGTGGGGTTCCGGCGCTACGCTCCCCGCGCTCTGTGGCGATTTTCAAACGCGTATTTCCCGGTATGCTGGAGCGGTTTCGCGCGGCCAAGGATCCTGACGCGGCCCTCGTGGCCTTCGAGCGGTTCATTGCGGGTTTGCCTGCGGGCGTGCAGGTGTTTTCGCTTTTTGAAGCCAATCCGGATCTGGTTGATCTGTTCGTAGACGTTTGCACCGCATCGCCGGATTTGGCCGAGTATCTGTCGCGCAATGCCAAAGTGCTTGATGCGGTCATCGCCGGAGAGTTCTTCACACCCTGGCCAGGTGTCGCGGTGCTGAAGTCCGCATTGGATCAGGAGTTGGCTAAAGAAGAGGATTACGAGGCCAAACTCGATCAGGCACGGCGCTGGAAGAAGGAATGGCATTTTCGCAGCTCGGTTCATTTCTTGCGCGGTCTGACCGACTCGCAAGAGGCCAGCATTGAATATGGTGATATCGCCGAAGCTGTGGTCATGGCATTGTTCGATGTGGTGACCGAGCAGTTTTCTAAAAAACACGGGGTCCCACCCGGTCGTGGTGCTGCGGTCTTGGCGATGGGCTCTCTTGGGGCAGGGCAGCTGAACACCCGCTCAGATCTTGATCTGATCGTAATCTATGACCCCGGCGAGGCGGCTCAATCTGACGGGCTACGGCCCTTGTCAATACGCCCTTATTTCGCCCGTCTGACCCAGGCTTTGATTACGGCCATTACGGCACCGACGGCTGAAGGCAAGCTTTACGATGTCGATATGCGGTTGCGTCCGTCTGGCCAATCGGGTCCTGTCGCGACGTCTTTGGCGGCTTTTGACAGCTATCAGAAGACGGAAGCCTGGGTGTGGGAACATCTGGCACTGACCCGGGCGCGGGCGCTGGCAGGGGCACCGTCCTTGTTGGCAGATATCGAAGCGGTACGCACGGATGTGTTGTCGGCAGGCGCAGGCGCGGCGCAGGTTTTCGAAGAATTGGGTCAGATGCGAAAACGCCTGTTTGACGCACGACCTGGCCGCGCACCGTGGGATGTGAAAGATGGACCGGGTGGGGTGCAGGACATCGAGCTGTTTGTTCAGGCCTTGGCGCTTCTATCGGGCGCGCTGACACGACGCGCGCCAGAGCAAATCGAAGCCGCGACGACCACGAAATTTATCGATGTTGCGCAAGCCCGGCAATTGAGCGCTTCGCTTGATCTGCTCCGGCACGTTCAGTCCGCTACACGACTTTTGGGAACAGCACCTTTGTCGGAGACCTCGCTCAGCGGGTCCGGCTGGCAGATTGTGCTGCGTGTTGCGGGGTGTGAAAGCCAGCAGCACTTGCAGGACAAAATCGAAGAATGTCGCAATTGGGCAGCCAAACTGATCAATTCGACGCTTCCGCCCCTGCCTGAGGAGGCAGAATAAGCGCAATCACCGTCTCAAGGAAAGTTGCAGGCTCCCATGACAGTCAACCAAATTGATCCTAAAGGGCTCATTCGGGAAGCATTCCGGATCGAGGGGATTACCGACGGTGAGTGCCGCTCCATCTTTCTTGACTGGGCCTTGAGCCTGCCTGAAGCACTTGCCACTAAGACAGCGATTGCGGAGCTTTTGTCGCTCTACAAGGACGAGCGCCCGGATCACCCCATGCGCGTTGTGCTGCAAGACGGTCTGGCAAGCGCCCCAACGCCGCGCCGTCGCGGTGGGCGGCGTGGACGGGTTGACAGCTAGAGGTGGTGTCTGGGCGTTATTCTGCCCGTGCCGCGGCCACCGCTTCAAAGCCTGCCGTAAATCCGGTGAGTGAAAAGTCCAGATCAACCTTTTGGTTCGGCGCGCGCAGCGGGTAAATGCTAACCGTCAATGTGTTGCCCGCGCGCATCCCGGCCAGATCACCTGATGTCAGCCCGATCCGTGCAAAACAGGCCTGTTGCGAGCAAAAGGTAAACGGATAAACCTTAGCCTGCGATCCATCGACCGAGATCTGCATCTGGCGGTTCAAAAGTGTGCCCAAAGGCGCAGCCACAGCGGCCCCGGCGGCCAGTTCATCATCTCCAGGAAGCGTGAAGACGCGCATTTCTGCGACAGACGTGCCCTCGGAATCAGTGAGCAGTTGGAAAAGATCACAGGGATCCTTTTGGCCGTCGGGCGCATTGATGCACACGACTTCCCAATCGCCATGCTCGGACAATGTGTAAGGTTTGCCGATCTCATCAACAAGTTGCCCGGTCGACAACCCGTCTTCGCGCGGTGTATTTTCTGCGGCTTCCTCGGTTTGCGCGTCGGCGTCGGTTTCGGTGGTCTCGGTTGTTTGAGCCCATCCCATTGTTGGGGTGCTCAAAAGCGCAATGATTGCAAGTCTGCTCAAAAGATCGGACATCGTTTTCCCATTTGGATTATGCCTGTCCTTTGCATCTAGCACGGCGCAATTTCTATGTCAGGCGAGAAATGTGCGGACCCCCACCACATCCGCGTGACTACGCCGATGCACAGGGCAAACGATCTGCCAGTAGAACAAAGAAGAGCCCCAAAATAGAAAAAAGGGCTTGCAAGCAAACCCTTCTTTCCAATTTTTTTCTCCCTGTCGGACTGGCCGACTGCAGGGACGTTACGGCAGAGACTTTCTTCGGTCAACAGTCAGTCAGGGATTTGATGCGTAAAATTAAGATCCCGGCTTATCTCCGCCAAATCAGTTGGCTTTCTTAACCAAAACCGAAAAAAAAAGACCGTGTCCAAGGACACGGTCAAAGTCAGACAGGGAGGAAGTACGTCGTTCCATAGCAGCGCCGGAACAACGACTTCGAACACTCTGGCATAGAATGGTTAAAAATGTATGTTCGGGATCAGGGACGTGTGAACTTAAGGACCAGGCTATGGATGACAGTCAGATCTTTGTCGGGGGTGGCGGAGAGAACTATCAAGAAAAACAGTATCTTCTGCTGAAGTACGCCAACCGTCACGGCTTGATTGCCGGTGCGACGGGGACCGGCAAGACAGTGACGCTGCAGATTCTGGCCGAAGGTCTGTCGAACGCGGGCGTCCCTGTCTTCATGTCGGATGTGAAAGGCGATCTTTCCGGACTTGCGGCCTCCGGCTCGACAAGCGCCAAGTTGCATGAGCCTTTCATGGAGCGTGCCGGTAAAATCGGCTTCGATGACTACCGGTATGAAGCGTTTCCAGTCACATTTTGGGATCTCTACGGCGCACAAGGACACCCCGTTCGCACGACCGTATCGGAAATGGGACCACTTTTGCTGTCGCGCCTGCTGGAACTCAGCGAGGCCCAGGAGGGCATTTTGAACATTGCCTTCCGAATTTCCGACGAGGAAGGACTTTCGCTGCTTGATCTTAAGGATCTGCAAGCCTTGCTGGTCTGGATCGGCCAGAATGCCAAGCAACTGGCGCTGCGCTACGGCTTTGTCTCTGCAGCCTCCGTGGGGGCGATTCAACGCCGTCTGCTGGTTTTGGAGAACCAAGGCGCCGCGGATTTCTTTGGCGAACCGGCACTGGATCTGGAGGACATGTTTACGACCGACGTGCAAGGACGCGGTCAGATCAATATTCTGGCCTCAGACAAGCTGATGTCAGCCCCGCGCCTTTACGCCACGTTCCTGCTTTGGATGTTGAGCGAATTGTTCGAAACGCTGCCCGAGGTGGGCGATCCGGACAAACCGAAATTCGTGTTCTTTTTCGATGAGGCGCATCTGTTGTTTGACGGCGCGCCGGATGCGCTGGTTGATAAAGTCGAACAGGTCGCGCGGCTGATCCGGTCCAAAGGTGTGGGCGTGTATTTCATTACACAGCAGCCGTCCGATGTGCCTGAAGATATTCTGGGGCAGTTGGGCAACCGGGTTCAGCACGCGTTGCGCGCCTTCACACCTAAGGACCAGAAGAACCTGCGCCGCGCAGCCGATACATATCGACCGAACCCGCGTTTTGAGGTCGAAGATGCGATCAAGGAAGTGGGTGTCGGGGAGGCAGTAACCTCGTTTCTGATCAAAAAGGGGATGCCAGGAATTTCCGAGCGGACGTTGGTGCGTCCCCCATCTTCACAACTGGGACCGATCAACAAGATCGAGCGCCAGGCCGCGATCAATGCCTCCCCGGTGGCGGGAAAATATGAAACGCCGCTCGATCGGGAATCTGCGTTCGAGATGCTCCAGAAACGTGCCGAGAAGGCTGCGAAGGAGGCCGAAGAGGCAGAGCGCCGCGAAGAAGAGATGGAAGCCCGCGAGCGCGAGTATCAGACCGCGCGCCGCTATACCGGCAAGAAGGTCACGCGCTCGACATCCCGGCGAACCAGTTCGCGCCGCAGTGATTCCGTTGGAACGGCATTTGCGAAATCCATGATGCGGTCGATTGGCACCAAAGCTGGGACAGCAATTGTTCGCGGTGTCATGGGCAGCCTGTTCAAAGGACGTTAAAGGCCGCGGGCCTTCGCGGCGTCCCACAAGGCGTCCATTTCTTCGAGTGTCGCATCCTGGGGGCGGGTGTCCGCGTCGCGCAGGGCACGCTCGATGTCGGCAAACCGGCGCTCGAACTTGGCGTTGGTGCGCCGCAAAGCGGCTTCCGGGTCAACGTCAAGATGGCGCGCCAGATTTGCCATCACGAAAAGCAGATCGCCCAACTCGTCTTCGATGGCGTCGGCCCCTTTGTTATCGCGTGCCTCCGCCAACTCACGAGCCTCTTCGACCAATTTGTCCAGAACCTGCGATGTATCGGGCCAATCAAAGCCCACACGCGCTGCGCGCTTTTGGAGTTTCAGCGCACGCAGCAAGGCGGGCAGCGCGACAGCGACGCCGTCCAACGCGCCCCGTTGTTCCTGCGTCGCGCGTTCCGCAGCCTTGATCTTTTCCCAATCGGCCGTTTGTTGCGCGGCTGATTTGTCGCGGTTTTCCGCGCCAAAAACATGCGGGTGACGCGCGACCATCTTGTCACAAATGGCCGTAACGACCTCATCGAAGCTGAAAAGCCCTGCTTCTTCGCCCATCTGGGTGTGATAGACGGTTTGCAGCAGCAAATCCCCAAGCTCCCCGCGCAACTCGTCCCACGCCTCGCGTTCAATCGCGTCGGCAACCTCATAGGCCTCCTCGATCGTGTAAGGGGCGATCGAGGCAAAATCCTGTTCAATGTCCCATGGACAGCCGGACTGCGGATCGCGCAGGCGGCGCATGATCTCTAACAGCCGGGGCATGCCGCCGTTTGCGTCGTTGATCAGATCGGTCATTGCACAGTCTCCGGGTTTCGCGCATGCATATGCTCAGCCTGACAGAAGGAGCCTTGACGTGCCAGTCATCAACCGCATCGCCGCCTTCTCTGAAGATATGAAGTCTTGGCGAAGACATCTGCATCAGAACCCTGAGCTTGGCTTTGAGTGCCACGAAACCGCGGCTTTTGTCACCGATCAGCTTCGCAGCTTTGGGATCACCGAAATCCACGAGGGCATTGCCAAAACCGGGCTTGTTGCGATGATCGATGGCAAGGCCCCGGGGCCCACACTTGGATTGCGCGCAGATATGGATGCGCTTCCGATCATGGAAGCGTCCGAGCTGGACCACCGGTCAAAAGTTTCCGGCAAAATGCACGCCTGCGGTCACGATGGACACACAACGATGCTGCTGGGGGCCGCGAAATACTTAGCCGAGACGCGTAATTTTACCGGCCGCGTCGCTTTGATCTTCCAGCCGGCTGAAGAAGATGGCGGCGGCGGTGGTGTGATGGTGGAGGAGGGGATCTTCGAGCGTTTTGAGATTGCTGAAGTTTATGCCCTGCACACGGCACCCGGCGTGGCACCTGGCCAGTTCTACACCGAGCCGGGCCCGCTTATGGCGGCTGTTGATGAGGTGCAGTTTAACATTCAGGGCCTGGGCGGGCATGCAGCTTATCCGCATGAAGCGGTCGATCCGATCGCGGCAGCTGTTTCGCTTGTGCAAGCCTGTCAGACGATCGTATCACGCAACCACGCACCGACACGCGATCTTGTCGTGTCTATCACCCAGATCAATGCAGGATCTGCGTCAAACATCATCCCGTCTAGCTGTTTTGTGGGTGGAACCGTGCGCAGCTTCTCAACCGAAGACAGCGCCATGGTCCGCCAGCGAATGACCCAAATCGTTGCGGGGCATGAGGCAGCATTCGACGTCAAAATTGATTTCAACTATGAGCCGACTTATCCGGCCACCGTGAATACACCCCAAAAGGCTGAGTTCGCGGCAGATGTTGCGGAAGAGATCGTTGGCGAAGATCAGGTGGAACGCCGTTCGGGCCCCGAAATGGGTGCGGAAGATTTCTCATACATGCTTCAGCGCGTGCCAGGGGCCTACCTGTTCATCGGGCAGGGTGATACGGCGGTGTGTCATCACCCGTCCTTTGATTTCAACGATGAAATTTCACCCATCGGCGCAAGTTTTTTCGCCCGGCTTGTGGAGCGCGCGCTGCCCTTGGATAGCTAGCTGATTGCAAGCCTTTGATAAGCCCGCGCGCCATAAAGTAACGGCTGGCCCTGATCACAGGTTATCGCCTGGACAGCTCCGATCATCACATGATGGGTGCCGATCTGTTCGTCCGATATGACCGAGCAATCGAAGACGGCCAGCGCCGAATTCAGCGAAGGAGCTCCGGTTTTCAAGGGTGCGAACTCACCAGAAGCAAATTTTTCTGCGCCTTTGGCGACGGTTCGAGAAGCAAAGATATTGGCGATATCTGATTGCGCGGAGTTCAGGATATTCACGCAAAAGCAGCGGTTTTCCAAGATCGCCGCCGCCGCAGCGGTTTCATGGTGTAAACACACCAACAATGTGGGCGCATCACCATCCGCTGATACGCTTGTAAGTGCCGAGACAGTCGCGCCGGCCTTGCCGGCGGAACCGTCGGTGGTCACGATGCTCACCGAGGAGACCAAGCCGCTCATGGCGTCGATAAATTCGGTTCGCAAGCTCATCTCTTCAACTCTCTGATGCTTCGCCTTCGTCTGTCGCATCTCGCCTGTCCTGGTGCAAGCCTTGCATTCGTTTTCCGGCTCGCTCAAGGTGTCGGAATGGAAGAGAAAAGCAACCTCGATCTGGCCAATCTGGACCGCAGCCACGTGCTGCATCCTTGGACACATTTTGACAGCTTCGAACGGGACGGCCCTTTGGTGATCGAGAGGGGTGAGGGCTGTTATCTGTGGGACCGGGAGGGCCGACGGTATCTTGACGCGGTTGGCGGGCTGTGGTGCACCAATATCGGTCTGGGTCGCCGAGAGATGGCAGACGTAATCGCCAAACAAAGCGAGAAACTGGCCTTTTCAAACAGTTTTGTGGATATGACCAATGGGCCTTCGGCGCTGTTGGCCGCCCGTTTGGCTGAGCTTGCGCCTGGTGATCTCAATCACGTGCATTTCACCACTGGCGGTTCGACGGCCATAGACAGCGCCTACCGTATGGTGGCGTTCTACCAGACTTGCGCAGGTCGACCCAACAAGACCCAAGTGATCGCGCGCAACGGCAGCTATCACGGCTCCACGTTTGCCTCGATCTCGATCGGCAAACGATCTGGCGATAAAATGCCTGAATTTCGCTACCTGGAGCAAGGGATCCACCATGTGTCAGCCCCCGACTGCTACCGACGGCCGGAGCATCTGTCAGAACAGGATTTTTGCGACCAACTGGTCGCCGAGTTCGAGGCAAAGATCGACGAGATTGGAGCGGATCGGGTCGGGGCGTTTTTCGCCGAACCAATACAAGCCTCGGGCGGCGTTCTTGTGCCGCCGAAGGGCTATCTTGCGCGTATGGCCGAGGTGTGCCGCCGTCATGATATCTTGTTTGTTGCCGACGAGGTGGTCACAGGTTTCGGACGTCTTGGGCATTGGTTCGCCAGTGACGCTGAATTCAATGTAGTGCCCGACATTATCTGCTGCGCGAAAGGGTTGAGCTCTGGCTATCAACCTATTGGTGCGATTATATTTTCGAACCAGATCTGGGAGGCGATGCGCGGCGATCGATGGTACGCTTCGGGCTTTACATATTCCGGTCACCCTGTCGCCTGCGCGGCAGCTCTCAAGAACCTTGAGATTATAGAGCGTGAAGCATTGCTGGACAATTGCACACGGGTTGGAAGCTATTTTGAAACCCGTTTGAGCGAGTTGGCAGAGTTACCGATGATTGGCGATGTGCGCGGGTTGAAGCTGATGATGTGTTTGGAAAGCGTTGCGGATAAAGCGCGCAAGACTCTGTTGCCCGATGAGGTGGACGTTGGCAAAAGGATCAGCGATGCAGCCGAGGCGCGCGGGCTAATGGTGCGCCCAATCGGGCATCTGAACGTGATGTCGCCACCACTGACCCTGAGGGAGCCTGAGGTGGATATTATCGTCGATACCCTGCATGCGTCCATCTATGAGGTGGCGGATACGCTGACCCGTGACGGAATTGGAGTGTCCTGATGGCTTTGTCTGACGCTGGCCGCACGGCGGACGAGGCTCTGACCCGCAAGGGCTACAAAGGCCACGCGTGTGAGAACGCCTTTTCGGGTGCGCTGTCCTTTCTCAAGCGCAGTTATACCAAGGATTTGAATGGTGTGGATCTGGCGGTGACGGGCGTGCCCTTCGATCAGGCTGTCACCAACCGGCCGGGCACCAGACTTGGACCGCGAGCAATCCGTGAAGCGTCCAGCCTGCAGCCCTGTGATCCGCCTTATGGGTGGGACGTTGATCCACTGGTCGACTACAATATTGCAGATTTTGGCGATTTAGCTTTTGATTACGCGGATATACCTGGGTTTCCTCATGTGCTAGAGGCGCATATCGCCTCTATCCTAGAGGCCGGGCCGGGAACGCTGGTGCTGGGCGGAGATCATTATATTACATTCCCCATTTTACGCGCTTATGTGAAGAAATTTGGACCGGTGAGTTTGCTGCAATTCGATGCACATTCTGACTTGTGGGTCGATGACGATCTGAACCGGGTCGATCATGGCACAATGTTCTACAAGGCCGTGAAAGAAGGCTTGGTGGTTCCGGAACGCTCGGTCCAAGTGGGCATCCGAACCGTGGTCGAAGATCACATGGGCGTTCATGTAATCGATGCCAGAGAAGTGCACGAAACCGGTCCAACAGCGGTTGCAAAGAAGATAAAGACTATCCTGCAAAACCATGAAACCTATGTGACTTTTGATATAGATTGTCTGGATCCGGCATATGCTCCGGGGACCGGGACGCCTGTTTGGGGCGGTCTCAGTTCGGCCCAAGCCGCACATATTCTGCGCGATCTTGCTGGTATCAATATGGTCGGTGGCGATGTCGTTGAAGTCTCCCCACCGTTTGACAGCGGATCGATTACGGCGGTGGCCGGGGCCCATGCCGCGACCGAATTGATGTGTCTTTACTGCACAAACCTGAAAAGGAAAGCTTGATGCCCAATCAACCGGTTTCTGGAAATGATCTTGCACGCTTTGCAGGCTCCGGCACGTTTATGCGCCTGCCGCGCGTTGAGACGGCCGAGGGGCTTGATGTGGCCTTTTTGGGAATACCCATGGACCATGGAGCCTCTTGGCGCTCTGGCACAAGGTTTGGACCGCAACAGGTACGCAATGAAAGCGCGATGATCCGTCCTTATGGGCTTCAAACCGGTGCCGCGCCGTTTGACGCGCTACAGTGCGCCGACATTGGGGATGTGGCGATCAATACGTTCAACCTACGTGACAGTATTCGAATAATTACAGAGCATTACGACGATGTTCTAACCCATAATGTAATCCCGATGACACTGGGTGGCGATCACACGATTACATTGCCGATCCTGCGCGCGATTGCGAAAAAACATGGTCCCGTCGGGCTCGTACATGTTGACGCGCATGCCGATGTGAATGACGAGATGTTTGGCGAGCGCGAAACCCATGGGACAGTGTTTCGCAGGGCTTATGAAGAGGGCCTTTTGGATCCTAAGCGGGTCTGGCAGGTTGGGTTACGGGGCACGGGCTACACGGCCGAGGATTTTGATGAGGCGCGGGAGTGGGGGTTCAATCTGGTACTCGCGCAAGAGCTTTGGCACAAGAGTACCGCGAGCTTAGCCGCTGATATAAATGCGAAAATGGGCTCTGGCCCGGTCTATGTGAGCTATGATATCGACAGTCTTGATCCCTCGATCGCACCGGGGACCGGCACGCCCGAGATTGGCGGTCTGACTGTGCCTCAGTCGTTGGAATTGATCCGAGGCCTGCGGGGCTTGAACATCGTGGGTGCGGATCTTGTCGAGGTATCGCCGCCCTATGATCCTTCGGGCAACACTGCATTGACGGCAGCCAATATTTTCTACGAGATTCTGTGCGTGATGCCAGGTGTGCCGTATCGGTAGTGTCACAGTTCCTTCACTTCCACCGATTACAAGCTCGTGACCCGAAGAAAGTGAGCTATATGGCTGTCAAACCGGGTCTTCATGGTCGAAAAGGGCAATCGCAATGGGACATCACGATCGAAGCGCCGCGCGCGAAATCAGCTATGCGCATTCGGCCCGTTCACGCGGCGGGCGCACGCTGATCCGTGTGATGGAGAACGCGACCGGCCGGATCCGTATGATCAAGCGGGCGCGTGGCTATGAAGACGATGTCGCAAACGGCGCGAATTTCTGGTCTGTCACGGCTGATCGGTATGGCGTGTCGCTGGACGTGGTGCGTGGATCGCTGGATAATATTCCCGCCGAAGGCCCCCTGGTGCTGATCGCCAACCATCCTTATGGCATTCTGGACGGGCTAATGATGGGCAACATCCTGAGCAAGCGGCGCGGTGACGGCTTCAAGATCGTGGCGCATCGGGTGTTTCGAAAAGCACAAGAGATCGATCGCGTTATCTTGCCGGTCAATTTCGACGACACAAAGGACGCCGTGGCGCAAAACCTTGCGACACGCCGGAACGCATTGGACTACCTTGCCCAGGGCGGGGCCATCGGGATCTTTCCCGGCGGCACAGTCTCAACCGCGTCGACCCCGTTCGGACCAGCTATGGATCCGGTTTGGCGGACGTTTACGGCGAAATTGATCAGCAAATCCAATGCGACGGTCGTGCCGGTCTATTTCGACGGCGCGAATTCGCGCCGGTTCCAGATCGCCAGCCACGCGCATTTCACTTTGCGGATGGCGTTGCTAATCAATGAATTCAAACGCCGGGTTGATGAGCCGGTCCGCATCGCTGTCGGCACACCTATTGATAGAGTGAACCTGCAGAAATTTTCTCGCGATCCGAAGGGAATGATGGATTTCTTGCGCCGTGAGACTTATGCGCTATCCCCAACGCCGTTGCGAAGCTTTGACTACGGGTTCGAATTCGAAGATAAGCACCGAACGAAAGACAAACGTAGCAAGTAAAGCGCAGGGTCATGGCCATTGGAATTTTTGACAGCGGATTGGGCGGATTGACCGTCTATGCCAAGGTGGCCCAGCGGCTGCCTGACCAACCGCTCGTCTATTTTGGCGACAGTGCACATGCGCCTTACGGGGTGCGCGATGCCGATGACATCTATCAACTAACCTGTTCCAGCGTCGAAAGATGTTGGGAGGCTGGCTGCGATCTGGTGATCCTGGCTTGCAACACAGCCTCGGCGGCGGCACTGCGCCGGATGCAGGAAAGCTGGATCCCGCCTGGCAAGCGTGTCCTTGGCGTCTTTGTCCCGCTGATCGAAGCGCTCACAGAGCGGCGCTGGGGTGACAACTCGCCGCCACGGGAAGTCTCGGTGAAACATGTGGCTCTCTTTGCGACGCCTGCGACCGTTTCAAGTCGTGCTTTTCAGCGCGAACTGGCCTTCCGAGCCATTGGCGTTGATGTCGAGGCGCAGCCGTGCGGCGGGTTGGTGGACGCACTTGAAGACGGGGACGAAATCCTGGCCGAGGCCCTTGTGCGGTCGCATGTGGAGGCTTTGCTGCGACGGATGCCAAAACCGGAAGCGGCGATCTTGGGATGTACCCATTACCCGCTGATGGAAGAGGTATTCCAGGACGCATTGGGCCCTGCTGTAAAGGTCTTCTCGCAAGCCAATCTTGTGGCCGACAGCCTGGCTGACTATTTGGAGCGGCACCCCGAGATGCAAGGGCCCGACACGAAAAGCCTGTTTCTAACCACCGGCGATCCGGCGTCGGTCTCCAACAAGGCCACACAGATTCTCCGACGAAAAGTCGAATTTCAATCCGCCTGATTGCAGGGCGGGACCAACTCGCCTACACAGCTTTTGATCTTCGAACGGAACTCCAATGACCAAATCCATCGCCATTCTGGGTGCCTCGGGCTATACTGGGGCCGAACTTGTCCGGCTTATCGCCACACATCCTGACATGACCATTACCGCGCTGTCTGCCGAGCGTAAGGCGGGCATGACCATGGCGCAGGTTTTTCCGCATCTGCGCCACCTTGACTTGCCAGTCTTAGTAAAAATCGACGAGATCGACTTCTCCGGGATCGATCTGTGCTTTTGTGCGTTGCCGCATAAAACGTCGCAGGCAGTGATCTCGAAACTGCCCAGCGATCTCAAGATCGTGGATCTGAGCGCAGATTTTCGACTGCGCGACCCCGAGGCTTATGCGGCTTGGTATGGCAACCCGCATACGGCGACGGATCTTCAATCGGAAGCGGTCTATGGCCTGACCGAATTCTACCGGTCTGAAATTGCCGCGGCGCGCTTGGTTGCGGGGACAGGCTGCAATGCCGCGACTGGGCAGTTCGCACTCAGGCCCTTGATTGAGGCGGGCGTGATCGACCTTGATGAGATCATAATCGACCTGAAAACGGGGGTCTCGGGCGCGGGGCGCGCGTTGAAGGAGAACCTTCTGCATTCTGAACTATCAGGTGGAGCTCAGGCCTACGCGATCGGTGGAACGCACAGGCATCTGGGCGAGTTTGATCAGGAGTTTTCGGCGTTGGCAGGTCGGCCGGTGCAGGTGCAGTTTACGCCGCATCTGCTGCCCGCCAACCGTGGGATCCTGGCGACGATCTATCTGCAGGGCGACGGTCAGATCTTGCACGATACCTTGGCCAAAGCCTATGCGCAGGAGCCTTTCATTGTGGTTCTTCCCTTCGGTGAGGCCCCGTCGACACGCCATATCGCGGGCTCCAATTTCGTGCATTTGGGTGTTGTCGAAGACCGCCGGGACGGGCGCGCAATCGTGGTTGCGGCATTGGACAACCTCACGAAAGGCTCATCTGGCCAGGCATTGCAAAATGCGAACTTAATGTTAGGTCTGGAGGAGACAACAGGGCTTTTGTCAGCACCGATTTTTCCGTAAGCGAGCCTCATGAAGAGCCTGAAAAAGAAACGTCGCATCCAGATCATCGCCGTTGCGGCGGTTGCCCTGGCGTTGTCGACAGCGCTGATTGGGTATGCCATGCGCGACGGGATCAATTTCTTTCGCTCACCCACCCAGGTTGTCGAAGCGCCCCCGGCACCAAATGAGACATTCCGTATCGGCGGCCTTGTCGAAGAAGGCAGCCTGACGACCCTGGGGGAAAACACGATACGATTTGCCGTCACGGACGGCAATGCAAGCGTCCCGGTCAACTACCAGGGCTTATTGCCGGACTTGTTCAAAGAGGGCGAAGGCATGGTCGGTACCGGTCGCTATGTCGACGGAGTTTTCGAAGCCTCCGAGCTTCTGGCCAAGCATGATGAGACCTATATGCCCGTCGAAGTCATCGACGCCCTTAAGGAACAGGGCGTCTATCAAGCTCCGAACGGTACCTAAGGGCGGTCTTAACCCAGATTTACGAGCCTTGCGCCCAAACTCCATCGGGAAGGGCACTTGGCATGCAAAATGTGCACAGCATTGCGCGCGAGATCCTGCGAAGGGAAGGCGGATACGTCAACGATCCTGACGATCCGGGCGGCGCGACGAACCATGGCGTAACGATTCATACGATGCGGAATTTAGGGCTCGACCTTGACGGCGATGGGTCCGTGACAGCGGCCGATGTCAAAGCGCTAAGCTTCGATCAGGCCGAGGAGATTTTCATTCGACATTATTTCGAACGGCCCGGCATCGCACGGCTTCCCGAGCCGCTCCATGCCAGCGTGTTCGACATGCAGGTCAATTCCGGCGCCAATGCAATCAAGATACTGCAAGAGCTGCTGCTGGATATGGGTTGGCTGGTCAAGGTAGACGGCCATATCGGCCCACAAACGGTAAAGGCATCGCATGCCGCGTTTGCCGCTGCGCCTAATCATATGGTCGATGCCTATGGGATCGCCCGGCGCAACTACTATTACCGGCTTGCCGACCGTCGGGAGAAATCTCGCAAATTCGCCCGCCGGCGCGACGGTGGCAAAGGCGGATGGATCACCCGCGCGGAAGAATTTATCGCGCCTGCATATCGCTATTCGTCAAACGATCACAACGAACGGGTGTCAAAATGGGGATAATCTCGGCGCTTCTGGGCGGTGGCGCGCAGGCCATCGGAAAGTCCGTTAAAGATGTCTCGGAAGTCTTTCGCCCCAACGCGACGCGGGCCATGGAGCTTGAGCATCAGACATTCGCAGGTGTCTTGTCGCAATACGGCCAGGAATTTGTCCTGCCCAACGCGACTTGGTTTGACAGTTTCGTCAATGGTTTGAACCGATTGCCACGTCCGATGATGGCCTTGGGCACGATGGGGCTGTTTGGTTTTGCTATGGTGGATCCGATTGCTTTTTCCGCGCGCATGCAAGGGCTGTCCTACGTGCCGGAGCCTTTGTGGTGGCTCTTGGGTGCGATTGTCAGCTTTTATTTTGGGGCGCGCGAGTTGCACTATGCACGGCGCAACATTCCGTTTCGCCCAACCCCGCCGCAGCCCGAGCCAGTCGCTCAACCTGTTCCAGAACCCGAAATGGTAAACCGGCCCGCGCGCAGGCAACCCAAGCCGCGCGCACCAGTGGTCTTGACTACGCCAGTCAGCGATACTCAGCGGCGACTGGATCAGGCTCCAAAACCAGCGCGGCCACTGCGCCCCAACACCGAAAATGCAGCACTTGATGCATGGCGCGCCGGATTTTCCGGTCGGTAATCCGCAATTAACCCCGATGTGACGAAGGGTTTCGCTTTTACCTCGCACCACTTCAGCTATCGTGCACCCAATTGGGAATGCGCGAGGTCTGAGCATGCAATATGAAACCATCCGCTTGTCGGTCCGGGACGGTGTCGCGGTCCTGGAACTTAATCGTCCGGACCTGATGAACGCGCTGAACTCGCAAATGCGAGCCGAGATCTTGCATGCCGTGAAGGACGCTCAATCGCGCGCGCGTGTTCTTGTGTTGACTGGAAAGGGACGGGCATTTTGTTCTGGCCAGGATCTGGGCGACGCGACAACCGCGGCACGGGTCGATCTGGAGCGTACATTGCGCGACGAATACGTGCCCATGTTGATGTCGATCTACAATTGCAAGATCCCGACGATTTCTGCGGTCAATGGGCCCGCCGCGGGGGCAGGTGCGAATCTGGCGCTGGCCGCTGACGTGGTCATCGCGACCCAGTCGGCCGTATTCCTGCAGGCCTTCACGCGCATTGGACTTATCCCCGACGCGGGCGGCACCTATTTTCTGCCCCGCCAGATCGGTTTGGCGAAAGCCATGGGGGCGGCTCTGTTCGCTGAGCCTGTCAGTGCCGATCAAGCCAGCGACTGGGGCATGATTTGGGAATCCGTCCCCGACGAGACGTTCAAGGATAAATGGCAAGAACGTGCTGCGCATTTGGCGAACGGACCGACCATAGCCTATGAACGGGTCAAAAAGGCGCTAAGGGCGAGCTTTGAGAACGACCTGGAACGCCAGCTTATATTGGAAGCGAAGTTGCAAGGCGAATGCGGGAAAACCCATGATTTTCGCGAAGGTGTGCTGGCGTTTCTGGAAAAGCGCGCAGCAAATTACGAAGGCCGCTAGTCACCGGCTCAAAAGACAAAAAGGCTCTCGTGACCCGAGCGCCTTTTCCGTTCTCTATTGCCCGCAAGTCTAGCGGTTCTCGATGTCAATGTAATCGCGCAAAGTCGCGCCGGTGTATAATTGGCGCGGGCGGCCAATTTTCATCGCCGGATCCGCGATCATCTCTTTCCACTGCGAGATCCAGCCGACGGTCCGGCTGACCGCAAAGATCGGCGTGAACATCGAGGTCGGGAAGCCCATCGCCTCAAGGATGATGCCCGAGTAGAAATCCACGTTCGGGAACAGCTTCTTCTCGGCGAAATACGGATCAGCCAGAGCGGCGGCCTCCAGTTCTTTGGCCACTTGGAGGATCGGATTGTTCTCAACCCCAAGAAGATCCAGAACCTCATCGGCAGATTGCTTCATCACCGTCGCGCGTGGGTCAAAGTTCTTGTAGACCCGGTGCCCAAAACCCATCAGGCGAAACGGGTCGTTTTTGTCCTTTGCGCGAGCAATGAACTCTGGGATCCGGTCGGGCGTACCAATCTCCTTGAGCATTTCCAGGCAGGCCTGGTTGGCACCGCCATGTGCTGGCCCCCAAAGACACGCGATCCCTGCGGCAATACATGCAAACGGGTTCGCCCCGGAGGAGGATGCCAATCGAACCGTTGAGGTGGAGGCATTTTGTTCGTGATCAGCGTGCAACGTGAAGATCCTGTCCATGGCGCGCGCCAGGATCGGGTTCACTTGATAATCCTCGGCCGGAACGGCAAAACACATCCGCAAGAAGTTGGAGGCATAATCCAACTCGTTTCGCGGATATACGAACGGTTGGCCAATTGTATATTTATACGCCATCGCGGCGATTGTTGGCATCTTTGCGATCAAGCGAATTGACGCAACTTCGCGTTGCCAGGGATCGGAAATATCGGTGCTGTCATGGTAGAAAGCCGACATTGCTCCGACAACGCCGGTCATCACCGCCATTGGGTGCGCATCGCGGCGGAACCCGCGGAAGAAATTCATCATTTGCTCATGCAGCATCGTATGATTGGTGACGCGGAACTCGAAGTCGTCCAATTGCTCCGCCGAGGGCAGCTCACCGTAAAGCAGCAGGTAGCAGACCTCCAGATAGTGCGAATTCGCCGCCAGCTGATCAATCGGATAGCCGCGATGCAGCAGTTCGCCCTTGCCACCGTCAATGAATGTTATTGTGCTTTCGCACGCCGCGGTCGACGTGAAGCCGGGATCATATGTGAAAACCTTACCCTGCGCGTAGAGCTTGGTGATATCGATGACATCTGGCCCGGCTGTCGGAGAGTGAACTGGCAGATCCAGGACCATGTTGCCAATCGTCAGCGTTGCGGTTTTGTCGGACATTTCACGCCCTTTCCTAATTTAGGCCACGATTCCAAAAAGGATCGGGTCTTGGTCAAATATCCAATGGCGTAACCGTTGAATATTCAGTCATAGGCACCAGAAATTCGGATGCCTCAAAGGTCAAGATCGTTCAACCGGGCAAGAGTTTCGTCGCGCCCAAGTACAATCATCATATCGAAAACGCTGGGAGAGACAGCGCGCCCTGAAAGAGCTGCGCGCAGGGGACCGGCCAGTTTGCCGAATTTCAGCTCTCGCGCATCAGCAAATTCCGTGACAGCCCGCTCTAGCGGTTCGCGCTCCCAATTAGCATTTTGCAGCTGCGGCGTCAATTCCTTCAGCAAGTTGCGCGACGGAAGATCGAGCGCTTTTTCTGAACGTTCATCCAAGGTAAGTGGTCGTTCTTCCAATATAAAATGCGCTTTACTGAGAAGCTCCGGCAGTGTTTTTGCGCGATCCTTCAGACAGAACATTGCCCGGGCGAGCGCATTATTCTGCGTCGCAGAAAGAGGCTCGGCACCGGTTGCAGACAGATAATTTTCAATATCAGTGAGCAGATCTGTATCTGCGGACATGGCAATCTGCTGGCCATTGATATGATCCATCTTCTTGAAATCAATACGCGCCGGAGCCTTACCAATACCGTCAAAATCAAACCAACTGATTGCTTGCTGGGTGGTAAAAACTTCGTCATCACCATGGCTCCACCCCAAACGAGCCAAGTAATTGCGAAGCCCCGCAGGGGTGTATCCCATGGCGCGATATTCTTCGACACCCAAAGCGCCATGGCGTTTTGACAGTTTTTTGCCGTCAGGCCCGTGAATCAAAGAGATATGGGCAAATGTCGGACAATTCCAATTCAGTGCCTGGTAGATCAGTGTTTGACGCGCTGCATTGGCCAGATGGTCGTCGCCACGGATCACATTGGTGACGCCCATGTCGTGGTCATCCACCACCACGGCCAACATATAGGTTGGCGTCCCGTCAGAGCGCAACAGAACCATATCATCGAGTTGATCATTGGCCCAACGCACATCGCCTTGAACGGCATCTGCTATCCGTGTCTCACCCGTTTGCGGAGCCTTCAGACGAACGACATACGGCAAATCTGGATGATCCTCCTCCGAGACATCGCGCCAGGGGGACCGAAATAACGTAGATTGCCCTTTTTCCCTTGCGGCTTCACGGAAGGCCTGAATTTCGTCCTGGGTCGAGAAGCACTTATACGCAGCTCCAGTGGTCAACATGTCAGCTGCAACCTGCGCATGGCGTGGCATGGCCTCATGTTGGCTCGCAACTGCGCCATCCCAATCCAGACCCAGCCAACGCAACCCGTCCAGGATGGCATCCACGGCTTCAGGTGAATACCGCGCCCGGTCTGTATCCTCGATCCGCAACAGAAATTTGCCATTGCGTCCTCGGGCATAGAGCCAGTTGAACAAGGCTGTACGCGCGCCGCCAATGTGCAGAAACCCCGTTGGGGACGGAGCAAAGCGAGTCACGGGCGCAGTATTGTCGGACATTTGATTTAACCTTTTGGAAACCAGAAAACGCGTATGCCAAAGCGGCAAATCTTCGCCGCTGGTGTTTAGGCAATCACCTTCATGGAAACAAGTGCACTCCGAAACTCTGTTGGCCAGAAATCGTTCGGCGTTTCTGTGGTAACCCATCTGATAGACCAGCAGCGCGGCCACCTGTTTCCCTGGATTTCTGTGTTTTTTGGCGGTGGGGCTGCGCTTTATTTCGGACTTCCATTCGAGCCGCCATTACTGTTTTACGCCAGCCTTGGCTCCGTGTTGGGTCTTTTGGCTCTGATCTGGGGTCGCATGGGGCGCGCAGTATCACCATTAGTGATCGCGCTCGCGTGCAGTGCAGCAGGCGTTCTTTGGACCGGGTATCACGCGCACAGAGTTGCTTTGCCAGTTCTTGAGTTCCGCTATTACGGTCCGATTGAGGGGCGTATCGTTAAGATTGATAAATCCAACTCAAACAAACCGCGGCTGACATTGGATCAAGTGGTCCTTTACCGCGTCAGCCCGGAACGAACACCGCGCTATGTCCGTGTCTCTTTGCACGGTGACCAGCCATTTATTCGACCGGAGCCTGGCCTACGGGTCATGACCACGGGTCATTTGTCCCCTCCGTCTGGTCCGATTGAACCTGGCGGATATGACTTTCAACGCAAAGCCTGGTTCGACCAGCTTGGCGGACTTGGGTACACGCGCGTTCCAATGCTGGTTCTTGAGCCCGCAAAACGCGATAGTTTCTCGCTTTGGCTCTACAATGTCCGGCGCGCCATATCGGGCTACCTGAAAGACCAGATCGGCGGTCGGGAAGGACCTTTCGCGGCGGCAATTCTGACAGGCGACAGGGCCGATCTTGACCCGGAAGCTCTGGTCGCGCTACGGGCCTCGAACCTGGCCCATCTTTTGGCGATATCGGGGCTCCATATGGGGCTTTTGACCGGAGTTGTCTTTACATTGGTGCGTTTCGGCATGGCCTTGTTCCCATCATTTGCGATGCGCAGGGACGCCAAAAAAATGGCCGCTCTTGCAGCCCTGATCGTTGGGCTGGGATATTTGGGGCTCTCCGGGGCCAGTGTCGCTACACAACGCGCCTTCGTGATGGTTTGCGTTATGCTTTGCGCAGTTCTGTTGGACCGTCGCGCGATTACGTTGCGCTCTGTCGCAATTGCAGCGCTCATCGTTCTTCTGCTGTCCCCGGACAGCATCACAGGACCGGGATTTCAGATGTCTTTTGCCGCTACCACCGCCCTTGTGGCCGTGTTTGCCTATCTGCGAGACACATCCACGGCGCGTCTGCAAGCGCGGTGGGTCCAGCCGGTTTTCGCGCTTGTTGTGTCTTCGGGGATAGCCGGGCTCGCCACGGCCCCGTTTGGAGCGGCCCATTTCAACCAGATCGCGCAATATGGCCTGCTGGCAAACCTGCTCAGTGTGCCGATCATGGGAACGGTCGTCATGCCTGGCGCAGTGGCTGCGCTGGTGCTCTTTCCCTTTGGATTGGACTGGATCGGCCTGGAAGTCACCCGTCTGGGATTGGCGTGGATAATTGGTGTTGCGGAATTTGTCTCCGGGCTCGGGGGGTCGGTGTCGCTCGTCAAAGCCCCGCCTATGGGAGTTCTACCGATCCTTGGGGTTGGTGGATTGATTCTGTGCCTTTGGCAGGGCCGCGGACGTCTGGCCGGGTTGGGCGTTCTCGCCGTCGCATTTGGACTGTGGATGATGCATCCGCGCCCAATGATGTTGATCTCGGACACAGGGCGGTTGGTCGGTGTTCTTGCAGATCAAGGGCGCGCGTTAAACAAGCCAAGGGGCGACGGGTTTGCGGCCCGTGGATGGCTGGAAAATGACGGGGATCCGGTCGATCAGGATCGTGCGTCCCAGCGCGAGGGGCATGAGGCCAATTATCTGTCGGTCCGGCTGGCAGGCGACGAGATCCTATTTTTGGCTGAGAAGGATCTGAGCTCGGACGACATTGCCAGGCTTTGCGCGGATCATACCTTTCTGATCTTGCCGTTGCACCGCGAGCCGTTGCCATGCCGCGGCCTGACGGCGCGCTCGTTCTGGCAGGGTGGGGCGCATAGTTTGCACCCCGGGCCAGACGGCCTGGACGTCAAAAATTCCAATGCGGTGCGGGGTCCGCGGCTTTGGGTGCGCTAGGGGGTCAGTAAGACCGGATCAGACCGACCAGACGCCCTTGCACTTTGACCATATGATCTGGGAGGACCCGGGTCTCATAAGCGGAATTAGCGGGCTCGAGTGCAATCGAAGAGCCATGACGGCGGAACCGTTTCAGGGTAGCTTCCTGTCCTTCGACAAGCGCCACAACGATGTCGCCATTCTCTGCGGTGACCTGCTCGCGAATGACCACGACATCGCCATCATTGATCCCGGCCTCAATCATAGAGTCGCCCTTGACCTCAAGCGCGTAGTGATGGCCTTGCCCATCGAGCATCTGCCCTGGAACCGCAACATGGTGCGAGACCTGGCTGATCGCCTCGATTGGTGTGCCGGCTGCGATCCGTCCCATCACCGGCAGCTCCATTGCATGAGCGGTGGAGACAGGGCGCGCGTGGCGCGGCGGATCGGTTTTGTCGCCCTCAATGACCTTTGGGGTGAAGGCTGCGGTTCCGCCGAGGCTGTCGGGCAGTTTTACAATTTCGATTGCGCGGGCGCGATGCGCCAATCTTTGGATGAAGCCGCGTTCCTCCAGCGCTGTGACCAGTCGGTGGATACCCGATTTCGACCTCAGATCGAGGGCAATCTTCATCTCGTCAAAAGAGGGCGGAACACCGTCGCGCTTTACGCGCTCATTGATAAACTTGAGCAAATCCAGCTGTTTACGGGTTAACATTGTGATTACACTCCCTGTCGGAATTCAGCTATGTTCGCAGATGTTCTACGCACGTTCCTGTTTTGTGTCAACAATCACTTAAATTTTAACGATCTCAACCATCTCCGACGCCCCGCGTGCTGGGTCGTGAGGCGGGCGTACAATCAAGCACCCAGCCTCCGCCAATATGGTTAACAAAGAGCTATCCTGCCTAGTGAAGGCTTCCGCATGCCCGTCTATAAGGCGCGCCCTCATATAGTGCTCCCGCGGGCCATTGGCGGGCAACGGGGTCAGGAGCGGAACGGTTTCCCGAATGCGCGGGCCGGCAGGTAATCCCAAAAACGCATCGAGCATCGGTTTGATAAAGATTTCCCCGCACACCAACGCAGAGACCGGGTTTCCGGGCAGGCCAACCAGGGCCGCGCCGCCCAACCGGCCTGCCATCAAAGGTTTGCCCGGTCGCATTGCCACCTTGTAGAAACTGCGCTCAAGTCCAGCGGCCTGGGTGACCTCGGCAACCAGGTCATGGTCACCGACGGAGGCCCCGCCGATTGTGATCACAAGATCAGCGCCGTCGGCTAAGCTCAAAACTTCGTGCAGGGATGCGACGGTGTCGCGCGCGATAGGCAACATGCGGATGTTGGCACCTGCGGCGGTGAGCATCGCCGAGAGCCCGATGTTGTTCGAGGCTATAATCTGGTCGTCTCGCGGATCCTCACCGGGTTGGACAAGCTCATCACCGGTGGCAATCAGGGCCACGACTGGTTGTCGATAGACCGGGACCTGCGCGATGTTCATCGATGCCAGAAGCGCCAGTTCCGAATAGGTCAGCCGCCGTGGCGCATGCAGCTTTGCACCAACATTAAAATCACCACCTAACGGTCTAATATTAAACTGATCTCCGGGATCAGAAGACAGCGTTATCTGATCCCCATCTCGCGCGACATCCTCCTGAATGATGACGCGGCGCGCAGGTTTTGGAACCGGCGCACCGGTAAAAATCCTGACCGCCTCGCCGGAGCGCAGGTCACCCCCATATCCATGCCCCGCGGCCGCCTCGCCAACCACGGTATAGCTTTGGCCGATGTGCAGGGTTTCGTCTGACACGGCATAGCCGTCCATCGAAGACGCATTGAAGGGCGGCTGCGGACGCGTGGCGGTGACATCTTCGGCCAAAACACGTCCAGCGGCCTGAGCAAGAGCGACTGTTTCGACAGGGAGCGGGGCCGCAAGCGCCAGAATCTTGCTGAGCGCGTCTAGAGTTGTGATCACGTTTCGGCCTCGAACCGGCCAGACTTCCCGCCGTCTTTAAGAACGAGCTTTATATCTTTGATTTCAAGTGTTTTCTCAGCTGCTTTTAACATATCATACAAGGTCAGGGCGGCGGTAGAGACCGCAGTTAGCGCTTCCATCTCGACGCCGGTTTGACCTGTCGTTTTAACAGTAGCCCTGATTTGGATCCCAGGCAGGTCGTCATCGGGGGTAAGATCCACTGTGACATTGGTGACCGGAAGCGGATGGCAGAGTGGTATCAATTCTGCGGTTCGTTTGGCGCCCATAATACCGGCGACGCGTGCGACCCCCAGAACATCACCTTTCTTGGCGCGCCCTTCGACAGCAAGCGCCAATGTCGAGGGCTGCATGACGACGCAGCCCGTGGCAACAGCCACTCGGGAGGTCACGTCTTTCTGTGAAACATCCACCATATGGGCATGGCCGTGATCGTCGAGATGGCTAAGCTTGGGCATGCGCCTACATCCCGCCCATCGGAGGCTTTTCGCTCAGAATATGACGGGTTGCGGTGGTCACATCATCCTGGCGCATCAGGCTTTCGCCGATCAGAAAGGACCGTACACCGTATGGAACAAGCCCGGCTAGATCGCCAGGCTCAAACAGCCCACTTTCTGAAATTATCATGCGGTCGCCCGGCACAAATTTCGCCAGTTTGCGTGTGGTCTCCAGAGTGACCTCGAAGGTGTTGAGATCGCGATTGTTGATCCCTAAAAGTGGCGCGCTCAGGCGCCCGGCTCGGGTAAGTTCGGCGTCATTGTGAACTTCGACCAGAACCTCGAGCCCGTAGGCTGTCGCGGCGGCTTCAAGCTCTTGCGCCTGCAGGTCGGACACAGAGGCCATAATGATTAGAATGCAATCGGCCCCCATGGCTCGGGCTTCCGCGACCTGATAGGTGTCGTAAAGAAAATCCTTGCGCAGGATTGGCAGATCAACGCTCTCGCGCGCCTGGCGCAAAAAGACCTCTGAGCCCTGGAACGATGGCCCATCCGTCAGAACGCTGAGGCACGCGGCACCGCCTGCGGCATAGGCCTGGGCAAGTGCGGGGACGTCAAAGTCTTCCCGGATCAACCCTTTCGAAGGGCTGGCTTTCTTGATTTCGGCAATCAGCCCGTAGCTGCTGGAGCGGATCGCGGCATCCAGAGCTGACGCAAAGCCGCGGGTCGGCGCGCGGGTGGCAATCTCGGCTTCGAGTTCGCTGAGCGGGCGGGCGGCTTTAGCTGCGGCGATTTCCTCCAGCTTATAGGCCTTGATTTTTTCAAGAATGGTCGGCGTGCTCATGCGGGCTCCGATGTCAGGGCGGCCAGAGCCTCGATCTTGGCCTTTGCGGCACCACTGTCGATGCTTTCTCGCGCCATCTCAACACCTGTCTTGAGATCATCGGCGACCCCGGCCACGACAAGGGCCGCGGCAGAATTGAGCAGAACCGCATCGCGATAGGCGGAGGTTTCGCCGTCCAGCAGATTGCGGAAGGCGCGCCCGTTTTCTTCCGGCGCGCCGCCGAGGATCTCTTCAAATGGACGCGGCGCAAGGCCTGCGTCTTCGGGCGCAATCTCCGCCTCTGTAATCGTCCCGTTCTCCAGCATCACGACTTTCGATGGCGCGGAAATGGACAGTTCATCCGTACCGTCGCCCCCATGAACAAGCCACGCGGTCTCGCTTCCCAGTTTCGACAGCGTTTCGGCCATTGGGCGGATCAGATCGGCGGAAAAGGCCCCGGTCAACTGGCGTTTGGCCCCGGCCGGGTTGGTCAGTGGGCCCAGGATGTTGAAGATTGTCCGCGTCCCAAGCTCGGCTCGGGTGGGCATGACATGGGCAATGGCCGGGTGATGCATCGGGGCCATCATGAACCCGATGCCGATCTCGTTGATGGCGCGGGTGACAATATCTGCCCCGACCATCACGTTGACGCCCATTTGACCGAGCGCATCCGCAGCACCCGATTGCGAGGACAGGTTGCGGTTGCCGTGTTTGGCGACCACGACACCTGCACCAGAGACAACAAATGCAGTCGCCGTCGAGATATTCAGCGTGCCCTTGCCATCACCGCCTGTGCCGACAATGTCCATCGCAGCTTCTGGCGCTTTGACAGGCTTGCATTTGCTGCGCATGACAGCGGCGGCTGCGGCAAATTCATCAACGGTTTCGCCGCGGGTTCGAAGCGCCATCAAAAGTCCACCAATCTGGCTGGGCGTGGCCTCTCCCTCAAACAGCGTCTCAAAGGCAGTTTCCGCCTCTGCGCGGGTCAGCGGGCGATCGGCGGCGATGCCGATCAACGGCTTCAGACGGTCACTCATGCCGATACCGGAACGAGATTGAGGAAGTTTTGCAACAGTTTATGCCCATGTTCTGAAGCGATGCTCTCGGGATGGAATTGAACCCCATGCATCGGTTTTTCGCGGTGCTGTAGACCCATAATCGTGCCATCTTCCAACCACGCCGTAACCTCCAGAACGTCCGGCAGGCTTGCCCGCTCAACGACCAGCGAATGGTAGCGGGTTGCCTCAAACGGAGAGGGCAGTCCCCTGAACACACTTTGTCCCGAATGGTGCATCTGGCCCATCTTGCCATGAACGATCTCATCATGGCGGATCACCTTGCCACCAAAGGCTTCTCCAAGACTTTGATGTCCCAGACAGACGCCCAAAAGCGGGGTGTTGGTCTCGGCTGCAGCCGCCGTTAGCGCCAGGCAAATGCCGGCCTGAGACGGATCACACGGCCCCGGGCTCAGCACGATCCCATCAGGGCGCATGGCCATCGCGTCCTGCACGTCCAACGCATCATTGCGGCGCACCTCAACCTCGGCACCAAGCTCGCCCAGAAAGTGCACCAGATTGTAGGTAAAGCTATCGTAGTTGTCGATCAGTAGCAGCATGTTCCCGCCGTTAACACAAAATGCCTTTCGGCACGGAAGGGGTTTGGCTATAATTGCTCAGAGCAAGCCGTCGGGGTCAAGAGTAGCTTTAAGCCGTATCCCGTAAAACAAGGGTCTTTAGGCCCGACGACGGCACCGAGTGGGCAAACAAGGAATATTGCGATGAGCCGAGGTCTCTTTGCCGGTCTTTTCTGGGGCGGATTGGTCAGCGTTGGCGGTGCTGTGGGGTTGTCACTTGTGGCCCCTGTGACGCCGCCGCAAACCGGGGTCGAAACAGCAGGTGTTCAACCGGAGACGTCCGGTGCGCCGCAACCGGATCCCTCATCGGAGCTTGCCGCAACAGAGCTTTCGAAAGCTGTGCCCCCTGAGCCTGATGCCGCCCCGGCTGAAACAGCTTTGTCGACCGCGACGACGCAGATCGCCACGGGTGCGCCCGCCCAGCCCGTGCAGCCGAACCTGGTGTCCGAGCCTTCCGATCCGATCCCGGAGGCCACAGTGGCCGAGACTGCAGATGAACTTGTTCCGGCCAATGGCACGCCCACGGGTGAGGACATCGACAGCCTGGCCGCTGCCGCGCCTGAAAGCGCCCCGGCGCTGAGCGCCGCATTGGCGCCGGTTGCACCAGTTGCAGTCACGCCGCGACCGACCAGCAGGCCCGTCGCTGTGCCAGACACGGCAAATGCGTCGCCAGAGGTGGAGCGGTCGTCCGGCGAAGAGCCCGACGTGGCCGCTGTTGAAGACAGGCTCGATACGCCTGATGCGAGCCCGGCCCCGATACAGCCCGTGGTTGTCGAGACCGCAAGCCCGTCGGTTGAACCCTCAACCGTTTTGGCTCCGGCACCTCTGGCAGATGACGGCGCGCCGGTCGTAGCCGAGACCTTGCCGCCACCACCTGCAAATACAGCTCCGGAAACCCAGGATATCACAATCGCTGCAGGAGCAGAGACCGGCGTGCAGCAGCAGCGCCGCGCGATCTCTTTTAAGCTTCCGGTGATTGAAAACCCCGTCTCCGATGACCCGGTCGAGGAAGACACACAGGTTGTAGCCACTGCAGGTGTAGCAGCGTCTGCAACGCCGGCGTCCACAGGTGTGCGCGCAACAACATTTTCGGGGCAGGGCACACAGTCCCGATTGCCGACACTGGGCGGCTCGACTTTGGCCTCAAATCCGGTCGAAGCGCCGGCACAATCCGGGGCGGCCTTGTCGCAACATGCTTCCAACTTTGACAGCGGTGGCAAACCCATCTTGTCGGTCATTCTGATTGATGACGGATCAGGCGACGACATCAGATCCAAGCTCGCAGATCTTGATCTGCCGGTGACAATTGCGATCGATCCCGCACGACAGGACGCAAAGGAAGTGGCGGAAACCTACCGGCAGTCCGGGTTTGAGGTTGTAGCGCTTTTGAATGATTTGCCAGCCCAAGCGCAGCCCAGCGACATTGCCGTGGCCTTGTCTGGGTATTTCGATGTTTTGGATGAGGCTGTGGCCGTGATGAATGCACCAGGGACGCGATCGCAATCAAACCGGGCGTTGATGGGATCGGTCATTGGGGTTCTGAAAGGTTCTGGCCACGGTTTGATCACCTATTCGGGTGGGTTGAATTCGGCCCAGCAATCAGCCCGGCGCGAGGGCGTTCCACAAACCGCCGTCTTCCGGGTCCTGGATGCCGAGCAAGAACCTGTCGCCAAGATAAAACGCTACCTTGAGCGCGCCGCATTCAATGCGAACCGTGACGGGTCTGTCGTTGTCTTGGGCCATGCGCGCAGCGATACCTTGTCTGCCCTGTTGGAATGGCGGCTGGAGCGCAAGTCGGCCGCCCTGGCACTTGGCCCGGTCTCATCGGTAATGCAGACGCGCTAATCTAGCTGTTGCCGCCGCGCTGAAACTGCCCGGCCTGTTCGGCTGCCATGCGCAACGCCTTGGATTTGCTGACAGTTTCCTGGAATTCTGCTTCCGGGTCGCTGTCGAACACGACCCCGCCGCCCGCCTGAACATAGAGCTTGCGATCCTTGATCACGGCGGTGCGCAGAGCGATACACATATCCATGTCGCCACCGGCCGAAAAATAGCCGCAGCCGCCGCCATAAACGCCGCGTTTCTCCGGCTCAAGCTCGTCAATGATTTCCATGGCCCGGACTTTTGGCGCTCCTGAGACGGTGCCCGCCGGCAGTCCTGACAACAGAGCCGACAGCGCGTCATGGTCGTCCGACAATTCGCCCACAACGTTTGAAACGATGTGCATCACGTGGCTGTAGCGTTCGATGATGAATTGCTCGGTCGGACGTACTGTACCGATCTTGGACACTTTGCCGGTGTCATTGCGCCCAAGATCCAGCAACATCAGATGCTCTGCCAACTCTTTGGTATCGGCCAACAGATCTTCCTCCATCGCCTTGTCGGCTTCTGGCGTGCCGCCGCGTGGGCGGGTGCCGGCGATGGGGCGGATTGTGACCTCCTTGTCAAAGACCCGGACCAGGATCTCGGGGCTGGCGCCGACAATCTGGAAGCCGTCCATATTGAAATAGAACATGAAGGGTGACGGGTTCGTGCGCCGCAAGGCACGGTAGAGCGCGAACGGGTGATGCGGGAAGTCCTGTGTCCACCGTTGGGACGGTACGACCTGAAATATATCGCCGGCGCGGATGTAGTCCTTGGCCTTTTCAACCGCGGCCAGATAATCGGCATGAGCGAAGTTGGAGACCGGCTCCCCCACACCAGCCTCGGTGCCGACATCGCGCGCCTCAAGTGAAACTGGGCGCTCCAGGTCGCGTACAGCATCCATGACCCGTTCGGCAGCTTGAGCGTAGGCGGCCTTGGCACTTAGCCCGCTTCCGGTCCAGGCGGGGCTAACGACGATCACTTCGCCTTTGACCCCGTCCAGAACCGCCACGACCGAGGGGCGCATCATCACCGCATCAGGCAGCTGCAACACATCAGGATTGATGTCTGGCAAATGCTCAACAAGACGGATCATGTCATAGCCAAGATAGCCAAACAGACCGGCCGAGGCTGCTGGCAGTCCGGCTGGAATATCGATGCGGCTTTCCGCCAGAATATCACGCAAGGCGGTCAGCGGGTCCTCGGCACAGGGCTCAAACGCGTCGCGGTCAAACCGGGCGTTTCGGTTCAGTGACGACGAGGTGCCGTCACAACGCCAGATCAGATCCGGCTTCATCCCGATCATCGAATAGCGCCCGCGGACTTCGCCACCTGTGACAGATTCGAGAACAAAACTGTCGCGCTGCGCGTCGGTCAGCTTGAGCATCAACGACACCGGGGTGTCGAGATCAGCCATCAGCCGGGTGTAGACAAGCTGATTTTGCCCGTCATCATAACGGGCTTCAAACTCGGAATAGGCAGGTTCAAGGGCCATGGCTAGTTGTGGATCGACTGATGCACAGCATTGATCGCGGCTTGGTTCAGGCTCAGCCCGTGGCGCAGTTGTGCGTCCTGCCCATACAGCTCGAACACGTCAGCGGCCAGGGATTGCGCGGATTGTGCCCGGATTTGCCTCAGGAAGGACTGGGCTTCCTCGGTCGTGAGGTCCGGGGCTGCGATGTCAAGCAGCTCCACCAGCACAAGACCACTGTCGCTTTCAGCGATATCGACACCCGCAGTTTCGAGACCAAAGGCCACCGGCAAAATCCCTTCTGGCGCATCTTCGACAAAGCCACGGCGCGTCAGATCAATGGCTGAGCGCGGCTCCAAGCCCAAAGCCTCCATCGGTGTGCCGCTGCGCATCTGCTCGGCCAGCGACAGGCCAAGTTCACGCAACCTACGGGTGGTTTCCTGTTCTTGCCAGGCGGTTTCAACCTCGGCGCGGATATCGTCCAATGGCGGAACAGTCGGGGCCACGATCTCATCAAGCCGGATCGCGAAGATTGAGCCGTCCCCCAGTTCGCGTACTTCGGGGAAATCCCCCACGGTGATCCGGTCGATTTCGTTGCGGACCTCTTCATAGGCTGCGATGTCTGCGTCAGAACCGGCCACATAGTCGAGCGTGGCGAACTCCATCTCGGTCTCCTGACCCAGATCTTCAAGCGTGGCGCCGCCGGCGAGCAGGTCATCGACAGGATCGATCTGGTCGACGATGATACGCCGCGCACGGTCCAACGTGGTTTCGCTCAACAGATCGGCGCGCGCATCCTCAAAACTCGTCTCAGAGGCATTGAGTACGGCATTGATCCGGTAGAGAACCGGACCCAGGCTTGTGTCCACCGGTCCAGCAAGGCCCGGTTCCGACAGGGCAAACACAGCCTCGGCTGCATCACTGGACAGATCATCGCGCGACACATCGCCAAGCGAAATGTCATCGAGAGACAAATCGCGCTCCGCAACCAGATCTTCAAAACTTATCGTACCCTTCTCGATGTCGTCACGGGCTGTTTGCGCAGCCTCTGCAGTTGGGAATGCCAAACGCTCGACCAACCGGCGTTCCGGCTGAACATAGGTTTCGCGGCGCTCATCATAAAGCTCACGCAGGATCGCTTCATCCACCTCGATGGTTGGCAGGACCATTTCCGGCGTCAACCACGCGTAGCTGAGTTTGCGGAGCTCCGGAGTTTCAAACAAGGACGGGTTGTCGGTATAAAAGCTTTGCAACGCCTCTGGGGTTGGGCTGCCATTGGGTGTGACCAGAAGCGTGTCTTCCAGTTTGGCCCAACGAAAACTACGCATTTCAGCCAGGTAATTATAGATCGTCTCTGAATAGGTATCTGCGGGCGCGAGGCCCCCTGCGACCGCCTGCTGCAACAACTCGCGCGCTGCATCGCGACGCAGCTGTTCTTCGAATTCAGACGGGGTCAGCCCGTTCTGGCTCAGCGCGAACTCGTAGCCGTCTCTGTCGAATTGACCATCCGGCCCCATGAATTGCGGCACGGTTTGCAATTGCCGGGCCACTTCCGCGTCCCCGACCGAAAGGCCGAGAATCCGGGTTTCCTCATTTAGTGCAGCCACAGCGACAAGTCGCGCCCGTGTCTGTTGATCCACGCCGATTTGCAGCGCTTGTTGAAACGTCAGCGGCGTGCCAAATCGCTGGCTTTGACGCTGTACATCCTGTTGCAGGCCGCGCTGATACTCCTCGACCGTAATCTCGGTGTCACCCACCGAGCCGATCGTGCGGATCGTGCCGCCAAGCCCGCCGATGCCAAAACCCGCCAGACCAGCGATCAGCAGGATCAGAATGATCCAGACAAACACTTTTGAGGTTGTTCCACCTGCTTTCGAGGCCATCGGCGCACCTTTTCACGGAATTCGGTTGGGGTTTGGTACTGTCTTGCGCGACCGGCTGCAATAGCTGGGATGTTCACAAACTCAGGCGTTCCAGACGATTGTAAAGCGCACCGATCCCACGGCGGTCGATATTGGCAAAGGCGATCCGCAAGGAGCGTGGACCGAGCGGGTCGTCGTCAGGGGTAAACATGGTGCCTGGAAGGCATAACACACCAATCTCGGAGACCATTCGCTGAGCAAGCGCATCAGAGGAGATGTCGAACGGATGCGCCATATAAGCGAAGTAGGCCCCGCAGCCCAAAAGCTGCCACCCGCGCTCTGCGAGCGTGTCAAACCCTTCAATGATCGCGGCGCGCCGGTCGAGGATTTCAAGCCGTTGTTCGGACACCCAGTCCTGAAGATGCAGCAACCCCCAAAGGGCCGCGCGCTGTCCCAGCTGGTTGGGACAGATTGCGACTGTGTCGAGGAACTTTTCGGCCTCTGCCAGTCGTCGCGGCGAGGCGATCATTGCGCCAACGCGATGACCGGTCAGCCGGTACGCCTTTGAAAAGGAATAGAGCTGCACGAGTGTCTCAAGCGCATCGGGCTTGCTGAGCAACGCGTGGGGGCGTCCGTCCCGGCTGTCAAAATCGCGATAGGTTTCATCAACGATCAAGGCGAGGCCGTGGGCCGCACAGATTTCAAAAAACCGGTCCAACACATCCGCTGGGTATTCGGTCCCGCCGGGATTGTTTGGCGACACAAGGACGATGGCGCGGGTTTTCGGGCCAATCAGGCTGAGCGCGCGATCAGGCTCTGGCACCAAGCCGTCGCCACACGGCAGGGCGCGGACCGTGATCCCACCCATATCAAACCACATTTTATGATTGAAATACCAAGGGGTTGGAAGGATAACTTCATCTCCGGGTGCGGCCAATGTCGCCAAAGTCGCTGCGAAGGCTTGATTGCACCCTGATGTGATGGCGACCTGCGCGGATGAAATGGCGTGCCCGTAATGCGCGCTCCAGTTTTCGGCCAAAGCCTGTCGCAGCGCAGGCAGGCCCAGAACCGGGCCATACAGGTGGCTGTCATCGTCGCGCAAAACGGCGTCTGCCATTGCCTCGCGCAGCGCGTCGGGTGGCGGGTCTACCGGCGCGGCCTGGCTGACATTGATCAACGGTTGATTGTCTGAGAAAGCGACCCCTTCAAGCCAACGCCGCGCTTCCATCACCGGTGGCGGGAAAGTGGCGCTCATATTGGGATTGAGCACCGGCATCAATCGGTTCCGCGGTAGGGTTTGACATATTGCATTGCCATATCCCAAGGGAAGAAAATCCAGGTATCCTGACTGACTTCGGTGATAAACGTATCCACTTGTGGTCGCCCCTTTGGCTTGGCGTAAACCGTTGCAAAATGGGCTTGGGGATAGAGCAAACGCACAACCTCAAGTGTTTTGCCGCTGTCGACCAAATCATCAACAATCAGAACGCCGCGCCCGTCGCCCATCAACTCGTCATCCGGCTTTTTGAGGACTTGAGCGTCCGACTGGCTTTGATGGTCATATGATTTTATCGAGATCGTATCGACAGTGCGAATGTCGAGCTCGCGTGCCACAATCATCGCCGGGGCCATACCGCCGCGTGTGATTGCAACAACGGCCTTCCAGGCGCCGTCATCAGGTCCATGTCCATCAAGACGCCAGGCAAGCGCCCGGCTGTCACGATGGATCTGGTCCCAGCTGATGTGGAAGCCTTTCTCATGGGGCAACCTATCGGTCATAGAATATCTCCGGTTTGGCTGTCGCGCCGGTTTGGCGTTCGCTGCGTGAGTTACTTTTCGATATCCGGCGCGTCGACGGCTTTCATACCGACCACGTGATAGCCAGCATCGACGTGCAGTACCTCTCCGGTGACGGCTGAGCCCAGATCGGACAGCAGATAAAGGGCCGATTTGCCGACTTCCTCCTGGGTGACGGTGCGGCGCAATGGGGCGTTATACTCGTTCCATTTCATAATGTAGCGGAAATCACCGATGCCAGAGGCGGCCAATGTCTTGATTGTCCCCGCCGAAATCGCGTTGACCCGAATGGCCTGCTTGCCCAGATCCTCTGCCAGATAGCGGACCGACGCTTCAAGCGCAGCCTTGGCCACGCCCATGACATTATAATGCGGCATGACTTTTTCGGCGCCGTAATAGGTTAAAGTCAGCATCGAGCCGCCATCATGCATCAATTTCTCGGCGCGCTGTGCTACGGCGGTGAAGGAATAGACCGAGATATTCATCGACATCTCGAAATTGCTCTGGCTGGTGTCGACATAGCGACCACGCAATTCGTTCTTATCCGAAAATCCGATGGCGTGGACGACGAAATCCAATCCGCCCCATTCCTTATCGAGGGTGGCGAACAGGCCATCCAGAGAGTCTGGATCACCGACGTCGCAGGCAATGACATGATCTGCCCCGATGCTGTTCGCCAGAGGCCTCACACGCTTTAACAGCGCATCGCCCTGATAGGAAAAGGCCAGTTCGGCACCTTGCTCTGCACAGGCCTGCGCAATTCCCCAAGCGATCGACTTGTCATTGGCTACGCCCATGATCAAGCCGCGTTTGCCCGCCATCAAATCGTTCGGCATCCGTGACCCCCGCCATTTATTCAGTTCTCTCGGTTTATGCCAAAGAAACAGCCGCTTCAAGCCGCTGGCGCCTTTGCTGAATTTACGCAAATCGAGCGGCTCGGTTCGGTTCTTGATGTCGGCTGTACGAGGTGCTAGCTGGGGATAAAACAGGTGAGTGGGGACGAACTTGGCAGGCCTTAAAGATATTCGCGACGGAATTTTTGACGGCGATGATCCGATCGCTATTGCGCGCCGCTGGTTGGCGGAAGCAGAGAAGACCGAAGCGGTTGACCCCAACGCGATGGCGCTTTCGACCGTTGACGCGCAAGGATGCCCGAATGTCCGCATTGTGCTGCTCAAGCAGATCGAGGCGAACGGGTTCACGTTTTTTACCAATTACGAAAGCGCGAAAGGTCAGGAGTTAGAGGCCGCCGGACACGCAGCCTTCGTGCTGCACTGGAAATCCTTGGGACGACAAATTCGCGTGCGCGGCTCGGTCGAACGGGCCACAGCGCAGATCTCCGACGCCTATTACAATTCGCGTGATCTCGACAGCCGGCTGGGGGCCTGGGCGTCACGACAGTCGCGGCCTTTATCATCGCGCGCGGTCTTGATGGACCGGGTCGAGGAGATGCGCAGCGCCAAAGGCGAGAGGCCAGATCGGCCCGAACATTGGGGTGGTTATACTATAACACCGGTGGAAATTGAGTTCTGGGCGGACGGCGCGTACCGGCTTCATGACAGGTTTGTTTGGCGGCGGAAAACCGCCGAAAATGAATGGGAAATCAGCCGATTGTATCCGTAAGTGAGTCCTTTTGGCCTCAGAGGTTAGGAAACCCGTACTTTTAGAAGGTGAAAAAGAGTGAGAGTGTCTGAGTATAGTGTTAACAAAAACAAAAGGAGCACCCCATGGGGAAGCTCGGAACAAGCGACGTGTTCAGTGTCGCGTGGAAGACGGACGGTCTTAGTGTGTTGAGCGAAAACGATATAGTGACCGGTCAAGTGAAATGGTTCGATGCGGTTAAGGGTTTTGGGTTTGTCATCTCTGATGCGGGTGGCCCGGATATCCTGCTGCATGCCAATGTGCTTCGCAATTTTGGGCAGGGATCAATTGCTGACGGCACGCATGTAGAATTAAAGGTCCAGAAGACCGAACGCGGCCTGCAGGCGACCGAGGTCGTGTCGGTCACGCCGCCGACCGACGAGGAAAGCGCTCATGACCTGGTCGAACTTAGCGCCGATCTTGAAAACGTGCCGTTGACACCGGCCCGGGTGAAATGGTTCGATACGGCCAAAGGCTTTGGGTTCGCCAATAGCTACGCCGGGGCGGACGATGTTTTCCTGCATGTTGAAGTATTGCGCCGCTGCGGGCTGGCGGATTTGCAGCCCGGCGAAGCGGTATGCTTGCGCGTTGTTGAAGGCGAACGTGGTCAGATGGCCGCAGAGATACACGCCTGGGATTACGCGCTCAGCCATAAGTAAACTAACCCCCACACGCTTAATTGTGGTTTGGGCGCTGACATCGGTCAGTGCCCATGCCGCATGTGGCGTAGACGTAGTGGATCTGCGCGGTGACTGGGGCCAGGTGCAATTTCGGGTTGAAATCGCAGATAGTCATGAAGAGCGGGCCCAAGGATTGATGCACCGAGAGAGCCTGCCTTTGATGTCAGGCATGCTGTTTATCTATGAGAGGCCTGGAAACTTGTCGTTCTGGATGCGCAACACGCTGATCCCGCTCGACATGATCTTTGTCGATCAGGCGGGAATCGTCCAGGCGGTCCATGCCAACGCAATTCCCGGCGATGAGACTGCGATTTCGGGCGGACAGAAAAATTTGGCCGTCCTCGAGATCAACGGGGGTCTCGCAGCCCAGTTGCGTATTGCACCGGGAAGTCAGCTGCGTCATCCGCAGATGCCGCAAAACCTTGCCGCCTGGCCTTGCGAGTGAATTGGGGCTTTTCAAAATGGAAAAGCGGCGCTAGGAAGCGCACTAGATTGTCGGGGCGTGGCGCAGCCTGGTAGCGCACCTGTTTTGGGTACAGGGGGTCGTAAGTTCGAATCTTACCGTCCCGACCATCGAAAACCTTTCCAGAGCCTAAATGTCGCAGCTGAAATTCCAGCAAGCCGCAGACTGTTGCAATTTTTTACACACAGGAGGTGCACGTCTGGGTTGTGCGCGAATTCCGAGTTATCCACAGGTTGGTTCATGCGGCTTCACAGTTCTGTGAGCTAACCCCCTCCTGTCCCTTAGCTTTTTCTGAACGGCATCTTTTGCATTAAGAAAACCTTCATTTTTGAGTCTCTGTGCCGCCCAAAAATTCGCCGCGCAGTCAATGTCAAAAATTTGTCATAAAGCAAAATAAATCGATTGACGGTCTATGTCCCCATACGTCAGGTTGTGGGGGCTCGCTGGAGTAACCACCATATCTAGTGGTGGGGCTGGGACAAGTGAACCGAACCGCAAATGAGCACCGTAAGGTGCCAATGCCTGCATGGCGTGTGTGCGCCGCAGACACCGGTCACCTGTCACCAGAACACTATCGGTCCGCGGAGGCAGGCCAAAACTGAAACAGCGTCGAAAAGGCGCGACCGCTTACGCGGTGATAATGGATCGGGGAAGCAGATAATGAAGATTGACCGCAAACTCACGCAGGCTGGACAGGACGCCTATGAGGCTCTGGAGTTTACGTTAACAACCTCTGAGATCAGGAATCCGGACGGCACAGTGGTGTTCAAACTTGACGCGGTCGAAGTGCCTGCAAGCTGGAGCCAGGTTGCCTCCGACGTGATTGCGCAGAAGTATTTCCGCAAAGCGGGCGTGCCGGCGCGCCTAAAGACGGTCCGCGAGAAAGGCGTGCCTGCGTTTTTGCACCGTTCGGTCGCGGACAACGCGGCGCTCAAGAAGCTGCCGGAAGATCAACGCTATGGCGGAGAGACCTCTGCCAAGCAGGTCTTTGACCGGCTGGCGGGTGCCTGGTGCTATTGGGGTTGGAAAGGCGGATATTTTTCGACCGAAGCCGACGCGCAGGCCTATTTCGACGAGATGCGGATCATGCTGGCCAAACAGATGGCCGCGCCGAACTCTCCACAATGGTTTAACACAGGCCTGCACTGGGCCTATGGCATCGATGGCCCGGCCCAGGGCCACCACTATGTCGACTACAAAACAGGGAAGCTGACAAAATCGGCGTCCTCCTACGAACATCCTCAGCCGCATGCGTGTTTCATTCAATCCGTTCAAGATGACCTGGTGAATGATGGCGGGATCATGGACCTATGGGTGCGTGAGGCGCGGCTGTTCAAATATGGCTCCGGCACCGGCACGAACTTCTCCTCCCTGCGTGCCGATGGCGAGGCGCTGTCCGGCGGTGGGAAATCTTCAGGCCTAATGGGCTTTCTGAAGATTGGGGACCGGGCAGCGGGTGCCATCAAATCCGGCGGCACGACCCGTCGGGCTGCTAAGATGGTCATCGTTGATGCGGATCATCCAGACATCGAGGAATTCATCAACTGGAAGGTGCTCGAGGAGCAAAAAGTCGCCTCGATTGTGGCCGGCTCCAAGATGCATGAGGAAAAGCTCAACCAAATCTTTGAGGCAATCAAAGGATGGGATGGAAAGCTCGAAGATGCCGCCGATCCAAAAGCCAATCCGCAGTTGAAAGAAGCCATTCGATCTGCAAAGAAAGTCGCAATTCCAGAGACTTACGTGAAGCGAGTTCTCGATTATGCGCGCCAAGGCTACACCAGCATTGAGTTCCCGACCTATGACACTGATTGGGACTCCGAGGCCTATAATTCGGTTTCGGGACAAAATTCCAACAACTCGATCCGGGTCACAGACGGCTTTTTGAAAGCGGTGGATGCCGATGCGGATTGGGAATTGATCAACCGCAAAGACGGCAGCGTTGCAAAGACAGTCAAGGCGCGCGAGCTGTGGGAGCAGGTGGGTCATGCCGCTTGGGCCTGCGCGGATCCGGGCATCCAATACCATGATACGGTGAACGCCTGGCACACGTGCCCGGCCGACGGAGAGATCCGGGGCTCGAATCCGTGTTCCGAATACATGTTCCTCGACGACACGGCCTGTAACCTCGCCTCGATGAATTTGCTGACCTATTACAAGGATGGCGCATTCGACGCCGAGCTCTACATGCATGCGACCCGCCTATGGACGCTGACCCTGGAAATCTCGGTCATGATGGCGCAATTCCCGTCACCAGCCATCGCGCAACGCAGCTATGATTTCCGCACCCTGGGTCTGGGCTATGCCAATATCGGCGGGCTTTTGATGAATATGGGCTACGGCTACGATTCAGATGAAGGCCGTGCCATGTGTGGCGCTTTGACCGCGCTGATGACCGGCGTCTCCTACGCAACATCGGCGGAAATCTCGAAAGAGCTTGGTCCATTCCCTGGCTATGAAAAAAATGCAGATCACATGTTGCGGGTCATCAGAAATCACCGCAACGCGGCGCACGGTCAGGATGACGGGTACGAAGATCTCAACACCAAACCGCTGCCCCTTGATCACGGCAGCTGCCCGGACAAAACGCTTGTGGCTCTGGCGATGACCGCATGGGATGAAGCGCTGGAACTGGGCGAAAAGCACGGCTATCGCAACGCGCAGGCCACGGTGATCGCGCCGACCGGCACAATTGGCTTGGTGATGGATTGCGACACGACCGGCATCGAGCCTGATTTCGCCTTGGTCAAATTCAAGAAGCTCGCCGGTGGTGGATATTTCAAAATCATCAATCGGTCCGTGCCATCGGCTTTGGAGGCCTTGGGATACCGTTCCAGCGAGATCGAAGAGATCGTCAGCTACGCAGTTGGACATGGGACCTTGGGCAACGCGCCCGGGATCAACCATACGGCTCTGATTGGCCACGGTTTTGGAGACGCCGAGATCGCCAAGATTGAAGCGGCCTTGCCGTCGGCCTTTGATATCCGCTTCGTGTTCAATCAATGGACCCTGGGTGAGGAGTTCTGCACCGGCGCGCTTGGAATTCCTGCCGCCAAACTGAACGATCCGACCTTCGATCTCTTGAAGCATCTGGGCTTCAGTAAGGCGCAGATCGATGCGGCCAATGACCATGTCTGTGGCTCGATGACCCTGGAAGGGGCGCCGCACCTGCAAGAAAAGCACTATTCAATCTTTGATTGCGCTAACCCATGTGGCAAAAAAGGCAAGCGTTTTCTGAGTGTTGACAGCCATATCTACATGATGGCAGCAGCGCAGAGCTTCATCTCGGGCGCGATTTCCAAGACGATCAATATGCCCAATGATGCGACGATCGAGGATTGCCAAAAGGCCTATGAGCTTAGCTGGTCGCTCGGCGTGAAAGCAAATGCGCTGTATCGTGACGGATCGAAACTCAGCCAACCCCTGGCCGCGGCCCTTGTTGAGGATGATGACGAAGCGGCAGAAGTGCTGGAATCCGGAACGACCCACGAAAAAGCCCAGGTCTTGGCCGAGAAGGTGATCGAGAAGATCATCGTCAAAGAGGTCACCAGAGGCCGGGAAAAACTGCCTGAGCGCCGCAAGGGCTACACGCAAAAGGCGATTGTCGGCGGTCACAAAGTATATTTGCGGACCGGTGAATATGAGGGCGGTTCTCTGGGTGAAATCTTCATTGATATGCACAAAGAGGGGGCCGGCTTCCGCGCGATGATGAACAATTTTGCCATCGCGGTCTCCGTCGGGCTGCAATATGGCGTACCGCTTGAGGAATTCGTCGACGCGTTCACTTTCACCAAGTTTGAGCCGGCCGGCATGGTGCAGGGCAACGACTCGATCAAGAACGCTACGTCCATTCTGGACTACATCTTCCGCGAACTCGCGGTCTCCTACCTCGACCGCACCGATCTGGCGCATGTCAAACCAACAGGTGAGACTTTCGACGATCTGGGCGGTGGAGAGATGGATGGCGTTCAAAATGTTGACCAGATCTCGGAAAGTACGGCCAATAAGTCATTGGAAGTCTTGAAACAAATCAGTTCGACCGGGTATTTGCGCAAACGCGTACCCTCGGAGTTGAAGGTGCTTCAGGGCGGGATGGCCGATGCGGTCTCACTCGGGGCAACGGCGCTTGATGTCTCCACAGATCCGGTTGCCGCCTTGCAGACCCTGGTCCCGGACACAGCCGATGCACCGGCACCGCAGGTTAGTGGATCGGTCACGCTAGACGCACGGACCAAGGCCAAGATGCAAGGCTATGAGGGTGACCCTTGTGGAGAGTGCGGAAATTACACGCTGGTGCGGAACGGCACCTGCATGAAATGCAACACCTGTGGCGGAACGTCGGGGTGTAGCTGAACGAGCTTCGGTGGTGGGCGCAGGCCTGCCGCCGGAACGAAACACCGTGCAAGTTCCCCAAGAATGATGCACGGGCTATCCGGGGCGGATGCGTTCGCCCTAGACACGGATCAGGCCGCAGGCAAAAACTACGGGCGGTAAAAATTATGAGCTTGATCAGTGAACCTCGGGGGGTCTTTGGACCCCCCTTTTTCTTTTAAGTCAGTTAGATACGGCCCATTCTTGAAAGCTTTTCCCGAAGTTGAGACGCCTCCGGGGCGCCGCAATCTAGCGCAAAAATATAGGCCTGGGTCAGAAAGAATCCCTGCGAGCCGATGTCGTCGGTATTAGCTGCGGCCTCTTGATAGAGTTTCGCCAGCTCGGGTTTGTCATGGCGCGCATGTGCCGCCAATAGACGGTTCTCGAGATCGCTCATTCGGCGGCGAGTGCTTGCCTGTGTTCAATCAGCTGTTCGGCGACCCAGGCATGGAAGCAATGGGTTGGGCCATCCATCGCCGGAGAGAAGCGACCGCCGTCAAAGCCGGGGCCGTAGCGGCCTCTCTGCATGCCTTCAACGACGAAGATATCCTCTTCGAAGACACTTTTCCAAAGCGCCGCATTGGCACCGCGCATGGTCTCATCCGTGTCGTCTTCGGCGTAGTAGAGGTGAATATGCTCACGTGTTTGACCGACGCCGCGCGGCTCTAGCACGATTGCGAAGGCGTGGTCGCGCTGTGCGCCAAGCAGAACATTGGGGTAAACTGCGATATATTCCGCACCTTCATTCCAGAACGCGCTTAGACCCGCGAAATCAGGGAATGTTGCGTCATCTTCGCCCTTGAGCTGCTGGTAGACCAAAGTGCCTTGCCCGGAATACTGACCCGGTTCGTTGATATTGTAGTGATCTTCCAGACGAGAATAACTGTTCAATCCAGGATGAACCCAGGGCAGATGGTAACTTTCGCAGTAGTTCTCCACCGCCAATTTCCAATTGGTTTCCACATCCAGGATGAACCGACTGTCGGACCCGCCATGGTGAACAGGGGTTGAAAACTCGCCCCATCGATCGATCAAGTCTGCATGAACCTCCTCGAATGGCGCGGCCTGTCCTGAAATATTGATAAACACAACGTCGCGCCAAATGTGGCTGCGGATTTCGATCAGGCCCAGTGTCGTGCGATCGATCTTCTCATGGGCGTTCATACCTGGGCCACCGACATGGGGTGTGGCCACAAGCTTGCCTTTGGTCGAATAGCACCAGGAGTGATAGGGGCAGCGGATTGCCCCTTCGATTTTGCGGGGTGCATCGACCAAGATCATGCCGCGATGCCGACAGGTATTCTGAAACACCCGGACGCAGCCTTCTTTGTCCCGGATCAACAGCAGTGGCAGGCCCAAAAACTCTATCGGTGTGGCATCGCCGGGCTCGGGCACGTCGGAGGCCACGGCCAGACCGGTCCAATTGGCGAAAAGAACGGCGTCGCGCTCCTCTGTGAAAACACTCTCGTCGATGTAATGCGCATTTGGCAGACCGCGTGCGTCTTCAACGGGGCGGGTGACGAGCGAAAGGTCGGATGTCATGGCTGGTCCTCCTGAGTGGCGACGTATTTTCCGCACCCAGTGTGCAATATTCAACCCCGTCAAACATGTCTCACCGCGACGCGACTTGTCTCACTGCGACCTGAGCGCCCATGGGGCAGGCGGGTGAGTCGTTCAAGACCTATGCGCCGGTTCGGTCAGTTTCCGCCCGTTCCAGACCACGGTTTGGGACAGTTTTTGCCATCGGTGTGATCGCAGATTTTTTTGCCCGCGACTCGGCAAGCGCTCGCAAGGGTAGGGCATCGAAATAGGCGAAACCGCGCGGCCTCAGGGCTGTTCCCTCCATTCATCTGTCCCCGACCGGCCGCACCGGATCATAAACGTGTTGCGGCCTGCCATGAGGGCGGGTGCGATGAAAACCACGACGAAGGAGAGTGTTATGAAAACGCTTTTTACTGCTGCGACAGCTGTATGTGTGAGTTCAATGGCCTTTGGTGCCGTGGCCGATCTGGATGCGGATGGCGACGGGGTCGTGTCCTTTGCCGAAATGTTGGTGATGTTCCCTACAATGACAGAAGACGGGTTTACGGCTGTTGATCTGAATGGAGACGGGTTTGTCGACGAGGCGGAACTCGCCGCCGCCGAAGAAGGTGGATTGATTCCGGCCACTAGCGGCTAACGTATTGGAGTTTTCCGGACTGTTTGGTGCGTCCCTCCTCTCCGGATCGACGGATTTTAGCACACCAAATGGATGGGGGCAGGGGCCCAAGCCGAAGCTTTTATCCGACAGGTCCGGAAATCTGCGCCCGTCGCACTCCCCACCGCGGCGGGCGTGGTCATTCTATTCTGCGCCGCGCGCCAGGGCCGCAACGCCGGTACGGGCCACTTCGACCAGACCCAATGGACGCATCAGCTCCGCAAATGCATCGATCTTTTCCGATGTGCCGGTCATCTCGAAGACAAAACTACCAAGCGTGGAATCGACGACATTGGCGCGAAAGATTTCTGCCAGCCGCAGCGCTTCGATCCGATCATTGCCTTGGCCGGAGACTTTGAACAAGGCCAGTTCCCGCTCGACCGAGGCACCTTCCTCTGTCAGGTCATGAACATCATGCACCGGTACCATTCGGCCCAGTTGCGCCTTGATCTGAGTTATCACTGCAGGGGTTCCGGTCGTAACAATCGTAATGCGCGACAGATGACCTTCATGGTCAACCTCGGCCACGGTCAGGCTTTCAATGTTATAGCCGCGCCCGGAAAACAAGCCGATGACCCGCGCCAGAACTCCAGCCTCATTGGTGACCAGCACAGCCAGCGTGTGGGTTTCGATCAGTTCTGCATTCGGATCCTTAAGGTCATACGCGGATTTGCGCGAGGTGCCTTTTTTGATCTTGAGAGGGGACATCGGTCTTACTTTCTATCTTATGTCTATGACGGGGGTGCCGGAGCTGGCCGGGTATCCCGCTTTGGTCAATAGTGTCAGCTGTATGGGCTCGCCGGCGGCCTTCTGCACACACGCGGTGCTGGGTTGAAGGGTCACGGGCGCACCGTCAATCATGATTTCACCAGCAAAATGAATGGTTTGTGAGCTTTCCTTATCGTCGGTCAAAGCTGTGATCGTATACCCGCTGTCGGGTGCGTCCGGGCATCCGGTGCCGCAAACGCAAATCTCAGCCGCGGTGCCGAAGGCGATCTCCTGCTGCCAGACATCGCCATTGAGGTCAAAATCCGGCACCACAACCACAGGTTGTGCTGCGATGAAGATCGAGGTGATCCACTCCCACATCCGTTATACCAGCACGGCTCCTTTTGTTCCGATGGCCTCTTCGCCGGTGTCGTCGCCCATCAGCATTTCGTTATGCGGCGCACCAGACGGGATCATCGGGTAGCAGTTCTCATGTTTCTCAACGAGACAATCAAAGACCACCGGCCCGTCATGGTTGAGCATCTCCATGATCGCGTCGTCCAGATCAGACGGGTCCGAGCAGATGATGCCCTTGGCCCCAAAAGCTTCGGCCAGTTTGACGAAGTCGGGCAGGGCCTCTGACCAGCTGTGCGAGTATCTGTTGCCATGCAGAAGTTGCTGCCATTGCCGCACCATGCCCAACCGCTCATTGTTCAAAATGAACTGTTTGATCGGCAGGCTGTATTGCGCCGCTGTACCCATTTCCTGCATGTTCATCAGCCACGAAGCTTCACCCGCCACATTGATCACCAGCGCATCGGGATGGGCGACCTGCACACCGACCGAGGCCGGAAGCCCGTACCCCATTGTGCCCAACCCCCCGGAGGTCATCCACTGGTTCGGAGCCTCAAATCCCAGATATTGCGCAGCCCACATTTGGTGCTGACCCACTTCGGTGCAGATGAAGCGGTCCTTGCGGTCCTTTGTCAGCGCTTCCAAACGCTGCAGCGCATATTGCGGCTTGATGATCTTTTCAGAGTTTTTGTAGTCCAGACACCGCACGGCGCGCCATTGGTCAATCTGTTTCCACCATTTCTCCAACCCGGCTTTGTGGGTTTTCGAGCCGCGGGCTTTCCAGATCCGCAGTAGGTCCTCCAGCACAGTGGCCACATCTCCGATGATCGGGATGTCAACATGGATCACCTTGTTGATCGAGGACGGATCGATATCAATATGCGCCTTGCGCGATTTTGGGCTGAACGCATCCACGCGTCCGGTGATACGGTCATCGAAGCGTGCGCCGATATTGATCATCAGATCGCAGTCATGCATCACCATATTGGCCTCGTAGAGCCCGTGCATGCCCAACATGCCGATCCAGTTTTTGCCGGAAGCTGGATAGGCCCCAAGGCCCATCAGGGTGGAGGTTGTCGGAAAATTGGTGCTTTCGGCCAGCTCGCGGAGCAATTCCGTGGCCCGGTCGCCGGAATTGATCACACCGCCGCCCGTGTAGAGAACCGGGCGTTCGGCGCTTTCAATCAGTTCGGCCAATGCGGTGATCGCGTCGATATCGCCCTTGGTCTTTGGTGTGTAATGCTTGGTTGAGGTGGCTTCTGGCCCGGTATAGGTGCCCTTGGCAAACTGCACGTCCTTCGGGATATCTATCAACACCGGTCCGGGCCGACCGTTGGTGGCGACGTGGAAGGCCTGGTGAATAACGCCTGATAGTTTGTCCGTGTCTTTGACCAACCAGTTATGTTTCGTGCAGGGACGGGTGATGCCGACCGTATCCGCCTCCTGAAAGGCGTCATTGCCGATCATAAATGTGGGCACCTGTCCGGTCAAAACGATCATCGGAATCGAGTCCATCAGCGCGTCGGTCATGCCGGTGACGGCATTTGTGGCCCCTGGACCAGACGTCACAAGCACAACACCCGGCTTGCCGGTCGATCGGGCATAGCCTTCCGCAGCGTGGGTGGCCCCTTGCTCGTGCCGCACAAGAATATGGTTGATCTTCGTTTGCTGGAAGATCTCGTCATAGATCGGCAGTACCGCGCCACCGGGATAGCCGAAGACCGTGTCGACCCCTTGATCGATCAGTGCTTGGACAACCATTTCAGCCCCGGTCATCTGTTTGCCGGTCTTGCTCGCATTTGCCATTGTTCCGTCTTTCATCTTTGCCCTGCCCATAAAAAAGCCCCCGGTTTTAAGCGGGGGCGCATGGTTACCGATCTGGTTGTCGTTACCGACCCATGCACCCTTGTCCCACGATCACCACGAGGTCGTTCATGACCCTTGCTCCTTAAAACTTCCGCAGACATTATGAAGCGGTGCTATGGTCGTCAACAGGTAAAATACCGAATAATCTGTCGCCAGGCTGCTTTTTCGAGTACTTTTCTTGCCGAAAGCTCGTATTTGGCGGAATTTTAGAAAAAAGGAAGCTGTGAATGGCAAGTATGGACCAGATCACCCCATTTATCATGTGCTCTGATTTGCAAACGGAGATTGCTTTTTTTCGAGACTATCTCGGGTTTGAAGTAGGGTTTGAGAGCACCGATCCCGACTATGCCTTCATGCATCGCGACAGGGCTGCGGTTCGTCTGTTGGTCAGCAGCCATGATCTTAGCGATCCTGCGCGCGAGCAGATGGTGTATATCGACGTTGACGATGTCGACGCGCTTTGGGCAGAGCTGGGTCCGCGGCTTTCTGAGTTGCCGGAGGGTCGTGTCCGAGCGCCGTTCAATCAGTTTTACAATCAGCGCGAATTTCATGTGATCGACGAAGGCGCTTGTCTTTTGATGTTTGGTATGGCTCATCCCTACAGCGCAGACCAATCGGAGTAGAGCATGGCCAAGACACGGATGATCCACGAATTCGGGATGGGCAGCTCGCTGCGCCGACACGACTATACCAAAGCGGCAGAGCGGGCGATCCGTGATGCACTTTGGCACAACTCGATTGATGTTGCAGGGGCTTTCAAATTTCCCAAGGAGGCGATGATCATCGATGTCGAGATCGGTGTTCAAGACCCAAAGGCTGTAGATACCGCACCGCTGCTCGAGATATTTCCATATGGCACTCCAGAGGTCAGGGTGGTCAAAGGTGGTCTTGATATCGAAAAGCCGGACGGCTCCGGTGTGACGATCGTGGCCAATGCTGCTGTGATCGTGTCCTTTGATCTGGAGCCCGCAGCATGAGCCATCGCATTATTTTGGAACTTGGGATGGGCAATGATCTTTATGGCCTCGACTATACCAAGGCTGCGCGCCGGGCCATTCAAGACGCGTTGCACCATTCTTCACTGGTGATGTTCAAATCCTTGGGGATCGATCATGCCGACATGCAGGTGCGGGTCACGATTGGCGTTCAGGACCCTGATAAGCTGGACATCGACCTGCTGACGGCTGAGTTGCCACGGGGGGCGGCGCAGGTAACCGGTGTCTTTGGCGGCTTGAATGTCCGGGACGACGAAAATGATCAGACCCATGTCATCGCCACCGCCGCGATCGAGGCGTTTGTGCCGATCAACCCTGAAGACTGGGTCCTGAGCGAGCCTTAAGGGGCCGAAGCGCGCGTGCCCCGGATTTCAGAGTTCGACGCCCGTGCCTTGCAACACGCCGTTCTCTAGGGCGTAACGGGTAAGCCCCGCAGTGGAGTTGATCCCCAGTTTGCGTTTGATGTTCTTGCGGTGGGTTTCGACCGTATGGACAGAAATGTTCAGGGTGCTCGCAACTTCCTTGTTGGATTTGCCCTGCGCCAATTGCAGCAGAATGGTCTGCTCTCGGGCCGTCAACGCTTCGCGTCCCCCAGAAATTTCGGGGCTTAGCGACGCCGTCGCACCGGTGCACAAATAAGTCTGACCCTCGATAACAGTGGTGATCGCTTTGTAAATTTCATCCGTTGGGACGTCCTTGAGCACGTAACCCTTGGCACCATGGCTCATCGCGGTCGACACATATTCTGGCGCATCATGCATCGACAGGATCAGAATCTTCGACTCCGGATGACGTTCCAGCAAGATTTCCGTGGCCGACAGTCCGCCCATCTGCGGCATATTTAGATCCATCAAGATCACATGCGGGTTCAGGCTGTCATAATGGGTCACGGCTTCCTGACCATTGGCCAATGTTCCAACCACTTCGATATCCTCATAGGTCTCCAGGATCGCTTCGATCCCATCGGCCACCATCGGGTGGTCATCGACGATTAAAACTCGGATCATGAGTTGCTCCTGCTTCTGAGAGTATCAGTGCGTGCGCCACTCTCATCGGGTGGCAAAAGATGTGACAAGGGGACCGACGCCTCGATCGCGGTTCCGGTTTCCGAGGACAGCACCCGCAAGGCACCGCCCAGCTGGTCGATCCGTTCCTGCATATTTCGCAACCCCAGACCGGTGCTGGAATTGCGATTCTTTGCCAGAATGCCGTTTCCATTGTCCTGGATTCGCATGGTGGCCCCTTTGCGGTGCCCGAACATTTCCACCCGCAGACTTGTCGCATTTGCATGGCGTTCGATATTTGTCAGGGCCTCCTGCGCAATTCTGTAAAGCGCAATCTTGGCGTCCTGGTCGAGCCGGTTTCGAAACACCACGGTTTCCAGGTGACTTTCGATACCGGTCCGATTGGAAAATTCGTCGATCAGTGTCTTCAAAGCCGGTCCCAGACCCAAATCATCCAAGACGCCCGGGCGCAGGTCGGAGGATATGCGCCGGACTTCGTGAATGGCTTCATTCAACCCGTCCATACCTTTGTCCAAACTGGCGTCAGCGCGCGCATCGCCTTTGGCGAGGCGGCGGCGCGCCAGTTCCAATGCGTATCGCACACCGATGAGCATTTGGCTGATGCTGTCGTGCAACTCGCGCGCGACGCGACCGCGCTCTTCCTCCTGAGTATCGAGAATGCGTTCGGTCAGCGCTTTCAGCTTGGTGTCCGCGAGCCGCCTTTCGCGCAAGTTCAGCAAAAGCCCCGTGATGAACACCGCCACCAGCGCAGCCACCGTGATTAGAATAATCTGCAAAAAAGTCTGCTGGATGCGCGCTTCGGTCTGTGCGCGTGCGCTTGCGACGGTGGCCAGGACGTCGTCGATGAAAACCCCGGTGCCCACAGCCCAGCGCCAGCTTTGAAACCCTGTGACATAAGTCACCATCAAAGCTTCTTCGCCGGTCGACGGTTTGGGCCATAAGTAGGTGTGATAGCCCGCGCCCGAGCGTGCGGTCTCGATCAACTGATCGACCACAGGTGTGCCGGTGCTGTCGGTCAGGCCGCTCCAATCCAGCCCTATAAATTCGGTCTGGCGTGGATGGACCAGAGCATTGCCTTCATAGTCAAAGACAAAGAAGAATCCTTCCTGCCCGTAGATCATGGCACTCAAGATCTGAGTGACCCGCAGCTTGGCGTCTTCGTCATCCGGAGCGGCGTTGCCGTAAATGAAGTAAAAGCCATTGCGTGCCTGGGTGACGTAGTTTCGCAATTCCGCCTTTTTGGCCTCGATCAGTTGCGTCTCGAGCGCCTGGATCTCAATCTCCGCAAGCTGTCTGGACTGGGTGTTGACCACCAAAGCAATCGCGGCCACCGCCAGGATCAGAGGCAGGGTCGCCAAAAGGAACACTTTTTGCCCGTAGCTCAACTGCAGATTTGTCCGTTTGATATGCGGATCTATGGCCAGTTTCCGTCCTCCCCAATGCGCTTCTACGGGCCAGCCTGAGAAGCGCGCCGGTAGAATGGGCGAGGGGCCTGCCTAGGTCAAGAGATCCTGATTTTTAGGCGTGACCGGTGAAAATCGGCCAAAATCTCCGCATTTCTACCCGGCATTGGGTATTCCAAATGCACAATCGTGGCCCTAGGGTCTGCGGACGTATCGATCCATCTGCTCTCGGACGCCGTTCGGGACGCTGATGATAAACTGGGAGGACACACTCATGGATCGTCGTTCTTTTCTGAGAACATCTGCACTCGGTGGTGGCGCAGCCGCTGCTACCTCGCTGGCCGCTCCGGCCATTGCGCAAGGCAACGTCACTCTGACGATGGTAACATCTTGGCCCCGCGGCTTCGCGGTTCTTGATGACGCTGCCACATATTTCAACGAGGCCGTCAACGCGATGTCCGGTGGCTCGCTGATCATTGACAAGAAAGCTCCGGGTGAGCTTGTGGGCGCGTTTGAAGTTTTTGACGCGGTCTCTTCGGGACAAGCTGACCTGTATCACTCGGCAGACTACTACTTTATCGGCCAGCACCCGGGCTATGCCTATTTCACAGCAGTTCCGTTCGGCGCAACCGCGCAAGAGCTGACCAACTGGTACTACCATGGTGGCGGCCAAGAGCTGCATGACGAACTGGGACAGATCTTCGGCATGAAATCGATCATGGCTGGTAACTCTGGCTCGCAGTCAGGTGGCTGGTTCCGCAAAGAGATCACATCGGCCTCCGATCTGAACGGTCTTCGCTTCCGTATGCCTGGCCTGGGTGGCAAGGTGTTGGGCAAACTTGGTGCCTCGGTTCAGAACATTCCGGGCGGCGAGCTTTACCAGGCTCTGTCTTCGGGTGCTCTTGATGGTCTGGAATGGGTTGGCCCGTTCGCAGATGAACGCGCTGGTTTCCAGGAAGTTGCCAAGATCTACTACACCGCTGGTTTCCACGAGCCTGGCTCGGGTCTGGCCTCCGGCATCAATATCGATGTCTGGGAAGGTCTGTCGGACGCGCATAAAGCCATTATCGACAACGCTGGTAAAGCAACCACGCATTGGCAGCTGGCTCAGACGCTCAGCAATAACGGTGCCGCTCTGGCCCGTCTGCAGGCGCAAGGCGTCAAGACCCTGCAATTCTCCGACGATGTCTGGGATGCGTTCGGTGCCGCGTCGAAAGAAGTTATGGATGAGAACATGGATGATGAACTGTTCGCGAGAATTCGCGCCAGCTTCGAAGAGTCCCTGGCAACTTCGTCCGACTGGATCCAGAAGTCTGACGGCTTCTATGTTGAGCAACGCAACCGCGTTCTTGGCGGATAACACTCACGGAAAAAACTTCAAAAGGCCCCCGTTGTGGGGCCTTTTGATATAACGCGCGCCGGTCCTGTCGGACTGGCTAGTTGCGCCACGAATTTGGGGGACATGTCTTGGAACCGATTATCTGGTTTTTCCAAAACATCGCGTTGGCCTTTTACAACTTTGGCTACGCAATCACACATCCGAACCTGTGGTTGAACTGGACAGACGGCAAAGCCGTGATGCGGTTCATCTATTATGGGGGCTCGGTCGAGTTCTTCTTCGTGGTCTTTACGGCCTTCCTTGTGCTGACAGCAGTTGGGCTGTGGCGCAACCAGATCCTCTGGGGTGTTGTGCGTGGGCTAGAAGGATTTGCCAACACGGTGGGGCGTTTTGCAGCCTGGGCCGGTCTGCTGATGGTCTTGCAGCAAATCATCATCGTGTTCGTCCAACGAATTTTCGCCAAAGCTGAGATTTCGATAGGGTTTGGTGTGCCGCTCGCCTTTGACATCTCGTGGTGGGGTGAAGAACTGAAACTCTATAACGCCATCGTCGTGTGCCTCTGCGCCGCCTACACCTTCGTGCAGGGCGGCCATGTTCGGGTTGACCTGGTCTATTCCGCCGTGAGCTTTCGGACCAAGAAAGTGATCGATATGCTGGGCAGCTTGCTGTTTATGATGCCCGCCGCGGTCCTGACATGGATGTATGGCTGGTATTTCATGTGGCGCCACCTTGTGACGCCGAAAGTATCGGCCTCCGACCCGTTGCAACGCCTTGTGGATGGCAAGTCGAGGGCCTTCAAATGGAATGTCGAAACCATCGGCTTCTCGCCGAACGGATTTAACGGCTACTTCCTGTTCAAGCTACTGCTGTGCGCCTTCACGGCCATGGTGTTCTTGCAAGCCGTGGCGTTTTTCTACCGCTCGTATCTGGAGTGGAAGGAAGGCGAAGAGGCGAGCGGAAAATATCTCGACAGAGACGTGCTAGGCGATGAAAGCGCCGAACGCGCAGCAGAAATACATTAAGGGGCAAGACGGATGTTTTTTGGATTAGACGGCGTCGAAGTCGGCCTCATCATCGTTTTTCTGACTTTGTTCGGAGGGATCCTGTCTGGCTTCCCTGTGGCCTTTGCCATTGGTGGCGCGGCTGTCATTTCGTTTGGGATCATTGCAGCATTGGACAGCGCAGGGCTGCTGATCCACCAGGCGATTGACCCTAGCACGGCGGAATATGCAGCAATCATAGCCGAAGGCGTCAAACATGACGCGATATCGATATTCCGATACCCCGACCTGCCCCGAATCGCCGAGCCTGTGTTCCCGCAAGGCTGGGAAACGGCCATGGACCGCAATGTTTCGTTCATTGTGAACCGCATGAACGAACGTGTGCTTGCCGGTCAATCAATCGAGACGCTTCTTGCGGTTTTGATGTTCGTTCTGATGGGGATCACTCTGGAACGGTCAAAGATTGCAAATGATCTGCTGACAACCATGGCGCGAGTTTTCGGACCGCTGCCGGGCGGTTTGGCCGTGTCGGTCGTCGTCGTGGGCGCGTTCCTTGCCGCCTCAACCGGGATTGTCGGGGCCACAGTTGTCACCATGGGCTTGCTGTCCTTGCCGACAATGCTGCGCAACAACTACTCCCCGGAACTGGCCACTGGCGTGATCGCGGCGTCTGGCACTTTGGGCCAGATTATTCCACCCTCGATCGTGATCGTTCTTCTGGGAACTTTGGCTGGGGATCTGTATTCCGCCGCGCAGGAAGCGCGCGCACAGAGCGTCGGGTGCACCGACGCGCTCACATATTTGGGCGAACCGGCGGTTGTCTCCGTCGGGACCTTGTTCCAAGCAGCCTTGTTGCCGGGCATCCTGCTCGCGGGCCTTTACGCATCCTATGCCTTCGGCTACGCGCTGTTCAATCCAAGCAAAGCGCCAGCCGTGACGATGGATTCGGCGGGCGGGGAAGTCGTGACGCGCAACGAGGCGCTGACCTGGTTCCTGTTCGCGCCAATCGGTCTGATCGCTGCGATGATATTGCTGATGCAGGTCAATGTGATCGGAAGTCAGAACACCGTCATCGACAGTTTCTCAGACGCTGGTCAGGGCGCAAGCCTGCGCACCAATGTTGGCGACGAATGTGCCGGTGCGATGATTGAGCTGCATGGTGAGGACGCGTGGAACGCAGCCCTGGAAGAGCAAAAGGCAATCGATGACGCCGGGGGGCTGGAGGAATCCGTGCGCCTGGATGAGGCGCAGTTGGAACAGGCGCTTTTGGACCGGGTCGCGCAGGCCGCACCGATTGGAACAGGGATCGCAATTGGTCTTCTGTTGATCGGCCTCATCTTCACGACCGCCCGGGGCGTTTCACCGTCCTCCAACGCCTTCCCGATCCTGGTTGGCACGGCCGGTATTGCGCTGACACTTGTGCTGGACGCCTTGGCGATTAGTCCGTTGACCACACCTGGATTGACCCTGGTGATCTTGTTGATCCCGATTGCGATGATGCTCTATGGGGCCAACTTTGCGGTGCGCCTTCTGGCGCAGAACGAGCTGTTGCGCGTGGTGTTCCCTCCGCTTGTGCTGATTGTCGCTGTGCTGGGTTCTATCTTGGGCGGGATCACCAACCCGACGCCGGCCGCCGCGCTCGGAGCCGGGGGTGCGATCATGCTGGCGGCTTACCGCAAGCTCAAAGATGAGAGCCGATCGGGAAAGATTGTTATCATGTCGAGCTTTGCGTTGGTCATTATGATCCTGACGGGCATCAACTTTGATCTGCGGGTGAATGTCGAGGATGTCAGCTTCGAAAGCTGGGCTGCATTCTTTGCAGCGCAAGCCGCGTACCTGTTTGCCATGTTCGGCCTCTTGTTCAGCTGTTTCGTACTGTTCCAATACGGTGTTCTGAGCCCTGTTGTCCGCGAGACGGCCAAAGTGACCTCAATGGTGTTCACCATCCTGATCGGTTCGCAGCTTTTGAATCTCGTGGTCATCTCCTTTGGTGGTGAGCACTACATTCAGCAATTCCTCAAAAGCTTCGACAATGAATTCCAGGTCTTCATCATCGTGATGCTGGTCCTGTTTATTCTTGGGTTTGTTTTGGACTTTCTTGAGATCATCTACATCGTGATTCCGATTGTCGGGCCGGTGATTTATGGCGGTACGATGGACCCCAAATGGGTCACGATCATGATTGCTGTGAACCTGCAGACCTCGTTCTTAACGCCACCTTTTGGCTTTGCGTTGTTCTATCTCAGGGGCGTTGCACCGAAATCGGTGACGACAGGACATATTTATCGCGGGATCATCCCATTCGTACTGATCCAGGTGGTGGGCTTGGCCTTGTTGGCCCTGTTCCCCGGCGTGGTCACGATTGTTCCGAACCTGCTGGGCGGCTAGCCGCGCCAGTTTTGCAGCCAAACGTGCGCCCTTTTGAGAGCCACGTTTGACGAGATTCGATCATATGGAGTCGTGGCACGAGGCCAAACGGGACCCGATGCGGACCCAAGCCCAAATGAGGCGCGGTCACTCGTCGCGATTAAAGGTCGGCAATGTGTCCGGCAAGTTGATCTGGGCCACTTGCTCTGCAATCGGATCAACCGAAAGCGGGTGGGTCGTCGCGGTGTAATCCTCACCATCGTTGAGATCCCGCCAAACAGCATCGCGGAAGATCTCCAGCGCTGAAAACCCGGCCTTATACCCCATCTTGTCGGAGCCCGGCACCCAATAGCCCAGATAGACATAGGGCAGATCTGCCTCTTCTGCGACGCGGACATGGTCGAGAATGATATAGGTGCCCAGAGAGCTGCGCGCGTATTCGGGATCGTAGAAGGAGTAGACCATCGAGAGCCCGTCATCGAGGACATCTGTCAGGCAGGTGGCGATCAATACAGGCTCGTCCGGATCACTGCGATCCCAATATTCGATGACCCGGCTTTTCACCGGCGTTTCTTCGATCATCGCCGCAAACTCGAAGATGTCCATATCCGCCATACCGCCATTGGCGTGGCGCGAATCCAGATAGCGGCGGAAGAGATCGTATTGCTCTTCGGTGGCCCAAGGGCTGGTCGCTTCGCGTGTCAGATGCGCATTCTTTTTCAACACCCGGCGTTGTCCACGAGACGGTTTAAAGTCTCGCACGCGGATACGCGCTGACAAACAGGCCGAACACTCCGCACAGGACGGGCGGTACAAAACGTTCTGTGAGCGACGAAAGCCTTGTTTTGACAAGGTATTATTGAGTGTTGTCGCATGTTCGCCCTGCAGAGCGGTGAACAGCTTTCTCTCCCGCCTGCCGTCGAGATAGGGGCAGGGTTGCGGCGCAGTTACATAAAACTGCGGAGCAAGAGGAAGTGAGTGACGCATTGACGTTCCAGCTGTTGTTTGACCGAAGCCTAACAACGCTCCGTCCGCGTCACAAACCCTTTTTTATTTTGGTTAATGTAAGGTTAAATTCAGCCTGATTTCGGGTTAACTTTTTCAATATTTGCTTGGACGATTCATTAAGGCCGCGCCGGCCAGAAGATCATGCAGCCCCTGTCCGCGACCCGAGATCAAAATCAGAATTATTGAGATAATATGCGGCAGCATGAACAGGGCCAGAACCATATAGCTTATAGTGAGCATCAGCGCCTCTGTTGTGCCAATATGCTGTCCGTCATTGCCGCGATATTCGATATTAAACAAACGCTGTCCCGGGGTTGCTGACGCACTGCTCAGCCAACCCCAGCAGTAGAAGAAGTAAACTACGGTAAAAATGAACGGCAAAAAGAACCAGCCAATGAAGAACGGCAATGTGGCGCAGATCGCCGTAATCACACTGATAACCACCACGTCAAAGATCCAGGCAAAGAAGCGCTTGAAGGTCACACCGGCGTAAAAATCAGCTTGTGAGACAGGATCGGGCAGGGCGGAAGCGGCAGGCGAATTCATGTTTTTGGTCCGGTTTTTTTTGAATGGTTGAGACGGGCCTGAGCCCGCCTGCTGTTACTTTTATCTGGCGGATTATGCAGGTTTTGCTGCATCATCCTGTGCTGCGGCCTTGGCACGATCTTCCATAAACGCGTCGAATTCGGACTTGTCTTTGGCTTCACGCAGACGCTCAAGGAAGCTTTCAAATGCGGCTTGTTCGTCTTCGAGACGGCGCAGCATATCCGACTTATAAGCATCAAAGGCCGAGTTGCCAGAGCTTTTGAACCCACGTGCGGCGTTCTGCGATTTACGGGCGACAGAGCGGCAATTTCCACGGAACATGTTTTTTCCCCATATCATATAAGCAAGAAGGGCCAGGCCGATCGGCCAGAAGAAAATGAAACCCAAGACGGTTGCGGCGATCCACGCCCCTTTGCCTCGAGCATCCAACCAAGTTTCAGCTCGGCCGGGAAAAGTAGCGATGGTGCTCATTAATGTCTCCTGTTGAGTGTTTGCGTGTAAGTAAATGTTATTTACATTAACATAGATGGGGGCAGCTACCGGGCTTTCAAGATGACCGGATGGGAGTTTTTTGGGAAATCGTATAACTGCTTGTAATTTATACATACTTACGCGCGGCACGAAGCTTTGGAATCTAGATTTGAGCGCGGGATAGATAGTAAAATGACCCGAATTCAGGAAATTTCGTGTGATGAAACGGGGCAATATTTCGCTGTATGCTCAGAAACTACCAAGCCTAAGAGGTACATAAATTAGTATGCGCGAGCTGTCCTACTCTAATCGTTGCAGGAGAAGGTCGAACGCGTGATCCACGGTCGCCTGCCGGACCTCTTGTCGCCCGAGCGCGCCAAATTGAACGGTAAAGGTGACAGTAGGTTTGCCGATTTGCGCGAGGCCGAAACACACCATGCCTTCGGGCTTATGCTCCGATCCGCCAGGTCCCGCTATACCGGTTACGGACACGCAGATATCGGCACCCGTACGGCGCAGGCCGCCATCCGCCATCTCGCGCGCAATCGGCTCTGACACTGCACCATAGGTTTCCAAGGTTTCGGGATCCGCGCCAAGAAACTCGATTTTCATTGAATTGGAGTAGGTTACGAGCCCACCCTCAACGACATCTGAGCTTCCAGGGATCTCCGTCAAAGCAGCGGCAATCAGACCGCCGGTGCAACTCTCGGCGGTGGCAATGCGCAAGTTCCTAGCTCTGGCATGGTTCAGAATTTGGGTGGCTTTGCTCATGACTATTCCGTAATGGTGCTTAGGATCCCGCTATGCGCGAGCCAAGCCAATGCCAAAACCCCCAGCGCGGCAAGTCCCCCGGCGATGACGTCGTCGAGCATCACACCTAAGGGCCCCTGTTGGCGGTCTGCCCAGCCAACAGGCCCTGGTTTCCAAATGTCAAAAAGACGAAACAGGACAAATGCACAAATAATGCCGGGCCAAAGTGCGAAAATGCTAACACCGGCATGCGCTGCCCCGATGGCGACAGGACCAAGCGCGATCCACTGGCCTGCGACCTCGTCGATTACGATCTCTGATGGGTCGTGATCATCTGATCCTTGCGTTTGATGATGCGTGGCCCACATCCCAAGCCCAAAGGCCAATACGACACCGATCGCAAGTGCCAGCCATCCACCAAGGCTGACGAGACCGAGACCCGTCACAACCGCAGCCAATGATCCCCAGGTCCCAGGGGCAGGGCGCAGACACCCGGTGTAGAAAAATGTGGCGACGAGAAAACTCAAGAGGCCACCAGGGTTGCCGTCGCAATACAGGCGATCCCTTCCTCGCGACCTGTAAATCCCAACCGCTCCGATGTCGTGGCTTTGACGCTCACGCGATCGATGGAAATCTCGAGTATCTCAGACAGACGGCGGCGCATGTTTTCTGCGTATGGCCCGATCTTGGGACGCTCACAGATCAAGGTGCAATCAACATGAGAAAGGCTAAACCCCATGCGACCGGCCATATCGCGCGCATGCTCCAAAAAGATATGGCTTGCTGCGCCTTTCCATTGAGGATCTGTGGGCGGGAAGTGTGTTCCGATATCGCCCTGTGCCAGCGCACCGTAGATCGCATCGGTGATTGTGTGGAGCCCGACATCAGCATCTGAATGCCCTTGCAGGCCACGTTCATGCGGAATGTCGATGCCGCATAATGTGACAAAGGTCCCAGGGCCGAACCGATGGACATCAAAGCCATTTCCTGTCCGCACATCAAGGTGTTGCATCGTTTTGGTCCTCACCTCTGACAGAGCCACACCAGAGCCCCTGCATGCAGTAGTTGTCTAGTTCCTGAGCAGTTGGGAAACAATGGCACTTTGGTCTGTGCTTAAAAATTAGACAGTATTGAGATCACCTCACCTATGCGCCCGCTAATCATTGCCTTTTTATTAATCACCCATTAGCCCGGATTAAGACTGCTCAAGGATTAAGCATTTGGTCATTCGATTGGCAGAACGAACTGTTGACCCGCCTGTGGTCCTGGCCCCGTTGGCGGGCATAACAGATCTGCCTTTTCGAAACCTCGTGTCGAAATTCGGTGCCGGATTGGTGGTCTCCGAGATGGTCGCAAGCCAAGAGATGGTGCAAGCGAAACCGGGGGTGCGCGAACGCGCTGAACTTGGAGCCGACCTCGCCAATACCGCCGTACAACTGGCTGGGCGCGACGCCTATTGGATGGCTGAGGCCGTGCGGATGGTCGAAGCCAATGGCGCGACGCTGATCGACATTAATATGGGCTGCCCGGCGAAGAAAGTCACCAATGGGTACTCCGGATCGGCGCTGTTGAAGGATCTCGATCACGCGCTGGAGTTGATTGACGCCGTTGTGCAGGCCGCATCTGTCCCGGTGACGCTGAAAACCCGGCTGGGATGGGACGACACATTACATAATGCGCCCGATCTCGCGGCGCGGGCAGAACGGGCCGGTATTTCAATGATTACCATTCATGGACGCACCCGGTGCCAGTTTTACAAGGGCAAGGCTGATTGGGCTGCCATCCGCGCTGTCCGTGAGGCGGTCGATATTCCGGTGCTTGCCAATGGAGATATTATCGATCTGGCAACTGCGCGGCAAGCCTTGGATCAGAGCAACGCCAACGGGGTCATGATCGGACGTGGGGCACAGGGGCGGCCATGGATCCTGGCGCAGATCGCGGCCGGTTTGGTCGGCGCAGCAGTGCCGGATAGACCGCAAGGGTCGGATTTTGCCGATCTGGTTGTCTCACATTACGAGGATATCTTGAGCTTTTATGGCCCTGATCTTGGGCTGCGTGTCGCCAGGAAACACCTGGGCTGGTATATGGACGAGGCAGGTACAGCTGCGCACACACGCCGCGAGATCCTGACCAGCCGTGATCCGAAATGGGTCATTGCAGCCCTGCCAGCGGCGCTTCTAGAGTTAGAGGTCGCGGCTGCATGACGGCATTGTTTTTTGAGACTCTTTGGACCTCGCTTCCAATCCCGGCTCTTGTTGTCGATCCCGACAACCACATCGCCGAGGTTAATATTTCCGGTGAGACCTTTCTCAACACCTCCGCCAAATCCCTTCGCGGGGCACCAGTGTGGGACAAGATCCATGTGAACGCGCCGCTCGATGACGCGGTGACACGGGTCCGCCGCAATGGAGCGTCGCTCTTTGTAAACACTGTCGATGTGGGCACTGGTGACCGCCCTCCGGTTTTGTGCAACATCCAGATCACGGTGCTTGTTGATCGGCCGGGCTACGTGCTGGTCCTAATCGAGCCGCGCGAGATTGCCGATAAGATGGGCCGCGCCATGCAAACGAAATCAGCGGCGAAATCCGCGATTGGCATGGCGGAAATGCTGGCCCATGAGATCAAGAACCCGCTGGCGGGCATCACCGGTGCCGCGCAGCTTTTGTCAATGAACCTGAGCGGCGACGACATCGAATTGACCGACCTTATTGTGGCCGAGACCCGCCGCGTGGTGAAACTGCTTGAACAGGTTGAACAATTCGGAAACTTGCGGCCGCCGCAGCGTAAAGCAATAAATCTGCACGATATTCTGGATCGGGCGCAAAAATCGGCAGCTGTGGGGTTCGCGGCGCATATGATTATCCGGGAAGAGTTCGACCCGTCCTTGCCAGCCACATTTGCCGATGCGGACCAACTTTTGCAGGTGTTCTTGAACCTGTTGAAAAATGCCGCTGAGGCGCAACCACTGGGCGGAACCATAACGATCCGCACATTTTACGAAATGTCACTGCGTGTCGAACGACCTGACGGATCGCGTGGCTCTGTGCCGCTGCAGGTGGTGATCACCGACGATGGCCCGGGCTTCCCGCCGGATTTGGCGGGCGATGTATTCGACCCCTTTGTTTCGGGCAAGGACAATGGAACCGGCTTGGGGCTCGCCCTGGTGTCGAAAATCATCACCGAGCATGACGGCTGGATTGCTGTTGAATCAGTCCCTGGCCGGACAGAATTTAGAATTTCGCTACCAATGGCCCCCAAAGAGGCGGTTATGGTGGCACATGAAAAGGAGTAGTACCTGATGGATGGAACAGTTCTTGTCGCCGATGACGATCGCACAATTCGAACTGTGTTAACGCAGGCTCTGACGCGCGCCGGGTGTAAGGTGCATGCCACGTCCTCAATGACCACCTTGATGCGATGGGTGGATGAGGGGAAAGGCGATCTTGTCATATCGGATGTCATCATGCCGGACGGAAATGGGCTTGAGGCACTGCCGGAGATCACTGACAAGCGGCCGGCGTTGCCAGTGATCATCATCTCGGCGCAGAACACCATCATGACGGCGATTCAGGCCACAGAGGCCGACGCGTATGATTACCTGCCCAAGCCTTTTGATCTGCCCGACCTGATGAAGCGCGCCGCGCGTGCGTTAGAGAAAAAACGCGTGGCTCCTGCGCCGCGGCGCGAGCCCGAAACGATGCTTGAGACAGACTTGCCGCTGGTTGGGCGTACGCAGTCGATGCAGACCCTCTACCGCCTTGTGGCCCGCGTGATGAACACAGATCTGCCGGTCATGATTACTGGCGAAAGCGGAACCGGCAAAAGCCTGATCGCCCATGCGATCCATGACTTCTCGGACCGGCGCAATTTGCCCTTTGTCACAGCAACCCCAAATGACCTGGCCGTGATGGACGGACCCGCAACGATCCTGAGCCGGGCAAAAGGCGGATCAATTCTGTTCGACGAGGTCTCCGATCTTGACGGGGACGCGCAGGCCCGCATCGTTCGGATGCTTGACAGTCTGACCCATGATGCCCCGCGGATCATGGCCACCAGTCAGCAGGACCTGATGGAGAAAATGGAATCCGGGATCTTCCGTCAGGATCTGTTTTACCGGCTTGGCGGCGTTACAATCAATGTGCCTGCATTGCGGGAGCGGGTGGACGACATACCCCTGTTGACGGAGCATTTTCTGGCGCGCGCGATCCGTGACGGTGCGTCGGTTCAGCGCTTGTCAAGCGAGGCTTTGGAGATGATCCGAGCCTATTCATGGCCTGGCAATGTCCGCCAGCTTGAAAATACGATCAGACGGCTTGTGATCACATGTCCTGAAGAGGAGATCTCGCGTCTGGATGTTGAAATGGTTCTGGGCACTCAGCCGGAGATTGAGCCGCTGATGGGTGGCGGTGATGCCGAGAAGCTGTCTGCCTCAGTGGCCAAAAATCTACGTCGCTATTTTGACCTTCATGGAGGGGTATTGCCGCCACCTGGGCTCTATCAGCGCATTCTGCGCGAGGTGGAGATGCCACTGTTGGAAATCGCTTTGGAAGCGACCGGCGGAAATCAAGCAAAATGCGCCGACCTGTTGGGGATAAACCGCAATACGCTGCGAAAAAAAGTCACCGATCTCGAAATTCACGTGACAAGGCGTCGTAAGTTGATGTAATAACGCCACAGTAACCGTTGCAAATCGGGCTCAGCTCTGGATTGCGGCGGGAATAATGACCGTAAAAATGCGGCAAGGCGGGTAACAGATACGATGACTACCCATGAGCGGGCATCATCTTGGGACAGGTTGAACGAGTTTCGACATACGCGGCGTGCGCAGACGTTTGGAACGTTTGGGCTGGTGCTGCTGGGACCCGCGCTTGCCATCATCACATATTTGGGCCTTGGGCCCGCTGAGCTTGATCCAAGCTCCAGCGGCATTCGCCTGATCATCCTTGCAGACTTTGTCTATATCCTGGTGATCGCGACATTGGTTTTGCGTAAAGTCGTTCAGATGATTGCGGCACGACGCGCAAAGTCGGCCGGCTCGCGACTTCACCTCAGATTGACCGGCGTTTTCGCCATCGTCGCACTTGTGCCGACGGTCCTGGTTGCTGTTTTCGCCGTCGTCACGGTGAATTTTGGCTTGGAGGGGTGGTTTTCGGATCGGGTGAGCAACGTGGTAGGCAATTCCTTGGCGGCGGCTCAGGCCTATGAGCAAGAACAAACCGACGATCTGACTGAGGACACAATCCGTTTGGCAGGTTACATGAACGTCGCCCGCCAAGCCTCTTTTTTCATGTCAGATTCTGACATGCGACAGCTTCTCAGCCAAGCACAGGCGCAAGTTCAGAGAGGACTGAAAGAAGCCTATATTATCGATGGCGAAGGCAATCTTAAAGCGCGCGGCGAGCGGAGCTATCTGTTTGATTTCGAGCAACCCAGCAGCAGCGTAATGTCTGGTGTGTCCAGCGCGGACGCGACCGTGATCAAGGACTGGGACAACAATGAGTTTCGGGCCATAATCGCGCTTCCAGCATTTGCGGACCGGTATCTCTATGTGTCTCGGTCGGTCGACGGAGAGATTTTACGGCTTCTCGATGACACACAAGAAACCGTCCGGCTATATCAGCAGCTCGAGAATGATCGCGGTCGGTTGCTATTTGAGTTTGGGCTTCTTTACTTGGGGTTTGCCGCAATTCTTATTCTTGCAGCCATCTGGCTGGGGCTCTGGTTCGCTGAGCGACTGTCAGGTCCTGTGGGCCGATTGGCAACGGCGGCGCAAGACGTTGGACGTGGTAATCTCGATGTGCAAGTGATTGAATCTAAGAGCGATGATGAGATTGAAATGCTGGGATCTCTGTTCAATCAGATGACCCGTCAGTTGAAACGTCAGCGTGATACATTGCTAGTAAATACCGAGCAGATCGAGCGTCGTCGTCGATTGTTCGATTCCGTTTTGTCGTCTGTTTCGGCCGGCGTAATCGGCTTGGATTCCCAGGGACAAGTGACGTTTCTGAACCGAGCGGCCCACAGGCTGCTCGATCTCGGTGAGACGGATCATACCGGGCAGCATCTGTCGGTTCTGGTGCCTGAATTTGCTGAGTTTTTTGACCAGATGGCAGATGCGGGAAAAGCGTCAAGTCAACACGAAATCAAGCTGACCCGCGCCGGAAAAATGGAAAGTCTGCTGGTACGAATTTCGCCGCGCACGGCACAGGACGGTGCAGGCGAAGGCTTCGTCGTGGCATTTGACGACGTTACGCAGCTGGTTTCGGCTCAAAAGATGGCGGCCTGGGGCGATGTTGCGCGCCGTATTGCGCATGAGATCAAGAACCCTTTAACCCCTATTCAATTGTCTGCCGAACGATTGCGGCGCAAGTTCGCGCCAGTTGCAGGCGATGATTTAGAGTCCCTTGAGCAGTATACTGACGTAATTGTACGTCAAATCGGGGATTTACGGCGCATAGTTGACGAGTTTTCGAAGTTCGCCAGAATGCCCGAACCGGAGCGTCGCCCGACCGATATCGGGGAGCTTCTGCGCGATTCAGTGACATTACAACGCGCCGGGCAGCCCGAGGTTTCGATCGTTTTTGATCCACCCGAGGCGCCGGTACCCACGGAGATTGATGCGACGATGATCGGTCAAGCCTTGACCAATCTCATCAAGAATGCCGGTGAGGCGATTGAAAGCCGTCAGGAGCTTGGAGATGAGTTGGCGCCACAGATCCGGGTTGATCTGCTTGTGGGGGAGACGGAACTTGTGATCCGCATCGCCGACAATGGAGTGGGATTGCCCGAAGATCGGGCCCGTTTGTTTGAGCCCTATGTGACGACCCGTGCCAAAGGAACCGGATTGGGTTTGCCGATCGTCAAGAAGATTATCGAAGAACATGGCGGTACATTTGTATTGCAAGACGCGCCGGCATTCGAGCCGGATTACCATCGGGGAGCGGAGGCTGTGATCACATTGCCAAGGCTCCTTGCAACTCAGACGGCATCAAAAGGTGCTGCGTAAATCACCGCAAGAGACGGGAGTAAAAAACATGGGCGACATATTGATTGTGGACGATGAGCGGGACATCCGAGAACTGATTTCGGATATTTTGCGCGACGAAGGGTTCACGACTCGATTGGCAGGAAATTCAGATAGTTGTATGGCGGAGATCAACAAAGAACCTCCGGCTTTGATGATCCTCGACATTTGGTTGAAGGACAGCCAGATGGATGGGATAGATATCCTGAAGTCGGTCAAACGTGACAACCCTGAGGTTCCAGTCGTGATCATTTCCGGCCACGGAAACATCGAAATTGCAGTCGCGGCCATAAAGCAAGGGGCCTACGACTTTATTGAGAAGCCATTCAACATTGATCAGCTTATGGTTGTGATCACACGCGCAATGGAAGCGTCGCGCCTGCGTCGTGAAAACCATGCACTCAAGCGGGGCGAAAGTGCCGTGACCGATATGATTGGCGACAGCGCGGCTTTCCGCGCTTTGGAGCATCAACTCAGTAAGGTAACGGGCTCGAACGGGCGCGTAATGCTGACTGGGCCTGCAGGATGCGGCAAGGATGTAGCGGCGCATTTTGTACACGTGAATTCGAACCGGGCGAAATCTCCGTTCGTCACGGTAAACTGTGCCACCGTTGAGCCTGACCGGATGGAAGAGGTTCTGTTTGGTCGCGAAAGCAAGGAGCGCGGCGTCGAACCGGGCCTGTTGGAACAAGCCCATAACGGCATTATTTTCTTCGATGAAGTCGCCGATATGCCGCTTGGAACGCAGTCCAAGATCCTACGTGTGTTGGTAGAGCAACAGTTTCAGCGTGTTGGCGGCAACGACAAGGTCCGCGTCGATCTGCGGGTGATCTCATCGACGAACCGAGATTTGCAGGCCGAAATTAAGCTTGGACGGTTCCGCGAAGAGCTGTTTCACCGCCTAAACGTGGTGCCCATTTCCGTACCATCTCTTGAGGATCGCCGGGAGGATATTCCACTTCTGGCTGATCATTTCATCAAGCATCTCAACAAGACGCAAGGTTTACCTCAGCGCGATCTGTCCTCAGAGGCCAGCGCGATGCTGCAGACCATGCAATGGCCCGGGAACATCCGGCAGCTGAAAAATGTCATTGAACGGGTGCTGATCCTTGGACCTGCGGACGGGATGATCAGTGCCAAAGAGCTTCCACAAGGCCAACCCACAGCGGAGGAAGGCACAGCCCTGTCGATGAGCGGGACGATCGCGACATTGCCGCTGCGTGAAGCCCGCGAGCTGTTCGAGCGGGAATATCTGATGACCCAGATCAACCGGTTTGGGGGCAATATCTCGCGGACAGCCTCTTTCGTCGGCATGGAGCGCTCGGCCCTGCACCGAAAGCTGAAGTCACTTGGTGTTGTGACCTCGACAAAGTCTGGCGCACGCGTGGCACAGGTTCAGCACGAAGAGCTGGACATGGCGAGCGGACAATAGTCTCAAGTTTGACGCGCAGACCCGCTCGTGTCATGCAAAGATGCGAGCGGGCCTTCTGAGGCCGCAACAAGGTAGGCAGACATATGAAGGTCATTATCTGCGGTGCGGGCCAGGTCGGCTGGCAAATTGCGCGCCATTTGTCTGTTGAGAAGAACGATGTGACGGTTGTCGACAATAACCCGGCGCTCGTAGCGCGCGCGACCGACACGTTGGACGTGCGTGGGATCACCGGGTTCGCGAGCTATCCTGACATCCTGGATCGGGCCGGGGCGCGCGATGCGGACATGGTGATTGCCGCGACCTTTTCTGACGAAGTGAATATGGTCACCTGCCAGGTGGCCCATTCGGTGTTTGCGGTTCCGCGCAAAATTGCCCGACTGCGCAGTCAGTCCTATCTGACCGCGATCTATTCGGATCTATATCGGCGCGATCACATGCCGATTGATGTGGTGATCAGCCCCGAGCGCGAGGTGGCAGAGGCGGCTCTCCAGCGATTGGCGGCACCTGCCGCGTTCGATACCGAAAACTTTCTTGAAGATCATGTCCAGCTTCTGGGCATTGCCCTTGATGATGACTGCGCTGTGCTCAATACGCCGTTGCGACAATTGACCGATTTATTTTCGACCTTGCGCGCGATCGTCGTTGGCATTCGCCGGCAAGGCCATTTGATCGTTCCAAGCCCAGGCGATCAACTTTTTGCGGGCGATCAGATTTATGTCTGCACCCATCGTGAGGATGTACCGCGCACGATGGATATTTTTGGCAAAACTCAAGGAAAGCAGGATCGTGTCGTCATTATCGGTGGCGGCAATGTCGGCTTGGCTGTGGCTCAGGCGCTTGAGAACAATGTGGCCCGTGTCAGGGTCAAGATCATTGAAAAAGACCGTTCGGTGGCGGAACGCGCCGCCAACGCGCTGGAGCGTACCATTGTTCTGCATGGTGACGGGCTGAATGCTGAACTGTTGCAAGAGGCCAATATATCCCGCGCAGATGCGGTTCTGGCGGTCACAGATGATGACAAAACCAATCTTTTGGCCGCGGTTCGGGCGAAATCGGCTGGTGATCCTTTATCCATCGCCCTGGTCAATGATCCAACCTTGGTGCCCTTGATGGGGCAACTGGACATCGATGCCTATATCAATCCGCGCTCAACGACAGTGTCGTCGATCCTGCGCCATATCCGACATGGGCGTGTTCGCCAGATTTATGCAATTGGAGACGCTGAGGCCGAAGTGATCGAAGCGCAGGTGCTCTCTACCTCGCCCATCGCTGGAAAAGCCATTCGCGACATTGGCTTTCCCGAAGGTGTCTTGGTTGGCGCGTTGCGCAAAGGTCGTGAGATCGTCAAACCTTCTGGCTCGACGCGGATTGAAGAAGGCGACGTCATTGTCCTGTTTACACTTGCCGAAGATGTCAGAGAGGTTGAGCGTCTGATGCAAGTTTCAATCGATTTCTTCTAGCATCATGCAGCATTTGCTTCTGCGACTGCCTTTATTTGTCTCGATCCTTGGCATCGCCTCGTTGGGGATGCTGATCCCCGCGCTCCATGCTTTGGCTTTGGATCTGCACCGTACGGGGCAACCATTTCTATACGCGTCCATTCTGTTTTGCGTTTTGACTGCACTACTGGGCCTGGCCACCTGGACCGTGACCTCGGCGCGCCCGGCGCGCGATCAATTGGTGACCTTGTTGGCCTGCTTTCTGGGCTTGCCCGTGGTGCTTGCTGTGCCATTTCGCGAGGCCCTTCCGGATGCAAGCTTTTTCAATGTCTATTTTGAGATGGTGTCCAGCATCACAACAACCGGTGCCAGCGTGTTTGACACGCCGGACCGGTTAAGCCCGCCCCTGCATCTGTGGCGCGGTTTGGTTGCCTGGTTTGGTGGCTTTGTCATCCTGGTTGCTGCGGCAGCCATTCTGGCTCCGATGAATTTAGGTGGCTTCGAAGTGTTGCGACCGCGTGGCGCCCCGGTCAATCAGGCCGGATTTGACCAGTCGATGCAGTCAACAGATCCGAAGGAGCGGCTCATCCGGGTGGCCGGACGCATTCTTCCGATCTACGCCGTGACCACGGCGGGTCTTTGGCTGTTGCTGGTTTTGTCCGGGGTTGCCCCGTTTGAGGCGCTGATGCTGGCCTTTTCAACATTGTCGACCAGTGGGATCGTACCCGGGCGCCCGGCAGATCCGCTAAATACCGGCGTTCTGGCTGAGCTGCTGATTTTTGTGTTCTTGTTTGTCGCGGTCTCGCGTCAAACTTTGCAAAATGACCTCAACCGGGCGTTCTTCCCGCGGCTCATGGATGACCGTGAAATGCGGCTGGCCCTTGTGTTTGTAACCATTTTGCCAGTTGCGTTGTTTCTGCGTCATTGGATCGGTGCGTTTGAAATCAGCGAGGAGGGAGATCTTGCCCAGGGCATTCAAGCACTTTGGGGGGGGATCTTTACGGTCCTGTCTTTTCTGAGCACGACCGGCTTCGTCTCTGGCGATTGGGCCGCTGCGCGTGATTGGTCCGCCTTGCCGACCCCGGGGCTGGTCCTGGCGGGGCTGGCGATCATGGGCGGAGGCGTTGCAACCACCGCGGGCGGGGTCAAGCTTTTGCGGGTTTATGCGCTCTATAAGCATGGTGTCCGAGAGATGTCGCGCCTGGTCCATCCGAGCTCCATAGGCACGGCGGGACGATTGGGTCGCGAGCTGCGGCGCGAAGGCGCGTTGCTGGCCTGGATCTTCTTCATGCTTTTCGCAGTGTCGATAGCCGGCGTGATGGTGCTGTTGGCGGCGGCGGGTTTGAGTTTTGACGAAAGCCTTGTCTTTGCCGTTGCGAGCTTGTCGACAACGGGACCGCTGGCAGGGATTGTGCTTGACGGTTCGTTGTCATTTGCACCGCTGAGTGTGGCGGCTAAGACGATAATATGTGGCGCTATGGTGCTTGGCCGGTTGGAAACTTTGGCGATTGTAGCATTGTTCAACCCCGATTTCTGGCGTCGCTAAAGTGCGGCCTTTTGACCTGTGCGAACCTTGATTTCCGGTATTTAGCAAGGGTTATCGAAGAAAATCGACCGAATGGCCCCTAAATTGCTGAATTCAGGTCTGGAATCTTTTGAAAAGCCTCGACATATTGAAAGCCAGCTAGGGACGGGGGTGTCTGCGACGGTCACCCGAATTAGAACAAGGCAAGTAAAAATGGCCGGTGATAAACAAAATTTACAAGACGCATTTCTGAATCATGTCCGCAAGACGAAGATTCCCGTGACAATATTTCTAATCAACGGGGTCAAACTGCAGGGCGTGATCACGTGGTTCGACAATTTTTGCGTGCTTTTGCGCCGCGACGGACAATCGCAACTTGTCTACAAGCATGCGATTTCGACGATTATGCCGAGCCAGCCCATCAGCCTCTATGACGGTGAAGAATAATTCTGGAAACTGAAGACGTTTCGCAAACGCGAGCGTGGGTTCTGCACCCTGACATCAAAGCGGCGCCCAAGTCGGGCGACGTGGCACGCTCGGCAGGTGACGCTTTGGACGAGGCGCGCGCGCTGGCCCTGGCTTTGCCCGGGCTGGATGTCGTAGATGGAGAGATCGTGCCCCTGCCGAAAGCGCGTCCCGCGACATTATTCGGAACAGGCAAGCTCGAAGAATTGAAGCAACGATTTAAAGACCAGCATGTCGAGCTGGTCTTGATCGATGGTCCTGTGTCGCCAGTTCAGCAACGCAATCTGGAGAAACACTGGGGCGTCAAAATTCTGGATCGGACCAGCCTGATCCTGGAGATTTTTTCGGACAGGGCCGCGACACTGGAAGGGGTGTTGCAGGTTGAGCTTGCCGCCTTGTCCTACCAGCGGACGCGGCTTGTGCGGGCCTGGACGCACCTTGAACGCCAACGTGGTGGTCTGGGCTTTGTCGGCGGCCCTGGAGAGACGCAGATCGAAGCGGACCGGCGCGCCATTGACGATGCGATCACGCGCATTCGCCGACAATTGGCCAAAGTGGTGAAAACCCGTGAGCTACATCGCTCCGCCCGCGCCAAAGTACCGTTTCCGATCGTGGCGCTGGTGGGCTACACAAACGCGGGCAAATCGACGCTGTTCAATCGGCTCACCGGAGCAGAAGTCCTGGCCAAGGACATGCTGTTTGCAACACTTGATCCGACGATGCGAAAGCTCACACTGGAGGACGGGCCCGAAGTTATCCTGTCAGACACTGTTGGGTTTATTTCCGACCTGCCGACGCAGCTTGTGGCGGCGTTCCGTGCCACATTGGAAGAAGTTTTGAGCGCCGATCTCATCGTTCATGTGCGCGACATCGCTCACCCCGAAACAGATGTTCAGGCGCAGGATGTACGGTCCATTCTGAATGATCTCGGCGTCGACAGCGCCACCCCTGTTCTGGAGGTCTGGAACAAGCTTGACCTCCTTGATCGCGATACGCGCCACACCACCGAAAATATAGCGGCGCGCGATCGGACGATTTTTCCAGTGTCTGCGCTTGAGGGAACTGGCCTGGATGCCTTTCTTGACGCCGTCGCTGAAAAGACCAGCGAGCTTCGGAGCGACGAGACGTTGACGCTGTCCTTTGTAGATGGCAAGTCGCGCGCATGGTTGTTTGAGCAAGACGTTGTCGTGGACGAACAACAGACCGAAACGGGCTTTGAGATTCAGGTGTCCTGGACACCGACACAAAAGGCGCGCTTTGAGAAAAATGTGGCGATGTCCTAGGAGGCGGACGGTGGAACTGATTTTTACGTATATCGTGACGCTGATCACCTTTCTGGCGATGGATTATGTCGGTTTGAGTTTCTTTGTTCGGCCGATTTTTGAACGATTCGTCGGCAATATTCTTCTCGAACAGATACGGATTTTTCCGGCTCTGGCGTTTTATAGCATCTTCGTTTTCGGTGTCGTATGGTTTGTGTCTGCCCCGGCGTTGGAAAACGGTACAGGATTGCGCTTCGTGCTTCCGACGGCAGCGTTTTTGGGCTTTTTGGCCTACGGAACCTACGAATTTACTAATCTTTCGACATTGCGCGGATGGAACTGGTCAATGGTCATCGTCGATCTGGCTTGGGGATGTTTTCTGACTGGAACGGCGGCAACCGTCGGCGTCGCGTTGACACGTTTGGTTATGGGCTAGGCGCACCGGTGGAGGCCGGGCGCAGGGTGGTCACACCCACAGCCCCTGCACGCGCCAGATCTGGATCAAGCGACATCGGAAGATATTCGCCACGCCGCCACAATGCGCCGAGATCGTCATAGTGGCGTGATAGTGGATGGCCTGACTGCCCGGTTGAAATGACAAAAACCGAACTGTCGGGATCGGCAAAGTCATAGACGCCGCGATAAGCCGCTGCGTGAACATTGAGAAACGGGTTTTCGCCAGAGCCTTTCGTCCGACCCCGCATCAAGGTGTTATCGCCGCCCGATGTGGATTGGCGGATATTTACAAACCAGCTCAGGATTGGGATCGAGCCCAGAACCGGATGGTCATGGGTGGCTTCATGCGCATCACCCCAGCGCCAGCTTTCGATATTTGGGCCATATTGCTCGCTCAGTAGGATCAACGCCTCGTCCAAGGCCAGGCGTGCCAGATCGGAGCAATTTTCGACCGCGGCCGACTGTTCAATGTCGCACCAGGCGCTGGCCCCGTTGCGATCGCGGAACACACGCTCGATAAACAGAGGCTGGACATGGGTCAGCTCTTCCTGCACCGGGCCCAGATCGTCGAGAATAAGACGCTTTTGCAGAACACGTAACCATTTGGCGTAGATCAACGGCTCGGGCAGATGCTCACTCATCTCGCCATTCCAAGCGGCCATCAATTCCAGCGCCTTTTGCCTTTGTCGTTCGGGTGTGCCTTCGGCGGCAGGCGTGCCGGTAAACCACAAATCCGACGCAATCAGCGGCAACAGGGCGCGGGCGGTGAAGCTGACTGTGTCCAGCTGCGCTTCGATGAAACTGTCACGCGTGTGCACCTGGCGATTGAGCATCAGGCGGCGCCACCGCTGGACCCTTTGCGTGTCGGTATAAAAATGGCTGACGTGATTGGGGAAGGGACGGTCGATCACCTTGTTATTGGTGTTGCCCACGATCCCACCATCAGGGCGCATCACTTCTGGGTTGGAGGCGTAAGGTAAAACTCCTTGCCAGCGGTTTTGCGGCAACCATCCCGGCACTGGAATGCGCCCTTGGCTTTGGTGGTCTCTATCCCGGCGCGGCAAAGCACCTGTCGTTTTCAGTGCCACGCCGGTTTGATCGGCAAAGGTGAGGTTCTGGATCGGTGCAATGTGGCGGGCCGGGGCATTGCGGATATCTTCGAGCGACTTGGCCTTCATCACGTCCAATGAGCCGTCGAAGGACGGATCACTTTCAGCCAGGGTCGTCCAGGCCAGCGACATAACGTGGCCTGCAGGAGTTATCGTGGCGAGATCGAAAATATGACCGGGTAAAACCGGGCCATTCTCGGTCCATTGCAGGTTGATCGTGACGGGCGGGCTGTCTTTAACCCGAATGATTGATTGCGCCGTGCGGAACGGCTTGAACCCCTCCGGCGTTAGATAGCGGTTTGGATCTGAGGGGTGCAGCTGTTCGATATACAGGTCCTGATCATCCGCAACAGCCGTGGTGAGACCCCAGCCCGTCACTTCGCTGCGACCGGAAACGACAAGCGGCAGGCCCGGAACCGTGCCCCCAATGACACCCCCGCTTTCAAGCTCGAGGCGGGCAAGATAGAACGGGCCTGGTGCGGTCAGCCCCAAATGCGGATCATTTGCCAGCAAAGTTCCCCCCGCGGCGGATCTGCGCGGGGAGGCGGCAAACGCATTGGAGGCCCCGGCAAGCTCCATCTCGGAGACGGGCGAGAGAGGGTCCTTGGCAGGCCTGTTGAGGCCTGCGATTTTCGGAAAATCAGCATCAGGCAGCAGTCCGGCATAATCCAGGCCGGCGATGCCGCGGCCGGGCGTGTCAGGCAGAAGGTCTTCAACCCGCTCAGGCTCCAGTAAAAAGGACAGCCGCGCGCGCAGAACTTCATGTTGAAGGTGGCTCGACACTTGCAAAGACAAAAGCTTCAAGATTGCGAGGCTGTCGGCCGGTTGCCACGGCGCAATAGCCGGTTCGAATAGAAAGAACTCTGGGGCACCACGGCCCAGAGCGTCTTCATTAATGATCTTCAACCACGCATTGACCCCATTGGCGTAGGCTTGCAGAGCGGCTTGCGCTTCCGGCCCCTGAGCGGGGACCGAACGTGCGGCGATGTTGTACAGATCCAGCCGACGCAACAGCTCATCAATCTCAACCGTGCGAGCGCCAAAAAGCTCACTAAGCTTGCCTTGCACCGTTCGGCGAAACAGCGTCATTTGCCACAACCGGTCCTGCGCATGGGCAAACCCGAGCCCGAAGAAAACATCTTCATCGGTTTCGCCAAATATATGCGGCAGGTTGGCGTTTGAGCGTACGATCTCAAGCGGCGCTGTCACGTTTGCGTCTTGATAACTTGCGCTATAGTCCGGCAGCGACCGAGAGCCCAAATAGTAGACGATAAATACCGCACCCAGAGTCAGGGTCGCGATCGCCAGAAAAACTCTAAGGGTCCATTTAAAAAGAACTGCCATTTCCGCTCTTGCAATTGACGGGTTTGACTGGCTCGTTACATGCGTTGGACAGCATAATCAATTCACGACGCGGAGGAGACGCTCAAATGGCGAAGATAAGTTTTTTAGGCTTAGGGGTGATGGGGTATCCAATGGCCGGCCATTTGGTAAAGGCGGGTCATGATGTCACCGTGTATAACCGCACCGCAAGTAAGGCCGAAACTTGGGCGGTCAAGTTCCGAGGTGCCTGGGCCGAAACGCCGCGCGAAGCCGCCGCCGGGGCCGAGTTCGTTATGGCCTGTGTGGGCAATGATGATGATTTGAGATCTGTATGCCTGGGTGAAAACGGCGCGCTTGCGGGCATGTCTGCCGGGTCGGTCTTTGTGGACCATACGACCGTGTCAGCGAAGGTGACGCGGGAGCTTTATGCGCATGCCAGCAGCTATCAGATCAGTTTTGTCGATGCACCTGTATCAGGCGGGCAGGCAGGGGCTGAAAATGGTCAGCTGGGCGTGATGTGCGGCGGGGATGAAGGCGCATATGCGCGCGCCGAGCCGATCATCAATGCCTATGCGAAAGCCTGCAAGCGACTGGGCGAAAGCGGGGCAGGTCAGCTCACGAAGATGGTCAACCAGATTTGCATTGCCGGTCTTGTCCAAGGCCTGTCCGAAGGGCTGCATTTCGCGGAAAAAGCCGGGCTGGACGGCAAGGCCGTGGTCGAGGTGATCAGTCAAGGGGCCGCTGGCTCGTGGCAGATGTCCAATCGCTACGCCACAATGATTGAGGATGAGTTTGACCACGGCTTCGCGGTGGATTGGATGCGCAAAGACTTGGGCATCTGCCTGTCAGCTGCTGATGAAAACGGCGCGTCTTTGCCTGTGACCGCTCTGGTCGACCAGTTCTACAAGGACGTTCAGAAATTGGGGGGCGGGCGCTGGGACACGTCCAGTCTGATCAAGCGCCTACGCGCGGTGGACAGCTAACAGCCGATGTCCGCGGCGGGCCGGGGAATGCCGGCCTGCCAAATCGTTGTGAATGACCGGATCAGGGAATGATGCGGGTGTATTTGTTGCCCTCGATCGTGGCACCCGCGATAAGTCCAGCCTGGCCGAAGACAACCGCGATGACAGGGCTCAGCACTGTGGTGGTATCAACGCCCAGGCTGCCACCCTCATTGGACACCGCATAGCGCGCATCCGCGCCAACGGTCCAACCCGGCGAGCGCCGGAACTCGGACAACGCATCTTCGGTCATGAAGAAGAGAGCATGGGCGTATTGCTGCGCCCCGATCTGAAGCCCGAAACTTGCTGCTGTGGCTGAGTAGTAATCGACGGTGACATCATTGATCCGCAGCGCACCGCGCCCGAAGGAGCCACCGATGCCAAATCCGGCTTCAGAGACCAAGGGCATCACCAGAATTCCGGCAGCCTTGTCGGCCAAGGCGCGCGAGTCTGGGTAATTGTTGTAAAGAAAGTCGAGGGCACTATCGACGCGAGCATCAATCTTTGAGCCCCCGTCACTGCCGATGCCATTGGCGCATCCGGCCAGAAGTGCAGAGGATCCGACCCCCGCAAGTAAAGTGCGACGCGTGTACTGTTTCATGTGGTCCGCCTGTGTTTGACTGCTTGTTTCATGCCGGCTGTTTGCGCGCGGCTTGCAGGCAAAATACGTCAAGATGTTGGGCTTGTCACGCGATTCAAGCCCAGTACTGGTCACGATTTGCGTAATCAGCGGGTACTAGCCGTTCAAATAGCGTGCAATTTGTGGCGCGAAGTAGGTCAGAACCCCGTCACAGCCGGCACGTTTGAAGGCCATGATGCTTTCCAGCATTACTGCCTCGCCATCGATCCAGCCTTGAGCCTCGGCAGCCTTGATCATCGCGTATTCGCCTGACACCTGGTAGGCGTAGGTGGGTGCGCCAAACTGGTCTTTGACTCGCCGGCAAATATCAAGATAGGGCAGGCCGGGTTTGACCATGACCATGTCAGCCCCTTCAGACAAATCCCGCGCGACAAGGCGCAATGCTTCGTCGGAATTGGCTGGGTTCATCTGATAGGTCTTCTTGTCGCCCACAAGTGCGCCCGAGGCCCCAACCGCATCGCGAAACGGGCCATAGAACGCAGAGGCGTATTTCGCCGCATAGCTCAAGATCGCCACATCCGGGAACGCGCTGTCTTCCAGCGCCCGTCGAATGGAGCTGATCCGCCCGTCCATCATGTCTGAGGGGCCCAGAATATCCGCACCAGCCTCAGCTTGAGCCAAGGCCATGCGGGTCAGGGCCTCCACCGTTTCGTCATTGACGATAATACCGTCGCGCACGATCCCATCATGGCCATTGGCATTATATGGGTCGAGCGCAACATCCGTCATGATTGCAATCTCGGGCACAGCGTCCTTCATCGCGCGTACGGCCCGGTTGGACAAATTGTCCGGGTTCCACGCCTCTTCACAGTCTTCCGTTTTGAGCGCGGGATCAGTGTGAGGAAACACACAGACCGCTGGAATGCCCAGATCGCGGGCCTCGCGAGCTGCCTCGACAGCCAGATCGATGCTCAGCCGATCCACGCCAGGCATTGAGGCTATGGGCTCTGCGCTTTGGCGGCCTTCTGTCACAAAAATTGGCCAAATCAGGTCATCCGTACTGAGCGTGTTCTCAGATGCCAACGCCCGTAGTGCGGCGGTGCGGCGCAAGCGGCGCAGCCGCGTTAGCGGCATCTCGGCGATTACCGGTGATATTTTATCTGTCATGTGGTCCGATCTCGCCGCATATCCATTTTATATTGCAGTCTTTCGTGCCATGTCTGTTCTTGCTTCTCAAGTCTGGCCTTCACTGATACGTCCCTATAGGCTGAACAAAAACGTCACGAGGTAGGTGTTGGACTGGTACGGAATAGTCTTTGAACTGATTGATTTCAGATCATTTTCGAACCTGTGGTTTTGGATCATGCTGGCGGTGTTCTGGTCGACGGCCAGCCATTTCGTGTTGGGTGTTCCGTATGACATGGTCACCCGGGTGGCTCGGGGCGGTGATGCGGTGGAACAGGCCCAAAAAGACCTTGACGACCTGACCCGTATCCAATCCAACCGATTGATCTATATCGGCCAGGTCGCCGGCATCTGGTTGGTCGGTTTTGGGTTCTTTTTCCTGACGGGTCTGTTCTCGATGGGATTTGTCTATGGAATGGAGATTTGTCAGGCGCTGTTTTTGATCTTTGCCCCCATGAGCCTGGTGTTTTTGCTGTCCTGGCGGCGTGCGCATATGGTTTCGGGCTTGCAGGGTGATGAGATCTGCACAAATTTGCGACGTCATCGTATCAGTGTACAGGTCATTGGCATGTTCTCGATCTTTGTGACGTCCATGTGGGGCATGCATTTCAATATGACCGCCGGGGTTCTCTAGGGCAGTTCCGCCCACTCGCTTTTCATTGCGCATAGGTGATCTTCTTTGGTCAAATCAGCTACATCTGTAACCGTGAGCGGCGCGCCAGAGGGGTTTGACGCCCAAATCCTTGCGCGTGAGGCCGCCGCAGGACCGGTGATTCATGTTGCGCGCGACGACAAGCGGCTGGTCGCGATGCAGCAGGCGCTGGCTTTCTTCGCACCTAAAATCCCCGTAATGACCTTCCCGGCCTGGGACTGCTTGCCCTATGACCGGGTGTCGCCGAATTCAAATGTTGCCTCGGCACGCATGTCGACTTTGGCCGCTTTGGCCAATGGTTTGGCGGGCAATTTCATTGTTTTGACCACACTGGCCGCTGCCGCTCAGAAAATCCCGCCTCGCGAGCTTTTGGCAAGCGCGAGTTTCTCTGCAACCGTTGGACAAACCATCGATCTTGACGGTCTGCGTGCGTTTTTGGTCCGAATGGGGTTTACTAACAGCCCAACTGTGATGGAGCCGGGCGACTACGCAATTCGCGGTGGAATCATTGACATATTCCCCCCCGGTGGGATGTCTCCAATTCGTCTGGACTTTTTCGGTGACGTTCTGGACGGCGCGCGGCAGTTCGATCCGATGACCCAACGCACGACCGAGGCGCTACAAAGTATCGATCTGGCTCCGATGTCCGAGGTCATATTGGACGCCGCCGCGATCACGCGATTTCGGCAAAACTACCGGGTGGAATTTGGCGCAGCGGGGACCGATGACCCGCTTTATGAAGCCGTTAGTGCCGGTCGCAAGCATCAGGGTATGGAGCACTGGCTGCCCTACTTTCACGAGAAGTTGGAGACTATTTTCGACTATATTCCAGCGGCTTGCGTAACGCTGGACGATCAAGTTCAGCCTGCGCTCATCGCCAGGTGGGATGCGATCGAAGACCAGTATGACAATCGGCGTGAAGCGCTGAGCAGTCGGGCGCGCTTGGATACTGTGTATAAGCCTGTCCCGCCAAGCGAGTTGTATTTGGATGAACCATCTTTTCTGGGTGCCGCACGGGCTCACAGGCTTGTGCAACTGCGCGTTTCGGCACAGGCCACGGGCCCCGGGGTTGTTGACGTTGGGGGGCGAGGCGGCCGCAATTTCGCGCCCGAACGGCAAGCCCAAAACCAGGATCTGTTTGGCGTGCTGGCGCAGCACATCACTCAGAGCCGTCAGACGGCCAATGTCATTGTCGCCAGTTTTTCCGACGGCGCGCGGGACCGGTTAACCGGCTTGCTGCAGGACCACGAGGTCTATGATGCACGTAAAATTTCCTCCTTTGACGACATATCTGAGCGTGCGGGCGGACTTTTCCAGACGGTGTGGCCGTTAGAGGAAGGGTTCGAGGCGGAAGGGATGGTGGTCATCTCCGAGCAGGACGTCCTTGGCGACAGGTTGGTGCGCTCCGCGCGACGTAAGAAACGCGCAGAGAATTTTCTGACTGAAACTCAAAGTCTAAGCCCGGGCGATCTCATCGTTCATATGGAGCATGGGATTGGACGGTTCACAGGGCTGGAAACCGTCACCGCCGCCGGTGCTCCGCACGAGTGCATTTTGCTCGAATATGCTGGTGGTGACCGGTTGTACCTACCAGTTGAAAATGTCGAGCTTTTGTCACGCTATGGACACGCCGAAGGGTTGCTCGACAAGCTGGGCAGCGGCGCTTGGCAAGCCAAAAAGGCACGTCTGAAGCAGCGCATCCGGGATATGGCGGACCGGCTCATCCGTGTGGCCGCAGAGCGAGAACTGCGTAAAGCGCCTGTCCTCGAGCCACCCAGCGATCTGTGGGACGCGTTTTGCGCGCGGTTTCCCTATACGGAAACAGATGACCAGCTCACCAGTATTGAGGCGGTGCTGGAAGATCTTGCAGCTGGGCGACCGATGGACCGGTTGGTTTGTGGTGATGTGGGTTTTGGCAAAACTGAAGTTGCCATGCGGGCAGCGTTTGTCGCGGCCTCGGCCGGGTATCAAGTGGCCGTGGTGGCCCCAACGACCCTGTTGTCGCGCCAACATACCGGGAGTTTCAATGACCGATTTCGCGGGTTCCCTTTAAATGTCCGACAATTATCTCGTTTTGTGCCGGCCAAGATCGCCACGCAAACGCGCGCCGGTCTGGCGGACGGATCGGTCGACATCGCTATAGGCACCCACGCGCTGCTGGCAAAACAGGTCAGGTTCAACAACCTTGGACTTCTTATCATTGATGAAGAGCAACATTTTGGTGTCCAACACAAGGAGAGGCTTAAGCAGCTACGTTCAGACATTCACGTCCTGACCCTGTCCGCCACACCCATTCCCCGCACGCTTCAACTGTCGCTGTCAGGTGTGCGTGAGCTGTCGATCATAGGGACACCGCCGGTCGACAGGTTGGCGATCCGTACCTATGTCAGTGAGTTCGACACCGTGACCATCCGTGAAGCGTTGCTGCGCGAGCACTACCGTGGCGGACAGAGTTTCTATGTCGTGCCACGGGTCAGCGATCTGCCTGAGATCGAGGAGTTTCTTCGCGAACAGGTGCCGGAAGTGAGCGTCGTCGTGGCGCACGGACAACTTGCGCCCGGAGATCTGGATGCGCGAATGAACGCATTTTATGACGGCAAGTATGATGTGTTGCTGGCCACGACGATTGTTGAGTCTGGTATCGACATTCCGACCGCGAATACAATGATCATTCACCGCGCCGATATGTTTGGTCTCAGCCAACTTTACCAAATCCGCGGTCGTGTCGGGCGGTCAAAAACACGGGCCTATGCCTATCTTACCACGAAGCCGCGTACCAAACTGACACCAAATGCTGCGAAACGGCTACGTGTTTTGGGCAATTTGGACTCGCTTGGGGCTGGGTTTAACATCGCCAGCCAAGACCTTGATATCAGGGGCGCTGGCAATGTTTTGGGTGAAGAGCAATCGGGCAATGTGCGCGAAGTTGGCTATGAGCTCTATCAATCCATGCTTGAGGAGGCGATCGCAAAAATCCGGGCCGGTGAGATCGACATGGTAGAAACCGATGAGCAATGGGCCCCGGTTATCAACCTCGGTGTACCTGTCCATATTCCGGAGACCTACGTACCAGATCTCGACGTACGTCTTGGGCTTTACCGGCGTTTGTCCGGGTTGACGAGCAAAGTTGAACTGGAAGGCTTCGCGGCCGAACTGATCGACCGGTTTGGCGCTTTGCCCAAAGACGTCAACACGCTTCTATTGATTGTAAGGATCAAGGCGATGTGCAAGCGAGCCGGTATTGCAAAACTGAATGCTGGCGACAAAGGGGCCACGGTAGAGTTCCACAATAACAATTTCGCGCGCCCACAGGGGTTGGTTGAGTTCATTCATGATCAGCGAGGTTTGGCTAAAGTCAAAGACAACAAGATCGTTGTTCGTCGCGACTGGTCGAAGGAATCCGACAAGATTAAAGGTGCCTTTGCCATCGCACGTGATCTGGCTGAGAAGGCTGGTACGTTCAAGCCAAAGTCGAAAGCGGCCCCAAATTAGCAAAATGGGTTTTAATTGTCGGACAATTAAATAAATGTCTGACAATTAAGCTTATAATCCATCATGAAGACCCGCCAGCGTGGCATGAGTCTCAAAAGCGATCTTTAGACGGGATTTACGGCTCGGACGTCTCGCTTCGGTCCGGCAGGAATAACAACATGATCGCTATGCAGATCGCAGCCAGGCCCGCCAGTGAAACGGCCAGGGGAAGCGGTGTTCCGTCAAAAGCCAACCCGATCGGGACAGCAATCACTACTGCCAGAACTGTTGAGATGGAGCCAATGATCGAAGCGGCCATCCCCGCGATCTCGCCCAAAGGTTCCATCGCCAACGCATTGAGATTTCCGATCACCAGACCTGCCATAAAGAAGATTGAAATGGTCCAGATCAGATAATGGGTAAAGCCGATGGATCCGATGACGTTGGCGAGGACAATGCTTGTCGACAAGACAAAAGTTCCCGCAAATCCAATTTGGATCATCTTTCGCATGCCAAGACGGATCACCAGCCGCGCGTTCAAGATGGAGGCACTGCCGCTGACGAGCGCGATAAAGGCAAACCACAGCGGAAAACTGTCGTTTCTGTCGAACGAGATATCGAAAATCTGTTGTGTTGAAGACAGGCAGGCGAACAGCATTCCCAGGGTCATGGATTGCACCAGAACCGATATCGAAAAACTGCTATGGGAAAAGCAGACGACTACGGATTGTTTCAGATGCGTTGCACGCATTGGCAAACGTCGTTCTGGTGGTAGGGTTTCTGGTTGCCGCAAGGCCAACCAAGACACCGTGAAGAGACTAAAAGCGACGAAAACAACAAAAATCATTCGCCAATGGCTAAGTTCGATGACGACGGCACCCATGAGCGGCGCAACAGCCGGAACAAGCGTGAAAATCAACATGGCGTAGGACATGATTTGTGCCATAGGCCGTCCGGAATAGAGGTCGCGAACAATGGCAAGACACACGATCCGCGGAGCTGCGACGCCGAGCCCTTGGAGTATCCGAGCGGCAATCATTTGCTCCAGCGTTGCAGCCAAGGCCGCCAATGCAGCGCCCAGGATATAGACAGCCACGCCGAGGAAAATAACACGTCGGCGGCCAAACGCATCAGATAGCGGGCCGGTGAAAAACGTACCCACGCCCATACCAAACACGAAGCTGGTCAGGATCAGCTGCGCTTGGTTCGGTGCCTCAGGCGAAATTTCCCGCGCGATGTCCGGCAACGCCGGTAGCATGGCGTCTATGGACATCGCAACCATGGCGAAATGCATTGCAACGAGCGCGATGAATTCGGGCTTTGCGATCTGTCGTGTGGGGCTCAGCATGCCTGGTATCGGTCAGACATGACTAGTTGTCTTGCTTTGAGAGTTGGTCCTTAATGTCGTCTATAACGCGCGCCCACAGGTCTGGGGGCTGCGCCCCTGGTAAGACGTGCTGATTGGCCAGAACGAAGGTCGGAACGCCGGTGACACCTTTATCGCGCGCATTCGCATCTCGCCCCCTGAGATCTTCAAGGTCAGCCTCGCCGCTCAGAAGGCGTTCTATCATTGCGCGATCGAGGCCAGATTTTTCGGCGATGTCCAACAGAACATCATGCGCGCCAATGTCACGACCGTCCTTGAAATACGCGCGAAACAGGGCCGAAACGACCGCCGTTTGACGCCCTTCAAGTCCGGCCCAATGAATCAGCCTATGTGCGTCGATGGTATTTGGAGTGCGTTCTATCGCGCCGAAATCAATATCAAGCCCAGCGGCCTCGGCGGCTTCGGCAATTTGTGAGTAGACCCGCACAGCGCCTTCTTTGCCGCCAAACTTGTGTTCTAAATACGCGCGTCGGTCCATGCCTGAAGCTGGCATGTCAGGGTTTAACTGAAACGGGTGCCATTCAATGGTGAACGGGTGATCAGGCACCGCCTCCAGCGCGCGATCGAGATGGGCTTTGCCAATATAGCACCAGGGGCATATTGGATCTGAAAGAATGTCGAGCTTGATCATCGGCTAAGCCTTGTAGAGGGCCGGCAAGGCCTTGCGGTTCATCTTGCCGTTGCCTCCTTTTGGCAAGTCCGGGCAGTGAATGTAAAGGCGAGGTTGTTTATAGCGGGCGAGCTTGTCCTGTGCGTGAGTGCGCAGTGTTGACGGATCAAGCTGGTCAGTGGCTTGATAGAACAGAGCGATGACGAACGTGTCCGGTTTGATTTCGACACTGGCAGCCCCGCAGTCCTTGATCGCGTCAAAGCTTGAGAAGGCAGCTTCGACCTCAATCGGAGACACCCGAAAGCCACCGGCATTCAACATGTCGTCTACGCGGCCCAAATAGCTCACAGCCCCATTGTGATCCTGACAAACGATATCCCCGGTCCGAAACCATTCGTCGGTCAGTGGTGCTTGATTGAGGTAGCTCACCATCAATCCAGGGTCTGACCGATGCACAGCCAGCTCACCGGCGGAGCCGTTTGGCAGCTCGGCGCCGGTATCATCGAGCACTGCAATGCGTCGCCCGGTTTGCGCAAACCCGGTCGTGCCTGGTGGCGCGGGGCGAGATGGAGAGCCTGAGACAAAGGTCGAGATCTCGGACATGCCGAGTGCCTCATGCACAGCGCATCCAGACAGATCGTGCCAGCGTTGGGCGATATTTGGCGCAAGTTTCTCCCCGGCGGAGAGGCCATGGCGCAGATGCGGTGACGTGATGGTAGTGTCGGTGTTGGCGATCTTTCGATAGATGCCTGGTGCACCCGCAAATATGGTCACCTTATGGGATGCAATCAACGCCGGAAGATCCTCTGGTACAACCGAGGGTTGTGTGACGAGCGCGGTTGCTCCAACGGACCATGGGTCCAGCAATCCGGTGCCCAATGTGTATGTCCAATTGAACGCACCGGCGTGCAAGACACGGTCCTCGGGGCGCAGGTCATACCAATCACGCCACATCATGCGCCGGGCCCAGATGGCGCGGTGCGCATGGCATACACCCTTGGGTGTACCCGACATGCCAGACGTGAATACGATATAGCCCAACCGGTCTGGTTGTCCCAAAACGGCGGTAAATCCTTGAGTTTCGGCGCAATTTTTATCTGCGGTAAAGCCAATTACTGGACAAGGGGGTGGATCAGGGCAGGCGATACCAGGCTCAGAGACAATCAACTCAGGGTTCACCTGTTTTGTGAGCGCGGTGATTTCAAGCGATGTCAGTTGGCTTGATGTCGGGACCGGGACGCAATCGGCCATCAGCGCACCCAAAAAAGCCAAGGGAAATTCAACCCGGTTGGACAACCGAAGCAGGATACGATCACCCGAACCCAGGCCGCCATCGCGCAACCGGACGGCAAATTGCGTAGCGGCCTGCTCGATCTCACGGTAGCTCCAACGCTCCACCGTATCATGACCAATAATTTCAAGCGCGGTCGCATCTGGCGTCACCTTCGCCGCAGCAAGAACATAGGCCGCGAGATTAAAGTCTGCGGGGCAGGGAGGAGGTGAACTGAGCGCGCGCTGCGGCATGGCTTCTGGCTAAGAGAGCCCACAAATGAATGCAAGCCATTGCATTGAACCGCGCGCGCACAGTATGACACCCACCATGACAAGAGAACATGAACCCAGCGTATTGCGAGTGGCCCGCAGCACCGGAGGACCGACGCAGGTCGCGCGGTTTGATCTGGGGCGACGGGTCCGTGAGCTGCGCAAGGCGCGCAGCTGGACTCTGGAGAAAGCCGCCCAGCAAGCAGGTCTGGCACGCTCTACATTGTCCAAAATCGAAAATGATCAGATGTCACCAACATTTGAGCTGATGCGTAAGTTGGCCGAAGGGCTAGGAATTGATGTCCCGCAGCTGTTCACGCCGTCGCAATCATCGCAAAGCGGTGGGCGCATGGACGTCACACGCATGGGTGACGGGCAAGCGCATCTGACGTCGACCTATGATCATGAATTGCTTAACACCAACTTGGTCCGCAAGGCCATGTTGCCGTACCGGGCTCATATTCGGGCGCGTAATTTTGAAGATTTCGACGGCTGGGTGCGCCATGACGGCGAAGAATTTCTGTACGTTCTCACCGGTTCGATCCATCTGTTCACAGAGTTCTATGAGCCGGTTCACATGGTTCGTGGTGACAGTGCCTATTACGACGCAGCCATGGGGCATAATGTGGTGTCAACCAGTGCCGAGGATGCGTTGATTCTGTGGGTCACCTCAATGGTTTAGCGCTCAGAGCGCTCAAGCGAACATCGTTTCGAGATCCAGAGTGGCGTTTTCGTTCAGTTCATTCCAATGATCGCCGAGGAACCGGTCGGCAGCCCGCTGACCCGCGGATTTAAGCTCCGCCAAAACATAAGGTGTTGGCAACATCTTCGTTGCGACCGAAAGCTGCGTCATAAGCGCGTCATCGGCGATCATGTGAATTTTGACATCCTTCATCGTGCCGGGCTTGATCCGGCCCTCCCGGATCAGGCGCCGCACGAAGTCAATGGCCCGCAGTTCGCGCAGCAGGGATCCGTTGAAACTGATCTCGTTGATCCGGTTCTGGATCTCTTGCGGCTTCTTCGGGATTTCACTGCGATAGAGCGGATTGATGTTGACGATCAAGATATCGTCGGGAAATTGTTCCTCGAACATTGGAAATAACGCAGGGTTGCCCATGTAGCCGCCGTCCCAATAGGCCTCGGTGATGCCTGTTTTCGGATCATCTATTTCGATCGCCTGGAACAGTGTCGGCAAGCATCCAGAGGCCAGGATGGCGTCGGTGCAAATCTCATTGCGTTGAAAGACTTTGATTTTGCCAGAACGAACGTTAGTGGCAGAGACAAACAGCTCAGGGCCATCCAGAGCGCATACCCGGTCAAAGTTGAATTCGTCGACGATGGCTCGCAAGGGATGCGAATAAAGCGGTCCGTAGGCATACGGGCTCGCGGCGCGCGAAACCGCGTCAACGGCCATGTAAAGCGGCGAGCTTTCGATCATCCGCGAGACACTTCCCGGTGTCAAACCCAGCATCCAGCCACCCATGGCGTCGTGCTGCGTCGCACCGATCTTGTCCCAAAGCCAGTCCAAGCAGTCTCGCGCGCCTTGTCGGTCGGCGTGCAAATAACCGGATTTCAGTGCCGCGCCGTTCAGCGCCCCGGCAGATGTCCCAGAGATCGAGGCAATCTCCAAGTTCTCCTCCTGCAAAAGGCGGTCGAGCACGCCCCAGGTGAATGCTCCGTGAGCGCCGCCGCCTTGCAGCGCCAGATTGACTTTCTTGGTCTGACTAGTCGGTTTTGTCATTTGCTTCACGCCAAAGGTCCAAAAGCTCAGAGACCTTCACCCCCTCTATTGTCATGCTGTCAATATTTGCGTTGGTGATCGTCAGGCCGCATAAGTTCACATCATCAAAAGCTGCCTGGGACAGGTCGACATTCTGCAAATTGCATCCTGACAGCGACGCGTTCTCGATCTTTAACCCGTCTGCGTTGATGTCTCTGAACCAGGAATGGCGCAGGTCTGTGTCGCGCAATTGGGCCTGTGTCATCAGCGTGTTGGAGAAGGTTGCATGCGACAAATCAGCATCAACAAACCGAGGTGCGCGGGCGTGATCAGCGTGAGTCACAATGCTGTCCATCCGCCGTCGACACTAATTGTGGTTCCGGTTATCTGAGTTGCCGCATCAGAGCACAAAAACGCAGCGACGCCGCCCAGTTGTTGGGTGGTTGCGAATTCTTTTGATGGCTGGCGCTCGAGCATGACCTCCTTGATCACCGTGTCTCGGTCCATGTTGTATTTCTTCATCGTGTCCGGAATCTGGCTCTCGACCAGTGGCGTCATGACATAGCCGGGGCAAATGGCATTCGCGGTGATCGGTTCCTGTGCGGTTTCCAGGGCCACGACTTTAGTCATTCCGACCACGCCGTGTTTCGCCGCGACATAGGCCGATTTATAAGGCGACGCTGTCAGGCCGTGGGCCGAAGATATATTGATCACGCGGCCCCAACCCGATGCCCGCATGAGCGGCAAGGCGGCAGCGGTCGTATGGAACACCGAGGACAGCATGATCGCGATTATTGCGTCCCATTTGGCAACAGGAAATTCATCGATGGGGGCGACATGCTGGATACCGGCATTGTTGATCAGGATGTCACATGCGCCTGCTTTCTCGACCAGTTGACGCGCGGCGTCGCCATCTGACAAATCGGCTTGGATGTAGCGCGCCTCTTGTCCGCTAGTTCTTGAAATCTCTGCGGCAAGCGCGTGGTCGTCGTCGCTATCTGTGTAACTGTTGATCACCACATTCGCACCGGCAGCGGCAAGCTCACGAGCAATGCCAAGACCAATCCCGGAGTTTGACCCGGTGACAATTGCTGTTTTCCCTGAAAGTGACATGGTGGTGGTCCTTTTATGCGAAAATGTGTGCCAAACATACATGCTGCAACTGCGAAAGAGAAGCTTCGCGACAGGTCACGCCATCCATTTCAGCCAAAAACCAAGGATTGATCGCGGATTGGATTAGAAGACTGTGTCGCGGGCGTGTGCGGCGCGCAGATAGGCTTACTTATAAAAGGTCACCGAACCGGATGCATGTTCCCGTGGACGCGTCGATCACGGGTCACGGTCGGAATCGACGGAACTTGATGATGCCCCGTCAAACCAAGGGCAAGCCAACGCTCTTTGCATGTAAGAAGAACACCCGGTCTCACAGACCCTAGGCCAGGGTTCGGCACAAAAAAAACGCCAGCACGAAGCTGGCGTTAAGTTATTGAGGCAGGTTTCATACAGGCAAGAAACCTATCGAGCAGTACCGCCTTTATAAGCAAACATCTGAGTTTCGCCAAGCTAAAAGTTTGAAACTCATTCACAGCGCGGTTAAGCTTGTTCCAACAATAACAAGAGCATGTGGGGAGCCGAAGAGAATGACCGCCGCAAGACGAATGTGCAACTTCAAAGGCCTTTTGGTTTTGGCCGGATTTGCGTTCGTAATGGTATCACAACCCGCCCAGTCCGAGCCTGCCCATGGCATAGCTATGTATGGCGACCCTGCATTACCACCGGATTTTGTGTCTTTGCCTTATGTGAACCCGGACGCGCCAAAAGGTGGCCGGATCGTTTCCGGTGAAGTCGGCGGGTTCGATTCGTTGAACCCGCATATTCGCAAAGGTCGTGTGCCCTGGCAGCTTCGGTTTCTTGCATATGAAAGCCTTATGGGCCGGTCTTGGGATGAGCCGTTTACCCTGTATGGGCTGCTGGCAGAGAGCATTGAGGTGTCTGAAAATGGTGATTCTGTCGAGTTCGTGATCCGGGAGGAGGCGAAGTTTTCCGATGGCACACCGGTCACTGTTGAGGATGTGTTGTGGTCCTACGAGACGCTGGGCACCATCGGGCATCCGCGCTATGCCAATTCCTGGTCAAAGGTCGCCACGTCTGAAATGACCGGGCCGCGCTCGGTGAAATTTACCTTCAATGTCGAGGATCGCGAGCTGGCGCTGATCATGGGTATGCGTCCGATCCTCAAAAAAGCCCAGTGGGACGGGATCGATTTTGCCGAAAGCGGATTGGACACAATCCCAATTACAACCGCACCTTACGTGATTTCAGATTTTCAGGCCGGGCGCTTTGTCACCCTGACGCGCAACCCGGACTACTGGGGTACTGATGTGCCATTTCAGCGGGGGCAGCACAATCTCGATGAGATCAAGATGGAGTTTTTCGGCGACGCCACCGCTTTGTTTGAGGCGTTTAAAGCAGGCCAGTTGAACACCCTGCGAGAGACCAACGCAGCCAAATGGGACACCCAATACAATTTTCGACGGGTCGAAAGCGGTGCGGTGGTCAAGGCCGAAATCCCGCATGATCGTCCCTCGGGTATGACCGGGTTCGTTATGAACACTCGAAGGGCTTTGTTCGCGGATTGGCGCGTTCGCGAAGCGCTCATTACGGCGTTCAATTTTGAGTTCATCAATGAAAAGATCAACGGCGGTACCGAGCCGCGGATATCCTCCTACTTTTCAAATTCCATACTGGGCATGGAGGCAGGGCCGGCTACTGGCAAAGTTGCCGAGTTCCTGGCGCCGTTTGAGGACAGTTTGGTGCCAGGTACGTTGGAAGGCTATGCGCTTCCAGCCTCTGATGGGTCCGAGCGAAATCGCGCGGGCACACGTCGCGCGCTTGCGCAGCTCGAAGAGGCTGGCTGGACGGTTGCCGACGGCGTTTTGCAGAAAGATGGCATGCCGTTTCAATTCGAAATTCTTCTCAAACAGGGAAGCTCGGAAAATCAGGCGATCATCAACATCTACCAAGAGGCACTTGGGCGTCTAGGAATTGCCATTGAGGTCACGATAGTCGACAGCGCTCAGTATAAGGAGCGTACGGACGGCTACGACTTCGACATGACGTATTACACGCGCGGCCTGTCTCTGAGCCCCGGAACCGAACAGATGGCCTATTGGGGCAGCGACGGCGTTTTGACGCCTGGGTCGCGCAACCTTATGGGCATGGTCTCTCCGGCGGCCGAAGAGATGATCGGAAAGATGCTGACATCGGACAGTCAGGACGATTACCGAGCCGCGGTCAAAGCCCTCGACCGGATCCTGACAGCAGGACGGTATGTCATCCCGATTTGGTATTCCGGCTATTCGAGATTGGCCCATGACGTGGAATTAAAATATGCCTCAGATCTGCCGGCCTATGGCGACTGGATCGGTTTCTTGCCGGATGTGTGGTGGTATGAAGAGTAAGGTGGGGCAGGGATGCGTCTAATTTTGCTGATGGCCACGGCCCTGGTGATGCTTGCTTCGGGATGTAACACGCTCGATGGCATCGGGCGTGATGTCGAGGCTGGCGGACGGGCGTTGCAACGCACCTTCTAAAGAGTAGGTAGAGCTGCGACACGAGACGGGGCTGGTACGCGGCTTTGTCCGATCCATGCTCGGGCTATTGAGCGGCGAGACTTGCCAGTTTCGCGGCGTCTTTTCCATTCGGATAGACAAGACCGGCCGAGATGACGAGTTTGGCTGCATCTTCCACGGACATTTCCAACTCGACCACGTCAGAGCGGGGCACGAAGAGCAGGAAGCCTGAGGTCGGGTTGGGTGTGGTCGGCAAGAACACCGATATTTTTTCTTCATCCGCCGGAATGCCTGCAGCAATCTCGCCTTTGGCCGAGGTGGAAACGAAGGCAATGGCCCAGAGGCCGCGGCGTGGGTATTCGATCAGGCAGGCCCGGTCAAACGAGGTGTCGCGTTGCGAAAAGACAGTCTCTGCGATCTGTTTCAGCCCGTTATAGATCGAACGTACGACCGGCATACGGTCGACCAGGCTTTCGCCCCAGCGCAGGAAAGACCGGCCCAAAAAGCCTTTGGCCATCCAGCCCACAAGCATGGTGAAGACTAAGAAGAAGATGACCCCGACACCGCGCAGGTTGATGCCGATATACTGCTCAGGGCGGTATTGGAACGGGACGAACGGCAGAACCCAGCCGTCAATCCAACCCACAACAGTCCAGATCAGCCAAATGGTCAGACCAATTGGCGCGATCACCACCAAACCGGCCAGGAAGTTTCCGCGCAAACGGGCAAACAGGCCAGGGCGGCGCGGCTTATCAAGGGGATCGAGTGTTGGCATAGACCGGGTCTTATCCTCAAATGTGAGCGTTCTGAATGTAAGTTCCGTTTTGCTCAGGCACAAGCATCCACGCGGTTTTGCGGGCCCTATTTCTTTAAATTGACCAATTCGTTGGCAATTTGTGAAGCCAGACGCGCATTGTTTCTGACCAGCGCGATATTTGCCTCGAGTGAGCGGCCGCCGGTCAGTTCAAAAATGCGCTGCAGGAGAAACGGCGTTACATCTTTTGCCTGTACGCCTTGTACCTCGGCCTCTTCCAAAGTTTGTGTGATCACGGGTGCCAGATTGTCTGCTGCGATTTCGTCTTGTTTCGGTATTGGGTTGGCAACCAGTTGCCCGCTGTGCAGCCCAAGATTGCGACGCATGTGATGGGCAGCCGCGATCTGGGCGGCTGTATCCAGGCGCAATGGGGCTTTGAGGCCCGAATCTTGTGACCAGAATGCGGGCAAATTATCTTGACCCACAGCGATAACCGGAACGCCAAGTGTTTCTAGGACCTCCAGGGTTTTTGGCAAATCGAGGATCGCCTTTGCACCCGCGGCCACGACAGATACCGGTGTTTGTGCCAATTCTTGCAGGTCAGCAGATATATCAAAGCTGCGCTCAGCGCCGCGATGAACGCCGCCAATGCCACCGGTTGCAAAGACATCGATTCCGGCGAGGTCAGCTGCAATCACGGTGGCCGCGACGGTTGTCGCGCCAGTGCCGCCGGTCGACAGGCAGGCCGCCAGATCGGCCCGCGACAGTTTCGCGACATTGTCGGCACGGGCGAGCGTTTCGAGCTGCGGATCGGTGAGACCTACATTGATCTGTCCATCCAGGATGGCAATGGTCGCGGGAACAGCACCTGCGGCGCGAATATCAGCCTCGACAAGCCGTGCGGTTTCCACATTGCGGGGGTAGGGCATGCCATGGGTGATGATCGTGCTCTCCAATGCAACCACAGGTTGCATCGCAGCTTTGGCGGCTTCGACTTCCGGCGCTAGAACTAGGTGCTGGTTCATCCGTACCCTTCCGATGAAACATAGGTCGCCGCAGCGTCAACGGCCGCCTGGAGTGAGGTTTCGCCTGTCGCTCCACGCGCCTCGGCTGCGATATGCGCGGCCATAAACGTGTCTCCGGCGCCGGTTATGCGCGTGACAATGACCTCGGGTGGGCGCAGCGCGATGACCCCGGTTTGCGTGGCCTCCGCCGCCTGTGTTGGTCCGGATGTAACCAGCGCCCGTTTGAGCCCGGTGTCCACCAGGGCGACTGCTGCCTCGGCAGCGGTGTCAAATGTGCTGTGCAAGAGCAGCCCCGCTTCCTCAAGATTGACATAAAGCGTGGTTGAGCTGTGCCCCAGAAACGGGCTCAGCCGCTCTGCCTTTCCGGGCGAGGCAGGCGCAACCCTAAGGTCGGTCTGCTCAAATCGGTCATTTTTGGCGATCTGGCGCAGCAATTGTACGGTCAAGTTTCCGTCCAATGCGATGATACCGGTCCAGTTCATCAACGGCCCACTGATCAATGGGCTCAGGATTTTGTCATCTGCAGCCTCTAGGGACTGCGCATCGGCGATGGCAGCAATTAAGCCATTGCCGCCTTCAATCGCCATATACTGATCGGTCGGCAGATCCTCGGATACATAGGCATAGCGGCTGTCGACGCCCAGCCTCTCGCAGGCCTCCAACAGCTCGCGTCCTTGAACATCGCGACCCACTGCGGTCAACACCGCCGGGCGCGCGCCGTATGCGTGAAGCGCCATGGCAATGTTCATAGCAACACCGCCGGGCAAACGCGTGATCCGGCCGGGCACGTCAGAGCCCATACGCATATGCGCATTGGCACGCCCAATCACGTCCCACAGAACGGCTCCGATACAGACAATGTCTGGCATTTGCGTCATAGCGCCTTCATGGCCTGAGCGACGGCGGCTTTCAAGACCGGCAATCGGATCAAGAAAAGCTTGCGGCGGCGAGGGCATTGTCCTATAGCGCGCCAATATCACAGGCGGAGTCGGGTCCGTGTGGGGAGACATCCCACATGATCCACCGGTTGAACGCAAGTTCTCACACTCCGCCGAGGCATAAACCGGAAAGGAAAATGAACATGGCGTTGCCTGAATTTTCATTGCGTCAGCTGTTGGAAGCTGGCGTTCACTTTGGTCACCAGACCCAACGATGGAACCCGCGGATGGACCCGTATATTTACGGCTCCAAGAACGGCATTCACATCATGGATCTGACACAAACAGTTCCGATGCTGGACCAAGCGCTGCAAGTTGTGCGTGACACAACGGCAAAAGGCGGACGGATCCTGTTTGTCGGCACAAAGCGGCAAGCTCAACGCCCTGTGGCGGAAGCTGCGGAGAAATGTGCGCAATACTACATGAACCACCGCTGGCTGGGCGGCACGTTGACCAACTGGAAAACCGTGTCGAACTCGATCTCACGTCTGAAGACCATTGATGAAGCGATGGAAAACGGGGCCGAAGGCCTGACCAAGAAAGAGCGTCTGGGCATGGAGCGCGACCAATCCAAGCTGCAAGCCTCCTTGGGCGGGATCCGGGAGATGGGCGGTACGCCTGATCTTCTGTTCGTCATCGACGTCAACAAAGAAGACCTGGCGATCGCGGAAGCCAAAAAGCTCAACATTCCGGTTGTGGCCGTGGTCGACAGTAACTGCTCACCTGACGGGATCGACTACATCATCCCGGGCAATGATGACGCGGCGCGGGCAATTGGTCTGTATTGCGATCTGGTCGCTCGGGCGGCCTTGGACGGTATGTCGGCGCAGATGGGCGCTGCAGGCGTTGATCTGGGTGCAGCTGTTGACGCACCCGAAGAAGAAGCTGTTGCAGAGATGGTTGCCGAAGAGGCCGCGCCAGAGGCCGCTGAGGCCGCTGAGGAAACGGTCGAGCCAGCCAAAAGCTGATCAGACTGTAAATCTGAGACCGGGGGCTGTCCGAACGGCCCCCGAGTGAAATTCTTACCACAGGAGATCCATGAGATGGCGATTACCGCTGCAATGGTGAAAGAGCTGCGCGATTCAACTGGCGCAGGTATGATGGATGCAAAGAAAGCCCTGACAGAGAGCGACGGCGATATGGAAGCTGCGGTCGATTGGCTGCGGACCAAAGGTTTGGCGAAGGCGGCCAAGAAATCTGGTCGGACGGCTGCGGAAGGCCTGGTCGCAGTGAAGGTAGATGGCGGACGCGGTGTCGCTGTCGAAGTGAACTCGGAAACTGACTTTGTCGGCAAGAACGCGGATTTTCAGTCCATGGTAGCTGGTATCGCCGGCACTGCGTTGGGTGTCGATGACGTGGAGGCTCTCAAGGCTGCTGAACTTGGTGGCAAACCCGTCGAAACCGTAATCACGGACGCGATCGCGACAATCGGAGAGAACATGTCGCTGCGCCGCATGGAGACACTGACCGGCACCAGCGTGGTGTCCTATGTGCACAACGCAGCCGCCGATGGCATGGGCAAGATTGGTGTCTTGGTGGCTTTGTCGGGCGACAACGAAGCTTTCGGCAAACAGGTTGCGATGCATGTCGCAGCGGTCAACCCGGCCTCTTTGTCAGAAGCAGATCTTGATCCTGCCGTCGTCGAGAAAGAAAAGAGCGTTCAGATGGATATTGCCCGCGAAAGCGGCAAACCAGAGGCCGTTATCGAAAAAATGATTATTGGCCGGATGAAGAAGTTCATGGCCGAGGTTACACTTCTCAACCAATCCTTCGTCGTAAACCCCGATCTAACTGTTGGGGCCGCGGCACAAGAAGCGGGTGTTGAAATCACTGGTTTTGCACGGCTTGAGGTGGGCGAAGGCATCGAGAAGAAAGAAGAAAACTTCGCCGAGGAAGTTGCCGCACAACTGGGTCGCTGAGCCGAACTGCAGACAAATAAAAACGGTGCGCTGGAAAACCAACGCACCGTTTTGTCTTCATTCACCTCCGTGCTGGGGATGACGGCGCGGCGAAAAAAGTCTTGCTCCTCAAGCTGAAAATGCAGCCTGGTCACAATTCCGGCAAAACCGGACCATCGAGACGTCTTTGAAATCACAAAGCTTGTTCTCAACAGTGAAAGTCCCATGGCATAAAGCCACCACTCACGGAACAAGCTCACAATGCCGGAAATTCCGTACAGAGCGAAAGTAAGGTTTTCCTTACCTTTGCTGTTTTGGGGCGATTTATTTCAAATTTTTTAGAAATTCCGGAGTTCTTAGTTAACAGATAGTTAACGTTCGATGAGAAAGAACTGGTTTTGGGATGAGGCTTTCAGGATCGCTTGTGCCGTGGTTTCAACGTCCAGGGCCTCTCGGGCCAGCCGCAGGTGCTTTTCAACGGTGGCCGGGTTCAGATCCATGATCGTCGCGGTGTCCTGAATGGTTTTGCCATCGGCAACCCACTCCAAAACTTCGCGCTGACGAGAGGTCAATTTACGCCGCTGGCCTGTGGTGTGTGGCAGCTGTGTGACCTTTAGATGCATGACCTTATTGGCCAATTCGATATCATCGCCATGCTGTGCCCAGACTTTTTCGACGTCGGCCTGTGTCATGCCGCGTCGTGCGGTCAGACCGATGGCCCCTTTGGCGCGCATCGAGACATCATGGAAGCTGATCGTGTAGCCCGCCACAACGCCGAACTTGAGGTTTTGGGCCATCGCTTCCATGACTTCGGGGGGGACATGTCCCGACTGCATCATGTCATGGATCATGGACCAACTACAGGCTCCGATATTCTCCGCCGCCCAAGCAACCATCGGACCCTTAAAATACATGCCCTCGCCAATGAAAACATCAACGTAATCGGGGTCGTGATTGGTCAGGATCAACGCATCCTGCAAATCGCCCAAAGTCGTGCCGGTGCGAAAACGGGTGTAGCCATAGATCAATCGGTCGAAGCCATACTCGTCCATCTTCTGGGTGTGGAGGTCCCAGGCTTCCTCCATGTCGTTGCAGGCAAGGATCTTGTTCAAGTGGTCCTGTAGCATCTAGGCCGGTCCCAATTGGCGGGCCAAAGCGTCGATGGCAAGCGCGTAGCTTTGCGCGCCGAAGCCGCAAATCAACCCGATGGTCACCGGTGCCAAGTATGAGGTGTGCCGAAACGCTTCGCGGGCATGGACATTACTCAGATGCACCTCAACAGTGGGAATTTCGACCGACGCGATCGCATCCATAAGTGCAATCGAGGTATGGGTGTAAGCGCCGGCGTTGATTGCGATGCCGCCGTGGACACCCTTTGCGGCATGAATTTCATCGATCAAACCGCCCTCATGATTGGACTGTTTGAATGACGTTTCAAACCCAAGAGTCTTCGCGTGTTTCGCGCACATAATTTCGATGTCCGATAGCGTGACTGCTCCGTAGACGTCCGGTTGCCGCGAACCCAACAGATTGAGATTGGGACCGTTTAGGATCAGAAGCGAAGCCATCTGCCGGAAGCCTACCTTACGTTACGTTAACCAGCGCCAGGCGTCTAGTTCAACTGGGTGCGGACTCTGGGAAAGCGATACCGGAAACCGTTCTCAGATACACGATGTAGGTGCATAGAACTTCGAGTGCCTATAAATCAAGCAAATTTTGCGCTGTTTCCGTCTTTTCCAGTTTAATTGAATGGGTTGATGCCCTTTGAATTGCCGTGGTTAGCGAGATTCCGCTGGCCTTGCTTGTGTAATAAAAGCCGCTTCATGACACCTGTAACCTGTCGATGAATTGATTGCTCTCAATCGCAAATGGTTCGCGGCATCTAATTCGGCAGGTTCGGACAATTAAGGCCATGAAAGTGCTAGCATGCCGGAACACAGAACACGCCGTTGGCAAAACGGGTCGTTTGACCTGGTTAGCGCGGCCCGATGGGACTTTTTTGTGCCGATTTGAAGAAAGCCGGTCTAGCGGAACGATGCGATGATTAGCCATTCGCTTATTGGCAGAATTTGTGCTTACGTGAGACCGATTAAGAGACATGGGGGCGATTATGGCTAAGATTTCGAATAGTGTTTACGAAGCCGAACTTGCGCGGCTACAGATTGAATTGATCGAACTGCAGACATGGGTGAAGGAAACCGGCCACAAGGTTGCAATCATTTTCGAGGGGCGCGATGCAGCCGGGAAGGGCGGAACGATCAAGCGGATCACCGAAGCCATGAACCCCCGGATTTGCCAGGTGGTGGCACTTCCGGCACCGACTGAGCGTGAGAAATCACAGTGGTACTTCCAAAGATATGTCTCGCATCTGCCTGCGGCCGGCGAAATCATCATCTTTGACCGCTCCTGGTATAACCGCGGTGGCGTAGAGCGCGTCATGGGGTTTTGCAGTGATGAAGAATATAAAGAATTCATGCGCAGCTGCCCTGAATTTGAACGGATGCTGGTCCGGTCTGGCATTCAGCTGATCAAATATTGGTTCTCTGTCAGCGATGAAGAACAGGAACGACGGTTTCAAAAGCGGCTTACAGACCCCACTAAACAGTGGAAACTGAGCCCGATGGACCTGGAAAGCCGGAAGCGTTGGGTGGACTATTCCAAAGCCAAGGATGACATGTTCGCGCATACCGATATCAAGCAGGCCCCCTGGTATGTGGTGAATTCTGACGTCAAGAAACATGCGCGACTGAACTGCATCAGCCATTTGCTGTCACTTATTCCGTATGAAAAGATCCAGACAGCACCCGTCGTACTGGAAGAAAGACCGCCACAGCGTGGCTATGTGCGACCGCCACTGGGTGACCAAACATTCGTGCCGGAAATTCATTCCAAGCTTACATAGACACCGATCAGCAGAGATGACTTTGGCAACGGAGCGCATGTTTGCGCCGGCCGTCCAAGCATTCATCGATGCTGGCTGGAACGCACCTGCCAACATGCGACACGCGGACTTGGCCGATATGAGCGACGTTCTCGAGGATGATGTCGTGTTCTTACTACTGTAGGCGCATGGTCAGGCGACCGTTCCCATGCTGCGCCGCTCGAGCGGTCGCAAGTGACCGTGTTTCTGGATGCCCACCGGCCAGGCTGCGAAACGTCGCACTGCGATCCGGGCAAGCCAAGTAGCGCTTGGCGCGGGTAAGGTCCTGCGGCCAAGACGGTTCGATCTAGGAATAAGGGCAGGTCACTAAATTACTTATTGTTTCGTCCATGGCCTCTTTAAGCCGTGTGGATTGGTCGCTAGCAAATTAATTTTACATAATAATCAGATCCCAGCGCTGCCGAGCGTGCTTTATCTCAGCTCAGCTCAGCTCAGCGTGACAACGACAACGCCTTCTCATAGCCGTCCCGAAAGATCGCGCAATGCATGTCCTCTTTAAAGGGATAGGACGCCAGAACCACTTCGATGTCACGGCTGAGGCCCAGATCATCAAGCTTTTTGAGCGCCAATCGAGCCCCTTTTTCGTTGCCAAGCAGGCCGAACAGCACCGCCCGGCGTTGCCAGCCGCGCCCATGCGCCGGGTTCCAGTTGACTGATCTCGTCAGATGGAACTCTGCCGCATCCCAATTTTCCTCCAACAAGTGCCATAAACCAAGATCCGCGTCGATCGAAGCACGGTGCGTATAGCTTGGATCGATCCTGAAAAGCCGTTCCTGATGGCTACGGGCGCGCTCAAGCGCTCCGGCAAAGCCCAGGATGCAACCGGCAAAATGATAGGTCATCGCGGCGCTGGGGTTTAGGTCTAGGGCGCGTTCGAGATGCTCGATCGCCCTGTCATGGTTATGATGTGTCCATAGTTGACCTACGGCCACCAGGGCCTGTCCTATCCAGGAACTTTGGTCCAGATTTAGGGCATCCTCCGCAGCCTTCAGCGTTGGTTCAAAGGCCTCAGAGCTGTTGGCATTGGAGAAGCCGAACATCGCCTTCTGGAAGTGCACCAAAGCCAGCAATGCGTGTGGCAGGATCAGACCCGGCGCAAGTTCAATGGCGCGTTTCGTTTGCGCCTCGGCATCTGTCAAATAGGGGGCCGAGCCCTGGCTGATCAAAGAGGCCGCGCGCATCGACAATTGCCAGGCCGTGCAATCTTCCTGCGGTTTGTCAGCCACGCGACGTGCCTCTGCCGCTTCGAGCTCCGGTACAACCACAGCTGCGATACGGGCGGCAAGTTCCTCCTCAAGTTCAAAGACATTGCCGGCCTCAAATTGTATGCGATCTGTCCAGATTTGGGTTTCATGTTCCGTGTCCGTGAGCGTCACTTGTACCTTCGCGCGCCCGTCTGCATGCCGGTATGTCCCGTGCAACAAATAGCGCGTTCGGAGTTCCTGCGCGATGTGTTCAATACCTTGCGTGAGATCCGTGAAGCGGGCGGCGGCGGCGTTTGAGACCACCGGAAAATATCGCCATGCCGTCAGCGCGGCGGTTAGCTCGACGGTCAAACCGTCTGCGGCTGATCGGTCTTCACCGGAAAAGGGCAAGACCGCCAAGGCCGGGGCTTTGACCGAAGACATGAGGTTTTCGGCCGCAAATAGCCCACTTTTCAGAGCGTTAGAGGTTTGGGGAGAAATCTCCTCAACCGGTCCAACAAACCGGAAACCACGACCGCGGATTGTTTTGATCAGACTTTGCGCTTCGCCATCGTCGCCAATGGCTTTACGCGCCAGTTTTATGGCAGTTGAAACGGCGGAATCTGAGATAAACCGACCCTGCCACACCTCATCGATGAGCTCATCCCGGCTGACCAGGCGGTCTCTGTGTTTCAACAAATGGCTTATGACGTCGAACACTTGTGGCTCGATCGGTACCGTCTTTTCAGCCAGCTGCACCTCTTGCGTGTTTAGATCGACAACACAGGACTGGAACTTAAACTGCATAGCATGCACCGGAATGACTTGTCATGGCATCGCCCAATTCTGGCATGTGTGTGCAACTTCACCAAGCGGCAATCTTTCGGTCACCTGGGTCCAGCACGCGGTTGGTTGCTGCTTTTTTCGTGTTTTGAGGCCCATCATTCTGCGGCCTCTAGTTGGTGAGAGGTGGGCACCTGCCATTTGGCGATATGCATTTGTGTCCGAATGCGAAATCCAAGATGCTCGTAGAGCTGAATGGCGCTGATATTGTCCAGATATGTATGCAAGAACGGTGTATCGCCCGTGGCCCGAATAAGCTCGCTCATTTGCCCAATAAGCTCTGCGGCCATGCCCTGAGACCGGTATTCGGGCGCGACACAAACCGCACTTATCTCGGTGAACCCGGGCAGCCGGAGCCGTTGACCTGCCATGGCAACCAATAGGCCGTTTCGCCGGATCCCGATAAAGTCGCCCAGCGTATGCGTCCTCTGTTCGAACGGGCCCGGTTGCGTGGCCTTTGCCAGCTTAAGCATGTCCGGGGCATCTGCGTAATCGAGGGTCTCCACCGCATGCAGACCCTTTGGCGGCGGGATCGACTTTGCGACCATTTGAACCCCGGCGAGTTCGAGAACCGGCGCGAAGTGATGTTTTCGACGCGGTGCATCCCGCTCCAAAGTGATTACTGGTGCTTCACGCTGCGCGACCATCTTGTCGAAGTCGCGCACTGCTTTAGACATTTCGTTTGCGCCAGCGGCCAAGGGACTCACGTCGCGGGGCAAGGATCGCGCCATTCCGTTCGCGATGGACAAGTGAGACAGGCGCGATGTCAGAGCCGTCCAAACCGGACGATCCAGGAGCGTCTCGGTGCCTGAAGCCGCAAAATGATGGGTCATATCCAGCCCTCCGGGCGCGAAGCAAACTGCATAGCGTCTGACAGATGACCGGTATTTTTTGACCGATTTCGTGTGGTGATATTAGGTTTTGCAGCACGCCATGGCAGCGTGATCAAACTGACGTTCGTTTTCATCCTTCAAAGCTCCAAGGTCGGGTTTTCATCTCCGAACGCGACCAATGGCTCGGTCGCAGCCCCTTTGGTCTAGGCCAGTCCTTGCGACCAAGCTTGAGTTGAACGTGAGGATTCTGTGAGGATTGCGGGCCAAAGGACGCGCTTTTGCCCGGCACGGTCCTAGGCCCTGCAGGGGCAGGCACCTCGAAATCTTCAAGATTTCCCCATGCTCGCCTCAAGCAGGATGAAAAGACGCGCCCTATACCGATCCCATCAAGCGCCACGCGGAGTGGCGCGATTGGCAAAAGGAGAACAGCAATGCCATTGGTTGACATTCAGGTTATAGAAGGTGTGTTCAGCGACGCAGAAAAGGCGCTGATGATTGAAAAAGTGACCGATACTATGGTTGAGATCGAAGGCGAGGCGATGCGTGGTGTCACTTGGGTGCGAGTCCAGGACGTCCCGAGCGGTCAGTGGGGTATCGGCGGCCAGGTTTTGACATCTGAGGATGTGAAATCGCTTCAAGCCTCAGCGGCTTGAAGGCATTTTGGTCAACCACATAACACCAATTTCCTGACCCTTAACACGTAAACCACATAAATGATTTGTCAGGAAAAGGGTGTAAGTGCGTCGAGAGTACGCGCACAAAAGCGGTTGCGCCAGCAACCGCTTTTTTTGGTCGTCCTCATATGACAGCGCTGTCCCGAAGGCTCGGACCCCATGCCTTTGGACATTGGTGGAAATCCTCTATGCGACCCCCGACTTGGCTGCCTCCAACAGTCGGAATGGTCTTCTTTATGGCAACCGATGGCCCGATCTCAGATATCTGTGAGCTCACAGAGCCCTTCTTCGGCCAAAAATCGGACAAACAGCAATGTCAGACTCTCTCGACGAGACTTATCGGGCCAAACTGCGTAGATCCCAAGATCTCGCAGCGTCCAATCCTGCAGCAGCGCGACCAAGGTGCCGTCGGAAATTCCACGCTCTGCCAGAAAGGAGGGCAGAATGGTAACGCCCATGTTTTGAACTGCGAAATGATAAACCGCATCAATGCTGTCGACTTCGATCTGGGCACGGCCAGTGACTTTTTCAGTCTTTCCAGATGGCGAGGTAAACTCGGTCGTGTCCGAGCGCTGTTGGTAGCGAATCCAATCCCAGTCCTCAAGATCAGTTGGACGATTGGGCGTCTGTCGTTCCTTTGCATATTTGGTCCCAGCGACAAGCACACGCTTTCCAGATGCCAGTTTGCGCGACATCATAGAGCTGTCATCAAGCCACCCCACACGCACATTTAGATCAAATCCGTCTTCAAGCAGACTCACAGGATGGTCCGTATACGTAACTGAAAAGGCCACATTCGGGTGGCGCTGCGCAAATTTCGCAACGGCAGAAGACAAAGGCCCAGTCGTCAGAAACGCGGGCAGGGAAATCCGCAAGGCACCGACCGGATCAAGCGAAAGTGCATTCAATTCGTTTAGTCCGGCTTCTGCACTGTGCAGCATCTCAACAACCCGGGCGTAAAAAATCCGCCCCTCATTTGTTAAAGATACTTTGCGTGTGGTGCGATACAGTAGGGTTGTTCCCAAGTAGGTTTCGAGGTCCGACACAACTTCGCTGACACGAGACGGTGCGAGGCCGACCGTTTTGGCGGCCCCTCTGAAGGAGCCCTCGTCCACGACGCGTGCAAATATCGCCATTTGCCTGAGGTGATCAATCATTGTTCTGTCTTACGGATTTGTTTTGTTCAACAATGCGGAATACCAGAAAAATAAGAGCCGGCAAAGTCTGTCTCGGGCGGGAATAAAATGGATAAAATCTGCAAGCCTTGCCGATGCCGACTATGCGCAGCACGGTAAAACGAAGTGGGTCCATTCTTCATTGGCAGCGTGCTGCAGGAAATCTCGTAGAGCGCGTGAGGCACTGGATGCAGACGAAAGCCAATTGTTCTGAATAACCGAACTATATAGTCTGATATGATAGAATAGGCAGTACAGTCGACAATAGCTAGGCTCTCCTTATGCTTTTGGAGGCACCACGAATGCAAAGCCTAGCCACATTCACCACAATCGACGCGCAGCACTATTTGGAGACCTTGTGTCGACATTTCAGCCGCAAGATCGAGACTCATTGTGGTGCGGGCCGGGGTTGGGTTGAGTTTCCGTTCGGCCGCTGTGAGATGACCGCGGACCCAACACATTTGGAACTGCTCGCCTGCGCAGAAGACGCCATAAAACTGGCCGAAGTCGTCGATGTCGTGACCCGTCATCTCGAACGTTACGCCTTCCGTGAAAACCCCCGACTTGAGTGGCACCCAAACGGCACCTCTTGGGCCCAATCTGACGAATAGGGATCTTGATATGCAGCTTAGAGCTCAACCCGTAGCCGTTTTAGCGGCGATCTCACTTCCGACATTCGCATTGGCTGACAATGCGGCAAACAAAGCCTTTGTGCTGGAGGCGCTGGAAAACACCCTTCTGGCCGGCGACACTGACGCAGTCGAGACATACTTTGAGGAAGACTATATCCAGCACAACCCAATGTTCCCCGATGGGATCGACGGGCAGAAAGGCGTCGTTGCGTTCCTTGCCGGCACCGACGGCTTCAAGGCCGACTATCTCCGTGTATTTGCCGATGGCGACATGGTCGCCGTTCACGCGCGCTATGAGGGATTTGGCCCGACCGCGACGATCGGCTTCGATGTATTCCGCGTCAAAGACGGCAAGATTGCTGAGCATTGGGACAACTTGGTCGCTGAAGCCCCGCCCAACCCGTCTGGCCACACTCAAGTCGATGGTGCGACCAAGATCACCGACCTGGACAAAACCGAAGCCAATAAATCGAAAGTCGTCGAGTTCATCACCAAGTCATTGATTAACAGAGAGGATGTGGACATCGCCGAATACATCAGCCCGGTGTCCTATGTTCAACACAACCCAATGGTCGCCGACGGGCTGGAGGGGTTCGGGGCCTTCATGGCGCAGATGGCAGAACAAGGCATCACGATGGAGTATGCGACGCTTCACCATGTGATCGGAGAAGGTAATTTTGTTTTGACGATGTCGGAAGGTGTCCTTGGTGATGCCCCGCAAGCCTTCTACGATCTTTTCCGTCTTCAGGACGGTCTGATCGTTGAGCATTGGGATGCCATTGCTCCGATGCCTGGCCCCGATGCGTCGAACAATCAATCCGGAAAATTCTAACCGCCACGGATACCGCAGCTTTCAAACAGCATGAAAAGTAAGGACCCATCATGAAACGAAGAACAGTTTTGATATCAAGCCTGGCAAGCGCGCTCGCGATCTTTCTTGGCCAAAATGCAGGAGCACAAACAATGGACGAAACTTCACAAGCCTCATTTGATACCGTCATGGCTTTTATGGCCGCCATGGGCGAGGGCCCGGACGCAATGTCACCGTTGATGGCAGACGATATGGTCTGGCGCAACGAAGGGGACGGTACCGTTCCGTGGATCCATGGAGGGATCGAAGGCAAAGACGCTATTTTCGAATTTCTGGGTGTGTTCGGAGCTGGACTTCAAACAACCAAATGGGAAAACACAGATGCGTTTGCCTCTGGCGACACAGTTGCTGTTTTTGGCGAAATGAACGGCATCACGACCAACTCCGGCCAGGAGATTGGTGATTTTTCTTTCGCTCTGCGGGCCAAGGTGCGCGACGGCCAGGTCGTACTTTGGCACTGGTTCGAAGACAGTTTCGCACTCAGCCAGGCCTATCATGGCGGCACATAGCTCCGGCCGGTCCAAAGTCAGCAGATTGCGCTGATGTGATTTTCGCAGCTACATAAAAAGGGAGCGATCACCCGCTGAATTGTCCCGGCGGGTGGTTGCCAGTTCTCCAAAACTACACCAGTACGAAAGAAAAACTGATGATATGCGACAGACCCTATGTGTCGGCACGTGGTTCGGTCGGTGCAGAGATCGCGGAAAGCCAGCTGGCAATGATGGTCGGCCTTGCGTTTTTGTACATGAACAGCCACGACGCAATTTTCGTAGGTGAATTGAGCGGACCTCTCGCAACTGCTGTTGCAGCTCTTTTGTTCGCAACTCATCCTGTCACCGCTATTTTTTCGGTCTGGCGACATGCCGTTGAAGCTTAACTCATGCCCAAACACTACGTAACTCGCAGCGCGTCATGCGAGGTCGGGTGGTCAAACAAACAGGAGATTAAAAGAGATGGGAAAAGGTATAGACCGTGTGCGCGACATTTACTTGGATGGAATAGCGGGCGGACATGCACGCGAGGCTGTGCTGCGCAATACCGGACATCGCTACACGCAGCATTCGACGGGTGTTGGTGACGGTGCGGAGGGCTTTCTTGAATTCTTTGAGCCTTTTGTTGCACGCAATCCAAAGCGCGAGATCGAAATCCTTCGTATTTTCGAAGATGGGCCTTGGGTGTTTTGCAATGCCTACCAGTCACTCAATGACGGGGCCGCCCAATGGGTGACTATGGATATGTTCTTTACCGATCCGGAGGGCCTGATCCTCGAACATTGGGATACGATTGCCGCGTTTGAGACTGATACGGCATCAGGTGAAGATATGGTTGGTGGGACGCAGGAGATTGATCTGTCCGCTGATACACAAGCAAGCAAGACGATCGTACTTGAATACACAAAGCAAGTGCTTCAAGAAGGGGATCACGACAAGGTTGCAGACTTCGTTTCGGACGACATTGTGCAACATGCGGCACCCATTGGCACCGGAAAAATTGGTTTGATCTCGTGGCTGAACTCAGAGGCCGCTGGATCTTATGAGATGCTGTTTCATCTCATGGGGCAGGGGGATTTTGTAGTGACGTACGGAAAACGCCATGCGGCCGGCAAAGATATCGCGGTCTTCGATCTCTACCGCGTTTCGAATGGTATGATTGCCGAGCATTGGATGAATGACGAAGAGATCGGTCCACGCGAAAGCTGGGGCAACTCTGGCAAGTTTTGATGTTAAATCTGTGTCTGAAAGGACCTAAGAAATGACTGTGCTTTCTAAACTGGCTCAATCCGCACGGCAGGCGGTTGGGCGTCCGGGCCCGCGCCTTTTGATCGTAAAGGACGCGTTTTTTCTAACCCCAAACATGATCCGCGTCGTCTTCGCTGGACCGGAGCTGGCGGGATTTCCAGAAGGACGGGAAGGGGGCAACTGTAAGTTGATGATCCCCGAGGCGGAAGAAACAAAATCAAATTTTGCCGACCGCCTTCAAAATGGACCACCACCGGTTCGTCGCACTTATACGGTGCGTAAATTTGACGCCGAACTCCAGGAACTCAGCATCGATTTTGTGGCTCATGGCGATGAAGGTCCGGCGTCTCGCTGGGCTATGAATGCCAAACCTGGCTCCTTTCTTGGATTTGCTGGACCAAGCACACCCAAACTGTCCCATTTTGAAGCAGACTGGTATCTGGTCGCGGCCGATCCTTCTGCGATACCAGTTGCAGCCGCTGCACTAGAGGCCATGCCACGCGATGCTCAAGGGGTAGCAATTTTTGAAATAACGACCGAAGCCGATCGTCAAGATATCGATATTCCAAAGGGGGTAGAGGTGTATTGGCTGGTGCACCCGGATCCGCACAAAGCATCAATCGCACAAGAAACTCTCATCCGTTCTCTACCGTGGCCCGAAGGTCGTATCCAGACATGCATCGCCGGTGAAAGCGGTGTTATTCGTGCGCTTCGCGGATTTCTGGCGAACGAAAAACAAGTGGCTAAAGCCGATACGTATATCTCAGGCTACTGGAAGATCGGCCTGATCGAAGACGAACACCAAAAGGCAAAAAGAGCAGAACAAGCGTAGTTGTCGGATTCCGGGAGAGCCCAAGAACCGCGCCCATCATTGGCTTCGGTCTAATAGTAAATCAGGTCGACGAGACGTCTTGTTCAGGCTCCAACCACATAGTGAATGCAGATCTGGTGTTCACTCATCTTCATCACGTTAAGTGAATAGGGTTGTTATTCGGCTCTATTCACAAACCACTTAATCGCATAATATGTATTATGTTAATTAAATACGTGGAGTAAAGGGATATACGATGAACGGCAGGAATGGTTAAGCCACAGATTCTCTGACTTGCTTGACCTATTTCCGACGATAGCGCACCTACCGTCCTATGAATGAAAAAAAGACAGCTGTCCTGATCGCGTTGTATAACGGTGCCAAACATCTGGAGTCGCAGCTGGACAGTGTGATGCAGCAAACCTGCCCGCCAGATCTGATCTTAGGCAGTGATGACGGATCGTCGGATGACACACGCGCAGTATTTGAGATGGTAGCCAAACAAAGTACCGGCAAGATCGAGATAACCTGCCTAGACGGCCCAAAAATGGGATATGCTCGAAATTTCTTTCATTTGCTCAAGTCGTGCCCGGAAGATGTTGAAATAGCAGCATTTTGTGATCAGGATGATGTGTGGCTGGATCATAAGCTGGAGCGCGGTGCCGAGATGCTGGCGGCGTGTGATCCGGATCGCCCAGCGCTGCTTGGTACGGCAACCTGGGTTTGGAGAGCTGAAACCGGACGTAAAACACCATCGCGTAAACTGCCGCAAAAGCTTGGGTTTCAGCATGCGCTGGTTCAGAATTTCGCTGGTGGTAATACGCTCATGCTTAACAAGGCTGGTATCGAGTTGGTGCGCAACGCAACCCAAAATTCGCCGGACGTGGTGGCGCATGATTGGTTTCTATATCAAATCATTTCTGGTGCCGGTGGGACAGTTTTATACGATCCTGAGCCGAGCCTATTGTACAGGCAACACGGCGGCAACGAAATCGGTGCCAACTCCGGATTTGGCGCATTTGTCAAGCGGTTCAACGCAATGCTCGACAGCACATTCTTAGAATGGAATACACGTAATATCAATGCATTACGAGGCTGTACTAATGTTCTTCTTGTGGAGAATGTTCAGCTGCTGGAAGCGTTTGCTGCCGGGCGCGAAGGCTCCGTCTTTTCCAGGCTGAAGATGCTTCGCCAGACAGGTCTTTATCGTCGCGACAAGGTGGGTCAGGCAGGACTTTGGCTGGCGGCAATCTTAGGGCGCTTGTAAAGGCCCTGCCCCTTTGACCGGCGCGTCGAGCTCTGCTTGCAGACGATGCAATAGCGCGTGTGCGCTTTCAGAAACCGTCTGTGACTGTTGTGCTGGAACCCAATTCGATATCGAAATTATGTCAGAGGCCTGGTGGTCTTCTGCTCCAACGACATGTGTCAGTTGGCGCGACTGACCAGCGCAAATCCTGTCCCAATGCGCACGAATTTGTGTGTCACAACTTCGCGTCAGAAGCACGATCTCTGTTTCGGGCGGTGTAAACAGCGCAAGCGCCAAATCGTCTTCGTTGGCCCCGATGATGAGATCCGCGCTCCCGATCTGGCTGACCGCCTGACCGATCGTCAAATTGTGAAAATCAACTCCGACGATATCGACGCGTCGGCCTGCCTTATGGACGTGTTCCGCACCTTCAATTTGCCACTTTGGAGCCTGTGGTTGCAGCCAGATGTGATCAGCACCACGAGACGCGTTTTCAAGCCGTTCTCCGATGTCCAAAAGCGTTGCAACGTTTTGATAAATATCAGTTACCGGTTCAATCTTTATACGGTCGTACGCGGTGACTGACGCGCCATCCGTCTGGCGAAAAATTTGCCGGTGTGGGGCGATCAGGCGCACCAGCTCGAGAGCCCTGTTGCTGGTTGCGTCGTCAACCACGATGACGGTGCCAGGACCTGCGGTTTCAATAGCGTCCAGAAGCGAAAACAGGTACGGCAAGAAACCTAGCAGTGTTCCGGATGTATCGCCCGCTGCCACCAAAGACGTCGCGGCCCCTATCGGTGCGGCCGCGCTCAGATACAGGTTCCCTTGCAGCCGCGTAGTGTAGTCCTGACGCAATTGACGACGCTGTCCAGCGTCAGGGGACCACGCAGATTTGTCTTGTGGTCCCGCAATCAAATAGGCCCAAAGAGGGTTTGGCGCGATCTTACTCCAATTGATCCTGGAGACGCCCCAACTGTTTGGATCAAAGGCGCCCAGTGGTATTTCGTGCCGGGTCTGCGTTTCTAGAGTAAACAGTGAGGTCGGTGCATCGGTGCTGCGCATAAGGCCGGCAATGTGCGGATGCGGCGAAAGACCCTGCGCCGCCCCGGCTGAAAGAAAATGCGCAAGCGGTGCCTTTTCCGCGGCTTCGAGAGCGGCGCCAGACATCTGTTTCAAATAATGGGACGATGAAAATTCTTCAGACGGATTCCGCCCCTCAAACTGACCATGGTGCAAAAAATGGTCGAACGGCACCATCTGGTCGGTGGCAATGTCAGGGTTGTGGGCTGAATAATACTCGGGGTCGAAAACGTGCTCCATTTGCGCGCGCAGAGGATCGGTGTTCTTGCTCGAATGGCGCCATCTTTGCCAGAAATGGAGTTTGCGCGGTATTGTTTCCTCTTTCGGGAGAGGGGCAACCAGCGGCAATCCGAGCCCGAGGATTTCGCGAAACTGTAGAACTGGGACTGTTGACGCTTGCGTTTCGAGATACCGAGTGGGGCTTTGCGACACCCGCGCCCCTGGGCGAAACACTGCAAGCCTATCCGTTGTATCTTCGGTGAGTGCCCCCTGCCCCAAAAGCGCACTCTCAACAAAAGTGTGAAGAAACAGAACTGCCGCAGTTTGAGATACAAAATGATCTAACGCGCATAGATCGTCTGGGATTCCGACCTGCTCGCGATAGAGACGCGCATCAAAGAGCGGGTTTGGCAGCAATCCCCGGGTCTCTCCGCAACTGCGGTAATGCGCAAGAGAGGCAGATGAGCGTTCTGAGGGGTCCAGTTGGGTGCGATAATAGTCCGCATCGAATACATCCTTTGCGAAAGGCGGCGCAGGTGGGGCCGTTCGCCGTCGCCCCTCGGCCCAATAATACAGGGCTTGAAGTCGACGACAGAAGCGGTCCGCAGAAAGGGTTTCTTCGTACCATTTGCGCGCTTCTAGAGCGCGCTGGTTCAGCTCTGCCCGGCCCAGGTTTTGCAGAAGGTCCGTTAGTTCATCCGGGGCACCCCAGGACAAAGTTCCAGCTGGAGCGTGATGCGACCCGGTCAGGTAGAGTTCTGCACCCGCTGTCCCATCGGGCCGGTACAAGATCATCGGAATCCCGCATGCGCCTGCTTCAGAGGCTGTCAGCCCACCCCCAACTGGAAATGAAGTCACCAGAATGTCGACGCCAGCGCGAACGAAGGCCTCAGATACAGAGGCCACGTCGGGGATCAGCGTCAACCGATCTTCCGCGATCCCCGAGATTTTCATGTTCTGGTGTAAGGTTTTGACGAGCCTGGGTGCGATCGGTCCGATATGCGTATGTCGGCCGCCTGTGGCTTTCAGGATTCGCGGTACAATGACAGTGAAATCCAGCTCTCCAGTTCCGCTGAATTTATGCATGCCGCCGCAGGTTGCTGTGTGCAGTGGTCCGTCATCCGCTGGCCGGTAGGCGGCGATATCGCGAACCGTTTGCCGGGGCAGATAAGGCACGTGCCAGTGTGGCACAAAAGCCAGCGACAGATCAGCAATGGCAAGATCTGGACTATGAGCTGTCAAGAGCCTGCGATGGGCTGGGCGCAGTGCTACGTGGCTTGCGCCCGGCACACGGGACCCCAGGCTTGGAACAGTGTCGGAATGGCGCATGATGTATAAGCGGCGCCCAATCCGCCTGGCCAGCTGGTAGGCCAGACAGGCACCGCTCACATCCTGCGGATGTGTCAGCATCCAGACCCGCTGCGGTGCTAAGGTCGCCAGCCTGTTGCGCGCCCAAAGGTGGCGATCAAACAGCGTCAGATCTGCATCGGGCTCCAAAACAAAAGCCCCCATCTGCTCGCACAAATCGCGCGTGTACTGGCGCGTTCGCAGCAGACCGCCCGTCATGATCACCAGGTGACGTTCGCGAGGTCGCGCGGCAATCAACTGGTTCAATAAAACCCGGTGGCCGCCGGTTTGGTAGATCTCAGTGAGCAGATAGATATTGGTCGGCCGGTCAAAGCCGACCGATGGCGGGCGTGTCGGGAAATCCGCCGCTATGGTTTCTGCGAGACCTCTGACATCTTCCTCGAACGGTGTTGATATCGCGCCGTCACGCTTCAAATTCGCGAAATACGCCGCAACTTTAGAGCTTAATATCTCGAACTGCGCCGCAATCGATGTGTTGACCAGGCTGTCAAATGTCATTGTAAACTTGCGACACGGTTTCGGCGATTTGATGCGCCTGAGACAGGCTAAGATGTGGTCCAATAGGCAAGCTGAGGCAGGTTTCGCAGATCGCACGTGTCACCGGGAACTCGTCGGGCTCGAAATCGTCGCGATAGGCCCCGTTGAGGTGGTTAGCGATCGGATAATGCAGAGCCGTCGGGATCCCCTGCTCTTTCAAGCGTGCCGCAAGATCGTCGCGTTTCGGATGACGCACGACGAAGAGATGCCAGACCGAAGTCGCGCCGTCGGTAACTTTTGGCATCGTCAGCCCTTCAAGGCTTGCCAGCCGCTCTAGGTAGATCGCAGCAATCGCGGCGCGATGTGCATTCCAGGCGTCAAGCCGTGACAATTTCTGCTGCAAAATTGCAGCTTGCAATGGGTCGATCCGGGAATTTACCCCGCGCTCGATGTGCTGGTACTTCTCACGCATGCCGTAGTTGGCCAAGCGTCTGATCGTGCCAGCCAGATCAGGATCGGATGTGGCAACCGCACCTGCATCACCAAACGCGCCGAGGTTCTTTCCCGGATAAAAGCTGAACGTTGAGAGACGGGCCTGCGCGCAGATCGGTTGGCCTTTCAGCTGTGCACCATGCGCTTGAGCAGCATCGACCAAAAGCTCAACGGAGTTGCGTTCCGCAATCTCAGCCAATCGGCCGAGGTCAACGGGATTTCCGTACAGATGGACCGCAATCACTGCTTTTGTCTGCGGTGTCAGAGCCTGTTCAACCAGAGCGATGTCCAGATTCATGGTCCGCGCATCTGTGTCCACGGGAACAAGTCTGGCCCCGACTTGGCTGACCGCGAGCCAAGTTGCGATGAACGTATGCGCAGGAACGATCACCTCATCCCCGGGCCCTATATCCAAAGCCCGAAGCGCCAGAACCAAAGCATCGAGCCCGTTGCCGGTTCCCACACAATGCGCCGTGCCACAATATTTCGCAAAGCTGTCTTCGAAAGTGTCGACGGCCGGCCCGCCAATATACTGACCGCTTTCCATGACATCGCGCATTGCGCGATCAATAGGTTCTCGCAAGATGTCATATGTATAGTGCACGTCTAGAAATTGCAGGGTCACTCAGATGACTTTCACGGATCGCTGATGATGTTACGGAAGCGGCGAAATTCTTCAAAATCGTAGATATAGTCAGATTTTTCGAACGGCGCTGAAGCCAGGACACATACGATCGTTTCTGGCGCACGGAACTTCAATCGGCGCCACAGGCCGGGCGGAATGTAAAGCGCCTCCCGCGGGGTCGAGAGATTGAAAATCTGCTCAGAGCGACCGTCATTGAGCGCGATCTCGACGCTGCCATTCAAGCATATGATCGCTTGTTGCAGTGTTCTGTGTCCGTGCTCGCCCCGAATGGCCCCTATCGGCACATCAAAGAGATAGTAAAGACGCTTGATTTCAAAAGGTAAATTTTGACCTTCAATAACACCGAGCTGGCCCCGCGGATCGGGATGTACGGAAATGTCGAACAATCGCGGCTCGTTCCAGTTGTTCATGTCCCCCCTCGCGTCTTTGCCTGGCGCTTTGCCGTTCCCTCTCTCATGCCATTGCCAAGGCTGAGCGGCAATATCCAATTGGTTCTGGCGGAGCCACGCCGTGGCCTACACTAGGCCTTACAGGAACATGTCAAACTTGTTCAGCCCGAACAGGTTCTGGGCTTCAAGTTCGAAATCAGCAATGCCATCCCCATCGACATCTCCATAGACTGTAACGATCTTATTGGGTGTATCATTGACCCGCCGAAGCTCCCCCGCTTTGCCAGAGAACGCGCCGCTGCCGATGTATTTGAAGGCCTGATCTCCAGCAGCCAAAACATTTGCATCTATTTCGCGAAGGTCGATTTTGTCCAATCCGCCACGCTGAAACGTCGTGATCACGTCATGCGCGACTGGGGTGCTGTCCGAGACATCTGCAAAGGCGAAAACGTCGCGGCCAGCCCCTCCATTCAACCGATCGGCCCCCGCGCCTCCATACAAGGTGTCCAAGCCACCCTGCCCGTTCAAGAAGTCATCGCCGTCAAGACCGTAAAGCACGTCGTTACCGCCATAGCCCAAGATGCGGTTGTCGGAATTATCGCCCGTGAGATGATCGTTGCCCGCGTTGGAGCCGCCAAGATACTCAAATCCTTCGAACTGGTCCGTTCCAAGGCCCTCACCTGCAGAAATCTGTTGCCCTGCATCGCGCAAGTCGACGATGACCGAAGTGCCCGCCGAGAAAAAGCGCAACATATCAAGCCCGTCTCCGCCATAGAGCATGTCATTACCGGCCCCGCCCTCGATGTAATCGACCCCTGAGCCGCCCATCAAAGTGTCATTCCCGATGCCACCTTCCAGAACGTCGTTGCCATCGCCACTTTCGAACACGTTGCTTGCGTTATTTCCGATGAAGGTGTCGTGACCGTCACCGCCGGTTATATTCTCAAATCTGCGATATTGGTCGGTCCCGAGAACAGCATCAGCGGATTGCAGAGTTGTAACGGACAGGTCAATCGCCAGATCATGGGTCATCGCGCTGAAATCCAGGGTATCTGTACCGGGACCACCGTCGACAATATCGTCGCCTTGGCTTGCTACAATCGTGTCCCGACCCGCATCGCCATAGATAAAATCATCTCCTTGGCCGCCATCAATCCAGTCGTGATCGTCGCCGCCATAAAGGACGTCATTGCCAAGATCACCCGAGATCTGATCATCACCAGCCCCTCCATATAGCGTGTCGTTGCCATCCATTCCCATGACCACGTCGTCGTCGTCTGTCCCGGTTATCGTATCGTCACCCAGCGATCCCATAAGCTCGCCACCCGGATCGCCACCACCGCCGCCCGGATCGCCTGGATCTATCCCGATTTCTGACAGGATTCCCGGCGCGTGGTTGATGTTAAAGAGATCTTTGAAGACCAATTGATCCTCGGTGATGAAATTGCCGTCGGCGCTGCGCACATGCAGTGTCTCTTCACCGAAAACAACCGAGAATCCGTCGGCCGTTGTGGTGAAATCCAGCGCTGATATGGAATAGGCCAAGCCAAGGGCACTCAGATCGATCTGATCCAGGCCGAGCTGAAAGTCGTCGATATAATCGACCTGGCCGTCTGACTGAAATACGAAGATGTCCGCCCCGGCCATGCCTTGCAGCGTCTCGCTGCCCGCACCATCCAGGATCACGTCATTTCCAGCGCCTCCGATTACCGATGCGTCATCTGCCGCTTGAAGCAACTGGCTTTGTGGCGCTGCGCCTGCGGAAATGGATGTCATATCCACGGTCAGTTGAAGCAAGTCGTCTGTACCTTCAACTGTCAGAAATACTTGAATATCCTGGCCTACAACCTGCGCTTTCAACGAGGTGGCGTTGCCCGCAAAAAGCCCCTCGCGATCAAGGCCACGCGATACATCCAGTAGGCGTCCGTTGGGAAGTACTTCTAGAAGGCTCAATGCATTTGTAGAGGCCGTGACAAGAAAAGCCCTGCCGTCCAGACTGACTGCATCGATTGCACGTGCTCCAGCAAACCCGACTTGTGTATTGGCAAGGATCTGGTCGACGATGTCGAGCGAGCCGTCGCTTTCAACATGCACAAGAACCAGGCTGTCAGAAGCGTCGGGCGACGCGATGGCGATAAAGTTCTGCCCGCTCGCCTCGAAGCTGACCAGATCGCTCACACCGTTGATGAACAAGCCGTCACTGCCATCGAAACTGTCTAGCGCTGACAAGCGCCCATCGGTTCCAATCGTAAAGGATTGAATGTCGTCTTGCGTGATACTGGCGGCGAAAAACACGGGCCCGTCGTCCAGATCGACGCGCACCATGTCCGAGACGTAATCGAGTTCCGGTACCGGTGACGCAAACGCACTTGGAAGTGCTGTGCGCACTTCGGTTGACAGGTTGATCAGGCTGGCCTCAAGCGTGCCGTTTTCACCGGTCGCGGTAAAATAGACGTAGCCTGCATTGACCGAGTAGCCAATGGCCGACTCCAGGTTGTTATTTGAGGTTTCAAGCGGAAGATAAACGCTGTCACCATTGGCGCTGGACAGCTGGTCGAGATTTGCAGTGAGCCCGGCATCCGAAAAGATGTCAGGGGTGAAGTTTGCGACCCGCGTGGCGGCCTGTCCTTCTTCGAGACGAAAATATTCCACGCCCGACTGGCCAAAACGCAAACGTACGTAATCCGACGCCCCAAAGGTGACGATCGACAACTGATCCGCGGCCCCGCCCTGGAAGGCGGCAGACGACCAGATTGATCCTTCATTGGAAAAGGAGAACATCCCCGCACCTCGTAAGCAACGCGGGTAATATGCGCGCTTAGCATGGGCCAACTGTCACTAAATCATGACAAGAATCTGGCGTTCTGTTTCGATTTTAGCTGTTGTCGAAAGGGTTTATTAAACCGCGCGGCGCTTACTCATGCGGATCAAGCTCGATCACTTCGAGGTTGCGCTCGTGGGTATCGATGGCCTCTTCGATCGTGTCAAAATACGTCGCATAGCCGTCTTCCAGAACAATTCCGCAGGTGCAGAGACGGCGCAGCATCCCGGTGCTGTGCGACACCATGATCGCGCCTCGGTTTTTCAGACGATCATGGAAGATCGCCTCACTTTTGGCTTTGAACGCAGCATCCCCAACCGAGGTAACCTCATCGACCAGATAGGTATCGAAATCTATTCCCATAGAGACCCCGAAAGCGAGCCGTGAGCGCATACCAGACGAATATGTGCGGAACGGTTGGTCGAACTTGTCACCCAGTTGCGAAAAATCGCGTGCAAACTCCACCAATTCATCTGTGTCGACGCCGTAAACGCGCGCCACGAACCGTGTGTTCTGGCTGCCGGTCAGCTCCGGGTGAAAGGAGCCCGCAAAGCCCACGGGCCAAGAGATTGTGCCAGTGGACCGCACCGCGCCAGATGTCGGCTCCATCGTTCCGGCGATTATATTCATAAGTGTCGACTTTCCTGCCCCGTTGCGTCCAAGCAATCCGATCGAGGTCTTTGACGGGATGACGGCCGTGATCCCCTTTATGACGTCGATATATTGGCCCTTAACGAAAAAGGTTTTTTTGACATCGTGCAATCTGATCATAGCTTAGCGGCGGTCGCGGATGCTGTAGTAGATCAGGATCGTCACCGACCACCCCAGGAAGGCAAACAGAGTGACCAAAAACAGCAGAACTTCTCGCTGCGGATATTCGGCCTGTTCGGCCAGTGTCGGCTTGATAAACGCGGCCAAGTACCTGCTCTTGCGCAAGGCTTCGCTGCGGGCCACCTCGTAGGACGCCAGCGACGTTGCGTAGGCTTGCTCCGCAAATTCCCGGTCGGCGGCCAGGCGTTCGAATTCCGATACGGTGGTCGCATAATTTGTCTCTCCGGTATCGATGCCGCCAAAGCCCAGCTTCTCGCGTTCTTCAATAATGCGCTTCTCAATCACTTCGATACGTCGCTGGGCTTGGGCGATACGCGGGTCATTGTCGCGTGTCGTGTTGCGCAGCAGATCCAGGTCGATCAGCGTCGCGGCCAATTCCGACTGCATGTTCTGGAGCAGCCCCATCTGCCCCTGAATATCGGCATTCGGGTCAACGATCTGTGTCCGATTGCGAAATGCGGTCAGACGGGTTCGTGCATCGCTGAGCCGGGCCTCCGCCTGCTTGAGGTCATCAAGCGCATAACGGGTTCCATCTTCGCGCGCAATCGCGGTCAGCTCGTTGATCATTTCCGAGCTTTCGTCAAAAATGGTTTGAGCGACCAGCAATGCATCTTGCGGTGTGAAGGCATGGATCCGCAGCTCGATAAGCCCGGTTGAGCTGTCATAAAAAATCCGCACAACACGGTTCCAATAATCGGTCAGATCCTCAATGGTCCCGGTGGGATCGAAAGCGAACACCGGGTCGCCCTCCGGCTTCGAATAGATCGTGGCCAGGTCAACCCGGGCATTGACCCGTTGCACCATATCCTGGCTTTGAATGAATTCATTCAGCACATCAGAATCAGATGTCGACGAGCTCGACAATTGGGTCAGCCCCCCCAGAATACTCATCGAAGACGCGCTGTCCTCAGAATGCACGAAAAACCCTACGGAGGAGGCGTATTGGTCGGCGGCGCGGACATAGAGATACCAGGCCGACACCAAAGCCGGTAGCACAACAATTAGCAGGAAGGAGCCAAAGATAAGCCTGTGTCTACGGCGCGGTTTGGCCATGGCGGCCGGTGGCTTGACCCGTGCTTGCGGTTTTTTGGGCCTATCAATCGAAACAATCGACTTTTGCGCCGCTTTATTTGGGCGTTCTGCATTCGGATCATCTGCGTCTTGTAAAGTCAAAACCGGTGTCCTTTGTGACTTTCGGAGCCGTGTCACTCGTTTTATAGGTAATGTGTTGGGCTTTCCAGCGGACTTTGATGCGGATGACATGGCTGCACAAACACCGAACATTCCCGCAACACGCGGTTTTAAGTCACTCAGGGCGATCTCAGCGCTGATGCTGCGTGAAATGACGACGGTCTACGGCGCCTCACCTGGGGGGTATGTCTGGGCTATTCTGTCGCCCTTATTTTTTATCATGATCCTCTCGGTCCTGTTCGCGTTGATCTTGCGCACGCCATCTTTGGGCAACAATTTTCCGATGTTTTATGCGACGGGCTATCTGCCATTTCTGGTCTATCAGGAAATCGAGCGCACGGTGGCCTTGTCGCTGAAGTTTTCAAAGTCTTTGCTGGCCTACCCCACTGTGACTTTTGCAGACGCGCTGATTGCGCGCTTCTTTTTGAACCTGCTGACCAATACGCTGGTCTTCCTTTTGGTCATGACCGGGTTGATCATCGCTTATGATCTGAACCCGATTATTGATGCACAAGCCGCGATGATGAGCTTGATGATGGCGGCAGCGCTAGGGTTCGGTTTCGGCGTGCTGAATTGTTTTCTAATCTCCGCCTTTCCGGTCTGGCAGCGGATTTGGCTGATCCTGAGCCGACCGTTGTTTCTGCTGTCGGCGATTATTTACCTGGTGGATGAGGTTCCGCCAGAATTTCAGGATTACTTGTGGTATAATCCTCTGGTGCATGTCACCGCATTGATGCGAAAAGCGTTCTTCTCGACCTACGAGGCGACATTTGTTTCTTATGCATTTCCTTACACAGTTGCAGGCGTAACAGCGGCCCTCGGTTTGCTACTTTTGAAACGACACCACAGGCGATTACTCAATCAATGACGCCCGCGCAGATCATCAATCGCACCCGGACACTTATCGCACTGTTTGCCTTGAGGCCGGGCCAATGGATCTATTTGCGCGAGCTGAAGCAAAGCGGGCTGTTCGACCGTCAGTTTTATCTCAAAGCAAATCCAAGCTTGCACCCGTTTGTTCAGAAATTTGCCGAACGACATTTCATTCTGTTTGGCGAACAGGCCGGTCTTTACCCCTGTCCGGACTTTTCGCCTGCCGCCTATCTGAAGCTAAACCCCGATCTCAGCGTATCCAAAGTGGCGCCGTTTCATCATTTCATTCGACATGGCCAGTTTGAAAATCGACCAAGCGCATTTCCGCCGGCCAAGCGAGACTCGCTGACGGTTCCGCTCCCCGATCTGACGCCCCGCACGCCCGGGCATGCGATCGCCGTGCTGTGCCACATGTATTACGAAGAGTTATGGGACGAGTTTTCTACCCGATTGTCGTCAATCGACACTGGCTTTGACCTGTTCGTATCGATCACCCATCACGGCGAAGTTTCAACGGCGCTCAAAGGCCGGATTGAGGCAGAATGGCCGGGATCGACCGTGGTCTTGATGCCCAATCATGGACGCGATGTTTTTCCGTTTGTTCACATGGTCAACAGTCGTCTTTTTGAGGGCTATGCGGCTTTGTGCAAATTGCACACCAAAATATCGCCGCACCGGGCGGATGGTCATAAATGGCGCCGTAGCCTGATCGAGGGTATTCTGCCACCAGAAGGCACGTCTGAGCTGGTGGGTCCATTCATCGCCGACCCCAAAGCGGGTATTCTGGTGGCCGATGGAGCCCGGTATTCGGGGGCGAAATGGTGGGGCGTGAACTTCAAACCCACGCAGGAGCTATTGGCGCGATCTGATATCGAAATAGAAGAAGAGTCTTTGGAATTTCCGGCAGGTTCGATCTATTGGATCAAACCGGAAGTCCTTGAAATGATTTCCAACTTACATCTCGATGAGGAGCATTTTGAGGCCGAACAGGGCCAAACCGATGGCACTGTGGCTCATGCATTTGAACGGGCAATCGGTTATCTGGTACGGTCTGCCGATCTTGAGATTCGTGAACCTAAGGATTACGCCGTCTCAAACGGCTAAAGGGGTCCAATGTCACGTATCGTCCTTCATATCGGGACCCATAAGACGGGCACCAGCTTCATTCAACAACACATGATCAAGCATCGTGCCGCCTATCAGGCTGCTGGCTTAACATTTCCGAAATTTCGTGGCTCGCCGGGACATCATGGGCTGGTGGCCGATCATGTGGGACTGGACCAGTCTATGCGGCTGAAGGAGGGCGACGAGGCCGGGTGGCGGTGGCTCAATCAAAAATACGGGCAAGGTGACCATTCCGTTTTCGTGAGTTCGGAAGAAATTGCCAGAATGGCCCCAAACTCCAAGCTAGACTTCGCTCAGGTAAAGGACTGGCTCTGCGACTTTGAGGAAATCTCGGTCGTGGTCGTTGTCCGGGAACAGGTAGCCTATCTCAGCTCCATCTATTCTCAGATCGCGTTAAACCGATCGCAAGTTGCGCCGCGAACACTTTTCAAGACCGCCCTTGAGAGCGACTTTTTTACGGGTTTAGCACTTGATTACAACAAGTTACTAGACAATCTTGAGATACATTTTACGCCTGAACGCATTCAGTTTCTGACTTATGAAGACGCTAAATCTCATAGCGCTGGTATCTTGCAGCCGGTGCTGGCAGCACATCTTGGCGATTTGGACCTGACCTCGGCGATTTCTTTGCCATCAGAGCCGGTTAATGTCTCCCGCGATCCGTTGGCTTTGTTTGCAGCCAATAGCATTACACCCGGCAATGGGCCAGCAGAGCCGGAAGTTATAGAAGGAATGCGCAAACTCATTGAAGACCGCTTTGGCACACGCACCAAAACAAGCGTATTCAACGATACCGAAATTGAGGCAATGATCGAACGGTTCGAGACCCCAAATCGCCGGTTAGAAGAAAGGATCCGCCTCAGGCAGCCAGAGTTTCGAGTGGCACCACCAAAAAACTACGCAGATCACGTGACCCGGAAACAGTTGACCAAAAGGTTCTGGATGGATGCCGCAAAATGGGCGCTCGCTTTTCGCTCAGAAGCTCCAAGCCCTGCAGCCGAAGAGGGTACCGCGTCACCTGGCCAGGACAGCCCTGAGCATTCTTCATCCGTCGAAAATGAAAAACCTCGCAGCCTCGTTGCTTGGCCGTGGTCGCGCCGATGAGCGGCTATCCCAGCGCATAACCGGCACCTCGAACAGTTCTGAGCGGATCGGTTCCGCCTCCCGTGCACAGGGCTTTGCGCAATCGCCCGATATGCACGTCGACTGTGCGCGTATCGACATAGATGTCGCGGCCCCACACCCGATCGAGCAGCTGTTCGCGGCTCCATACGCGGCCAGGACGCTCCATAAAGGTTGCAAGAAGTCGGAACTCGGTCGGGCCAAGCTTGATCGGCCTTTCGCCGCGAAATGCGCGGTGCTCTTCAACGTCAAGCATGATGTCTTCATATTCCAGTTTCTGGCCAACAGAGCTTGGCCGTGTTCGCCTGAGCTGTGTCCGGATTCGTGCCAGAAGCTCCGCGACAGAAAACGGTTTGACGATATAGTCATCCGCCCCTGTTTCCAGGCCGCGGACGCGGTCCTGTTCTTCGGAACGCGCAGATAGCATAATAACCGGCACACGACGCGTATCGGCACCGTTCTTCAACTGCCGGCACACTTCAATCCCAGAGATATTTGGTAGCATCCAGTCCAGCACGACAAGATCCGGTGCCTCTTCACGCACCATCATAATGGCCTCATCGCCGGTCGATGCCGCCTCGACCCTGTAGCCTTCCGCACGGATATTGTAAGACAGAACCTCCCTTTGGGAGACGTCGTCTTCCACCACCAGAATAAGGGGTTCAGTACTCATGCGATGATCTCAAATCGAGTTCACTGTGGAGGTTAAGTCGTTCTTTTCACGCTCATCTTCCGGCATCTCGCCGGTGACTAGGTAAATGACTTGTTCCGCGATCGAGGTGATATGGTCGCCCATCCGCTCAATATTCTTGGCTATAAAGTGCAGATGCATGCAGGCCGTAATGTTACGCGGATCCTCCATCATATGGGTCAGGAATTCGCGAAACAGCGCGTTGTACATCTGGTCAATGTCGCTGTCGCGTTCGCGGACGTCACGCGCCAGATCTGCGTCCCTCTGAATATACGCATCAAGCGCATCCTTCAGCATAAGTCCCACATTCTTGGACATGCGCCGAATTGAGCCGCCGGATCCGTTAATCGGGCTCATCTCCGACAGAACCGTGGTGCGCTTGGCCAGGTTCTTGGCATAGTCGCCGACCCGCTCCAAATTCCCGCTGATCTTGAGCACAGTCAAAACGGTTCTCAAGTCACCGGCCGTTGGCGCGCGCATCGCAATCACGCGGGCAACATCAGCCGAGACAAGCTCTTCCAACTCGTCGATCAGTTTGTCGCCCTTTCGGACCTGGATCGCCAGATCGGTGTCCCGCAATTCCAACGCGCGGGCTGAATCTGAGATTGCCGTTTCAACAAGACCTCCCATCTTCATAATCTGCGCTTGGATACTCTCAAGGTCTCTGTCAAAGGCGGATGCGATATGTGCGTTATCCGTGTTCATAATCGGTCCTAACCAATGCGTCCGGTGATATAGCTTTCTGTTCTGCTATCCACTGGATTGGTAAAAATTGTTGGTGTGTCATCATATTCCACCATTTCGCCTAAATGGAAAAACGCGGTTTTTTGGCTGACACGTGCGGCTTGCTGCATCGAGTGGGTCACGATGATCACTGTGTAATCCCGGCGCAGTTCGTCGATCAATTCTTCGACCTGTGCCGTCGCAATCGGGTCAAGCGCCGAACATGGCTCATCCATCAAAAGCACCTCAGGTGCCGTAGCGATGGCGCGACCGATGCACAGACGCTGCTGTTGCCCGCCAGAAAGACCCGTTCCGGGTTGATCGAGCCTGTCTTTGACCTCGTCCCAGATCGCTGCGCGACGGAGTGATTTCTCGACGATCTCATCTAGCTCGGCCTTGTTTCCGGCCAGTCCGTGAATCTTCGGCCCATAGGCCACATTGTCATAGATGCTTTTGGGAAACGGGTTGGGTTTTTGGAACACCATGCCAACCCGCGCCCGAAGCTGAACCGGATCGATTGATTTTGCGTAGATATCGGAGCCTTCCAACAGGATGTCCCCTGTCACGCGACAAATATCGATCGTGTCATTCATCCGGTTAAGACAGCGCAGGAAGGTGGATTTGCCACATCCTGACGGCCCGATAAACGCGGTTACGGCCCGGTTCTCGATTTCGACATCGACATTCTTGATGGCATGGTTATCGCCGTAAAAGACGTCGACATTTTTTGCAGAGATTTTTATGTCGTCGCCCATCGTCTGCTCCGTCACGCGCATGTCGTTCATATCATTCATCTTTCTTACTTACCATCTGCGTTCGAAACGTTTTCGCAGCAAAACTGCGATCGCATTCATGATGACCAGAAAGGCCAGGAGTGAGCATATTGCAGCAGCCGTGCGGGCCTCAAAGGCGCGTTCAGGGAAATCTGACCAGCGGAAGACCTGAACGGGAAGCACGGAGGCGCTGTCCGTGATGCCCGTTGGGATGTCGACGATGAAGGCCACCATACCAATCATGATCAACGGGGCAGTCTCACCAAGGGCCTGCGCCATGCCGATGATGGTTCCGGTCAGGATCCCGGGCATCGCCAAAGGTAAAACATGGTGGAAGACAGCTTGAAGGCGGCTGGCACCCAGACCAATGGCCGCATCCCGGATCGAGGGGGGTACTGCGCGGATAGCAGCGCGCGACGCAATGATGATCGTTGGCAAAGTCATCAAGGCCAAGACGATCCCGCCGGCCAGCGGTGCCGATCGCGGCACCCCGAAAACACCCAGGAACACCGAAAGACCAAGGAGCCCGAATACGATCGAGGGGACCGCGGCAAGGTTGTTGATGTTGACCTCAATGAAATCGGTCAGCTTGTTTTTCGGCGCGAATTCCTCAAGGTAGATCGCGGCCAGGACACCGATTGGAAAGGCGAGCACAAAGGTCACAAGCATGGTCCAGAAGGATCCAACTGTCGCCCCCCAGATACCGGCCAATTCCGGCTCGCGGCTATCGCCCGAGCTAAAGAACCGGCTGTTGAAAACTGTTTCGGTACTACCCTTCTCTTTAAGGGTTTCGAGCCAGATAATCTGATTGTCCGACACCTTCCGAGACTGTTCGGGCAAATCAGTGACGAACATCTCCCAGTCCGTCATGTCCTCGACGGGTCCAGACGGGGCGATCACCATGTCCGCGACTGCAAGTGCGCTGTCGAGCTGTGTGACTTTGAACCAACCGCCTGCAGCTTTGATGATCACCGAGCGATTATCTTCGTCGAGATCCTCGGCACCTGTGGCGCTGGACGCGCGGCGTTCAAGCTCCTCAGCGTCCTGCAGCAGCTTATCACGGGCCGCAATCCGACCGGTCAGCTGGCTTTGGGCGGCTTGCCGTTCTTCATCGGTTTGTGCTTCTTCAAGGGCGTTCTGGTAGAAGGTCACGCCGTTGTCCTGAAGTGCGGCTTGTCTGCGGATCCGCTTGGCATCTTCGATAAGCCCATCTTTCACCCTGGCCAATGCCAGCGAGAAATCATTTATCGTCGAGGTGAAGCGCCACGTATCATCGTCCCCACTTCCAGACAGGCGACCTTGCACCGGTTTAGCGACCAGATCGCCGAAAAACCCCTTCAGATAGAGGTCCGAGACGTCAGAGGCGAGAAATCTGTGCTCGATCGTTTGGCCCATCAACGACGGGTCATTGGACACCAGCTCTGCAAGTTCGAACGCCGCTCCGACCGAGGTCAGATCATAAAGTTGCCGGCGTGTCGTGCGCCCGGTGGCATTCGGAAACTGCTCTTTAAGCATATCCTTGGTCAGGCCGGTAAAATCAGCCCGGCGAATGATTTTCGGATCCCCGGTTCCGTCCGGATCAATCTCCTGTTGCGACAGCGTGATCGGGAAGGTCATGTATGTTTCGGTCAAAGCGCCTGTGGCTTTTCCAACCACCGACCACAGCAGCGCCACAAGGGCCGCTCCGGCCAGAAAAATCGCGATGATGCCATAAATCTGCAACCGAAGTTCGGCCACACGACGGGCACGCATGCGCTTGCGGGCCGCCGGGCCGGAATGCATATCCGTAAGAGCCGTCATATCAACCATATCTGCGCGCCTCAGTCATAAAGTTCGCGGTATTTGCGCACGATGCGCTGTGCGATGATGTTCATCAGCAAGGTCACACAGAACAGCGTGAAACCAAGCGTAAAGGCCGGTCCGGCGGCGGTGGAGGCCTCGGTATCGCCGGTGATCAGCATCACGATCTGAACCGTCACGGTTGTCACCGCTTCCAAGGGGTTCGCGGTCAAATTGGCCCCCTGTCCTGCGGCCATAACGACGATCATCGTCTCGCCAACGGCCCGGCTGATGCCCAACAGGATTGCCGAAACAATCCCGGGCAACGCAGCAGGCAAGATGACCTGGCGAATTGTCTCCGCTTTGGTTGCGCCCAACCCATAAGAGCCGTCCCGCAATGACTGTGGCACGGCATTGATCACATCATCCGAGAGCGAGGAGACGAAGGGAATAATCATGATCCCCATCACAATCCCCGCGGCAAGTGCCGATTCCGAGGCAATCGTCAGGCCCAGAGACTCCCCTGAGTTGCGCAAGAACGGGGCCAGTGTGATCGCAGCGAAGAAGCCATAAACAACGGTGGGAATACCGGCCAGAATTTCCAGCATCGGCTTGGCCACGGCCCGAACGCGGGCGGAGGCAAAATCACTCAAGTAGATGGCGGCGAAAAGGCCAATCGGGGCCGCGACAAGCATCGCAATAATGGTGATCAGCAATGTACCTGCAAAAAGCGGGATCGCGCCGACTTTATCTGCATCGAGCTTTCCAGAATGCACGCCCGACAACGGGCTCCAGTTGGTGCCAAAGAGGTATTTGTCGACCCGCCAGTCGATATTGCTCATGAAGTTGAGCGTCTCAAAAATCAGCGACAGCACAATTCCCGCGGTGGTCATGACGGCGATGACAGCTGTGGCCAGCAGTAGGTATTCGACAATCTGTTCAGATTTATTGCGCGCGCGCCAAGACACTGACACCGAGCGCAGCGCCCACAGGCCCAACAGGACGGTGACCGCTGTCATCGCGGACAAGGTGCCGTAGAATTGAAGCTGCGATTGTGTGGCGTATTTTGCCGCGATCTCTTCGCGCAACGCATCGGTTTTCGACGCCAAACCGCCCTCGGCGATCGCGCGGGCGTCGTTGATCACCAGCTCAAGCTCAATGGGGGAAAGATCGGGGGCTGCGGCGCGGATGTCTGAGACCAGACCGGCCTCAACCCATTGCGTCCAGAGCGTGCCCAAAATGAGAAGAACCGCCAGACCGCCCAGCCCGGAGACCAGCAGCGCGAAAAAGCCATGGTAGTTCGGACGGGAATGCAAGCTGCTGAGCGTGTCGCCACCAACGGCGAAAGCCCTGCCCCTGGCGGTGAAATAAAACCCGATGGCCAAGACTGCTGTTATCGTTAATCCTAGCGCAAGCATGGGCCCCTACCGCGTTTGCTGAACTGTGAGTTGCCTCAGGCAAACCAATGCCTGAGACGTTGTCATGTGTTAAGTTTACTCGAAGTCAGCGCTTGTGAGCGCTTTCAAGGATCCGACATTGCCCGAGATTGTTTCAAGCATATCTTCTGGCAGCGGGATCAGGCCTTTGTCGACCAGATAGCCTTCTTCACCGGCAGCCGCATCCGACATGAACTCGGACGCGAATTCGGAGATGCCAGGAACAACGCCGACATGCGCGTTCTTGATATAGAAGAACAGCGAGCGTGACACAGGGTAATCGCCGTCAGCGATGGCCTCAAATGTTGGTTCAACACCGTCAACCATGGACCCTTGCAGCTTGTCTGCGTTCTGATCAAGGAACGAAAAGCCGAAGACGCCAACTGCGTTTGGATTGGCTTCCAGTTTGGACACGATCAGGTTATCGTTCTCACCAGACTCGATGTAGACGCCATCTTCCCGGATGGAGATGCCCTCACATTCGATGCCAGCACCTTCACAGCCTTCTTCCATCACCAGCTCTTCAAACGCATCGCGCGTTCCCGAGCTTGGGGGCGGTCCAAGAACCTCGATTTTGATCGCCGGCAGCGATGGGTCGACATCGCTCCACATGGCGGGAATCGGGCCTTGTGCAGCAAGGGCTGTCACGATCTGTTCGCGTGTGACCGAAAATTCGGGGCCGCCCTTGGCATTTGCCATGACGATGCCGTCATACCCGATCACAGCTTCAGTGACGTCTGTTACACCGTTGTCGGCGCACAGCTGAAATTCGCTGGATTTCATCCGGCGCGACGCGTTGGTGATGTCTGGGTGATCTGTTCCAACGCCGGCGCAGAACAGTTTCAAGCCTCCGCCAGAACCAGTCGACTCGACGACCGGTGTCTGAAAGTCGGTGCTACGTCCGAATTGCTCGGCCACGGCAGTGGAGAACGGGAATACGGTTGAAGATCCAACGATACGGATCTGATCGCGCGCTGCGGCCGCGGTAGCGGCGGTTGCAGCAATCACCGCAGTGGTGGCAGCAAGTTTGTAAAACGACATTCGTCTACTCCTGAGATTTTCCAAATGCGGCCCCCCTGCTCGGCGAGCCTCACAAACCGGTGAGTAACCCCGTTAACACGACCTTTTGTGACAGTTTCGTAACAGTTTTATGACAGCGATTCTTGCCGCTATTCTGATAGCTAAACGCCAGGAAGAATAACTGAGAAAGTGCTTCCAACACCTTGTTTTGAATCAATTTTAAGCCGTCCACGATGGCGATTCACAATATGCTTGACGATTGCCAGCCCCAGTCCAGTTCCGCCCATTTCGCGGCTTCGATGGTCATCGATTCGGTAGAATCTCTCGGTCAGACGCGGCAGGTGAATCGGATCGATTCCCGCACCCTCATCGCGAATATCGACGCGAACTGCTGACTGCCGGAGAACTTGATCTTTTTCATCAAAGGACAGCCGCAAATGGATTGTTCGGTCATCCCCGCCATATTTTATGGCGTTTTCCAGTAGGTTAAGGAAAAGCTGGATGAGCTGGTCCCGATCACCCAGCACATACGCGTCGTCATCGATCCCTTGCGCATCCACGATGACGCTGGCCTGTTTTAACTTCCCTTCAAGCGTCGCTATGACCGAGCGGACCACAGCTGACAGATCGACGCGATCTTTCGGGCGCACACGCGCATCCGCTTCAACCCGGCTTAGAGACAGAAGGTCGCTGACCATGCGTCCCATCCGGTGCGCTTCCATCTCCATGATCTTGAGGAAACGTTCCTGGGCTTTAGGGTCGTTCTTTGCGGTGGTTTTCAGGGTTTCTATGAACCCCGTCAGCCCGGTCAGTGGTGTGCGAAGCTCATGGCTGATATTGGCGATGAAATCGCGACGAATGGCTTCGGATTCCTCCTGCTGGCTGACGTCTTCGAAGCTCAGAACGGCGCCCAGAATCTGGTCACCGTCGCGTAAGGGGTGCGCGCGGAACTGGTAGGTCACTTCGCCGGCCAGCCCAAGATAGACGAACCGGGCGTCAGAGGCCCGTTGCGCCCGGATTGCCGTGTCCATTGCGGCAAGGACGGGCGCCTGTCGCAATACAGTCATCGCGTTCATGTCAGTTGGGTCATGGCCCAGCATTTCGACGAGGGCCGTGTTGCAGGTCGCAATATTGTAATCTGGCTCAACCAGCATCGCCGGGGTCGGCAAACCGTCCAAAATCGCCTGTGTAGATGGTTGGCTCAAACCTGCCCCTTACTACGACACTGTCGCTGCGATCCCTTGGCAAAATTCCGAGGTAATAAGGTCGATGTCTTCGACACCAACCGATACGCGGAAAAAGCCTTGTGTTATTCCCAAGCTTTGACGTTGTTCTTCCGTCAGTCCCCGATGCGATGAGGAGGCCGCGTGGCTAAGCGTCGTGCCGATGTCGCCAAGTGTTGGCGCGAAGGCCATATTCGGCATTGCACGGGTCAACAAATTGGCTTCGTGTCGCCCGCCCTCAAGCACAAAGCTGACCATGTTTCCAGATCTTTGACCCAGAAGCGCAGCGGCTTTGTTGTGGTCTGGATGATCAGTGCGTCCAGGATAGAAAACGGACCTCACGCCTGTCAGACCACTCAAGTGTTCAGCAAGTGTCTTCGCGTTCTCTTCAGCGCGGTCGTAGCGCAGATGAAAGCTCATTAAGCCACGCTCTGCCATCCAGCAGTCATAGGGGCTTGGGGTTAAACCAAGGGTGACCAGGGTGCTTTCAATGGCGTCTTGATGATCTGAGCAGCGTGCAGCGACATATCCCAACATCGCATCGGAATGTCCCGCGAGAAGTTTTGTCACCGAGTGAATGACGACATCCGCACCGTGATCAAACGGTCGGAAGGCACGCGGCGTCGTAAAGGTATTGTCGACGACCAGGATAAGTCCGTGCCGCTGGGCAATTTCTGCAATGGCAGGGATGTCTGCTACACGCAAGGTCGGGTTGGAGACCACCTCTACCAGTATGAGACGTGTTTCGGGGCGAATTGCCGCTTCGATGGCCGCGGGATCCGTGGGGTCTGCAAGGCTGCTCGATATGCCAAATCGGGGCAGATCCTGTGCCAGCATCCGCAAGCATCGCCCATAAAGTTGGTCGCCACCAATCACGTGATCACCCGCCTTGAGCAGGCCCAACATCGTCGCTGTCACAGCCGCCATTCCGGATGCGGTCATCAGCCCTCCGGTTGCGCCTTCAAGCGCATCAAGTTTGGCCGCTAAGACCGCCGCATTCGGATGGCCTTCGCGCGAATAGGTGTAGCCATCAGGCCCGTTTTCATACTGACCATCCAAGGTATCGGGGTCCGGGGACGCATAGACAACCGAGGGTTGCAAGGGTGTGACCACCGCGCGGCTTATGCTGTCGGGCCAAGGTGTCCGGCGTACGAGACTGTCCGGGAGTTTTCCATCGGTCATCCGCGTACGGCGCCTCCACCCGAAACGAGATATTTGAAACTGGTCAGTTGCTCGGCCCCGACAGGTCCGCGCGCGTGCATTTTCCCAGTGGCAATCCCGATCTCTGCGCCCATGCCAAACTCTCCCCCGTCTGCAAATTGGGTGGAGGCATTGTGCATCAGGATCGCGGAATCAAGCTCTGACATGAAGTGATCGGCGGCCTGTTGGTCTTCGGTAATGATCGCGTCGGTATGGTTCGAGCCGTAGGTGCGAATATGCGTGATGGCGTCATCGACACCATCCACCAGCTTCGCAGCACAAATCATATCTAGGAATTCCTTGCCGAAATCCTCAGAGCTTGCGGGCACGGTACCGTTGATTTTTGACAATTCTCCGTCTGCGCGCACTTCGACGCCAGCCGCCATCAGCGCGTCGATCAAAACGCTGCCATGCTGTGTGTAAAAACGCCAATCGATCAGCAGGCACTCCAACGCACCGCAAATTCCTGTGCGTCGCGTCTTGGCATTCAGTACGATTTCCACCGCCATGGCCGGATCTGCCGTGGCCCCGACATAGGTGTGGCAGATCCCTTCTAGATGGGCGAAGACCGGCACCCGCGCCTCGCGTTGCACCAGCCCAACCAGACCTTTGCCGCCGCGCGGGACAATGACGTCGACAGTGTCGACCATTCCAAGCAACTCATTGACCGCCGCGCGGTCGCGCGTGGGAACCAGTTGGATCGCTTCTATGGGCAGATTTGCCGAAGCCAAGCCCTTCACCAGACAGCTGTGAATGGCGCTTGAGGAATGGAAGCTCTCAGACCCACCCCGCAAGATCACCGCATTGCCGGATTTAAGGCAAAGCGCCCCAGCGTCCGCTGTGACATTTGGCCGGCTCTCATAGATCACGCCGATCACGCCGAGAGGCGTGCGCACCCGCCGGATCTGAAGTCCCGTTGGCTGTGACCACTCGGCAATAACTTCGCCCACGGGGTCTTTTTGCTCGGCAATCGATCGCAAACCATCAACCATCGACAGAACCCGGCTTTCATCAAGTGCAAGCCTGTCCATCATCGCGTCAGATAGCCCTTTTTCGCGCCCGTAAGCCATGTCCTTTTCGTTGGCTGCGAAAATGAGTTCGCGGTCATCCCATAGCGCTTCAGCGGCACCGATCAGAGCGGCGACTTTGCGCTCGGAGGACGCCGTGGCCAAGGTTGCACTTGCAGCCTTTGCCTTGGCCCCAATCTGAGCCATGACGTGCGCGATATCGTCCAGGTCTTTCATCGGTCTACCTTCTTGTCGTTGGCGCTTCTTGGTTCATTTAACAAGGTTGCGTATGCGGTCATAGGGCCATGTCATCGCGGTGGATGAGCGCAGCCCGTCCCGGATATCCCAAGATCTCAGCAATCTCGCCCGTGTGATGCCCTTTCAATTGCGCTGTTTCCGTTGAGGTATAGCGGATCAAACCCACGCCAATAACCTTGCCCTCTTGTGTGCAGATTTCAACCGGATCACCACGCCCGAACGCACCAGCAAGGTCTTTTACGCCCGCCGGAAGCAGCGACTTGCCGGAATTCAAGGCCCGAGCGGCGCCGTCATCGACAAAGATCTGACCGCAAGGCTTCATCGCCGCAATCCAACGCTTGCGCGCCTGTTGCGGATCGCCCTGAGTTTGAAACCATGTCGCTTTGCCACCCTCGTGAAGCTGTTTGAGCGCATGTTCGGGCCCGCCATGCGCGATCACCAGAGCAGCCCCCCCGGCTGTAGCCGTTTTAGCGGCCATGACTTTGGTTTTCATGCCACCTTTGGACAGGCCTGAGCCGGCATCGCCAGCCACAGCTTCTATCTCGGGCGTGATCTTGGAAATCAGCGGTAAATGCGCCGCGTCAGGATCCTGGCCAGGATCGGACGTGTAGAGCCCGTCCACATCGCTGAGCAACACAACCAGATCCGCACCGACTGTCACCGCAACCTGCGCCGCCAGCCTGTCATTGTCGCCAAATCGGATCTCATCTGTGGCGATTGTATCGTTTTCGTTAACAATCGGGACTGCGCCCAACGTCAAAAGCTGCGCCAGCGTCGCGCGCGAGTTGAGATATCGGCGCCGGTCACGGCTGTCCTCTAGCGTGACAAGGACCTGCGCGGTGACAATGTCGAAGGGGGCCAACACCTCCTCATAGGCGCGGGCCAGTCGGATCTGACCGACAGCTGCCGAAGCCTGAGCCTGTTCAAGGGCCAAAGGCCCCTGCCCCAACCCAAGCGCCTCGCGACCCAAAGCGATCGAGCCCGACGAGACCAAGATGATGTCGCATCCGCGCTCTTTGAGGAACCGGACGTCCAGTGCCAGTGACTTCAACCAGTCCGAGCGCAAGTGGCCTGTGTCCCGATCCACCAGAAGTGCCGAGCCGATTTTTACGACGATGCGACGGAATTCGGTCAGGGACGCCATGGCTCGGGCTCTTCAAGTGATTTGGTTTGGCGCAGACGATCCTCTGTGATCTGTGCGCGCACGGCGCGCAGCACATCGATCAGCCCTTCCTGGCTGACCCCCGACATCTCGAAAACGGCTTGCCCGCTGGCCTCTTCCAACGCTTGCCGCTTCTCCTGGCGTTCTTCTGGCGTCAGGGCGTCTATCTTGTTGAGCGCAGTGACGCGCGGTTTTTCGGCCAGTACCCCGCCATAGGCGGTCAATTCGCCGATGATTGTCGCGTAGTCTTGCGCCACATCGGGTGCTGTTCCGTCAACCAGATGCAGCAGCACGGCGCAGCGCTCCACATGGCCCAGAAATCTGTCGCCGATCCCTTTTCCCTCATGGGCCCCGGCGATCAGTCCGGGAATATCGGCCATCACGAACTCTGCATTGTCGACGCCCACAACGCCCAGATTGGGATGGAGTGTGGTGAACGGGTAATCGGCCACTTTTGGGCGCGCGTTTGAACAGGCCGACAGGAAGGTGGATTTCCCGGCATTGGGCAGGCCCAGAAGGCCCGCATCTGCAATGAGCTTGAGGCGCAACCAGATCGTACGTTCGACCCCGGGTTGACCAGGATTGGCCCGCCGTGGCGCCTGATTGGTCGAAGATTTGAAATGCAGATTGCCAAAGCCGCCGTTGCCGCCTTTGGCCATCACGACACGCGTACCGATCTCGGTCAAATCAGCCAGAACAGTGTCCTGATCCTCGTCCAGGATCTCGGTTCCGACCGGCACTCGCAAAACAATGTCGTCACCGTCGCGCCCGGTTCGCTGTTTGCCCATGCCTGGCTGACCGGTTTTGGCAAAGAAATGCTGTTGGTAGCGAAAATCGATGAGCGTATTAAGACCGTCCACGACCTCCACTACGACGTCACCGCCGCGTCCGCCGTCGCCGCCATCGGGGCCTCCATATTCGATATATTTTTCCCGCCGGAAGCTAACGGCACCGCCGCCGCCGGCCCCGGACCGGATATATACCTTTGCCAGGTCTAGAAATTTCATCAGTGCCGCCCCCGGGGCATCATGAGTACAATGGTTGCTTACGCAATGGCCTGTGAGAACTCAATCCAGCTTCTTGATATAGGTCCAAGTCCGAACGGTGCTGTTGCGCGCAACGGAAAACGCCTCGGCGTCCCCGATATAGACGAAACCTGCATTGGTCAGCACGCGGGCCGAGGCCGGATTGTCCTGAAATACGGATCCAAAGATCGTACGCGAGGACTGCGGGTTTTCTGCGATCAGAGCTTCTACGGCTTCTGACGCGATACCGGTGTTCCAATAGACTGGAGCAACCCAATATCCGATCTCTGACTGCTCACGATCCATCCGTTCCAGAGAGATCAGCCCCATCAAAGTGTTCTGTCTGTCGCGCCCATCGATGACCCAGACATCCTCCATCCGGCCGGGTGCCAGCGCACGCTCTATAAGTCCAGCTGTTGAGCCAGGTGGGAGTGGGTGCGGAATTGAAGTGGTCATGTCCGCCACGCGCTTGTCGGAGGCAAACATCTCAACAAGGCCCGCATCGGACTTTGCAAGCGGACGCAGACAAAGCCGATCCGTTTCGATTGTTGCCTGAATGATCACGTTCTCAAGTTTCATGACCTATCTCCTAATAAACCAAACGGTTGATCCTGCTCGAACGCAGATCACTGTCGCGGACGTCAAATACTGCGCAAGTCCCCGCCAAGGATCGCGCGTTTGAAGTCTTGCTTGATCGTCTTTCCCCCATTGAGAGCGGTTCGCTCCCTTTACCCGGTAAAAATGCCGCGATTATGACATTACCGGGTAGAAGTGATGGCTCTGGCGAATGCGACTTGCACTCTAGCACAGGAGTGTTCCTTGCAAAAAAAAGGACCGGCGATGTCGCCGATCCCTGATTGTGTCTAACCTTGTGGGTCCGGCTTACTCTGCGGCCTCCGCCATTGGGAGGACGGAAACGAAAGTGCGGCCCTTGAGGCCTTTGTGGAATGTGACCTGACCTTCGACTGTAGCGAAAATCGTGTGATCGCGTCCCATGCCAACACCCTCGCCCGGCCATTTCTTAGTGCCACGCTGGCGAACGATAATGTTGCCCGGAATCACGCTTTCGCCGCCAAATTTCTTTACGCCAAGACGACGGCCTGCACTGTCGCGACCGTTGCGGGATGAACCGCCTGCTTTTTTATGTGCCATCTCGTGCTCTCCTTAACCTTCAGCCAATTTCTTGGCTTGTTCGATCCAGCCTTCACGCTCGATCCGGCCTTTGAACGAAAGTTTCTCGTCCATAGCAGCAACATCGTCTTCCGTCCATGCTGCGATTTGCGCAAATGTTGTAACACCCGCTGCGTGCAACTTTTTTTCAAGCGCGGGTCCGACACCTGAAAGCGTCTTCAGATCATCTGCCGCGGCTTTGGTTTCTGGCTTGGCTTTGGCTTCTGGTTTGGCTGCGGCTTTTTTCTCGGCCTTTGGAGCCGCAGGTTTCTTCGCGGCCTTCTTTTCCGCTTTTGGTGCCGCCGCGACAACAGCTGCCACCGACACGCCTGCCCCGCCCAAGGCTGCCTTTACACCCGATTTACCTGCACCCTTCTCAAGGATGTCTGTGACGCGGAGCAATGTGAGCTGCTGGCGATGGCCTTTTGTCCGCTTGGAGCCATGCTTCCGGCGGCGTTTTACAAAATTGATCGTCTTGACGCCTTTGATCTGGTCGATCACTTCGGCCTGAACACCTGCGTCGTCCACAAGCGGAGCGCCAATTTTGTCGCCAACCATCAAAATATCATTGAACTGAACTTTTTCACCGGCTGTAGCGTCCAGCTTTTCGACTCGCAAAATGTCACCAGACGTGACTTTGTATTGCTTGCCGCCGGTTTTTAGAACCGCGAACATATTCGCATTCCTTCATGTCATCCGCGTCCTGTGGTCCCACATCTGTGGTGTTTTGGCGTTCCCGCCACCTCGGACAGCGCGCCCTGTTGTCAGAGCGGTGTTTCAATAGCCTGCAGTCGCAAAGACGTGCAGATGCGGGCTTATGTGGGGAAGTCCGTGCTAAGTCAAGGCCTCAAGGCCGCTATTCTATGTTTCATCACCCATCATGAATTCAGCTGTTGCCTGGCCCAATTCATAGCTTTGTTGTTCGAACATATAATCAAAGCCGCCAAACAGCGCTGTGTTGAAGCGTTGACCCGCCTCGGAGGCCGAAATCTCTATATATTCCTGCATCTCTTCAACGCTTAAAACGCTATAGGCAAGCGTGGAGAAATTCATGCTCCAATCGGTGACGCTTTCACGGATTTCCGGCTCCTGCTCCCAGACAGTCGACAGCATGAAGGCCTGGGGCATACCAGTATCGAAATTCGGGTTGGACGCCATACCCTGATAGAAGGCCAGATTGGAATTCAGCGCGCCCATCACGTTGCCGTCGATCAGGTCGTTCACGGCGATAAACTCGTCATAAAGGTCCAACCGATCGTCATCCGCCTTTCGCATGGCTTCGACCCACCCGCGCACATCAGCTTCGATATCTTCGTCGTGAAGTGCAATCCGTGCGTCAAGTTCAATCTGGATAATCCGCCGCCCAAGGGCACCTTCAAAAAATTCTATGGCCTCAAGAGAGCCGTCGAGTCCGCCGCTCTCGATCAGTCCTGTGTAAAACGTGGCCTCCATCTTCTCGATGGAATAGATCGCCTCAAGACGCCGGGTCCAGGAGTTTGAAGGCTGTACTTCACCGTCCTCGGTGATGTCCTCTCCGGCCTCCAGACCCTCCAGACGCAGCACTTCAAAAACATCGTCCATTTTGAGGGCCGCATAGTAGCGCTCCACGAGCGCCGATCGATCTTGCGCCCAACCCGCAACCGCCGACGCCAGAAAAAGCAGTCCTACGGCCCAAAGCAGTCTCATGACAGAAGCTTCCCTTCGTTTAAGATAGAATAGACAATAGTGCTGCACCTGCCTCGCGACAATAAAACAATCAAATTCGTGCACACCCAAAGACGAAAGGTGCCAATCAAGGCTTGCGTGTGTAAGGGCGTCTGGGTAAACCCCGGCCACCTGATCACAAGCTCAGCCCCGCGGAGAGGTGCCGGAGTGGTCGAACGGGGCGGTCTCGAAAACCGTTGTGGGTGCAAGCCTACCCAGGGTTCGAATCCCTGTCTCTCCGCCAGAAATTTCAAATAAAAATAATAAAAACAATATTATAGCGTAGTTGATGCTAAGATTACCCACCATAAAAACCACCAATGAAACGATGGTGCAATTTTTTCTGTAATGATTTGGAAGACTGCCAGATTCTTTCGCTTTTGCCGCGCTAGGCTCAATCCGAATATGTCGAGAGAGCCGAATTTCATCATGACATGATCACTTTTTGCAAAAGCAGAAAGAAAAAGTGAGGATTAATTTGGTGCCTTTGGTGCGTGGAATTTTCCGGTCATCTGACAGATGCTATTGTTCCACTCTTGCCCTTGGTGCTTTTGGTGTTTTCCCTTTTAAACAGAGTGTTACAGCTAATTTTGCAAGGCTTGATCCTCAAGAATTTCGTGTTTCAACCTGTTTTAATCAAATAGATGGAGCAACACTATGCAACGTGAGAACACCGAAATAATGTCCGCGACCCTGAAGCTGTTGTCTGCGTGGCAAAAGGCGACGGATGGTTGGGATGATCGAAGAGAAACTATCGAAAAGCTTGGGTGCGACGACTTGAGCCGGTTCGAGCAAGAGCTGTTGACGGAATGGGCATCAGAAGCATCAGATCTGTGCGAAGAGGCCAGCGGTATGCTTCTTGAGCTGCTAATTAAGGCGGCTCAAATGGACGAGGAGTATTCGTTAAACTGAAGTTCACAGCACCTCCCCACCCCCCGGGGTATCCTTCTTCGACATGCCGTTTGGGCTTAACTGACGGCCGGAGAAATTTTTAGATTGGGGCGAAACCGGACATTTACTGAAGGTGCAAGAACCCGTTAGTTGACGGAAGAATTGGACATCCACGATTGCTGTCCAAGACACTGCTTAGGAGGAACTGCTCCGTCTAGTTTTTCCCTGGGGCCAACCGTTACTCTATGAGGTATTCTGCCTCCCGGTTTCATGGCTCAAAAGATTGGTGACCTAGCTAGGAAGTAAGCAGCCTACCCAAGCAACGCATCCTTGCCTGGATCAAACAACGGAAATTGGTAGGCACCGTTAAGGGATGGATCGCTCGCCAGGTACTTCGGATCAGATAAATCGGATGCTATCAATTTCTTGATCTCAACTAATTGGGCATCAGCAATGATTTGCTTTCCGACCTTTTTCTCTAGCTCCAGTACACGAATTAAGATTTCGTGTCGCGCTGCGACTGTAAAAGGGCCAGGACCTTCTCGCCCATTCCTTCTATGTGAACACCGGTTCTGCGGATCGTTTCGAAATTCAGCTAGCCAGCTTCGGACATCGAAGTATGGTTGAAGTTCATTGTAGCCTGAATCAATCATATGTTCTGCTGACTTGTCTCGACGCACAACTGTGCAGGTCCAACAGCCAAATCGCGCCTTGCTGCATGGTTTGTCTTTGAAGTCTCTGATGGCCGGGCACTCGCCGCTACCGTCTTTGTAGAGTTTTGAGAGAGCTCTAACATCTATCGAGTTCGGGCCCTCAAACTCACACAAGAGATCCCATACGTCGGCGGTATCGTAATCGATTATAGGGGTGAGAAGATTGGTTTCTTTTGCCCCTTCCCGCTGTTTTTGGATGAAAGCGCTCTTGGCCCGTTCGTCTGTGTATTTCTTTAGAGACCTGTCTCGCTGTGCGCTCTCCCCATACCGCGTACCAATAGCAACAAGTGGGGTTGAATTGTTTCCTTCTAAGTAGGCTTGGAAAGGTCGGATGCGAATGTCTTTGGTGCACCAACGGAAGCTATTTGTCGGCGTGGGATACCCTCGTCCGATTATCCGGACAAAAAAAGACTGATGGATGGCCGGTCGAATGACGTTGCATCGAAGATCAATCTGGGCTCTTTGCGCCTCGCTTTGCAGCCTAGAAAGCGTCGCCTTAACATGGGCGTCGATTACTGGATTCTCAACTTCTGTATCGCAATAGATTACTTTGAGAGTTGGGCATTCAGATTTGAGTTTGTGCGCGCAGGCCCAAAGTAACTTTACGACAGCGCTACTATCTTTTCCTCCGCTAAAACCAATTGTAATTGGCGCTTCCAAACCGCGAATAAGATCGGAAATCTGGTTGACGCGTCGATTGTGATTAATCTCGTTTGTTGACAATGTTCTTAAATCCCTCTTCAAGCTCGCCCCGTTTGTAAAGCAGCATATAATCACATTGATCCAACACCAGATTTCGATGCTTGTCGGTCAGCACCCAGGAAATGGGAAAAGAAACTGTAAACAATACCAGAAAAATCAAACCGGATTTCAGCAGTTCGGCTTCGTCGAAACCTCGGTACCAACCGATCTTATTGACCAAACCGAAAGCAAGAATGAATAAAAGTCCTACGGCTGCAACCGCACGGAGATCAGCCGCGGAACTCCAAAGAACGCCATTAAATCGAATGTTCTCAGAACGTACTTTCAAAGTCTCGTCGTTGTCGATGATCGGGTAGTAGACGTCCTTAAACTTGTTCCAAGGAATCCGCATAATTCGATCATCTTCTAAGACAAACGGGTTTTTGAGACGTTCCATTATTCCTGCATTTACCCGGAAAAGTGGGAGAGCATTGGAAAGATTCCGCAACCGCAGGAAATCGTAAAAGAAAGCGATAAGCAGTACAGCGGTAAGTTTCATGACTTCGTCGAGATTTGTAGGCCAACCAATGCTGCAAAAATCACAACTCTGGCAAACGAAATAGAGAGCAAAATATCCTAGCATGCCAGGAATCAAGAACCTTAGATATTTCTGTGTGGTGTTGCTCATATCGTTGCCAGAATCTTCGCTTTTAAACGCTCGTTCTTAAACAAAAAAGCTTGCTTAGAATTTCTCACACTAACAAGGGTGTGGCTACAAGGCTAATGGATTGTAGGCCGAATCCGGCTGGACACTCCACGCGCTGCTCAAAACGACGCACATGGTGTCTAATGCGCTTTTATCCGTTATGAAGTCTATTCAAGTTGTGTCCTATTCGGCAAAGACAAAATCAGGCGTCCACATCGAAAGATCTGTGTGACGGGCCGCGCTGCAGCATGGCCGAGGTTGGATGAAGGTCGGTAATGTGCCGACCGAAGTAAGTTCCGTTGTAGTCAGGCCAAGATTTGGATTTATCTTGCTACAAGCTTCAACAAATTCGTGAGTTAGGTCGAAACTTTGAGGATCGGATGGCACCGAAGCTATTGCAAGAATTGATTATCGGCGCTCAGTCAAAGCAATTACTTTAGCTGCCCGGTTGCGAGGTCATGTAGTCGGCCGGTTCTAGAGCCCGACAACGGTCCAGAAGGAGGTGGTCGCTACCGAAATTCGAAGCTAGAAAGTCTACTAATTCATCAAGTCGGTCCCACCACCCCGTTTGGTGGCGAATGTCTTCATATTCCACTGGATCAGGCAACTTCTGCACGAGGGCACGCGCAGAAAATGCAATACTTCTGGTATCGAACCCAGTTACAAACCCACGATAGCTACCTTCCCCAGCGTCGCGTAAGGCTATCATGCGGACGTCTCCATCAACGCGGTCATAGCCTAAAATATTGAGCGCAGAGGATTTCCGGAACACGCCGCCATCGATTACTAAATCCCGTTCAATGGCCCCATCTGGTGTTTCACGGATCGCACGCGATATGCGGCACGTCGCCAAGCCGTAGTTCGGGAAACTATCAAAGATGCGCATATGAGAGAGTACGCTTCCCATTTCTGGGTGCGGACGAATTGCAAAGTAGTCTCCCTTCAGTTCGACTGCATGGCGCTGTTGTTCTTCGTCCGACAGCTTCGCTCGCTCTTTAAGAATTCGGTACGGGTCCCGCCGCGCGGGCAGTCCAAACAACTTCTCCAAATCTGTCCGGCAATTAAGCGCCCAACCTTCTTCCCACAAGCTACGCCGAACGGTTTTAACCTGAAAGTACTTGAAGATCTTTTCGACCGTTTGCCGTTCTGGCCACGTCTCCCCGCTTGCAAAGCGGCGCAGCTTGTGTTCGCCCGCTACCTTGATTTTCTCGCTTGTACGGTTCCAAGAGCCAACTTCATAATTGTTGTAGCTGGACAAAATAGAGCGAAGAGCCGCAATCGCTTCCTCAGAATAAGGGTTCACCAATAACTCCAATCTCTCAATCCGCGTCACAGTATTCACAGTTTGGGTTGAATGACGACACTAAATGTCGTCTCCCGACCTAAAATGATGTCTTGGTGCTATCTCTGATCCCACGGCACAAGCCCGATCCTCGCGTGTCGCCACGACGCACGTGCTGGCGCAATTCTTCAGCATTACGACGATCAGAGTTCCGTTTGAGCAAAGGCCGTAATCAGGTTTCACACAAAGAAATTGTTCGATGGGTAGAAGCTGCCAAGTTTGGAGTGCCGCAAGATCTTCTTGGGCGTGAAGAAAGGAAAAACCATGAAACCAACATTTGCTCGTAAGGTCGGCTCGATCGTCTTCGCAGCTGTTTTCTCAGGGGGAGCAGCAATCGCATCCGCGAAAGATGTGGGTTCGGTTGAGTTCGCGAACCTTCTTAATAACGCTGTTGCAACAGAAATTCCGGACGTGGAATTAGTGCGCTCCGCGCGCCCTGGTTTTCGCCCCCGCATAAACTATCGCCGCAACGGCTATCGCCAGCAGTTGCGGGGTACCCACCGTGCGCCTTGGGGGAAACCTCGTATGATCCCCTACAAGCACCGGGCACCAAATGTGTCGCGTGACTTCTTCAAGAAACGCGACTGGAGTCGAGACCTGAAAGGCTGGGGCAGTCGGCCCCGCGGTCCAGTGATGCGCCGCTACAACGGAAGGTAAGCACGATCCGTTGGCCAACTTCGGTTGGCCAACAAAAAATCACAGGCCAGATGGCTTTAATAATGGAAAGGAAGATCCCATGCGGCCATTGATGCAAACTGTGCGCAAAGCACTGTTACCGGCCTACGATTTCGCGCGAACCAATCTAGTCGGCGCAATCGCCACAGGTGTTGCAATCCTCTTGATTGATAATCACGCACATTAAGAGTGTTGAACAAGGTCAAAGATCATGGCCCAACGTTTCGCAGGCCATTTTCTAGCAGCCGACTCAAAATCATCTGCACCGCACTGAATGTAAAGATCGTCGGTTTCCAACCGAAAGTCGAACCAAGATCACCGATATAAGAGGAGTATCCAGATGGGTAGGATTTACTATGCTTCTACTATGGCAATCGCCATTATGATGGTGGCGAGCACCAACGCACAAGGAAGAGACGGATGCTTGAATCCTAGAGTGTTTGCAACAATGCATGACGTCCAAAATGGCTGCGTCGATGTTGACGGAAGTTTTCAAACAGCCAATCTGTTCAAAGCAATTGAGAAAGCCGTAAGAGATACCGGAAAAACAATAGAAAAAGCTGCGCAAGACACTGGAAAAACGTTTGAAAAGGCCGTTCAGGATACGGGGAAAACGATTGAAAAAGCAGCTCATGACGCCGGAAAAACAATAGAAAAAGCTGCTCAGGATACTGGAACGGCATTGGAGAAGGCGGCGCATGATTCCGGAAATGCTCTTGACCAAACTGGTCAGGAAATAGCGGATTTTGGTCGAAACTTTGACCGTGAACGCCTCAAAGGCACAGAAAACGTGTTTCGCGAATTGAAGACTGGTTACTGCAGACTGCTAGAGGGGCGTTCGCCAGAGGCAGGCAATGACACGGATCAGAACGGCTTAGATGATGATTACGAAGAATGCATGGCGGATGATAGCAACTTCTCTGTGACAGTGAGCGGGGACTTTGATGGCAACATCAGTGAAATCCAGGTTCCTGTCGCCGGGCAAGAAGTCTCTATTGGGGTACCAACAGAAGAGGATATCAAGAAAGATGCCGCTGATCGTGTCGCTGAACAAAAATACATTGAGGCCTTCAACGCTTCGATTACATCCAAGTTTCAACCCGTTTCCGACTTGCCTGCGGACTTCTTCGCAGACCCTGAAAAGTTCAAGCTACAAGCTCAGGGCACTACGACTGCCCTAATTTTAAACCAAAAACCCGACGGCTCGCCGTATACCGACTTAGCTGGTAACAAATACAATAGCAAAAATGCGTATCTTAGGTTTCTGGCGGAGGATCGCATTGCAGATTTGGAAGCAATGATTGCAGACTTAGACAACTTCGACCTAAGTCTCGGTCGTCTGCAATTGTCGGAAGCAGTGCTAGCGTTTCGTGGTTCCTTTGAACTGACGGTCGATATGCTTTCAGGGCTTATGTCAGGAGCTCAGAAAGCAGGCATCGTTGCTATTGGTGCAGCTGAGGACTTGATTAATGGAAACGACGTGACATTGAATATGGTTGCAAGAATAGGTCAGGTTCCATTCTTTGACACTTTCATGACGTTTACTGCGCTCTCCGTGATAGAAAGCAACCACAGAGGAGCGCGTTCAGAAAAGGCACGGGTAAAGAAAAAACTTCAAGGCGAGATCAACTTGCTCAAACTTAGGGTCAAAGAACTGAAAGCAGTAGAAACAACCAATTAAACGCCCATGTTTCATTTAGATGAGTTTACCGCGCGTTGCAGTTTCTCTGTCACGCGCGGTTTCGTCGTTTTCGTTGCTTTGCTAAGAATTCTTTGAGATTTGGTCGCAGGATTTTAGTTTGCCACATTTTGGGATTTAGCGGGTGCCACTAAAAGCGTAGGAGACAAGGCGCATCGCTACATTTTGCCCGATCGTTGAAGGACGGTCGTGAGGCGTTTTTAACTAAGCTGTACTAAAGAATTTGCGTGCATCGCCCTGACTTTCCGATAGACGCTCCGACAGCTATAATCTTAGCATGCCAACAAAACGTCAAAAACGCTTCAGAGAAGCTGTCGCACGAGCGGCGCGGGCCAAAAAGCCTATCCGAAAACCTTGTGGTCGCCCAACGCCAGAGAACTTGACTGAGGAAGGTCGCAGAAAGGGCTTAGAGGCGATTGCTAGAGCACCAAGGTGCGAGGCCATCCGAAAAAACGGAATGCGCTGCAAGGCGCTTGCTCTAAAGGGAGCAACGCGGTGCATAAAGCATGGAGGACGAGTGGAAGTACCAGATCATCCTCACAATATTCGAAGGTTTCTGACTGGACAGATGGATCGAGCGGTCCGTCGCCAAGATGACTACGTCAAAGGTAAGTCAATTCTTGACTCGCTAACTTTGGCTCAGATCAGAGAAATTACATCAGCGATCCCAGACGATATTCAAGTCAGCGATCTGGTTTTGACTGAGGCCGCTTTGCTTTGGATGGATGACTATGTGGAAAGTGTGGCTGCGCGGCGCAGAGCGTGGTTTGACTTCTGTAAACGTCACAAAGAACGAGCCTACAAAATGCATCGCGATATGGATTCTGGGTGGTAGCTAGCGCGGTCCGACTGACACCCATGGTTCGAAGGCTCCGATGGTAACAATCTCGCTTCTTAGCTTTGGAAGCGAATTCTGAAACGCTTGCCATGCGGCAGAATTGGCCATTTGACTCAACAAGAGAGTCGCTGAGCCGTCTCATGGTGCTTTTGGCGGGTTCAGCATAGGAATCGGGGAAGATGGCGCTGTGCGGGCATTTTTGCGAGCGCACTCGAAAGCCTTCTAGCCTACTTTTTGACTTGCGGCAGTCAGGATGGGTGAAGCTTGTGAAGTTGATTGAGGCCTAATCGTCGGTTTCATCATTCTCAGCAAAATCCAAACACTGGCAATACTCGTTCGGGTCGAAGTTGTCTGGATACGGAGGAGGATTGAGCTCGTCATAAACGGCGTAACTTTCAGCCGGATCACAGCTTTCCTCGATGACTTCCTCTTGATGGACACCCCAATCCTGCGGCCGCGCGCGCGACTTATAGTTGATATTACTTAAGGACCCGGAAGACCCTGACCCGGAAAACCCGGATCTGGAAAACCCTGATGCGGCTTCACCGGACCCTGGTTTTTGACGTTTGCTGTGAATAATGATTTCGGAAGGCATCCATTCTTTGGTTTCTGGGTGCCGACGTTTGGTTCTCCAAGTGATCCAACCAGAATCTGCCAGCTCCCTCATCACTCGGGGATATCTGTCCTTACTGAGGCCAGTGTCGTTCATGATCGTTGATCTAGTGTGGGTCGAATTTTTTCCGTCCCGAGCAAGAAGGCAGCCGTAGCAAACACGTGCTTCAGTCGAGAGGCTCGTGTCAAATAAGAGGCGTGACGGCAAGGTTACATCGAACAAGGGAATTCTGATGGGTTGGTGCTTCATGCTGCCTCTCCCGGAACATCAAACAAATCTGCTGGGGTAAAGCCGCGAGAATACAGTTCGACAAGATAGTTTTCCGCGTCTTCGAGAGTGTTGAACGAGCTGGCAAGAAGGTCTGGAGGGAGAGCACCGTTGAGTTGGACTCTGTATTCGCCAGAAACCAGAACAATCGGCCAGAGACCAAACCCGATTTTGTCGTCAGGAAATGACACAAGAGAACGAATGTTTGGCAGCTTGGTTTCGTACCATGCCGCCGCAGACCGCCAAGCCTGTCTATACTTGTTGGGTGGTTGATTAAACATAGCTCAGTTCCTCTAGGAAAACTTGAGGTTTTGAGCGGGGGCGTGTATCCTAACCGTGCACCTCAAATGCATTAGGCCCCGCTGGAAACGGTGGGGTTTTTTCTATGCGATGTCCGTTGTTTTTAGGTCGTCGATCCAAGTGAGAATATCGCTCTCACGCCAAGCAACGGCCTGTCTTCTAATGCGAACTGGGCGAGGGAAAGTCCCAAGTTCAATTTTTTTGTATATTGCTGAAGCGCTGAGTGAGGTCAGCTCTTCCACTTTGGGACGACGAATGAGTTTCACTTGCATTGGCCATATTCCGGATTGTTTGATTCCGGTGGACCATGCGGAGGATTAAGGGAACTTACGTCAGAAACAGTTTCTTTATCGTTTCTGACATATCTTTGGGATCTGGTTCGTACTCGAGTGTGAGTTCCAATACCCCTGGATTTCTATCGTTTGAATTGTACCAGATCTTTTCACAGTTTACTGCGGTCGGGATAATAACTCCTGGTATTCCAGCGAACAATTTATCGAGAACTGCGACCGCTACGTCGCCCGCGGTCGCTGGTTCGAATGTGCCCGGTTTCTTTTTTGAATTCGTCGTTTTTTGAAAACCTAACAGCATCGCATATTTGATAGATAAGCGTATTAGCATGTCTCTTGTTTTGAATTGAGGAGTTTCCCCTCTTGCGCGGCCTTTTGGTTTTTGAACGATACCGGCACCTTTTTCAGCTAGCCATTTGATAAGCATTGGGTTCTTTGCTCCAGGACGTTTGAGTTCGTCCTTTGCGATAGCGAGCAAGGCCTCATATGCATGATTGTCTGACTTCGCTCGCTCTATCAATTCAGAGTAGTCGTTCAACTGTCTGGATTTATCCATCGCATCTATAAGATGGTGTTCTATAGACAGGAACGGCTCAACCGCCGCCGTTCCTCCATTTTTTGGATTGAAGGACCTCGCGAAGTAATTGATTTCATTCCTTACCTTCTGGAACGCTGGGGCTGTCAAAATTAGTTTTACGGCGCGCTCAATTTCCCCATGTTTTCGCTTGCCTGACTCACTTTCTCCGAATTCTGCTAGTATTTTGCGGAATTCAACGGATCTATTGAATTCTATGCTTTTCCCGTCGAAAACGATTTTCATGAACTGCTTCCGAGAACTACAACTTCGGAAGTAGATGTCTCCAAATAACTCGCCCAACGCTCCATCAATTTCCGCCGTTTCTCGAAAAAGTCAGACCGCGCATAGGCAGCTTCAGCCTTGTCTTTGACTACGTGTGCCAGTGCAGCCTCTGAGACGTCTCTGGGGCTGTTGGTTTGCTCCTGCGCCCATGTCTTGAAGGACGTTCGGAAGCCATGCACGTGGACGTCGAAACCCAGCTCTTTCACCAACTTAAGGAGCGTCATATCCGAGATTGGTTTCCCGTAGCGCATCCCTTCGAACACCAACCCGGAACCGGCTCCCAACGCCCGTGCGCGGGTCAACACCTCAACCGCCCTGTCGGATAGCGGCACCCGATGTTCTTTGGCGGACTTCATGCGCTCAGCTGGTCGGGTCCAGACGCGCTTCTCCAAATCGAATTCGGACCATTCTGCCAACCGAACTTCCCCAGAACGCGAGGCTGTTAGGATAACAAGTTCCAGTGCAAGTTTAGTTGCTTCGTTGGCTTTGGACATACGCAGGGTTTTGAGAAACTGGCCGACATCCGCATATGGCATCGACTTACGGTGTTGTTGCGCCTTGGTCTGCCGTGGGAGCGCCTGAGCAATTGCTTCTGCCGGATTGTCTAACCGCCACCCGTTTGCAATTGCCCACTTCATGATCGTGCCTATACGCTGACGGACCCGCCGCGCCGTCTCCTGCTTTTCCAGCCAAATCGGTTGCAGTACTGCCAGAACGTCTGCGGTGGTAACCTGTCCAATTGTGATCCTCCCGATCCGTGGGAACGCATAGGTTTCTAGCGTTCGGATAAATTGGTCAGCGTGCTTGGTATTGCGCCACGATGGCTTGTTTAGCTCATGGACCTTGCGCGCCGCCTCTTCAAACGTCAGTTGCTCTTGCTGCTCGCGCTTGTGCTGCCTCGGATCAATGCCAGACCATGCCAATTTGCGGTTCTCCAGGGCCAGCTCACGAGCCTCTGTAAGACTGATCAAAGATGCCGGACCGATAGCTAATTCTTTCCGTTTATCCTTTTGCTTCCCAGAGATCGTTTCCAGATCAGGACTGCCTTTCACGGTGACACGCTGTATCCAGCGCTTTGCTCCTGTTGGATCGACCTTCAACATCAAACCGTTGCCGTCGATATACTTACCTTGCTTGGTCACTGATCTGACGAAAGCCGCTGAAAGAGCTTTGTCTGGGTGACGGCCTGACTTTGACTTGGGATGCATAAATACCCACCATAAAAACCACCATTAATATGTGGAACATGGGAGCACGTTGAGTATCAGTCAAGAACCATAGTCCAATAAAATATGGGAGAAACGATCTCATGAAGAGCATTGAAGAATAGTTGAATGCGGACTGTCTCTCCGCCACCCATACTTTATGCCTGGTTTCACTTGATTGCGTGAGGCTCCATTTAAGCCTTGTTTTACGGGCTTTAAGCCTTTCTCCACTTTGCATTGCGTTTTGTTCACTCGCCTCCAAATTCGATCGCCTTACGGTATGAATAGCGGCACCGAACGGGCAGCTGACAAAGCGGCTGGTCGAGAATCTGGGACCGGGGCGGCATGGCGACGGGAACGGGTTGTA
>JBCCWL010000006.1:0-193983 GCA_039193885.1 Pseudomonadota bacterium
ACCATCAATCTGGTCATAGGCCTGAAAATCACCGAAATACTTCGTAATCGCCGCCGTCAACGTCGTCTTGCCGTGATCAACGTGACCAATCGTGCCGATGTTCACATGCGGCTTGTTACGTTCAAACTTTTCCTTAGCCATCTGCCGGGCACCTTCTAATCGACAGGGCGTCATTGCCCACTTGTCTTCTGGCGCGCTACCTATTCAGTCGCTTGAGAAAAATCAAGACTCAGTTGGTCGCTTCGGTGACGGTCCCTGAGGGCGCTTCCGGCAACGTGGCCTGGGGTATCTCCAATTGATCTGCTTGTGCTGCCGCCACTGCCTCGGGTGTCGAAACCCCACCAAACCATTCGGCATTCGCAGCCATGTAGCGTTCGACCGCCAGAGCCAGTTGATTGGCAAGGTTGTTGAGCTGTTGTTCCTTGGTGCGCACATACCCCGATCCGAAGATCGTGCCGCCATCGAGCTGTTCGAGGATATAGATCTCCTTGGGAGGATCATTCAGTTTCCGCAAGTCCTTGTTTTCAAAAACGGTTACGCTGACAACCAGCAGCGACTTTGGCGACAGGACAATTGGGCCAAACGGGTATGCGAGCGCATAGCCATCAACGAACACACCGATATGATAGGGTTTGTCGCCAGCGTAGCGGCTAAACCTGCGGGTCAATGTGTCGGTCAATACCCGGTCCATTTCTTCGAGCTCGATGGTCCGAGACGGACCGACTTTACGGGCCGCTTCTGTGCGCACCACGGCATTGGCCAGCTTGAAATTCCCCAGCTCAGCCAACGGTGTTTCCTCGGGATCAGGCGTTGCGCACGCGCCCAATGCCATCAGCAGCCCGATGCTTGCAAACCGTGTCAGCCATGCCATGTCGCGCTCTCCTTTTCAGTTGAATTTATTGTCTCGCGGGAATCCGCGCGGGGCCATCCGGCCCGCACTCGCACGTTTGCCCAACCACTCGGCCAGGTCTGTCTCTGTCCGAGTGCGCCCGGCAGGATCGGTCCAGCTGAGGCCGTCGGCCAGCGTAAAACTTCGGGCGTCAGACATCCCACCATCTTTGTATTTCTGCATTCGAACCCCTTTGCCGCGGCCCATTTCCGGCAGTTCTTCCAGCGGAAAGGCCAGGACTTTTCGGTTCTCACCGACAACCACAATGTGGTCGCCATCGACCGGTTTGCAGATCGCTGCTTTTACATCGCCCCGCACATTCAGCACCTGCTTCCCAGCCCGGGTCTGTGCGACAACATCTTGTTCCGGAACGACAAATCCATCTCCGGCTGTGGAGGCGACCAGAAGTTTGCGGGCCGGGTCGTGGATCAACAGGTCAATGATTTCGGCTTCGTTGGGCAGATCTACCATAAGGCGCAACGGCTCCCCCATGCCGCGCCCGCCTGGCAGGTTCGCCGCCGTTACAGTATAAAAACGACCGTTCGATCCAAACACCAACAAACGGTCCGTCGTTTCCGCATGGAAGATGAAGCGCGGCCCATCGCCATCTTTGAACTTCAGCTCACGGGACAGGTTTATATGCCCGGTCATCGCCCGCACCCATCCCATCTGAGAACACACAACTGTTATAGGCTCCCGATCAATCATTGCTTCAAGTGGAACGTCTTCCACCTCACCGGCTTCTCCGAAACTTGTCCGGCGCGGCCCATTCACATATCCGGTTCCGAAAGCCTTGCGGGCCTCGCGCAGTTGTTCGGCGACCCGTTTCCACTGCAGATCATCGCTTTCCAGAAGATCTTCAATGTCTGCGCGCTCAATCATCAGGTCATCACGCTCTTTTTTCAGCTCAAGCTCTTCAAGACGGCGCAGACTGCGCAAACGCATGTTTAGGATCGCGTCGACCTGCACTTCGGTCAGCGACGGCTCCTCGGAGGGGTCGGGTGGCACATAATCAGCCTCTGACATTGCGCGCATGTGCGGCTTGCCCCAATCCTCAGCCATCAGCGCAGCCTTTGGATCTTCGTCATAGCGGATGATGTCGATGACGCGGTCCAGGTTCAAAAACGCGACGATAAACCCTTCGAGAACTTCCAACCGGTGGTCAATTTTCTCCAGCCGGTGGAGCAAGCGGCGCAACAACACGTCGCGTCGGTGATCGAGAAAGGCGCGCAAGACCTCTTTGAGGGAGCAGACTTTCGGCGTCCGCCCATCGATCAGCACATTCATGTTCAGCGAAAACCGCAGCTCGAGATCAGAATTGCGGAACATCAGCCCCATCAGGACATCCGGCTCTACGTTTTTTGAACGCGGCTCCAGAACGATGCGCACATCTTCAGCACTTTCATCCCGAATATCGGCCAGGATCGGGATCTTCTTGGTCTGGATTAGCTCGGCAATCTTTTCGATCAAACGCGATTTCTGAACCTGGTATGGGATCTCTGTTACGACGATCTGCCACTGCCCGCGGCCAAGATCTTCGGTCTGCCAACGTGCGCGCAACCGGAACGCACCGCGCCCGGTCCGGTAAGCTTCGGCAATATTCTCCTGTGGCTCGACGATGACGCCGCCAGTCGGAAAATCGGGCCCTTGAACGTAGTCGAGAAGCGTATCATCGCGCACCAGCTCTGAGTTCTTTGCTTTGGCCAGATGCAGGCAGGCACCGATCAGTTCGTCAATATTGTGTGGCGGGATGTTAGTCGCCATGCCCACGGCAATGCCTGAGGCCCCGTTGGCCAGCAAATTCGGTAAGGAAGCAGGCAAAACCTCCGGTTCTTGCAGACGGCCATCATAGTTGTCGCGAAAATCTACGGCGTTCTCGTCAAGGCCTTCCAGTAGCGCCTCGGCGACGTCTGTCATGCGCGCTTCCGTATAGCGCGAGGCAGCAGGATTATCGCCATCAATATTGCCGAAATTCCCCTGACCGTCGACCAGCGGGTATCTGATCGTGAAGTCCTGCGCGAGACGGGCCATCGCATCATAGATTGCACCGTCGCCATGCGGGTGGAAATCCCCCATTGTATCGCCAGCGATCTTGGCGGATTTGAGAAACCCACCGCTGGAGGATAGGCGAAGCCGGCTCATGACATAGAGAATGCGCCTGTGCACCGGTTTCAGACCGTCGCGCGCATCCGGCAGCGCCCGGTGCATGATCGTGGACAACGCGTAGGTCAGATACCGCTCCCCAATGGCACGACGCAGGGGCTCTGCCACCTCCACGGGCTCTATGTTGGGGTCATCTGTCTCGTCGCTCATAGATCGTGTGTAGCCAAGCGCGCGGGGCAGGTCCAGCCGAAGCCGGCAGTTTGGCGAAACTTTGCGATGCGAATTGCGCGCCGCGCGCTGCCTCTACACAAGCCGAGCCAAATAAGCTAGCCCGCATGGGTGGATGGAAGGAACCTCGGATGACGCAAAAATCAATCCTGATCACAGGCTGTTCATCGGGCATCGGATATGACGCAGCCCACGCCATGAGGCGCGCAGGCTGGCGGGTTTTTGCGACCTGCCGCGCCGAACAGGATTGCGCGCGCTTGCGCGGCGAAGGTTTGGAAAGTTTCGTGCTCGACTACACCGATGAAGCAACGATGGTCAGCGCATTGGCCACCTGCCTGGACCGGACCGGGGGAACGCTTGACGCCCTCTACAACAATGGCGCGATCGCAACGCCCGGACCACTTGAAGATATTCCGACCGGCGCGTTGCGCGAGATCTTTGAGACCAACGTTTTTGGCTATCATGCCCTTGCCCGGCTAGTGATCCCCGTGATGCGCGCTCAGGGCTTTGGCCGGATCGTCAATTGCTCGTCTGTTCTGGGGTTCATCGCGATGAGGTGGCGCGGCCCCTATATCGCTTCGAAATATGCCCTCGAGGGCCTGACGGATACATTGCGCCTCGAAATGTCAGATACGGCGATTAAGGTAATCCTGATAGATCCTGGCGCGATCACCTCTGATCTGCGAAAAAAATCAATCGTCAATTTCGAAAAATGGGTGGATTGGAAGACCTCTGCGCGTTCAGCTCAGTACGAAGCGACCCTGCTTCGAGAACTGCAAAAGGCAGATGCGGAAAAGAAACCGTTCGAATTGCCAGCCTCTGCGGTGTCCGAGGTCCTGCTGCGGGCATTAACCGCCCCCAATCCCAAGGCCCGTTATCTGATCTCAACTCCGACCAAAATTTTTGCGGTCCTCAAACGCCTGCTACCGGACCGCTGGCTGGACCGTATTATTTTGCGCGCCTGACGCATTTCATTCGCTTTTCCGCCTGGTCCTGCTACATGGCCGTGCATACACATGACGAAAGTTAGATATGCTGAACGATCCACTTTTTTTCGCCGTCGCCATAGCCTGCATCGGCGTACTTGTCATTCTGCTGATCGGGATCGGCGGGTTCGCGAAAGGCGGAGACTTTAACCGAAAGCACGCCAACAGGATCATGCGCTACCGGATCGGTGCGCAAGCGGTCGCCGTCGTTATCATCCTGATTTTCGTTTTCGTGCGCAGAATGGGAGGCAGCTGACATGGTTGTACTGAACAAGATCTACACCAAAACCGGAGACGCCGGTGAAACTGCGTTAGGCAATGGATCGCGTGTTGCAAAGCACTCGCTCCGGGTTACCGCCTACGGTACAGTCGATGAAGCCAATTCCACGGTCGGGCTGGCGCGGCTACACGCCGCTGGTGAGATGGACACACAATTATCAGCAATTCAGAATGACCTTTTTGATCTTGGTGCTGACCTTTGTCGGCCTGACATGGAAAGTGATGCCGAGGCGGAATACCCGCCGCTGCGTGTGGCCGCGACGCAAGTCTCCCGCCTGGAGTCCGAAATCGATGCAATGAATGATGCACTGGAGCCGCTACGCTCTTTCATATTGCCGGGCGGATCCGCTTTGGCCGCACATCTGCACCTGTGCAGGACGGTTTCACGGCGTGCCGAGCGACTCACCGTGGAGCTTGCGACGATGGAGACGGTGAACACCTCGGCTGTCCAGTACCTCAATCGACTGTCAGATTGGTTTTTCGTAGCCTCTCGCATCGCTAATAACGACGGACGTGACGATGTGCTTTGGGTTCCAGGGGCAAATCGATAAAAGACTGGCCTGACACCTCCACAAAGTGAAAAAAAGTTGCTAAATTTCACGAACGCGACGTCATAAAAGACACCTGCGTCGATTTTGACCTGTTTTGATAGCGGCGCTTTGGATAAGTGACGTGTAGGAAAAGCACGCGATGCCCGCGTGAGAATCTAGGAGAAGACGCTGATGAAGGTCCTGGTACCTGTCAAACGTGTGATCGACTACAACGTGAAGGTCCGCGTGAAAGCGGACGGCAGCGGTGTCGATCTCGCAAACGTAAAAATGTCCATGAACCCGTTCGACGAAATTGCGGTCGAGCAGGCAATCCGTTTGAAGGAGGCTGGGAAAGCCGATGAAATCATCGCCGTTTCGGTTGGCGTGAAACAGTCACAAGAAACGCTTCGTACGGCTTTGGCGATGGGCGCGGATCGAGCGATCCTGATCAATGCGGCTGACGACGTTCATACCGATATCGAACCATTGGCCGTCGCCAAGCTTCTCAAGGCCGTCGTCGATGAAGAGCAGCCAGGTTTGGTATTGTGCGGCAAGCAGGCGATCGACAATGACATGAACGCAACCGGCCAGATGCTCTCGGCGCTACTGGGTTGGAGCCAAGCGACCTTCGCGTCCGAGCTTGATGTCGAGGGTGACAACGCCGTCGTCACGCGCGAAGTTGACGGTGGTTTGCAGACGATCAAAGTGTCGATGCCAACGGTTGTTACCGTTGACCTGCGCCTCAATGAGCCGCGTTATGCCTCTTTGCCCAACATTATGAAGGCGAAGAAGAAGCCGCTTGATGAGAAGACACCCGAAGAGTACGGCGTCGATGCGTCTGCGCGCCTCACCATCGTGTCGACCGCTGAACCGGAAGCCCGTAAAGCTGGGGTCATGGTTGGATCGATTGGTGAACTGGTAACCAAACTCAAAGACGAAGCGGGGGTAATCTGATGGCTGTTCTTCTTCTTGCTGAAGTCAACAATGGCGAGTTGTCGCTGGATGCAACTGCCAAAGCCGTAACGGCGGCGGGCGTTCTGGGCGACGTGACTGTATTGTGCGCAGGTGGGTCCGCGGCAGCCGCCGCGAGCGAAGCCGCGACTATTGACGGTGTGGCCAAGGTTCTTTGCGCCGAAGACGATGCACTTGGGCACCGTATGGCCGAATCGACAGCAGCGCTTTTGGTGGAGCTATCGAGTGACTACGACCACATCGTTGCCCCGGCGACCACAGACGCCAAAAATGTTATGCCGCGCGTGGCAGCCCTGCTCGACGTGATGGTAATTTCAGACGTCTCCGCTGTTGTCGATGCAGAGACTTTTGAACGCCCGATCTACGCAGGCAACGCCTTGCAAACGGTAAAATCAACTGATGCCAAAAAGGTCGTGACCTTCCGCACGGCGACTTTTGATGCTGCCGGAACCGGAAACTCCGCTTCCGTGGAGAATATCGGTGCTGCAGGAGATCCAGGCCTGTCCGAATGGGTTGAAGACAAGGTCGCGGAAACTGATCGCCCCGAGCTGACTTCGGCCGGTGTTGTTGTTTCCGGTGGACGGGGTGTTGGCTCTGAAGACGACTTTGCATTGATCGAAAAACTGGCCGACAAGCTGGGTGCAGCCGTTGGTGCGTCACGGGCTGCGGTCGATTCCGGATATGCGCCCAATGATTGGCAAGTCGGTCAAACCGGTAAGGTTGTCGCCCCCGATCTCTATATTGCTGTAGGGATTTCTGGCGCGATTCAACACCTCGCTGGCATGAAGGACAGTAAGATCATTGTCGCAATCAATAAGGACGAAGAGGCTCCGATTTTCCAGGTTGCTGATTACGGTCTGGTTGCAGACCTGTTTTCCGCTGTGCCGGAACTGATCGACGCGCTTTGATCTGACAACCGGCAAACAAAGAATAAGGGCACCCCACGGGGTGCCCTTTTCATTGAAGGTGTTGCGAGTTTAGAAGGCAGATCGCAGATGATCCGCAATGTGTTGGTGCACGTCAGGGCCATAAAGTTCCTCGGCCGCCCCAAGTTCCATGGGCGGGAAGAACATGCCTTCCACACCCTTGTTGGCATAACTCCGTGGCACCTGGACTTCGACTACATCCGTCACCAGGGGACGAATACGCTCAATCATCTCACGACCGACAAAAAGCGGATCCAAACCTAACGGGGCATCTTCAGACTGTTCGAGACTGTCTGGCTGACGGTCTGATATCCAAAGCAAGATTGTCCGCCCGGTGATCTTGCGCAGCATGGCGCTCATCCGCGCCACCCAGGCTTCTTTGAGCTCTTCCTCGACAACGGTAAATTTCTCCGGTGACAGTTCCTTGAGCGACGACAGAAGATGGCGCGTGAACGAATACTCGGTGAAGTCCACCTCGCGGTACAGTGTCTCTAGCAAGGACGAGGATTTAAGAAACCGGTCATTGCGCCGCGGATGCACCGAGTACAGACGGTTCGACATGTTTTGAGCGCCCATGACCTGTACGACCGTGCCCTTGGATCCGCCACAAATATCAATAATGGCCGGGTCGTTTACAAAGGCATCGACACCCGCATTGACCGCCCCAAGATTTACGCAAGGCCATTCCAGTGAGCTTTCCAAAAGGTCTGGAAACGGATGCTTGACATATTTCCCGAAAGTTTCGGTTCCACCGATGAAGGCAAAATAGCCTTTTCTCAGATCTTTCTTTGGCCCCCGAAACATGAGTTTCGATTTGCCATATCTACACTGATAGTAGTCAATTGGGCTTTCACCCAGTCTCTCGTAGGCCATAGTCCCACCTCCATAGATCTCGCGCTGCCCAAGATGCGACTCAGAGATTTCAAATTTCCTAAACCCGTAATTTAAGGAAAGTTTTACCTGTGTGATGCGCTTGCATACCGCCCGCGCCCGCGCCTATGCTGCCGCCAAAGCACGGGCGAGGCGAACGCGAAATGGAAGTTGAAAAAGTCGGCGTGATTGGTGCAGGCCAGATGGGCAATGGGATCGCTCATGTCCTGGCTCTCGCGGGCTATGACGTCGTCGTCAATGATATCTCTCAGGATGCGCTGGACCGCGCGATGGGACTGATCCAGACAAATCTCGACCGCCAAGTGGCACGGGAAAAAATCTCGGAAAATGAGCGCAGCTCGGCCTTAAACCGTATTAAAACCACGACAAATCTGCCAGATGTAGGCGTGACGGACATGGTCATAGAAGCCGCAACAGAGCGGGAAAGCGTCAAGACTGCAATCTTCGAAGATCTGGTGCCGTATCTTCAGCCGCATACGATCCTGACGTCGAACACGTCGTCGATTTCAATAACGCGTCTGGCCTCACGCACGGACCGCCCCGAGAAATTCATGGGGTTTCATTTTATGAACCCGGTGCCACTGATGCAGCTGGTTGAGTTGATCCGCGGAATTGCAACCGACGAAGATACATTCAATTCGTGCAAAACTGTCGTCGAAAAGCTGGAAAAAACAGGTGCCAGTGCCGAAGACTTCCCGGGCTTTATCGTCAACCGCATCTTGATGCCAATGATCAATGAGGCCGTCTACACGCTGTATGAGGGTGTCGGATCTGTGGCCTCGATTGACAGCTCGCTCAGGCTGGGTGCAAATCACCCTATGGGCCCACTCGAACTGGCTGACTTTATCGGTCTCGACACCTGCCTTGCCATCATGAACGTTTTGCATGACGGCCTGGCGGATACCAAATACCGTCCGTGTCCCCTATTGACCAAGTATGTCGAGGCCGGCTGGCTGGGCCGAAAAACCCAACGCGGGTTTTATGACTATACGCAGGATCCGCCGAAGCCGACCCGCTAGGGTTTAAGCGCCAAAGTCCGATCTCGTAGCCACGCCACGAAGCCGCGCGGATTGGACGACCAGCTGCGGATTTCCTCATCTTCGAACGGCTTTCCGACCACCGGCGCTTGCGGTTTATAGAGCGCGTGGCGCACTTCATAGATCAATAGCCCCTGCCGCAGTGTCGACGACAACTGGTTCGCAATCTGGTAGGCTCTTGAATTCCGGCCCTGGAAGAAAATTGGAACAACTTTGGCACCAGAGCGTTGGATCATCTTCGCCGTGAAGGGGTTCCATTCTGCTTCGACCGCCTCTCCGAAGGCTGTTTGTGACGTCGCAACAACCCCCGAAGGGAACAGCACGATCACACCTTCATTCTTCAAGTGCTCCATCGCGCGACGGCGCATCTCAAGATTTTGTTGCAGCGCATCATCTTCATGCGGAAACGGCACTGGGATCATAAACTGATCGATTGCTTCGACACCGGTCAAAAGTGATCGGGTCAGAATTTTGTAATCTGTCCGTCTGCGTCCGATCAATTCGGCCAGAACCATCCCGTCTACCAGCCCATGGGGGTGATTTGCGACAATGATCACAGCGCCGGTTTCTGGAATATTGTCGATCTGCTCCTGTGGGGTTTGTAGCTCAATCCCCATGACTTCCAAGGCGTCATTCCAAAAGCCCTGTCCAAAGCGCACACCACCGCGTTCAAACTTGCGGATCAAGTAGAGGAGGTGAAGTTTGCCGGTCATCCATTCCATGACCCGGATCGTGTTGGCCTTCCACGGGTTGGTGAATGTGTTGGCGTAGGAGAGGTTTCGCTTGTTGTAAGGCACGTAATCGGGAACAAGGTCATCGACCCTCTGAACCGCAGTTCGTTCCTTTGCGTCATGCTCAGACATCAGCTGTCTTCCCCAAACCGGTCCGCAACGAGAGCTTGCAGCGCATGAGCTAACTCCGCGGCCTGCGCGCCTTCACAGCTTAAGCTGATATGCGAGCCCTTCGCAGCGCCCAACATCAACAGCGCCATGATGCTGTCCCCTGACGCGTCGATCCCATCGCGCGAAACAGTTGCACGCGCATCGAATTGTTCGACGACCTCAACGAATTTTGCCGAGGCTCGAGCGTGAAGGCCCTTTTGATTGACGATTTCCAGAACGTGCTCAACCATCATCTGCGAGACCATTGAAGCTGTGAATGTATTTGCGACCCGCTTGGATCGCTGAGGCGACGGCGTCTTCGACAGCAAGGCTGCGCGATTTGGCAAGCTTGATCAACATCGGAAGGTTCGCGCCGCTCAGAATGCGGCGCTCGGTTTTGTTGCACGCTTTGAGCGAAAGGTTTGACGGCGATCCGCCAAACATATCCGTGACGACAACAACACCGTCCCCGGCATCAACCTCGTCTGCGGCCGCACAGATTTCGGCCTGCTTGTTCGTTCTGTCGTGATTTTCCTCAATGGTGATGGCACGGATGCCTTCTTGTCGCCCGACCACATGTTCGACGGCCGACAGATACTCTGTCGCCAAGCCACCATGTGCCACAATGACAATCCCAATCACCTGTCACGCACCCTGTTTATCGATCTTGACGCCTTGCGCCCGTCTCTCAAGTTCCCGGTGCCTTATAGACACACGCCACCCTTTCTTTGCAAGGGTTTCGGCAATCAATTCCGCAACGGCAACGGATCGATGTTGCCCGCCGGTACACCCAAATCCGATGCTCAGATTGCTTTTCCCTTCCGCCTTGAAGGCTGGCAGCAGAAATTCCGCCAGATCTGAAACCTTTTCGAGAAAGGGCGCAAACTTTTCGTCCTGGGCGATATAGTCGCGCACCGAACCGTCGCGCCCGTCAAAGGCGCGCAGCGATTTGTCCCAATAGGGGTTCTTTAAAAAGCGGCAATCAAACACGATGTCCAACCCACGCGGCAACCCGCGCTTGTAGGAAAAGGACTGCATGGACAAGACCATTCCAATACCGCCACCTGCGAACCAGCCCTCGATCTCGGCGCGCAAGTCATGCGGGGTCATTTCAGACGTATCGATCAGAAAATCAGCACTTGCCTTAAGTGGCAGCAAAAGCTCGAATTCCCGCTCAATGCCGTCTTGCGGGGCATCTTCTGCCGCCAGGGGATGACGCCTTCGCGTTTCCGAAAACCGGCGGATCAGCACATCCTCGCGTGCATCCAGATACAGCAGTGTCGGTTGAACCTCACCTGAATCATGGAACTGATCGACCAGGGCAACCATAGTTTCGGCTGAAAAGTCGCGATTGCGCGCATCAACGCCCAATGCGATGGGCCGATCGGGCGGCGTTCCAGAGAACAGGCGCGGGATGAGCGACAGCGGCAGGTTATCAATCGCCTCAAAGCCAATATCCTCCAGCGCGTTGATCGCTGTCGAACGCCCAGCGCCAGATGGACCGGTCACGAAGACCACATTTGGCTGCTCGTTTGGCTTAGGCTCGGACATCGAAACTCCTCTACTGCGATCTTCCATAGCGAAGATAATGGGCGATCGCGGCAGAAAAATGGTACTTCAAGCGCTTTTGAACGGGAATTCGATGCCCCAAGATGTCGCGGGTCTCAGGTTCGGGCAGTCTTTGTGTTTCGTCGATGTCCAGATCCACGATCAGGGCCAGGCGGGCTCGCGAGAGCATCGGAGACGCCATCAAGCCCATGCCGCGGATCTCCAACAGCGGGGGGAGCTTGTCGGGCTTGGAGACCCAAACACTCCCCTCTGCTTCCGTCAGGGCGCAAGCATCATCGGCAACAAGCAAAGCGCCAAGCGTGAGCAGCTCTAGTGCGAGGCTGGACTTGCCCTGACCCGAAGCGCCGGCGATCACTACGGCTTGGCCGTCTATCGCGACTGCGCTGGCGTGCAAGATCAACGGGCTGGATGCATCAGGTAACAAGGCCATGGTTAAAGGTCCTGAGGACGGCGCGTTCAGGTTGGAAGACCCACAACAAACCGCGCCCCGAGCGGTTCGGAGGTAATGTCAGCATCCGTCGGTCGAATATTCTCGGCCCAGATCACACCGCCATGGGCCTCGATAATCTGTTTGGAGATCGCAAGGCCTAAGCCGGAGTGGTTGCCAAATTGCTGTTCTGGACGTTCGGAATAAAACCGCTTGAAGACTTTTGACAACGCCTCTTCCGGAATGCCCGGACCGGTGTCTTCCACCACCACAAGAACCCGGTTGTCGCGCCGTCGCGCCCATATCCGCACAGCATCACCATCCTCACAAAACGAAGTAGCGTTGGTAATCAGATTAACAAAAACCTGCGCCAGCCGGGCTTCGAGACCGCTGATCAGGATCGGGTCTTTCGGGATGTCCTTGATGAACTCCACACCCTTTTGCGCAGCTTCCTGACCAAGGTATTCGGTCAGGTTGGTGATCATCCGCATCAAGTCGAACTGTTCTTCTTCTTCTTTGACCAATTCGCTGTCGAGACGCGACGCGTTGGAGATGTCGCTGACCAGTCGATCCAATCTGCGCACATCGTGTTCGATGACGTCGAGCAGGCGTCCACGTTGCTCATCCGTGCGGGCCATGCGCATTGTGCCCACAGCCGAGCGTAGCGATGCGAGCGGGTTCTTGATTTCATGGGCCACATCGGCGGCAAACTGTTCGTTCGCGTCGATACGTTCATAAAGCGCCGTAACCATGCCCCGCATCGCACCCGATAGGCGGCCGATTTCGTCCGGTCGTGCGGTCAGATCGGGGATCTTGACCCTGCTAGGCGTCATTTTGCGGGCATGTTTATCACGCCCGATCTCCGCTGCAGCTGCAAGATCAGACAGCGGGTTCGCAATTGTAGAGGCCAATACCAGGGACAGCCCGATCGAGACCAGGATCGCGATGACAAACATCTGCAACACCTGTTCGCGCTCTATCCTGACCAGAGTGTCGACCTCACCGGCAATTGTCGTCAGCCCGATTGCCCCGATGACAACGCCATTTTGTGACACCGGCGTCGCAACGGAAAAAAGGCTTTCACCACTCTCTGCGCGTCCATTGCGCACAATCGTGCGCCCGCTGAGCGCGTCTTTGAGCAACAACCGCGCCTCATCCTCACCAGTGCGGCTGGTGATCCCTCCATCAGAGGGGCCAAAGATCGTGGAAATCGTATTCCAGACCGAGTTCAGAAAATCCGTGATAATCGTACTGCTGCCATCGGGCTGTAGCTCTTCAACCTCCTCTATCGGCTTTCGATCTAACCCCGTGGTTGACGCAATCAGCGAGCCATCCGGGCGAAACACATAGATCTCGGTTCCTGCAGCGATGTCCAAACCGACCAGAGTACGTTCCGCGTTCCAAAAGATTGCGGCGTCGTTTGGTGCAGCTTCCAGCGGGTTTTCAATACGCGCCTCGAAGACGTCGGCGATCAGTTCAGCCTCAGACACCAGGCCCGCCTCGCGCTGCGCCACCAGGCTGTCGCGAAACGGGTTGACGAACAACACACCCGATACCAGCACGATCAACGCGAGTAGGTTGAAGGTGATGATCTTGCGGGCAAGCGGAGACCGGTTGAGCGAAATCAGATTGCGTTGAGCGCGCTTGGTTTGAAGCTCGGTCTCGACCGCTTCTTCAATATCAGTCCAATCGTCTCCCATCACCAAATCGGCGTTGCGCACAGGCCGGCTGCGCGCGGAAGATAGTTTGGACGATGTCGCCATTGTTACTCTTCGTTGTACCGGTAACCGATGCCATACAGCGTTTCGATCGCGTTGAAGTCGTCGTCAGCGGTTCGCATTTTTTTGCGCAACCGTTTGATGTGGCTATCGATGGTTCGATCATCCACATAAACCTGGTCATCATAGGCGACGTCCATCAGCTGGTCGCGGCTTTTCACAAAGCCCGGGCGTTGCGCCAATGCCTGTAGAAGCAGGAATTCTGTCACAGTCAGTGAGACGTCATTTCCCTTCCACGTCACCGTGTGGCGCAGCGGATCCATCGTCAATTCACCGCGGACCATGACCTGGCTGGCTTCGGGTTCACCGCGATCGTCGCTTTCGATCGCTTCCTTGCGGCGCAGCAAAGCGCGGATGCGCTCCACCAATAGACGTTGGGAGAAGGGTTTGCGGACGTAGTCATCAGCGCCCATCCGAAGCCCTAGAACTTCGTCAATTTCATCGTCCTTTGACGTCAGAAAGATCACCGGCATATCGGTTTTCTGCCGCAGTCTTTGCAACAGATCCATGCCATCCATGCGCGGCATCTTGATATCCAGGACGGCCATGTCTGGCAGCTTGCGGTTGAAGGCGTCCAACGCGGACTGCCCGTCATTGTAGGTCTCGACCTCGAAGCCTTCCGCCTCAAGCGTCATTTGAACCGAAGTCAAAATATTACGATCGTCGTCTACCAGCGCAATTTTGGACATTGCCAGACCCTCTTTCTGCTCACGATTTATCGTTTTCTTGCAATTTCAACTGTCCACTGATCGGAATCAATACGTTTGTTACGAATCATGGGGCAGGCGGCTCAATTTTGCCGTTTCAGTCTCAAGGATTGACTAATATGCCGCAGTAACACCCCAAAAACACGAAATGATAACGCTAACGGTTCCGCTAACGCAGGTTCCATGGGTCATCCGAGATGTAGTATACTGACGGGGGGCACCGAGGGTTGGTGCTCTTTTATGTTTTTACAGTTCGGAAACAATCGGGTCACCCCGCCGAGTCCTACAATTGGAGTACAGATACCATGGAAAATGGTCGCGTGAATTCTTCGCAAACGCTTGAAACTCAAGGCATCTCCGGGCTTGGTAACGTGTATTACAACTACTTAGAGCCGGCCTTGATCGAAGAAAGCCTGAAACGTGGCGAAGGACATCTGGGCAAAGGTGGCACGATGCTGGTCGAAACCGGGTCACACACCGGTCGATCCCCCAAGGACAAATTCGTCGTTCGCACACCCGGTGTCGAAGACAAGATCTGGTGGGAGAACAACGCCCCGATGAACCCCGAGAAGTTCGACGTTCTGCACGCCGATATGCTCGCGCACATGAAAGGCGGCGACTATTTCGTGCAGGACCTCTATGGAGGTGCAGACCCGGCGCACCGTCTTGATGTACGCGTGATTAATGAGCTGGCCTGGCACGGGCTATTCATCCGCCATATGCTACGCCGCCCCGCCGCCAACGAACTGGACAGCTTCACGCCGGAGTTCACGATAATCAACTGCCCGAGTTTCAAAGCAGATCCAGAGCGTCATGGCTGCCGGTCTGAGACAGTTGTTGCCGTCAACATCGAAGCGAAACTTATCCTGATCGCGAATACCGGCTACGCGGGAGAGAACAAGAAATCGGTGTTCTCGATCCTGAACTACCTCTTGCCTGAAAAGGGCATCATGCCGATGCATTGCTCGGCCAACCACGCTCCGAACAACCCTGCCGATGCGGCGATTTTCTTTGGTCTGTCCGGGACTGGGAAGACGACACTTTCGGCCGATCCGTCCCGCATCCTGCTTGGGGATGACGAGCATGGCTGGTCTGATCGGGGGACCTTCAACTTCGAAGGCGGCTGTTATGCCAAGACGATCAACCTGTCCGCTGAGGCAGAGCCAGAGATCTTTGCTACAACCGAAAAATTCGGCACTGTCATCGAGAATATGGTGTGGGACAAAGACACGCTGGAGCTTGATTTCGAAGATGACAGCCTGACAGCCAACATGCGCTGCGCCTATCCGTTGCATTATATCTCGAATGCATCTGATACGGCCATGGCCGGTCACCCTAAGAATATCATCATGCTGACCTGCGATGCCTTCGGTGTACTTCCACCGATTTCTCGCTTGTCGCCCGCGCAGGCGATGTATCACTTCCTGTCAGGATTCACGTCGAAAGTAGCAGGTACCGAACAGGGTGTGACCGAGCCACAGCCGACCTTCTCAACGTGCTTTGGCGCACCGTTCATGCCCCGCCGTCCCGAGGTCTATGGCAATTTATTGCGCGAAAAGATTGCTAAACATGGCTCGAATTGTTGGCTGGTTAATACCGGCTGGACCGGAGGCGCATACGGGACCGGCTCCCGCATGCCCATCAAAGCCACTCGAGCGCTCCTGACGGCCGCGCTGGACGGATCCCTAAATCAAGGTGAATTCCGCAAGGACCCAAATTTCGGGTTCGAAGTTCCGGTCGAGTGTAATGGGGTTGCCAAGATCCTGCTGGATCCGCGCAGAACCTGGGATGACACTGCGGCCTATGATGCGCAGGCAGCTAAGCTGGTCGATATGTTCTCAGAAAATTTTGAGCAATATTTGCCCTTCATTGACACCGAAGTTAAAAACGCGGCGATCGGATAAACGACACAAGTCCATTCACCAAGCGACGCTGCGCGCCGGTCAGGCGCGGGGCGTTTCAAACTGGCACGTTCATCAGGCGAACAGGCCGCGCCGGAGCAGATTCACACCAGCGATCAGGATGACCCAAATCGTGATTTTTCGAAACAGAGCCTGATCGACGCGATCCTGCAGCTGGAACCCAAGCCAAGTTCCCAGGACTGCCGGAACGGTGAGCAGAACCGTCAGCGGAACTGTTTGTGCGTTCAAGATGCCTGAACGCAGATGCGCCGCCACCAACAAGAAAGAGCCCATCCCATAGACCACGCCCTGAATACGCATCTGTTCTAGTTTCGGCGTGTTGATAGCGGTCAGGTAGGCGACAGTCGGCGGACCCCAGATGCCCGAGATCCCACCCGCCACGCCCGCGATCAGGCCGATGACAACTTCTGCTATTCGGTTTGGGGCAAACCGTGGCCGCCATCCCGCCACCTGAATAAACGCAAACAAGGTGACCGGGATTCCGATGCTCAGAAGAAATGTGCGGTCCGACATTGTGCTGACAAGCTGCGCCGCCGCGATCAGCGCCAGCGCGCCGCATATCAAGAATAGCTTGAATGACTTGATTGTATTCCAGGCCGCAACTGGCCCCTGCCGCAAAGCCTGCCAGGCATTTGAAACCAATGTTGGCAACATCAGCCCCGCAAGCGACAGATCTGGCGGCAATACAAGCGTGAGGCCAGAAATGAACACCATTGGCATTGCGAAGCCAACAACCCCCTTGATCAGTCCCGCCACAAGCGCGACTGCCACGCCGAACAGGATCACCAAGGTTGGAATTTCTGCCAAAACACCCGTCATGCTGTACTGATACACGCACAGTGGACCGGGGCCAGTTTAAAATCGCTGCGACATAATTGTTCAAAGGCAATCATGTTTGTGAATTATAATTGCGCTGCAGTTGCGAAGGACGTAGAAGGACCGAACCTGCTATAAAGGAGCCGACTCATGGCCCATGATGGACAAGAGATGCCGATTGAAACCGCGACGCCAACAGTGTTGCCGAACCTGTTGAGCCTGACCCATGCTGCGTGTCCCGCTGTTGAAAGCCTTCTTGCACGCGCACAGGAAAGCCTGCGCGTACTTGTCAGCGATGGCGGCCGGATATCAAGCGCGTTAATCGAAGAAAATCAAACCGCTGCCCATGGTGTGGCCTGGCTTGCAACCTACGCCCAAGCGCTACGCCAAATGCAAAACTGGGCCGAAAATCTCGACGCTGAGGGCAATTTCGGGGAGCTTGAGCAGCTGATTCACCAGATCGCTTTCGGGGAGTATCTTTGGCAGATCTATGGCGGCATCCCTATGTCTCAGGGCGAAATTCTGCGCATGCAAGATATTGGCCTGAGCCAGGACGACCAACGCGCCATGATGATCCCCGAGATCATGACCCTAACGCAGCAAGGCAACACGCAATCCGCCCGGGCGCGGCTTGTCGCTTTGATGCAAGAGCAATCGGCCAATATCACAGTCGGGGCCACAGGGCTATCCGACGAACTGGAGATGATCCGGGAGCAATTCCGCCGCTTTTCTGTTGAACGGGTCGAACCTCACGCGCACAGCTGGCACCTCAACGATGAACTCATCCCGATGGACATCATTGAAGAGCTCGCGGAGTTGGGCGTGTTCGGGCTGACCATTCCGGAAGCGTATGGTGGTTTTGGCCTGTCGAAGGCGTCCATGGTTGTCGTCTCGGAGGAGCTGTCGCGCGGATATATTGGCGTTGGGAGCCTTGGGACACGGTCTGAGATCGCAGCAGAGCTGATCTTATGCGGTGGTACGCCCGCGCAAAAGGAAAAGTGGTTGCCGCGTTTGGCCTCTGCCGAGACTTTGCCGACGGCGGTTTTCACGGAACCCAACACCGGCTCGGATCTCGGAAGCCTCCGCACGCGTGCTGTAAAGGACGGCGACGACTATAAAGTCACGGGGAACAAGACCTGGATCACCCATGCCGCGCGCACGCAGGTGATGACATTGCTGGCGCGCACCGACCCCGAGACCACGAACTACAAAGGGCTTTCAATGTTCTTGGCTGAAAAAACGCCTGGAACTGACGATGCACCCTTCCCCACTGACGGAATGACCGGCGGTGAAATCGAAGTGCTGGGCTACCGAGGAATGAAGGAGTACGAGCTGGCCTTCGACAATTTCCATGTCGCGGGCGAGAACCTTCTGGGCGGCGCAGAAGGTCAAGGCTTCAAGCAGCTTATGCAAACCTTCGAGAGCGCACGCATCCAAACCGCCGCTCGCGCGGTTGGGGTCGCGCAATCGGCGCTGGATGTCTCGATGCAATATGCAATCGATCGCAAGCAGTTTGGAAAAAGTCTGATCGAGTTTCCACGCGTCGCGGGCAAACTTGCCATGATGGCGGTCGAGATCATGGTCGCCCGGCAGCTTACGTATTTCTCTGCGGCGGAAAAAGACAATGAACGTCGCTGCGACTTGGAAGCCGGCATGGCCAAGCTTCTTGGAGCTCGAGTCGCTTGGGCCGCAGCGGACAATGGTTTGCAAATTCACGGCGGGAACGGGTTCGCCATGGAATATGCCATCAGCCGCATCTTGTGCGATGCGCGGATACTGAATATCTTCGAAGGAGCCGCCGAAATTCAGGCACAAGTCATTGCAAGAAGGCTTCTTGATTGAAACTGCTCCTCCCCGCGCTTGCGACGGTCTTTATTCTCGACCAATGCAGCACTGAAGATGAAACCATTTCGGGATATGTCGAGCCCGATCGCCAATGGTACGTGACATCGATCAATGACCGCCCCTTCACGGCGGAGGCCTTTATCTCCTTCCCCGAAGAAGGAGTGATCGAAGGATCCGGCCCCTGCAATGCTTTCACGGCCAAACAAACCCTGCCCTATCCCTGGTTCAAAGTCTCGGACCTGTCTGGTCCGGCACAGGCCTGTACCGAGTTTCAAGCCGAGCAAATTTTTCGAGTGCGCTTGTCACTGGTCACACAGGCGGAAGTTCAGGGCGGCGTCCTGATCCTGCGGGATGACGATGACATTGAAATGGTGTTTGAAGCCCGCTGAGGTGTCAGCGGGACAGTAAATCGACCAGGCGTTGCCGTGTTGCAGGCACAGGCTTGTTTCCCAACTCGGGCGCGATCCAGTTGCTCAGAAAATATCCGGTGAGTTTGAGTCCGAGCGCCAGGCTCGGCGGATCCCAAGGACCAGGTTTGATCAAAAAATTGGGCAGAACCAGCAGTCGGTCCGCCCAGTCGCCGGCACCTTGTCTGCTGACAGCATGGCCCGTGCGGGGGGAGACATAGACAAGATCTTCGTGTGATCCGGTCACTGCGCAGCTGCTCAGATCCAGCCCGAAACCGAGACTGTCGAGCAGAGCCAACTCCCAATGCAGATAGGTCAGCGGCCAGTCGGGGTCATCGCCCAACTGATCAAACATCAATAGAGATTTGGCATAAAGTTCAGGGTGCGGATCACGCTCGGCCAAGGTGTATTGCAACAGGCCGCACATCGCGTTCAACCCTGCCATCGCCCGGCGATCTGTCATGACTTGTGCTGCGCGCGAGCGAATAGGCTCAACCATGAAAGCCCCTAGATGATCATCCAGCCGGGCCCGCCATGTTGCGTCCACCTGCGCTCCGGGTTGCAGAACCGGTGCCATTTTGCGCGAGGCACCACCGCGCACAACACCGGCGTGTCGCCCATGCTCTTGCGTGAAAATCTCGACAATTGCAGCATTTTCCCCGTGGTGCCGCGTGGCGAGTAAAATACCCTCTGCACGCCACTCCATCAGTCAGACAATCCAGGCTCATCAAGAAGATGTCGGCCCTGACGATCTTCGACTTCGATCACCCACAGATCCGGATCGAATGAGCGTTGTTTGTTCAAGGCGATATCTACATCCGCCTCGGCCCCTTGCGCCAGTACGACCCATGTCCTTTGACCTGAAATCAAGTCAAAGGACCGCTGATAGGCTGCAGCCTGACCATCGAGCGTGTTGAGTTTTATAAGAACTGCGCCCGCAGTTGCATCCCCTTTGGAGGTCACAAAGGCAGGGATCTCCACCAAGGTGAGCCGGGTCAGGTAAGCCTTGACCCAGAATTCGGATGTAAGACGCGTCATGACGCTCCACCTGTGCGCATAAACCTGGCTTTTCAACCCTAGACTCGCGACCGGTCCGGCGGAAGCCTCAGTTGTTGCCGTCTTTGAAATCCAGCCCCATTTCGTCATAGCGTTCACTGTCTTCCAGCCAACCCGGTCGTACCTTGACCTGCAAGAACAGATGCACTTTGCGGCCGAGGAACTGAGCGATCTCTTCGCGCGCGGCCTGCCCCACCGCCTTGATGGTTTCGCCCTTGTTGCCCAGAACAATGCCTTTGTGACCGTCGCGGACGACATAAATGATCTGGTCGATCTTGGCTGACCCGTCTTTGCGTTCTTCCCAACTCTCGGTTTCAACTGTCATCTGATAGGGTAATTCCTGGTGCAATCGCAGCGTCAGCTTCTCGCGGGTCATCTCGGCTGCAATCATGCGCATAGGCAGGTCGGCGATTTGGTCTTCAGGGTAGAGCCACGGACCTTGCGGGACCTGTTCCGCGAGCCAGCTACGCAGATGATCCACGCCGTGACCTTTTTCAGCGGAAATCATGAACGTCTCTTCGAACGGATAAGCTTCATTCAGGTCTTGTGTAAGCCCCAGCAAAACATCGGATTTGACTCGGTCAATCTTGTTGATCGCCAGCGCGGTTTTCGCGCTGGTGGCGCGCGCGCTTAATCCTTCAAGAATAGCGCTCACCCCAGGGGTCATGCCGCGATGGGCCTCTACCATCACCACAACGATATCTGCATCCGCAGCGCCATTCCAAGCCGCCGCGACCATCGCGCGATCCAGCCTGCGCCGTGGTTTGAACAGACCCGGCGTGTCGACAAACACCAACTGAGAGGACCTTTCCATCGCGACCCCGCGGATCCGCGCCCGCGTGGTTTGTACCTTGTGGGTGACGATGGCTACCTTGGCCCCGACCATCCGGTTGAGGAGCGTGGACTTACCGGCGTTCGGCTCCCCGATCAGGGCGATAAACCCTGCACGTGTGTCGAGTGTCATGCCTCAAGACTTTCCAACAAGACGCGGGCCGCCGCTTGTTCAGCTTGCCGCTTCGATCCTGCCTGGGCCTGGGCCCGCGCACCGGATTGCAACCGGACCTCAATTGTAAAATGAGGCGCATGATCTGGCCCGTCGCGTCGAATAACGTCGTAGCTCGGGGGCGTCTCCCCTTGCGCCTGCACATATTCCTGCAAGGCAGTTTTTGGATCGCGCGCATCCACCTCAACGGTCGAAATTCGTCCGCCCCAGAGCCGTAAGACGAAGTCACGGGCCACGTCGAAGCCGGCATCGAGATAGACCGCTGCAATCAGTGCTTCTATCGCGTCCCCCAGCAAGGCGTCTTTGCGACGCCCGCCTGAAACCATTTCCGATTTTCCCAGTTTGAGAACCTGACCGAGGTCAATCTCGCGGGCGACATCAGCGCAGGTCTCTTTGCGCACAAGCGCATTGTAGCGTGGTGCCAGAATGCCTTCCGACGCCGATGGGTCTGCCGCCAGCAGAGCCTCAGACATGACGAGCCCTAAAACCCGATCTCCCAAGAATTCCATACGTTGATTGTCCGGCCGGGTCGGCGACGAAAACGAGGGATGCGTCAAAGCGCGTTGCAGCAGGTCGAGATCTTCAAACGTGTGGCCGATCCGGTCCATAAATTGCGCCAGCTCTTCTGACACCCTTATACCGCCCATAAGATCGCGCCCCCGGTGCCCAACTCAGTTCAAAGCCTTGAAGAAGCGGTCCGACCGCCATGTCCAGAAGTACAGCATGCGCGAGCCTGCCGAGGAAAACAGCACACGGTCAGCGCGACCAAGCAGGTTTTCAAATGGGACGAACCCTACCCCGCCAGCTGTTTGTGGAAACCGCGAGTCGACCGAATTATCGCGATTGTCGCCAACGAAAAAGAAATGACCCTCGGGCACCGTAAATACACCCGTGTCGTCCCCAGGCAGCCCATCGCGAATATTGAGCACCGAATGGTTTGTCTCATCGCTCAGCTGCTCAACTGATTTCTGCTTGATGCAATCTGCACCAAGGCCGGTTGCGCCGTTCGAACAGGCCGGGAAACTTCCGACTGACCCCTGGCGTTCGTAAGTCTCGATGAATTGGCCTTGTGGGGTTTGCACCTGTTCCTGACCGTTGAGAAACAAGATGCCCGCCTTCATTTGGATCTGGTCACCCGGCAGGCCAACCAACCGTTTGATGTAATCTTGACCGGTGACCGGATGCCGAAAAACGACGATATCGCCACGCAGGGGCTCTTTGCCCAGAATGCGTCCTGAAACAGGACAAATGCCGAACGGGCAAGAATAGCTCGAATAACCATAGGCCATCTTGTTTACGAACAGGAAATCACCCACCAGCAGGGTGTCTTTCATCGAGCCGGACGGAATCCAGAACGGCTGGAAGAACAAGGTGCGAAATACGCCCGCGATCAGCAGCGCGTAGATAATTGTCTTGACGGTTTCTAGGATCCCATCGGATTTTTCTGCCTTGCTCGCCATAGAGGCCTCTCTTGCACGTCGTTTTATGGGTAAATGCGGGGCGACCGGTCCGGAGTCAAGCAGACTTGGGACGCGCTTCGATCACAACAAAGGCCTGCGCCCAGGGATGATCATCGGTCAGGGTCACATGGATGACAGCGTCGTGATTTTCCGGCGTCAGCTCCGCGAGCCGTTCTGCCGCCCATCCTGTGACCTCCATAACAGGTTGACCGGTTCGCAGATTGCGCACCGCCATGTCCTTCCAGGCGATGCCCATGGCAAGACCGGTGCCCAGGGCTTTCGAGCACGCCTCCTTGGCGGCCCAGCGCTTGGCATAAGTCCCCGCGACATCGCGTCGACGTTCGGCTTTGCGTTGCTCCGTCTCTGTAAAAACGCGGTTCTTGAAGCGATCGCCGAACCGGTCAAGCGTCCCTTGAATGCGGTCGATATTGGCAAGATCCGTGCCAATCCCAATGATCATGGCTGCGGCGTCCGGCGCGCCTCATCCATGAGATTGCGCATTTTCTCGATTGCTTCACCAAGGCCGGTAAAAATCGCTTCACCGATCAAGTAGTGGCCGATATTAAGCTCAACGACCTCTCGAAAGGCTGCGACCGGTTTGACGGTATCATAGGTCAATCCATGACCGGCATGCACCTCGAGACCCAGCTCATGGGCGAATGTCGACATGTCTCTGAGGCGCGTCAATTCGGCGTCGCGCTCGGCAAAGCGTCCTTCGGAATGCAGGTCGCAATAAGCGCCAGTATGCAGTTCGACCACGCTGGCTCCGATCCTGGCTGCTGCTTCGATCTGGCGGGGATCGGCAGCGATAAATATAGACACCCGACATCCCGCATCAGCAAGTGGAGCGATGAAATGGGCAAGGCGGTTTTCCTCGCGGGCGACATCCAGACCGCCCTCGGTGGTACGTTCTTCACGGCGTTCCGGTACAATGCACACCGCGTGAGGTTTATGACGTAAGGCAATGCGTTGCATTTCGTCCGTCGCAGCCATCTCGAAATTCAAGGGGACAGTCAGCGCGTCCACCAAAGCATCGATATCATCGTCGCGCATATGGCGGCGATCCTCGCGCAGATGCGCGGTCACACCGTCGGCACCAAACTGTTCGGCAAGCTTTGCTGCACGCACCGGGTCCGGCACATCGCCCCCGCGCGCATTGCGAACGGTCGCCACGTGATCAATGTTCACACCCAGACGCAAACGCCCGACAAAATCCATGTCCTTATTCTCCAAGTGTTGGCCCTTCACCCGATTTCGCGGCCTTTTTCAGGGCCTGCTTGGCCCGAAGCTCCGCGAATTTTGCCTTCAATCGACCGCGCCTGCGGTTCTGGTACACCGTAATCACCGGCATACTCAGGAAATATGCCCCGACGCCGAAAATGATACCTGGCAGAATGCCCCCAATCAGATACGGGAAAAAGACCTCATCATAAAATCCTGACAAACGCATCCAATCCGCCCGGTCATCCGTGAACAGCGCGATAAAATTGTCCTTGAGATCCCGACCTGCCCCAGCAAAGCGGCGACCAAAATTCATGTCCTCTTCGTATTCGGTCCCAAGAATAAAGTGGCCCGTTTGAAGCGCGATTACCCCAATAGGCAGATAAGTCAGTGGATTTCCAAAGAACGTCGCCATAAGCGAGGCGAGAATGTTGCCGTTCATCAGGCGCGCCAGCAGCGCAGCGATGACAAAATGAATACCGTAGAATGGCGTGAATGTCGTGAACACACCGACCATGATCCCGCGTGAGATGCGTTGAGGGCTATCGGGCAAACGGCGCAAACGGTGGCGGACATAGTTGAACGCACGCGCCCATCCGCCCTGAGGCCAGATCAGATGCAGAGCCCAAAGGGCCCATGATTTCGGATCTCGGCGTTTGAATACCACTATCAGCGGTCCTGTTTTCAATTGACCCGGTACCTGATGGGTCGCTTCGTTACGGTTGTCTGCTCAAATCCCTATGACGCTTCAAAGAAGCGACATCGCTGTCAGCCTCGATAGCTGTTCGGACCCCATGCAGATGTTCTGCGTCTCTGACTTCAACGTCAATCAGAACCCTAAAGTAATCAGGTTTCCGGTCTATGAAATGGAGATCGGAAATATTTACATTTTGTTCCCCGATCAATGTGCAGATGCGCCCGAGAATTCCATAGGAATTCCCCATCGTAATGTTAAGCGTCACTGCGTAGTCCGGTGCGTGCCGTCCATCATGCCAACGCAGATCGATCCATCGGTCTGTCTCTTTCTCGAAAGCCTCAAGCGCCGGGCAGGCAATGGCGTGAATAAAGATGCCTTTGCCGGGATACTTGATGCCAACGATCCGTTCGCCCGGAACCGCCTGACAGCACGGCGCGCGCCCTAGGTTTGCCTTGTCAGGCAGGCCGACAACCGATCGGCTGGCCGGGATCTCGATGCTTTTCTTCCGCTCGACCAATTCTGGATAAAGCGCATTGACCACGTCGCGCGCCGAGATTTCTGTTGATCCGACAAGTTCCAGAAGGTGATCCGCGTCGTCGTAATTCAGTTGCTTGGCTGCTGTGCCCAACGCCTTTTCAGTGGCCCTCTTACCTACATGCTCAAAGGCGACGCGGGTCAACTCACGCCCCAGTTTGATGAACCGGTCGCGATGTTCTTCTCGCAGGGATTTCCGAATGGCGGATTTTGCGCGCCCGGTCACCGCGATATCCATCCAGGTCGGCTGCGGCTTTTGGCCTTCTGCGGTGATGATCTCCACGGATTGGCCGTTTCTGAGGCGTGTCCATAGGGGGACCCTCAGACCATCGACTTTCGCACCAACACAAGAATGCCCGATCCTAGTGTGGATTGCATAGGCAAAATCAAGCGGCGTTCCGCCCCGGGGAAGTTTGATAACATCGCCCTTGGGTGTGAAGCAGAATACCTGGTCGGAATACATTTCGAGCTTCACGTTTTCGAGGAATTCGTCGTGGTCTTCTTCTTGATCAAACCGCTCTGTCAGGCTCGCGATCCAGGTCGATGGGTCAACGGCAAACGGGTTCGTCACGCGGACGCCGTCGCGATAAGACCAGTGCGCGGCCACACCGGCCTCGGCCACTTCGTGCATCTGGCGCGTACGAATCTGCACTTCTACGCGCTTGCCATCACGCCCTGAAACGGTCGTGTGGATCGAACGGTATCCGTTTGATTTGGGCTGGCTGATGAAGTCCTTGAAGCGACCGGGAACCGAACGCCAACGCCGGTGAATAGCCCCCAAGACGCGGTAGCAATCCTCTTCGCTGTTGGTGATCACCCGGAACCCATAAATATCCGACAGCCGCGAGAAGCCCTGCTTTTTTTCCTCCATCTTGCGCCAAATGGAATAGGGTTTTTTGGCGCGACCGAACACTTCGGCCTCAACCTTTGCGCGCACCAGTTCCGCCTGAATATCCTCAGTAATCTTCGGCACCAGGTTCCCGGTTTCTTTTTGCAATGTGATAAAGCGCCTTATAATCGACGCCCGTGCGTCGGGTTTGAGCACCCGAAAGGCCAGATCCTCAAGCTCTTCACGCATCCAGTGCATGCCCATCCGACCCGCAAGCGGGGCGTAAATGTCCATGGTCTCGCGCGATTTTTTTATCTGTTTGTCCACATCCATGTGCTTGATCGTGCGCATGTTATGCAGACGGTCTGCCAATTTCACCAAGATCACGCGCAGGTCTTTCGACATCGCCATGAAGAGTTTGCGGAAGTTTTCGGCCTGTTTTGCTTCCGAGGACGACAGCTGCAGGTTCGTCAGCTTGGTCACACCATCCACCAGTTCAGCGATCTCGGTGCTGAACCGGGTCTCGACATCACCAAAGGTCGACTTTGTGTCCTCGATCGTGTCATGCAGCAGCGCCGTGACAATCGTTGAATCGTCGAGTTGCTGTTCGGTCAGCAATGCGGCCACTTCAACCGGGTGGCTGAAATACGGCTCACCGGATTGGCGGAACTGCCCCTCATGCATCTTTGCGCCGTAGGAGTAAGCGTTCCGAATCAGGTCAGCGCTAGTGTTGGGATTGTAGTTACGGACCAGGCTGATCAGATCATTGACGTCAATCATTGCCAGTCCGCGACGGGTTCAAAGTTTACTTTGGTGCCTGAGCTTCCATTAAAGCACGCAGGAGTTTCTCCTCGGACATGTCATCCATTGCGGGCTTGTCCTGCTCCACACCCATAAGAAGCGCCATCGCGTCTTCTTCGGGCTCGTCCACTTCGATTTGAGTTTGATTGCTTTCGATCATCCGCTCACGCAGGGAGTCGGCTGTTTGGGTCTCTTCTGCAATTTCGCGCAAAGAGACGACCGGGTTCTTGTCATTGTCGCGATCGACAGTGATCTGTCCACCCGCCGAGATTTCACGGGCGCGGTGGGACGCGAGCATAACCAGCTCAAACCGGTTGGGAACCTTGTCGACGCAGTCTTCTACCGTCACACGGGCCATAAGGGACTCCAATCATCTGCAGGAATGGTCAGACGAAGGATGTAGGCCTTAGATTGGCGAATGACAACAAGAAAGCGGGTCAAAACTCAGGAAAATCGCTCAATTTCGGACTTTTCGGCCTCCGGGAGCGCGTCCAACATCTGTTGTACGGTTTTGCCGAGGACCGGATGCTTCCATTCCGGGGCCACATCTGCAAGCGGTACGAGCACGAAACAGCGCTCATGCAAGCGAGGATGGGGCAAGATAAGCTCTTCAGGCTCCAATTGCATTTGCGCCTCAAGCGGCAGATCATGCCAATAGGCAAACCCGTCACGATCGGGCAGGATTTGATCGCCCAAAGCCAATAGATCCAGATCGAGGGTCCGTTGCGCCCAGCGTGTTTTCCGTTCACGCCCAAACTGACGTTCGACCCCATGAAGGATCTTCAATACGTCGTGCGCGCCAAGTTCGGTTTCGATCGAAATCGCCGCATTTATGAAGTCAGGTCCGCTGCCAGCTGGAAAAGCCGGTGTCACATAAAGATCGCTTTTCGCAAGGATTCCCGGTAGAATACTCGAAATTAACGAAATTGATTTTTGAATGGATCGCGAATTGTAACAGTTGAATGACGTTGCGTTACTTCCTAAGGAAACAAGGGCAATTTGGCGTGAACTATACCTTTGGGTATCTTGCGACACGGGTTGTTTTCCTTATTTAGAACCGCAGGGGAAATATCAGGCTTACCACTCACGGTTGCTAAATCAGACCTGAGCCCGAATCGGAAGGATTTTTGATGTTCTACAAAGACGAACGGCTGGCGCTGTTTATTGACGGCTCGAATTTGTACGCGGCCACCAAGTCTTTGGGGTTTGATATAGACTACAAACTTCTCAGACATGAATTCATGCGCCGCGGAAAGATGCTGCGCGCGTTTTACTACACGGCTCTGCTGGAAAACGATGACTATTCACCAATTCGGCCGCTGGTCGATTGGCTGCACTACAACGGGTTCACCATGGTCACGAAGCCGGCCAAAGAGTATCTGGATCGGGATGGACGCCGTAAAGTCAAAGGCAACATGGATATCGAACTGACAGTGGATGCGATGGAACTTGCACCGCATGTGGATCATATCGTGCTGTTCTCGGGAGACGGTGATTTCCGTCCTTTGATCGAAGCTGTTCAGCGCAAAGGCGTTCGGGTATCGGTCGTCTCCACAATTCGCTCGAACCCTCCGATGATTTCTGACGAGCTGCGCCGGCAGGCGGATAATTTCATTGAACTCGATGAGCTGCGCGATGTAATTGGGCGCCCGCCACGCGATGTAGATGTCTCCCAAGACGCAGTTGAAGAGCAAGTCGACTAGCCCGAAATATCGAATTCCGGCATCCAAATCTGTGGTGCCGGATCGAAAATTGCGCTGTTCCACTGGACCTGAACCAATCAAGCATTTAGCTAGTTGGCATCCAGGAGTGCAAAGATGAACAAATCCTCATTGATCCTTTATCTTGCAGCACCGCGCGGGTTTTGCGCGGGCGTGGACCGCGCGATCAAAATTGTTGAAATGGCTTTGGAAAAATGGGGAGCTCCTGTCTATGTACGCCATGAAATCGTCCACAACAAATTTGTAGTCGACGCGCTGCGGGCACAGGGTGCAATCTTTGTCGAAGAGCTTGAGGAATGCCCCGACGACCGCCCGGTCATCTTTTCCGCCCATGGTGTACCAAAATCCGTTCCGGCCGAGGCAACACAGCGCGAAATGATCTATGTCGATGCCACCTGCCCGCTCGTCTCGAAGGTGCATATCGAAGCTGACAGGCATAACAGAAATGGCTTGCAGATGGTGATGATCGGGCATGATGGTCACCCGGAGACAGTCGGCACGATGGGTCAGCTTCCCGAGGGCGAAGTCCTTTTGGTGGAGACCGCCGCCGATGTTGCGACGATCACGCCACGCGATCCAGACAAGCTTGCGTTTATCACACAAACGACACTTTCGGTCGACGACACATCCGACATTGTCGAGGCGCTCCAAAGCAGGTTCCCGAACATTGTCGGGCCACATAAGGAAGATATCTGCTACGCGACGACGAACCGCCAAGAGGCTGTCAAAGTCATGGCGCAAAAGACAGATGCGATGCTCGTGATCGGCGCGCCCAATTCTTCGAATTCGCAGCGCTTGGTCGAGGTCGGAGCGAAAGCAGGCTGCACCTACAGCCAGCTGGTTCAACGCGCCGCAGACATTGACTGGCGGGCGCTGGAAGGGATCACCTCCATCGGAATAACCGCCGGGGCATCGGCGCCCGAAGTGCTGATCAATGAAGTTGTGGATGCCTTCAAATCTCGGTTTGATACCCAGGTAGAGATCATCGAAACGGCCGTCGAGAACGTCGAATTCAAGGTACCACGCGTTCTGCGCGAGACCGCGTGATGCGTCCTCCCAAGCCCGCCCTCTACTTGGGCCTCGCGGGTCTCTTGCCATTTCTGGCCGCAGCTCTGGGACAGCTTGTGCCGTCCGTCTCCGACAGCGCGGTATCGATCTTGGGCCCGCGTTTCGGTGCCGCCGAGGTTTTGGTGTCCTACGGGTCGATCATATTGGTGTTCATGTCCGGGGTCCTTTGGGGGTTTGCAACAAAGTCGAGCCGGTATTTGGCTTATCTGCTGAGCGTTCTTCCAGCGCTTTGGGTCTTTTTCGCGGTGACCGGCGACAGCGGACAAGCTCTGTCCGCTCTGATCACAGGCTTCATCTTCGTGTTCGTCTGCGACCTCCAATTCGCCCGCTGGGGATTGACTCCAAAGTGGTGGATCCCGTTGCGCGCGGGGCTGAGTGCCGTTGTCATCGCCTGTCTTTTGATCGGAATTTGGTCATGAGCGACAAACAAACGATCGAGGTTTATGACGCGCGGGTCGAAGAATATACACGCGTATTTGCGCGTACCCAGCCGGACGCTCACCTGCAGGGCTTTATCGACGAGCTACCCCCGAATAGCCACGTTTTGGACCTTGGGTGCGGGCCAGGCAACAGCGCTGCCATGATACAGGCAGCGGGTCATAGTGTTGACGCGGTCGATGCATCTCACGAGATGGTTCGCCTTGCACAAAAGTACGTCCCGGCACGATACGGTCGCTTCGAAGATATTCAGGAGACGGACGCATATGACGGGATCTGGGCAAACTTTTCCTTGCTGCATGCTGCGCGGGAAGACATGCCTAGCCATCTGAACGCTCTAGCCACTGCCATTCGCGCCGGGGGGGTACTTCATCTTGGAATGAAGCTGGGGTCCGGATCACACAGGGATCGGCTTGGCAGGTTTTACACATATTATCAGGCGCAAGAGCTGAAGACGTTGTTGGCCACTGCAGGCTTCGTGACCCATTTTGAGGATCATGGCGAAGCCGAAGGCATGGCCGGGCCCTCGGAGCCATTTATCATTTTGAGAGCCAAGACACGTGCCTGAGATTTACGCCTTCACCGACGGGGCGTGCTCGGGGAACCCTGGCCCGGGCGGTTGGGGGGTTCTGTTGCAGGCGCGGGACGGCGAGACGATCCTGAAGTCGCGTGAATTACAAGGTGGGGCTGCGGAGACGACCAATAATAGAATGGAACTCCAGGCAGCGATCGAGGCGCTTGAAGCGCTAGAGCGCGCCAGCGCCGTGACGGTGATCACCGACAGCGCTTATGTCAAAGGTGGGATCACAGAGTGGATCCATGGGTGGAAACAGCGCGGCTGGAAGACCTCCGCAAAGAAACCGGTCAAGAACGAAGACCTTTGGAAAAGGCTGGACGCAGCGCAGACCCGTCACACCGTCACGTGGCAGTGGGTCAAAGGGCATGCGGGACATCCCGAAAATGAGGCCGCAGACGCATTGGCCCGCGCCGGAATGGCCCCGTTCAAGCCGCAGGCGTAGGGTCAGTCCAGAAGCGTGGGCAGTTGTGTGCCCCGCAGAAAATCTTCAGCAGACACCGCACGTTTGCCAGCCTTTTGCAGGGTTTTTATTTCGACCGCACCCTGCCCGCAGGCAACCTGGAATCCCTCAAGAACAGTGCCCGGGCTCGCTGTCCCGGTGACTACGCGTGAGGCCAGAAGTTTCACGCGCTCGCCCGCAATTTCGCACCAGGCACCCGGCGCCGGCGACAAACCACGGATTTTTCGGTCTACATCAACCGCAGCTTCGCCCCAATTGATCCGCGCTTCGGCTTTGTCGATCTTGTGCGCGTAGCTCACGCCAACTTCAGCCTGTGGCGTAGCGTTCAACGTTTCAAGCTCTTGCAAGCATGAGACCATCGTCTGCGCGCCCAAAGCAGACAAGCGGTCATGTAAGCTGCCCGTTGTTTCTTCCGGGCCGATGCTAATACTGCGGCGCATGAGAACCGGACCTGTGTCCAACCCGGCCTCCATTTGCATGATGCAGACGCCAGTTTCCGCGTCGCCCGCCATGATCGCCCGGTGAATGGGCGCTGCCCCCCGCCAGCGAGGCAACAGCGAGGCGTGGATGTTCAGACAGCCCTTGGTCGGGGCATCCAGAACGGCTTGTGGCAGGATCAGACCATACGCAACGACAACGGCAAGATCTGCCCGCAACTGCGCGAATGCGTCTTGCTCGGCAGTAGACTTAAACGTTTCGGGATGCCGAACCGGCAGGTTGAGCGCCGCGGCATGGGCATGGACCGCCGTCGGGCGGTCTTTTTTCCCGCGCCCTGCTGGTCGCGGCGGCTGCGTGTAGACACAAAGGATCTCATGCCCAGCGTCCACCAAGGCTTGCAAGACCGGAACCGAGAAGTCCGGCGAACCCATGAAAACCAGCCTCATCGCGCCATTTTTGCGTATTTTTTCAACAGCATATCCCGCTTGGTCCGGCTTAGATGATCGAAATACATCTTTCCGTCCAAGTGATCGATCTGATGCTGCACCGAGGTCGCCCAAAGATCGACAAAATCCCGACGGTCGTAGATGCCTTCTGAGTTAAGAAACCGCACCGTCACGGCCCGAGGCCTGGAAACTTTCGCAGACAGCCCATCCAGATTTGGGCTTCCTTCTTCATGTTCGCGCAAAAACTCACTCGCATGAAGGATTTCGGGGTTGGCCATCCGGATGGCTTTGCCACGCGTCTCCGAGGCATCCACCACGATCAAACGTTGCGAAAGCCCCAGTTGCGGCGCGGCAAGCCCGACCCCTGGCATTGCGTCCATCAAAGCGATCATGCTGTCCCAGATCGCCCGGATATCATCGGTGATCTCCGCGACTGGCTGAGCCGTTAGCCGGAGCCGTTTATCCGGCCAGGGAATAAATTTATGGGTCAAAACGTGGTCTCCAGATCGAGGATCAGGCGGCCGTCCAGATGATCGATCTCGTGACAGACAATCGCAGCGGCTATGCCGTTAAACTTGCCGCGTTTCAACGCGCCATCGGGGGTCAGCCAAAGAAGCGTGATCCAATCGGGACGGGCCACTTCAACTTCACGATCGGGAATGGAAAGGCAAGCCTCGGAGTTGGTTTGCACTGTGCGGGCGCGATCCAATATTTCCGGATTGATGAAGACCTGCGGGTCCGCTGCAGCGGTCTTCCAGGTCTCGTCCATGACAAAAACACGCTGCAAGACGCCGATTTGCGGGGCCGCCAGCCCACGCCCAGCGGCCGCATACATTGTTTCAAGCATATCTCGCGCCAGCTCTGCTGTGTCAGGCCCAACGCTCAAAAGCGGTTGGGACAGCTCGCGCAAAATCGGGTCGGGATAGGAGAGGATCTCGCGGATCAAGTGCGTGCCATCTCGCGTTTTAGCTTCACCATTTTCCGGGTGATCAGTTGACGCCTGAGCGGTTTGAGATGATCGATGAACAATTTGCCATTCAGGTGGTCGATCTCATGTTGGATGCAGGTCGCCCATAATCCGCCGAAATCCTCTTGCTGCGCGTCTCCGTTTTCGTCCATCCAGCGAACGGTCACATCTGCAGGCCGGGTTACGTCGGCAAACTGTTCGGGGATGGACAAGCATCCTTCCTCGTAGGTATTCGATGTGTCGGACGACGCTAAGACTTCCGGATTGAACATGACGATAGGGCGCGGGGCCTCACCTTCTTCTTTGATACAATCCACGACGATCAACCGCTCAAGTACGCCAATCTGCGGGGCGGCCAAGCCAATCCCGGGCGCATCGTACATCGTCTCCAGCATATCATCTGCGAGTTTGCGGAGGCGATCTGAGGCATCTGATACCGGCGCTGCGACCTTTTTCAGGCGCGGGTCTGGGTGTATGAGGATCGGCAGTTTCATTGATGTTGAAATAATCACATTGCACGTGCATCGCAAGCACCAGCTTTTTCGCTTGAACTTGGGCAGAAAGATCGCATCTTGGCGGCTTGACGAAAGGACCACCTGATGGATTTTGACACCCTGATCGACCGCCGTGGCAGCTATTGCAGCAAATGGGATGCGATGGAGCAAGCGTATGGCGTCTCGCCGGATGACGGTCTTGCCATGTGGGTCGCGGATACCGATTTTCGCCCCCCTCAATGCGTTCGTGATGCGTTGGCGGCCTATGTAGAGCATGGTGTGTTTGGCTATCGTCAGGTCGAAGATGACTATTTCGCCTCGATTGCCTGGTGGATGGAACACCGGCATGGCTGGAGCATTGAGCCTGACTGGATCACCACGACATATGGGCTCGGCAATGGCATCGGGATGGCGATCAATGCCTATTCAAAGCCGGGTGATCGGGTTGTCATCTTCACACCAGTGTATCACGAGTTCGCGCGCAAGATTAAAGCGGCTGAACGACGCGTCGCAGAAATGCCATTGAAGCTTGTGGACGGGCGGTATGAGCTGGATTTCGATCGCTACAAAACCCAAATGACCGGCGAAGAGACGATGATGATCTTTTGCTCGCCACATAATCCCGGTGGTCGGGTCTGGAGCAAGGCGGAACTTCAGGCTGTCGTTGCGTTTGCCAAACGGCACGATCTCATTCTGGTCAGCGATGAAATTCACCATGACCTCGTATACTCAGGCCACACCCACATCCCCATTGCGACTTTGCCGGGCGTTGAGGAGTTTTTGATCACGACGACGGCCCCTTCCAAGACGTTCAACACGGCAGGGCTGCGCTGTGGCCAGATTATCATCGAAAACGCAGATCTTCGGGATCGCTACCGTCGGCTGCGCACAGGTTTGGATATTAAAGAAAACCCGATGGGTATCGTCATGACGACGGCCTGTTACTCAGCTGAAGGTGCCGCATGGACGGATGAGCTGGTGTCCTATCTTGATCAAAATCGCCAAGTCTTTGATGAAGGCATTGCCGAGATCCCCGGACTCAGGTCAATCAAGCTAGACGGCACATTTCTGGCCTGGGTCGATTTTTCAGGTACAGGAATGTCGCGCGAGGATTTTACCGGGCGCGTCGAAGGCGTCGCCAAAATTGCTGCCAATCACGGCGACACCTTCGGGACAGGCGGCGAAAACTTCCTGCGTTTCAATCTTGGAATGCCGAAGGCGCGAATAGAAGACGCCGTGGAGCGCTTGCAGACCGCCTTTCGCGATCTGCAGTAAGCGAGAGCTAGAAAGCGACGAAATTTCACAATGCCGCAGCGCAGCGCTTGCCAGTACCTGCGCAATATCCTAACAAGCCAGGCAACAGAAACGTAATTTCCTTGCTTGGGAGCACACAACAATGAGCTTTCGTCTGCAACCGACGCCGCCGGCGCGTCCAAATCGATGCCAATTGTTCGGACCCGGGTCTCGTACAGCTCTGTTCGAGAAGATGGCAAGCTCGGCCGCGGATGTGATCAACCTTGATCTTGAAGACAGCGTCGCGCCTGATGACAAAGCACAAGCGCGCAAAAACATCATTGAGGCCGTTGGCGATATCGACTGGAACTCGAAGTACTTATCGGTGCGCATAAACGGGCTCGACACGCCATTTTGGTATCGCGACGTTGTCGATCTTCTCGAGCAATCTTCGGAACGGCTCGATCAGATCATGATCCCCAAAGTCGGGTGCGCCGCAGATATTTATGCAGTCGATGCGTTGGTCACGGCGGCTGAGGCCGCAACGGGGCGCAAAAAGCCGATCAGCTTCGAGATCATCGTCGAGAGTGCCGCGGGCATTGCCAACATCAATGAGATCGCCGGAGCTTCACCGCGGCTGCAGGCGATCAGTCTGGGGGCCGCTGATTTCGCGGCCTCAATGGGCATGCAAACCACTGGTATCGGCGGCACGCAAGAGAACTACTACATGCTGCAGGATGGACAAAAACACTGGTCTGACCCCTGGCACTGGGCGCAAGCGGCGATTGTTGCGGCAGCGCGCACCCATGGTGTCCTGCCAGTCGACGGCCCGTTTGGGGACTTTTCAGACGATGACGGGTACCGCGCTCAAGCGCGTCGGTCGGCTGTGCTTGGCATGGTTGGCAAATGGGCTATTCATCCCAAGCAGATCGCACTGGCCAATGAGGTTTTCACCCCGTCGGAGGCTCAGGTCTCAGAGGCGCGCGAGATTCTTGCGGCCATGGCAGACGCCAAGCGCAACGGCGAGGGTGCGACGGTCTATAAGGGGCGGCTGGTCGATATTGCGTCGATCAAGCAGGCCGAGGTGATCGTGTCGCAATACGAATTGATCAACGCCTAGCAGATGTTGCATCCCGCGGCATCGGTCGCCATATATGGAGCGAGCGAGACGGGAGCTGACAGTGACACACTACCTCGACTTCGAGAAGCCATTGGCGGAGATCGAAGGCAAAGCTGAAGAGCTGCGCGCCCTAGCGCGAAATAACGAAGAAATGGATGTGGAACAGGAAGCTAAGGCGCTCGACGTCAAAGCTGAGAAACTTCTTGTCGACCTCTATAAAAGCCTGACGCCTTGGCGGAAATGTCAGGTGGCACGCCACCCGGACCGTCCGCATTGCAAAGACTATATTGAAACGTTGATTACCGATTACACCCCTCTGGCCGGGGATCGGAATTTTGCCGATGACCATTCGGTGATGGGTGGCCTTGGCCGGATCGACGGCCGACCAATTGTGGTGATCGGGCATGAAAAGGGCAATGATACCAAGACCCGGATCGAACGAAATTTCGGAATGGCACGGCCGGAAGGCTACCGTAAGGCGATCCGTTTGATGGATCTCGCGCACCGGTTCGGCCTACCGGTTTTGTCGCTGGTTGATACGCCCGGTGCTTATCCCGGCAAAGGGGCCGAAGAGCGTGGCCAATCGGAGGCCATCGCAAGATCCACCCAGAAATGTCTCGAGATTGGCGTCCCGTTGGTCTCGGTGATCATCGGTGAGGGCGGCTCAGGCGGGGCCGTTGCTTTTGCCACCGCCAACAAGGTCGCGATGCTCGAACATTCGATCTATTCCGTCATCAGCCCGGAAGGCTGTGCCTCGATCCTGTGGAAAGATGCCGAGAAGATGCGCGAGGCTGCCGAGGCGCTGCGTCTGACCGCGCAAGATCTGTCAAAGCTCGGGGTCTGTGACCTGATCATCGAAGAACCTCTGGGCGGCTCACAGCGCAACCGTGAGGTCGCAATCAAGAATGTGAACGCAGCAATCCAGACTATGTTGGGCCAGTTGGACGGATTGTCACCGGCAGAGCTTATCAAGGACCGGCGGCAAAAATATCTGGATCTGGGGTCGAAAGGTCTCGCCGCTTAGATCCAGCAGTTCACCACATTGTTTTCTGCGCGCGCGCGGGCCAATTGGCATCGTATGTCGCGCCATCAAACGTATTTTGGGTCATCTCCCGCAAGATGTCGCCCGCAGTTGGAAGCCCCTCGCTCTGATCCCCAGCCGTCCAGAGTTCCGACCTCAGAAGGGCGCGTGCGCATTGGAAGTAAATCTCACCGATTGAAATTACGACCACGGTTCGAGGCAGCCGGCCGTCGCGCGCGAAATCGGATCTAAGCGCCTCATCCTGTGTCAGTTTCGCGGTCCCATTGAGGCGGATGACGGTGTTGGACCCTGAGATCATGAACATCAGAGAGACGCGGCCATCCAAAACAATATTACGGAGCGAATCCAGCCGATCGTTGCCGCGCCAATCGGGCATCGCAAGCGTCTGGGGATCCAGTTCGCGCACCACCGGGTCTGTATCGCCGCGGGGCGATGCGTCGGTTCCGTCAGGGCCAACAGTCGTCAGCACGCAAAAGCGCGAGGCTTCGATCCATTGCCGATAGAGCGGCGTCATTTGGTGTGCGACCTTTACAGTGGATGCTTCGACCGGCGTCCCATAAAGCGCCTCAAGCGCCGTTTCTGTTTCGATGAAATCCAACGTCATACCTCCTTCGCAGCATAGCCCGCATCGGCCATGAGCGCATTTGACCGCGTTTCGATCATCGACTCCAGTTGCTCGAGGAACTCTTTCTTTTCCAGGCCAGGTTCAATCGGATCCAGAAACTCCATCACGACGGTGCCAGGACTGCGATATACGCCGCGTCTTGGCCAGAATACTCCTACATTCAACGCCACAGGCACACAGGCTTGTTTGAGTTGTTCATAGAGTACGAATGTCCCTATCTTATAGGGCTTGAACGCACCCGGAGCGACGCGCGTGCCTTGCGGATAGATCACCAGCTGCCCAGGATCAGCCGCCCCGCTTTCCACATCCCTCAACATCTTCTCGATCGCGGCACCTCGCTTGCCTCGGTTCACCGGAATGCATCCGATCCGAAGGGCGTAAAGGCCTATGACCGGGGCATAAATCAACAGGGACTTCATGATGAACTTCGCGCGCGGGATTGTCCCGTAAAGCACAATGACATCAAAAAACGACTGGTGTTTTGCGGCAATAAGCACCTCGCCCGTGGGGATCTCGCCGCGGATTTCTGTCTTTAATCCGATCATCCAGCTCGCCGTCCAGCGGACCCACCGACAATAGGTCTTGCACGCTGTCACCGCACCTTCCCGACTGGCCAGCGCATAAGGGAAAAATATGACGCCCAAAACGGGCATTGCCAGGTACATATTGATGTTGAAGATCAGAGATCTGATCCACTGGAGTGAGTAACGCATTGGTCAGGTCACCTCGTTCAAACGGGCCATGGCCGATCTGCGGGTCGCGAGAAACGCAACCACCGCACAGAAAATCGGGATCAAGAGCGGATAAAGCCACGTCCATCCGCGAAAACTGAGCCCCGTTAGAAACGTGTCGCCTTCCGCCGGCTCTGGCAGCAGCGATACGACAACCAACGCCACCATCACACCTAAGAAAGACCCGCGCAGCGCCCGGATGGTAAATCGCCGGACAAAGGCTGAGGCAATATATGTGTCACGTGCGCCGACGAGGCGGGTCACCTGAATAACCTGGGAATTGGCCGCAAGGGCCGCACGCGCCGCCAGCGTAATCATCGCGGCCATCGACATCCCAATCAAAACCAAGGCCGTCCAGCCCAGCAATCGAAGACTATTGGCTGCACTGACCAAAGGCTTGCGCCACCGGGTATGGTCGTCAAGGAAGGCACCCGGCGCTTCTGCCGACAACCGCAATCTCAAACCCTCCGGGTCAAACCCATCCTGATTTTCGACAACTTCGATCAATCTGGGAATCGGCAAGCTGTCGAGCGGCAATTCGGGTCCGAACCAGGGTTCGAGAAGCAATCGCTGTTCTTCCTCCCCCAGCACGCGGGCGGATGCGACGCCCGAGCTCGTTTTCAGCACCGATAAAACGGCCTCGGTCTGGAGGTCCAGTTCCTCAGCCGGGGCCGAAATTCGAATGGTTGAGCTTTGGCTCAACTCGGAGGCCCATCGGTCAGCCACCCGTCCAGTGGCCAGGGAAAGCGCAATTGTGAAGACAGCAAGAAAGGCCATTGCACCGGACGTGAAGCTTGTCAGTAAAACGGTAAAGCCGGTGGGCGGAACCAAACGGTCAGCTTGCGTATCGACCGATAGCAGCGCTCTGACCCGGTTAAAAATCTCTAGGAGTTTCGCCATCAAGACAGCTCCGCCCCGGCAAATTGCAATTCCTTGTTGGCAATCCGCAAAACACGGGCAGAGACGCGAGACTTCGCATTACGGATCAAATTCAGATCATGCGTGGCCAGAATGACGGATTTGCCCATCTTGTTGAGCTCAATGAGCAGTGTCAGCAGCCGCTCGGACATTTCCCAGTCAACATTGCCGGTGGGTTCATCTGCAAGAATCAAATCCGGGGCCATAATCACCGCGCGCGCCAAGGCCATGCGCTGGCGCTCTCCGCCTGAAAGTTGTGGCGGTCGCGATTGGCGCACATGGTTCAGCCCGACCCAGTTCAGAAGGTCTTCGAGGTTGCCTGACTGGGCCTCAACGCTGCGGCGCGCAACGACCAGCGGCAAAACTATATTTTCCTCCACCGTGAGGTGATCCAGAAACTGGCAATCCTGGTGCACAACACCAATCCTGCGACGAGACAATGCGATTTCGTCGCGCGTGAGCGCGTGAATATCGTGATCAAAAACCCGTATGCTGCCCCGGCTGGGTTGCAATTCCATATAGCAAAGCTTCAGGATCGTCGATTTTCCGGCACCCGAGGGACCGGTCAAAAAGTGAAACGAACCGGGCGCAAGCCGCAGGTTGACATCCGTCAGAAGGTCGTCGCCGCCGTAGCTGTAGGCGACATTTTCAAGCTCCAGCAAAGGTTACGCCCCCTTGTCATTTGACACCGTTATGCCACGCCAGGAGGCAGTTACAACACAATAGAAACAACAAAGCTTGGATTAACTTGCGCAGCGCTATAAGCTTTGAACTCAATTGCGAAAACTTGCTCGTTTATGGGTGAAGTGGAATTACGATGCGACTGACTTGCCCTAATTGCGACGCCGTTTATGAAGTCGAACCCGATTTGATCCCGGCCGAGGGGCGGGATGTGCAATGCTCGAATTGCGACCACACCTGGTTTGAACCCGGCTCGGCAGAGGCCGAAGACAGCTCGGATGACAGCTCTGGGGAAATGTTCGACGATCTTTCAGAGCCAAGCGCATCGGAAGACGCCGCAGACACACCACAGCAGATGGAACGCCCCTCCCTTGACCCCGATGCGCTGGACATCATTCACGAAGAGGTTGAGCGGGAAACACAAACCCGCGCGGCCGAACAAGCTGCGTTGGAAACTCAAACCGACCTGGGGTTGAGCCCGCAGGACGACCGTGATCCCGATGCGACGATGAGTAACCTGTCCAGCATGGTGTCCGAGACGTTGACCAGTGCTGAAGATGACACCGCCGCTGAGGATGTGTTGGCCGCAGCGGCACCGTCACGCAGCGACGATGACGAGAAACGCAGCGTGTTTCCCGATATTGACGAAATCAACTCGACACTCGACGCCTCTGGCGATGATGCGCCCGAATTTGAAGAGGACGAAGGCCTGACCTCTGGGCGTAGCGGCTTCCGCTTCGGCTTTGCAACGATCATTCTGCTCGCCGCAATTTTGTTCGCGCTCTATGCGTTTGCGCCTCAAATCGCCGAGGCAGTGCCCGCATTGTCAGGTGCGATGACAAGCTACATCGAAGTGGTGAACAGTTTGCGCCTTTGGGTGGACGGCATGGTCCAAGGGCTGTCTGATCAGATCACAAACCTGACCGCAGGCGAATAGGCTTTAGAACCGGTCAAGCAGCCGTCTGAGATAGTCTTTTTCCAGCTGCGGTCGATTTTGCTCACCGGATCTGCGGCGAATTTCGTCCATCAGCTCACGGGATCTGCGGCGCGAATCTTCGTCCTGCACCATGTTGCTTTCGGACCCGATCTGGCCACCATTGCCTACATCGCGCCCCAAAGGATCACGCATTTGCTCAGAGGCCTGCCCCTCATTGGCCCCTTGTTGGCCGTTTTGCTGTTGCTGCTGCGCCATGGCCTCGCCGAGGTTGCGCATCCCCTCGCGCAAAGCTTCCATCGCTTCAGATTGCGCGCCCAGAGCGTCGGCCGTGCGATCGTCGCGCAATGCGTCCTCAGCACGCTCCATTGCCTCGCCGGCGCGATCAAGCGCCTCGCGGGCCGCGTCGCCTTCTGGCGTGCCGCCACCAGGCAGGTTCTGCGCCTGACGGTTTAACTCACGTTGTAATTGCTGCTGGCGATCCGCCAGAGATTGCTCTCCCTGACCGCCACCTTCCTGTCCCGGCTCGCTGTTTTGCGATGGACCCTCGCCATTTCGACCCTCGTGCGTTTCTCCGCGTCCCTGACCGCCGTTGCGCCCTTGATTGTTCTCGTTCTCACCAGCTTGTGCCCCGGGGTTAAACTGCTCTTGCAGATCCCGAAAGGCCTCGTCGCTGAGGCCTTGCTGATCTCTCAAAGTCTCCTGCAACCCCTCCATCGCTTGCTGACCGGGTTGGGGCTCGCCCTGACCCTGCTGGCCCTGGGCAACCTGCATATTCTGCATCATCTCCATCAGTTGCGACAGCAGCTCCTCGGCCTCGTCCATCCGACCCTGCTCCATCAGCTCTTGAATACGGTCGAGCATCTCCTGAAGCTGGTCACCGGTGATCTGCTGACCGTTCTGGTTCTGCGCATTTTGCATGTCCTGAGGATCTGCTTCCTGCGCCAGCTGGTTCATGTATTCACGCATCGCTTCGGACAGCTCTTGCATCAGCTCGGCAATTTCTTCGTCCGTCGCCCCATCCTTCATAGCCTCTGACAGGCGATCTTGCGCCCGTTGCAGCCGCTCTAACGCATCCTTCAGGCGCCCGACCTCCAGAAGCATCGCTGCATTCCACAGCATCTCCGCAACTTCATCACGCTTCTCTGCGCCCAGGTAGTCATAGTCAGACATCAGATCGAGCACGGTGATCGCACGCCTCAATGTCAGGTATGCCTGTTCATTGGGAAAGAAATCCTCTGGGTCATAGGTGATAGTGCGCAACATGGTTGCGACACGATTTGTGTTTTCCATCGACCAGAGCAGATCGCGGCGCTGTTCAACCACTGCTTTCGCAATGGGTTGGAAAAACCGCCGACCCGGTAAAATATCTGAAACCACCAGTTCGTCGCTTCGCTGATCAGCGCTGTCTTCCACGGTCAATTCAAAATGGACGGGCAACCCCGCCCAAGGATGTTCGGCCAGGTTTTCGATCAGAGTCTCGGTAAATTCAGCCCGATCGCCGGCAAACGGCATCGGTAAGTCCAAGGTCAGCGTTGCGCGGTCTTCCGGATCGATGGCCAAGCCATAACGGCGGTCGACGCTTGGCAGGTCCAGTGAGATTGTCACCTCGCCGCGCTCAACGCTGTAGTCGTCGCGCGCCATATAGGTCAGGGCCAGTTCCCCACTCACTTTACGCTCTATTTCCTCGGTGGAGGTCACTTCGGGGCGCTGGTCTCCCGTTACGGCGATGTCCCAAGCTTTGGGCGCATCTCCGACAACTTCAATCCGTCCGTTTTGCTCAATGCTGAACTCATAGGCTGACTGACCTGGCTCAGCGACGGGTGCCGCAGACACAGTCTCGTTGATACCGATTTTCGAGATGTCCCCATACAGGCGCACGATCACATCGCTGCCCAAGGGCACATCGAGCCGTGCCTGTTCGATATCGTTGAGATAAAGGCTGGGTTTGCCGGTATAAACTGGCGGTTCGATCCAGATTTCCCAGCTCGGGCCTGTTGCAAGCGCCGGATCACCAGCGATTGCAGTACTGACAGGCAAGTCTCCACGCCAAATGGAACCGAACGAAAAAGCCATAACGAAGGCAAGAAGCGCGACAAAGCGCAGCGCGTAGGGATCCCGTTTGGAGATCTGGAGATCCCCGGGCACAGGCTTGGCGTTTTGCAACTTGCGCTCCATCCGGGCCACATGCGCGCGCCAAACGGCCTGCGAGGCCGTGTCCTCGGTGCCAAGTGCCATCGTGTCCAACGCGCCCGAAATCGGACGCCCAGGCATCGACGAATCGAGCCGGATCAGCGCATCCATTCGGCTTGGCCAGACCATGCGGCGAACGCCGTAGAAGGCTGATCCTACTGTCGCGGCAATTGCGACGCTCAAAACGCCAAAAAGGCCCCAAGCTGGCACTTGAAACGGAACCCCGAAGGCCAACAAAGCCCAAATAATCAAGAAAACCGACCAAAGCGGCCAGAACGCCTGGCACAGGCGCTCTGCCAAAAGGCCAAGCCATGTCAGCTGAACCGGTCGCTTTAAGGATGCCAAACCATCGGTTTCAGGCGTCGGATTCATCAAAATCTCCTGCGGCCCGCACGAAATAGCGCTAAAGCCATGACGGAATGGTATCTCGATTTATCATTTCGTCAAAGCTTGGACGATCACGAATGACGGCGAATTGATCGCCCTGAACCAGAACTTCGGGGATCAGCGGACGTGAATTGTACTCTGACGCCATAACAGCCCCGTAAGCGCCTGCGGACCGAAATGCCACCAATGCCCCCTCACCCACCTCGGCCATCACACGTTGCTTTGCGAATGTGTCGCCGCTTTCACAGACCGGACCGACAATGTCATAGGTCGCGGGCTCGCCTCCGGCGTCTGGTTCAACAACCGGAATAATATCGTGGTGCGCGGCGTACATCGCCGGGCGGATCAGATCGTTCATGGCCGCGTCAATGATCAAGAAATCCCGATCTTCGCCAGATTTCACGTAAATGACCTCTGAAACCAGAAGCCCGGCATTGCCCGCAATAAGGCGACCCGGCTCAATCTCGATCTCGCAGCCAAGATGGCCGACCTTTTCCTTGACCAAAGCGCCGAAATCCGCTGGCAAGGGTGGCGCAACATTGGAGCGGGCATAGGGAATACCCAAGCCGCCCCCAAGGTCGAGGCGGGTGATGTCGTGACCATCCGCACGCAGCTGCTCGGTCAGTTCAGCGACTTTCTCAAATGCCACGCCAAATGGCTCAAGATCCGTCAACTGGCTGCCGATATGCACGTCAATTCCGATCACTTTCAGACCCGGTAGTGCGGCGGCCTGCGCATAAACATCGCGGGCCCGGCTGATCGGGATGCCAAACTTGTTTTCGGATTTTCCTGTCGCGATCTTCTCGTGGGTCTTCGCGTCAACATCGGGATTGACGCGGACCGTGATCGGAACCTCTTTTGCGAGGGCGGTGGCGGCGGCGCTCAACCGCTCCATCTCGGGCTCAGATTCGATGTTGAACTGCCGGATGCCGCCGGAGATTGCCAGATCCATTTCTTCGCGGGTTTTGCCAACGCCAGAAAACACAATCCGGTCGCCAGGGATGCCGGCTGCACGTGCCCGGCGGTATTCCCCGCCCGAGACAACATCCATGCCAGCCCCCTGATCGCCCAGAAGCTTCAAGACCGCTTGGTTTGAGTTGGCTTTCATCGCATAGCAAACGAGGTGATCGAGCCCCTCCAAAGCGTCGTCAAACAGCTTGAAATGTCGGATCAAGGTCGCGGCCGAATAGACATAGAACGGGGTCCCAACAGCCGCCGCAATTTCAGCGAGCGGGACGCCTTCGGCATGAAGCGTTCCATTTCGATACAAAAAATGGTCCATCAGGAAACCGGCCTTGTGCGCAGGAACAGGTAAAGTGGCAAGCCGCAGCTGACACCAATGCAAAACGTGGCCGGGATCGCCACGAGCGCAAGCCAGTTCTTGCGGGCATATACTTCGGCGATGATCCACACTGTCAGCGCGATCGCCGCGATCGTGAGGTCCCAGACCAACCCAGACGTCGCTGCATTAACGTGCCACGCGTCAATCATTGCGCCCAGGTCATAGCCGTTCTCATTGAACCACGCGATGAACCAACTCATCGGATGAATCGCGCCCCAAATGGCGAGCGCGAGATATATCAAGCGAAGTACGGACATCTTGGTTGACCTTTTGGATGGCAAGTGTGTGACCACTTATTGCAAAACACACAGGTGTAAAACCCTGAGCTTGGTCTTGCCGCCCGCGTTGCTTCGACGCAACGTCGCATTTGCCTGTTTTACAAGGTCCTGATTGAAGGATAATGACGAAGAATCTTTATTCGCGGGGAGTATCCATAATGTCAGAGATCGAACGTGAAAGCATGGAATACGATGTCGTAATCGTAGGCGCAGGCCCGGCCGGGCTGTCGGCCGCGATCCGGTTGAAGCAACTTGATGCGGATCTGGACGTTGTCGTGCTTGAAAAAGGCTCCGAAGTCGGCGCACATATTTTGTCCGGAGCGGTGCTTGACCCATGTGGTTTGGATGCCCTGTTGCCCGACTGGCGCGAGATGGGTGCCCCGATCACTGTCCCGGTGAAAAAGGACAACTTCTACATGTTGGGCGAAGCCGGTCAGCTTCGGTTGCCGAACGCAATGATGCCACCACTGATGAACAACCACGGCAACTACATTGTCTCGATGGGAAATGTGTGCCGCTGGATGGCCGAGCAGGCGGAAACTATGGGCGTTGAGATTTTCCCGGGCATGGCCTGTTCGGACCTCGTGTATGGCGAGAATCATGAGCTCAAGGGTGTCGTGGCCGGTGAGTTCGGGCTAAGCGCGGATGGCACTCCGTCCGATGCTTATGAGCCAGGTATGGAGTTGCATGGAAAATATGTATTCCTGTCCGAAGGCGTTCGCGGATCCCTGTCCAAAAAGGTGATAGAAAAGTACGGACTGGATGCTGACGCCGCCCCGCAGAAATACGGCCTTGGCATGAAGGAAATCTGGGAGATCGACCCTGAAAAACACAGTGAAGGTACCGTCACACACACGATGGGTTGGCCGCTCGGCAAGAACGCCGGTGGCGGGTCATTCATCTACCATTTGGACAACAATCAGGTCTATGTCGGTTTTGTTGTACACCTGAACTATCAGAACCCACATCTGTTTCCCTATATGGAATTTCAACGCTTCAAGCATCATCCGATGGTGGCCGAACTTCTCAAAGGCGGCAAAAGGGTTGCGTATGGCGCGCGCGCAATCACCGAAGGTGGCTGGCAGGCACTGCCCAAGACCGCTTTTCCCGGCGGTGCGCTGTTGGGTTGCAGTGCTGGCATGGTCAATGTCCCGCGTATCAAGGGAAACCACAATGCCATGCTTTCGGGTAAAGCTGCGGCCGAGGCTGCCTATCAGGCCATCCGTAGCGGACGCCAGGGCGATACGCTGGACGCCTATGATGACGAGGTACGGACCGGCGCAATTGGCAAGGACCTCAAAAAGGTCCGAAATGTCAAACCGCTCTGGTCCAGCTATGGGTTGATGGCCTCCCTTGGTCTGGGCGGCATGGACATGTGGACCAATACGCTCGGCTTTTCGATGCTTGGAACGCTGAAACATGGAAAATCTGATGCCGAAGCCACTGGTGAGGCCTCAAAGCATACAGAAATCCCCTATCCAAAGCCGGATGGTGTCCTGAGCTTTGACCGCCTGACCAATGTGTCCTTTGCGATGACGAACCATGAGGAAAGTCAGCCTGCGCATCTCAAACTAGCCGACAGTGCAATCCCGGTTGGGGTCAACTTGCCTAAATATGGTGGCCCGTCAGCCCGCTATTGCCCGGCCGGTGTCTACGAATTTGTTGGCGAAGGCACCGAGACGAAGTTTCAGATTAACTTTCAGAACTGCGTGCATTGCAAGACCTGCGACATCAAGGATCCAAGCCAGAACATCACATGGACGACACCGCAAGGCGGGGATGGCCCGAACTATCCGAATATGTAGAAGAACAGCGGTGCACATTGCCGCGAGCGGGCCTGGGAAGACACAACTGCGCATGGACACGACTGCCCGCGCGCCCTAGGGTCTCACAACGTCCAGCGGAGAGTGCACCCAGATGGCTTTGATCAGAAATACATCGACAATTTTGGCGGCCGGAATGGCCCTTGGCTTGGTCGCCACGGGCATAGCACCCGCTCAGGATGCGGGCCCATATCTCGCAGCTCGGCAAGCGGCGATGCTGTCGGATTATGATCAGGCAACACGCTACTATACCCGCGCCATCGCCAGCGGTCCGCAAAACCTGGAACTGCAGGAGGCGTCGATCATTGCATTTATCGGACATGGCGATATCGATACTGCGGCCACGATCTCTCGCAGGCTCGAACAGGATGGTCGAGGCAACCAGGTCACGGATTTGGTTCTCAACGCGGATACAATGGCCGCGGGCTCTTTTGAGCGGGTCGCTGATTTGGCAACGTCAGGCGATGATCTCTCGCATCTACTCAACGGCCTGCTAAAAGGCTGGGCCAAATTTGGTCAGGGTCAGATGTCGGGTGCCTTGGAGGCGTTTGAGAGCGTTGCGGCCGTTGAGGATTTCGCCAGTTTTGCCCGCTATCACGAGGCACTAGCCTTGGCATTGGTCGGGGATTTTGAGGCTGCTGACGACATTTTGTCGGGCACGCGCTATGGCGTTCTGACGATGAGCCCAAGAGGTCTGGAGGCCCATGCGCAAGTGCTGATTCAACTGGAGCGCACAGATGACGCGCTTGCCTTGATCAACGCGGCACTCAGCCAACGCTTCAGCGCGGAGCTTTCAAGCCTGGCAGAGGAGATCTCAGCTGGTGGCGACCCGCAGTTCGATTTTATCTCGACGGCTCAGGATGGCGCGGCGGAAGTTCTCTACAATATGGCCATCATCGTGAACGGTCGTGCCGTAACCGAGACCGTATTGATCTATGCTCGAATGGCAGAACATCTTTCGGAGAGCCACGTGCCGTCGCGCTTGTTGATCGCCGAACTTCTCGAAGATCTCGATCAATTCGATTTGGCCAGTAAGTCCTATGCGTCGGTTCCAAGTGACCACCCGTCTTTCTTTTTGGCGGAGATGGGGCGGGCAGACGCATTGTATGCAAATGAGCAAAAAGAGGCCGCGGTCGAAGTTTTAAGCACCTTGTCGCGCAGCCATGGCGAGATCGCGATGGTGCACGCATCCTTCGGCGATATGTTGAGCCGGATGCGGCGCGATGATGAGGCAATTGCCGCCTATTCGCGCTCTCTGGAGATGCGCGAGCCGGACGAGGTATCCACCTGGCCCATTTTCTACGCACGCGGGATCGTACACGAGCGGCTCGGTAATATGGAACTGATGGAAACCGATTTCCGCAAAGCGCTTGATCTTTCGCCAGACCAGCCGGACGTGTTGAACTATCTTGGCTACTCGCTGGTCGAGCAGCGCATCAAGTTGGATGAGGCGCTTGGCATGATTGAGACAGCCGTCGCACGGCGGCCGGAAAGCGGTTACATCACAGATAGTCTTGGGTGGATCCTCTATCGCCTCGGTCGCTATGAGGAAGCCGTCGAACCCATGGAGAAGGCGGTTTCCCTTCTGCCAGTGGATCCGATCGTCAATGATCACCTTGGCGACGTGTATTACAAGGTTGGCCGCGCCCGCGAGGCCGAGTTCCAATGGAAACGCGCGCTCTCTTTCGACCCCGAAGAGGATGAAGCCATTCGTATTCGCAGAAAGCTCGAAGTCGGCCTGGACAAGGTCCTTGAAGAGGAAGCCGCACCCGGCAGCACGGAAACGGCTAAAGACTGATCTCAGATGCTTGAGATCTTTTCCCCGGCAAAGGTCAATCTGACACTACATGTCACAGGGCAGCGGGAGGATGGATACCATCTGCTCGACTCCCTGGTCTGTTTTCCCGAGATCGGCGATCGCCTGGTGATCGATTACGCAGCGAAGACCGAACTCACTGTTTATGGAGCGGGCGATCTGGTTCCAACCGATCAATCCAACCTGATCTTGCAAGCGGCCCAGCTGGCACTCCCGAGGACTGCTCTCCAGATTTCTCTGCATAAGCAGCTTCCTGTCGCCGGTGGGATCGGCGGCGGTTCGTCCAATGCGGGTGCTATGTTGCGGGCAGCCGCTGTGATGTCAGGCGACGCAGTCGCGCCGGGCGAGCCATTTTCGTCACAGGTGCTGGCGCTTGGCGCTGACGTGCCGGCCTGCTTGTTCAGCTTGCCGCTGCGCATGCAGGGTATTGGCGAGGCGCTCAGCCAGATCACGACATTCCCGGGCAATGGCCATTTGCTGTTGGTGAACCCAAAGGTCGCGACCCCGACGCCCGCAGTTTTTTCGGCCCTTCGGACGAAATCAAATGCGCCGATGCCTGAAATTTTGCCCGGTTTCGACACCTATGGAACACTGGTCAATTTCTTGGATGCGCAGCGGAACGATCTGCAGTCCCCGGCTATTGGGCTTGTGCCCCAGATCGGACAGGTTCTGGACGCGCTCGAGAACCTGGACTCCTGTGACCTGGCGCGGATGTCAGGATCCGGGGCAACCTGTTTTGGCCTGTTTGCCCGGGCACAGGACGCAGAGGAGGCCTGTGCGCGCATGACCCGGGAGCATCCCGAATGGTGGTGCCGAACAGGCAAACTCAGCTGCGAATTGAACGATATTCTACCGAAAGGTCAGGTCAGCCGCGCCACGACATAGTCCGCTAAGTCGCACAGCATATCCTTCAAAGGATCTTCGGGCAGCGGATCCAACGCCGTCTTGGCTGTTTCGGCCCACTCCAAAGCCTCTCGCCGTGCAATTTCCAGCGCTTCATATTTGGCAAGAATTTCCAACGCTTGCTGCAAATCACCTGTGGATTGGTCCCCCTTTTCGATGGTCCGCGACCAGAAGGACCGATCCGACGCATCGGAAAGTGCGAAGGCCTTTATCACTGGCAGTGTGACTTTACGTTCGCGGAAATCGTCACCGATGTTCTTGCCGATCTGCTCTCCCGCTCCCCCATAGTCGAGCACGTCATCGGCGATCTGGAAACTGATACCCAAGGCATCGCCATAAGTGTAGAGGGCAGACACCAATTGCGCATCGGCGTCGGCGATCATACCACCCACCTGAGTGGCTGCAGAAAACAAGGCCGCAGTCTTTCCGCGCACGACCTGCAAATAGACCTCTTGCGTCGTGTGAAGATTCTGCGCGGTAGACAGTTGCAGCACCTCGCCTTCCGCAATTGTCGCAGCCGCGTCCGAGAGGACTCTTAAGACGTCTAAGCGGCCGGTCTCCGTCATCAATTGAAACGAGCGCGCGAACAGGTAATCGCCGACGAGCACGCTGGACTTGTTATCCCAGAGCAGATTGGCTGCGGGCCGTCCCCGGCGTTGCAGGCTTTCGTCAACAACATCGTCATGGAGCAGCGTGGCCGTGTGGATGAATTCGACCGTTGTTGCCAGATGCACGTGATAGGGGCCGGTGTAGCCACAAATCCGCGCCGCAGCCAGCGTAAGCATCGGGCGAACCCGCTTTCCGCCAGCTTCAACCAGATGCGCCGTGACCTCAGGGATGCGCGGCGCATGTTCCGAGGCCATGCGTTCCGAAATCAGCGCTGACACAGCATCGAGATCGGCCTGCAAAGCGGTTTGCAACCGGTCATGGGGTTTTACCGATGCGGTCATGTGGCTATTCAACGCGTTTGCCTCATCTCTCGACAATTCGGGCGAACTGCCCTTATCTCAGCTACATGAAAGAACTACTGCGAAGCAACGACCCTACGGTAATTGCCTTTGCCTCTGCCCTCCTGCAAGGCGAAGGTATAAGCGTGTTTGAAATGGACGTCCATATGAGCGTTCTGGAAGGATCCGTTGGCATTTTGCCGCGGCGTCTGATGGTCTCTGAACGAGATATGTTTTTGGCTCGTGCCGTTATGCGTGACAATGATATCCCCATCAGCACGTAGGCCGTTTGATGTTTTCAGAAGATGAGCTGAGCCATGATGCGTTTCTAGGTGGCACACTGTCCATTTGGCAGCCCAAAACAGGGTACCGTGCGGCCACAGACCCTGTTTTTCTAGCAGCCGCTTGTCCCGCCGGGGCCGGCCAGCAAGTACTCGATCTGGGATGCGGGGTCGGGACAGCCGCACTTTGCGTCGCGGCGCGGACGCGGGCACAGATCACAGGACTGGAGCTGCAACCTGGCTACGCCGAGCTCGCACGGCGTAACGGGGTAGATACCGGCTACGCGTTTGATGTGATGCTGGGCAACGTCACACAGGCCCCTCCTGCACTGACTGCCAAGACATTCGATCACGTCATCCTTAACCCGCCATTCTTCGGACCTGGTACGTCTTCCGATGATGCCGGGCGAGAGGCTTCACTGCGGGAGACTGCGCCGCTTTCTCTTTGGCTCGATCAAGCCTTGCGCCGCACCAAACCAAAGGGGACGGTCAGTGTGATTCACCGCATAGAAGCGCTTACCGAGATACTGAGCGCGCTCAATTCGCGCGCAGGAGAGATTAAAATCAAACCGCTCACACCAAGACCAGGACGCGTGGCGAACCGGGTAATTGTGCAAGCGCGCAAAACTTCTAAGGCTCCACTGGTCCTTTGTAATCCGCTGATATTGCATAATTCCCCATCACATATGTCCGACGGGGACGATTTTTCCCCCGAAGCATCGGCCATTTTGCGCCGCGGTGCGGCACTGGAATTTTAAGGAAATCTTAAGATCCAGTGTGCTCGAATTTGGTGACAGGGCGGCATTTCTGTGCTGCACTGGACGCATTCAGGTAAAAATCAGGAGGAAAGCCTATGTCAATCAGTTCGCATCTGTCGGAATTGAAAAAGAAACATGCTGCCTTGTCCGAGCAAGTTGAAGATGCCCAGCGCAATCTGGCGACTGATGACCTTTCAATTGTCGAGCTGAAGAAAAAGAAGCTGCGTCTGAAGGAGGAAATCACGCGGCTCGCGAACTAGAATAGGCGGCAACGCCGGCACCGGCCGTGATCAACACGGCCGCGACCCAAAGCAACGGGCTCGCAGGTGCAAATCCGGTGCCAACGAGCAAGAAAGTGGAAAGAAGTGGGGCGGCATAAGACGCAACGCCAAGAAGCTGAATGTCGCCATGCTTCACGCCGACATCCCATAGGAAGAATGCAAGTCCCACAGGGCCGGCCCCGAGGGCTGCCACGCTTAGCCATTGCAAAGGCGTCGAAATTCGAACCGTCTCTTCGGTGGCCAGATGCGCGCATAGCGACAACACGGCCGCAACGACGCAAAACAAAGCGACCGTGTCAGTTGGAAGCGCCTTAAATCTACGTGATAGCACCGAGTAGCTCGACCATGTGAGCGCGCACAAGATCGCAAGCCCATAACCCGTTGCGCTTTTGGGATCGAATGCGCTGATCCCTTGCCCGATAATCAGCGCGGCTCCCGAAAATGCCATGATCGCCCCAACGACATGACCGATCCCAAGGCGCTCCCCCGGCAACATTCCTGAGAACAAGACGATCAAAAGCGGCCATAAATACGCGATTAGCCCGGCCTCCGCTGGGGGGGCGAGGCGCAATGCGAAAAAATACAGCGCGTGGTAGCCGAACAGTCCCAGCACACCGAGCATCCATGCCTGCCAGGGTGTCTGCCAGATTAGCGCTTTTATCTTGTGTCGTCGCATCGCCAACAGGCATCCAAAGCCACCACCGATGGCAAAGCAAATTGCGCTCAACTGGAAGGGCGGAACCGGGGAAGAGCCGACGGTCAGCAAAGCCAGCAATGCCCAAAGCAAAACGGCTCCGAACCCGACAAAGGTTGCTGTGTTCCGTGTCATGATGGGCACGCGTTAAGGAACACCTTGCCATCTTTCAAGGCCTCCAGGCTGGCGGTTTGGTCTTCGACCCAGTGAATGAACCGCGCAACATGCGCACGCGCTTGGGCACCGGGCGGACATACCATGCGGTAAGTCGCATTCATGTACATTGCCTCGGGCAATGGACTGACGAGACTCCCATCGCGTAGGTGCCCTTCTGACATCGAGATACGTCCCAAAATTGCGCCGGCTCCGGCGACCGCTGCGTCGATTGCGTGATCAGCTTGGCTAAACCTGGTCCCACCAGCACGCGGCGGCGCTAGACCAGCTGTCTCAAAGAAACTTCGCCAATTAATGGGCGGCGTCAGAAAACTGGTGTCGTCTTGCGTGAGCAACGGTAGGTTTCGAAGGTCGTCGAGTGTTTTAACCCGCAGCGCAAGATCGGGCGCCATGATCGGTGTGACCCATTCCTCGATGATGGTTTTCGAGTAGAGCTCGTCATCATGGCCCTGGCCAAATCTGATCGCGAGATCGACGTCATCACGCGCGAAATCCATCAGTCGTAGCGTCGCGCTAAAGCGCAGCTCGATATCTGGATGCGCTGAAGCGAAGTTGAACATGCGCGGAGCCAGCCATTTCGCCGTAAAGCCCGGCCCGGCTGTGATAGTCAAATGGGTTTCGTCCAAGCTGCGCAGCGCACCGCGCCAGGCTGCGTTCAACGCGGCAAAGCCGTCTTCCATACCTGGTTTGAGAAGCGCGCCCAGTTCGGTCAACTCGACCGCCCTATTTAGACGTCGAAAGACCGGTGCGCCTAAGTGATCCTCCAGCGATTTGATTTGAAAGCTGAGTGCCGCCGGGGTGACGTTCAGCTCTTCCGCGGCTTTGGCGAAACTCATCCATCTGGACGCTGCTTCAAAGGCACGCAGCGCAGTAAGCGGAGGCAGTCTCTCGCTCATATCAGACAAGTATTTCTTAACTGAATCACCAAAATGTCTCGTTTGTAAGCTTTGATTGAAGTAGGCATATTCATTTCAGATCAGATTTACAAATCAGAAAGTGAACCGATGTTTGAAACGCATGACGACAGTCAAATCGACCAGGCCTTCGCCCGCGCCCATCAAGAGCGTGGAGAAGCTTTAAGATCAATTCTTCGCTCGATCCCAATATTCCGGATCAACCGACGCAAATAAAAAATGGCCGCCCAAAATTCGCGGCGGCCATTTTCACATAGATTTCGATATTAAATCAGATACTGACCGCCATTCGCCGAAATTGTGGAGCCCGTAATGAAGCCCGCATCGTCGGAGGCCAAGAACGCAACACAGCGGGCAATCTCTTCTGCTTCACCCAAACGTCCGACAGGGATCTGAGGCAGGATTACTTCGTTCATAACCTTTTCGGGAATTGTGCTCATCATTTCGGTATTGATATATCCCGGCGCGACCACATTGACCGTGATCCCTGCGCGCGCGCCCTCTTGGGCAAGCGCCTTGGTGAAGCCGATATCACCAGCCTTTGCCGCGGCGTAGTTGGCTTGTGCAAACTGACCCTTCTGCCCGTTGATCGAACTGATCGTAATGACGCGGCCAAACTTCCGATCCCGCATACCGGGCCAGACTGGGTGGGTCATATTGAACACGCCACTGAGGTTCGTGTTCATCACTTCTGACCATTGTTGCGGTGTCATCCTATGAAAGGGTGCGTCCCGGGTTATGCCAGCGTTGTTGACCAGAATATCTACGGGCCCGATATCGCTCTCGATTTGAGCGATGCCTGCGGAGCAGGCGTCGTAGTCGGCCACGTCCCATTTATACGTCTTGATGCCCGTTTCCGAAGTAAACGCCGCGGCCTTTTCATCGTTCCCGGCATATGTTGCGGCGACGCTATGTCCTTCCGCTTGCAATGCCTTTGAAATGGCTGCGCCGATTCCGCGAGAACCGCCGGTCACTAGAGCTACACGTGCCATGAATCTGTCCTTTCAGGTCTTCAAATGCGTTAGTTTTGCGGGCTGTTACGGGCGCTCAAGGCACATTGCCACGCCCATTCCACCGCCGATACACAGTGTCGCGAGGCCCTTTTTCGCATCCCTTCGCTGCATCTCGTACAGCAAAGTATTTAGGACACGGCAACCAGACGCGCCGATCGGGTGGCCGATGGCAATCGCGCCGCCGTTGACATTCACGATCGCAGGGTCCCAGCCCATGTCCTTGTTGACGGCACAGGCTTGTGCGGCGAAGGCCTCATTCGCCTCGACGAGGTCGAGATCATCAACGCTCCATCCGGCCTTTTCCAAGGCCTTACGGGACGCATAGATGGGACCCACTCCCATGATCGATGGGTCCAGGCCAGCGGTGGCATAGGAGGCAATTCTGGCAAGCTGTTCGATCCCACGTGCCTCAGCATCATCGGCGCTCATCAAAAGGGTCGCTGCAGCTCCATCGTTCAACCCGGACGCATTTGCGGCAGTAACCGAGCCATCTTTTGTGAATGCGGGGCGAAGCTTCTGCATCGCCTCCATAGTTGCGCCGTGCCGGATATATTCGTCGGCGTCGACTGTGACATCGCCTTTGCGGGTTTTCACAATGAATGGCGTGATCTCGTCGGCAAATTTGCCGGCCTTTTGAGCGGCTTCGGCTTTGTTTTGCGAGCCAACCGCGAACTCATCTTGGGCATCGCGGCTGATCTGCCATTTTTCTGCAACATTTTCAGCAGTTTGACCCATGTGGTATCCATTAAACGCATCCCACAGACCGTCGCGGATCATGCTGTCGATATATTTCATATCGCCCATCTTCTGACCTTGGCGAAGATTGGCGACATGGGGGCTCATGGACATGTTCTCCTGACCACCTGCGGCAACGATTGCCGCGTCGCCCAATTGGATATGCTGGGCCCCGAGCGCTACGGCGCGCAATCCAGACCCACATACCTGGTTGATCCCCCAGGCTGCGCTTTCAATTGGGAAGCCTGCGTTGATATGCGCTTGGCGTGCCGGGTTTTGCCCCTGTCCTGCCGATAGCACTTGACCCATGATTGTCTCTGAGACTTCTAATTTGTCGATCCCGGCCCGGTCGATGACGGCTTCAAGAACCGTTGCACCAAGATCATGGGCCGGCGTGTTCGCAAATGAACCCAGGAAACTGCCTACTGCGGTACGAGCCGCAGACGCGATAACTACATTGGTCATGATTTTTCCTCTCTCGAGTACAAGAATTTCGCAAAATGATTGTGAGGTTTGGACATCACCCCCCGGCTTGCGGTCTCTCTATCAACCAGCGGGGAGTTTCACAACGCTACGTGGCGCAATTATTGTGATGACGCTCAGCCATCCACTGCGTGCGGACAGTCGGTAGCGCCTATCGTTCTTGAAAGGTGGATGTTTTGTCCGGAAAAGGACTGTTGAGCTATGCGCGTTTGCGATGCTCATCTATGGCTTCAGGTTGCCTGACGGTGATACGCGGCGCACCAAATAGAAAGCCCTGCAGGCAATCGATCCCGGAGTCGATGAGGTATTCCGCATCTTTCACACGTTCGACGCCTTCGGCGACTGTGAACATGTCAAACTGCCGCGCGATCAGGACCAAAGCCTCGGTAAGGACCTGATTGTCGGCATCCGAATGGATATTTCTGATGAAGCTCTTGTCGATCTTGACCATATCGAAGCTGAAGTCTCTGAAATACCGAAAGGCTGTGTAGCCTGCCCCGAAATCATCTAGGCCGAACGTGATACCTTCATGCTGACCATTCGCCATAAACTCGACAACGACATCCGGCATATCCATGGCGGAGGATTCGGTGATCTCCAGGATCAGCCGTTCCAAGATTGTCGGGTCGGCCGCTTTCGCATTTGCAAGCGCCCGTTCCCAAGCCGGGTAGCCGATTGACCGCGCCGACATGTTTATTGATAGACGCATGGCCGAGTTCGCCGCCAAAGTGCTTAATCCAAGTTCGAGCGCGATTGTGTCCAGCAACCGTCCTTCTTCCAAGGTTTCGACGTAGTGAATAAATTCCTTCGCTGGAATGACCCGGCCCGTGTCATCCACAACACGAATCAACCCTTCATAAAATGCTGGAAGGTTCGCATTTCTTGCCTGGACCACCGGCTGAAATACGAGAACAACATTCCGCGTTTTCAGGGCGTTTCGGACCAATAGAACCATATTACGGTCGCGCATCGACAAGGCGGTCGCCAATGGGCCATCCAGAACTTTATCATGTTCGATATGCACAGCGACACTCCTCTCGACACCAACCTGACGACCGTAAGCCTTTGCGATTTAAGGGCGAGTTAATTTTCCAGTTTTGTTCCTGGCGTCGCGCTGACAGCATCTACAAAAGGTCGTTTGCACAGGAGGTTGCGGCTGCGTAACCTGACACTTCAAATTCAGGAGCGCTCAGATGGATCAGGACGGAACAGGGCGATGCGGCTGGTGCGGGACAGAAGAAATTTACATTGCCTATCATGACACCGAATGGGGACGCCCAGATTATGACAGTCGCGCCCTTTGGGAGAAGCTGATCCTCGATGGTTTTCAGGCAGGTCTGAGCTGGATCACGATCCTGAAGAAGCGCGATAATTTTCGCGCAGCTTTTGCCGATTTTGATCCTCGTCTAATCGAAAATTGGGGAGAGTCCGAGGTTCTGGAGTTATTGCAGAACCCCGGCATCATACGACATCGCGGGAAGATCGAGGCTACGATTTCGAACGCCAAAGCGTGGATCAAAATTGAAGACGAGATAGGTTTTGATAAATTCCTATGGAACTACGTTGACGGCACGCCGATCGTAAACAGTTTCAACTCAATGGCCGAGGTTCCAGCGCACACCCCGTTGAGCACCCAGATCAGCAAAGACCTCAAAAAGGCCGGATTCAAGTTCTGTGGTCCGACGATCGTTTACGCGTTCATGCAGGCTGTGGGCTTGGTCAACGACCATGTTATCGGGTGCCCGGCGAGACAGGCCTGCATCGAGGCGGCGCGTTAAACCCAGGGGCGTTCCGACAAAACATCTGCTTCAAAAGTTGAGATCGAGTCGACATTCTCCATTGTCAGGCCAATGTCGTCGAGGCCTTCCAATAGACAGTGCTTCTTGAACGCATCCACTTCGAAGCTGAAAACTTCGCCATCTGACGTGGTGATGGTTTGCGCTTCCAGATCGATCTCCATGCGCGCGTTTGAGCCCTTTTCAGCATCCTTCATCATCACATCAACTTGCTCTTGAGGCAGCGCGATCGGCAGAATTCCGTTCTTAAAACAGTTGTTGTAGAAAATATCCGCAAAGCTTGGCGCGATGACGCAGCGAATGCCGAAGTCTTTGATCGCCCAAGGCGCGTGCTCGCGAGAGGATCCACAACCGAAATTGTCGCCCGCCACCAGAATCTGGGTATCACGATATTGCGGTTTGTTGAGCACGAAATCCGCGATTTCGTTGCCTTCACGATCATAGCGCATCTCGTCGAAGAGGTTCACGCCCAACCCCGACCGTTTGATCGTTTTAAGGAAGTTCTTCGGGATGATCATGTCGGTATCGATATTGACCAGTGGCATCGGCGCCGCGATTCCGGTCAGTTTTTCAAACTTATCCATCTCATCCTCTCCCTACATCATCTCGCGAACATCGGTCAGGCGACCAGTGATAGCCGCGGCAGCGGCCATGGCAGGGCTCATTAGATGGGTTCGTCCTTTATAGCCTTGCCGACCCTCGAAATTACGGTTGGACGTGGCGGCGCAGCGCTCGCCTGGCGCCAACTGATCGGGGTTCATCGCCAGACACATCGAACATCCGGCCAGACGCCACTCAAAGCCCGCTTGCTTGAAGATATCCGCGAGGCCTTCTTCCTCGGCCTGCGCGCGCACCAGTCCGGAGCCCGGCACAACCATGGCGCGCAACCCGTCCTTGATCTTCTTGCCTTTCAGCAAAGCCGCTGCTGCCCGCAGGTCTTCAATCCGCCCATTGGTACATGATCCGATAAAGACCGTATCGATCTCAATGTCCGACAATGGCGTGCCTGGAGTCAGATCCATATAGTCAAGCGAGCGTTGCGCAGCTTCGATCTTGCCGCCTTGAAAATCTCCGGCCGCAGGGACGGCTGCCGTAATCGGCAAAACATCTTCCGGCGACGTGCCCCAGGTGACGACAGGCGCAATATCTTCGCCTTTCAGCGTGATGACCTTGTCATATTCTGCGCCCTCGTCCGAGAACAGCGTCTTCCAATAGGCCAGCGCCGCATCCCAATCTTCACCTTTCGGAGCGTTTGGACGGCCCTTACAGTACTCGAACGTCTTTTCATCCGGAGCGACAAGGCCGGCACGTGCACCCCCTTCGATCGCCATGTTGCAAACGGTCATGCGGCCTTCCATCGACAGGTCCTGGATCGCTTCGCCACAATATTCAATAACATGCCCCGTGCCGCCCGCGGTCCCAGTCGCGCCGATTATTGACAAGGTAATGTCTTTCGCCGTGACCCCTGGGCGCAACTTCCCAGTGATCTCGACCTTCATGTTCTTGGCCTTCTTTTGAATAAGCGTCTGCGTGGCCAGAACATGTTCGACCTCGGAGGTCCCGATGCCATGGGCCAGTGAGCCAAACGCGCCATGGGTTGCCGTATGGCTGTCGCCGCATACAACCGTCATGCCGGGCAGGGTCCAACCTTGCTCGGGACCGACGATATGAACAATACCCTGACGCACGTCGGACACCGGATAGTAATGAATCCCGAACTCCTTTGCGTTCTGATCGAGCGCATCGACCTGAATTTTGCTCTCTGCGTTCATCCCGCCCTTGGCCCGGTCTAACGTTGTCGGCACGTTGTGATCTGGAACGGCGATGGTACGCTCGGGGGCCCGCACTTTACGACCAGACATACGCAGGCCTTCGAAAGCTTGCGGGCTGGTCACTTCGTGCACAAGATGGCGGTCGATATAAAGCAGGCAGGTGCCGTCCTCGGCTTCATGCACCACATGGGCGTCCCATATTTTGTCATAAAGAGTCTTCGGTGTGCTCATCATTCCTGGCCCTTATGTTCCGGCGCGACTCTTTCGAGGGACGCGCAAAACTCGGAGATGGAAGTGCCACTCTGCGCCGCAATTTGCAACGGTCTATCGCGGTTTTCACCAGCGTGGCGGGAAAGTGTGGTGGCGTGGGGGAGACTTGAACTCCCGACCTCTCGATTATGAGTCGAGCGCTCTAACCAGCTGAGCTACCGCGCCGTGCGCCGGGAGATAGTAAAGCCCAGCAGCGGGGTCAAGCCGGAATCTGCCCCGCACTTCTTGCAATTCCGGGACGGCTTGGGTCAAATCCGGTCAAAGGGAGTTCTTCATGGCGTTTCTCAAGACACTGGTTGATATCGTCGGGGCCGCGCATGTCCTGCAGGGACAAGACTGCGCCAAGTATCGTGCCGATTGGACCGGGCTTTATGAGGCCGATCCGATTGCCGTCATTCGTCCGTCCACCACCCAGGAGGTCAGCAGCGTTGTCAAAGCGTGCGCTGCCGAGGAAATCCCAATCGTGCCGGTCTCTGGCAATACCGGCTTGACGGGAGGCACTTACGCAAAAGGGGCGGTCATGATTTCGATGGAGCGGCTCAACCGCATTCGAGAAATCCGTGCCGACGCAAGACTTGCGGTCGTAGATGCCGGTGTGATCCTGGACCAATTGCGAGGAGCGGCCAATGCGGAGGGACTGTTGTTTCCATTGAGTTTCGGGGCGCGTGGCTCGGCGATGATCGGCGGTGTTCTTTCGACAAATGCTGGCGGGTCCAATGTACTAAAATATGGCTCGACACGCGCGCTTTGCCTGGGCCTCGAGGTTGTTCTTCCAGATGGTCAGATTATGGATCTGATGAGCGAATTGCATAAGGATAATTCCGGCTACAATCTCAAGGACATCATGATTGGTGCCGAAGGTACGCTGGGCTTGATCACCGGTGCTGTGATGAAGCTCTTTCCAATGCCACGCGCCTACGCCACTGCGATGGTTGCAGTGCCGAAGCTGGATCAGGCCCTGGGTCTGCTCAACGCCTTGCAGTCAAAGACCGGCGGCATGGTTGAAGCCTTTGAACATATGCCCCGATCCTATGTCGCACGCCACGTAGACATAATCGAAGGGTCAAAGGAGCCGTTCGAGGACCTCTATGACGTCAACATCCTCGTCGAGCTTGGCGCGACGTCGGATAGAGATGCGCAACCGCTTGCCGACGGCTCTGTTCCCGTGGTTGAGCTGTTGCAGGACACTTTGGCCGGGATGATGGAGCGTGACGAAATCCTGGACGCCGTCGTCGCACAAAACGATGCCCAACGCACCGAAATGTGGAAGCGACGGGAAGATGCGGCTGAGGTAGTCCTGACGTTACGGCCATTGCAAAACAATGATGTGTGTTTGCCGGTTGATAAGGTGTCGGCGTTTCTGAACGCTATGAAAGAGCGGCTGGCTGTTCTTGATCCGGATTGTATTGAGATGGTTGTCAGCCATCTTGGTGACGGAAACGTACACTATTCGCTGCATCCGACGCGCGATCGACCCGAGCTTCTATCAGCGCTGATGGAAGCGGTTGAAGATGAGGCGATACGCCTGGGCGGATCCTTCTCCGCCGAACATGGGATAGGGTTGTCCAAGCTTCCATCGATGGAACGGCGCAAAGATGCGGTCGCGCTTTCGGTTATGCGCGCGATCAAGCAAACGCTTGATCCAAAGAACCTGCTAAATCCAGGGAAGGTACTTCCGCCTGCCTAGCTGCTGATCCAGTCGAAGAAATCCGCTGGTGCTTTTGACTTTAGCTTGAGCCCCATCTCTCGTCCCAGCTGCGCCCCGTCTACGATGGCCCCACTGGCCTGCTCGGTCAGTGCTTCGGAGCCGTCGGGGCGCAGGACTTCGCCCCGCATGTGAATGGTTCCATTGTCAAGCGTCGCAAGACCCGCGATCGGCGTTTCGCAAGAGCCATCTAGCGCCGCCAGAAACGCGCGTTCACAGGCCAGCCGTTGCCCGGTCGCCGCGTCATGGATCGCTTCAAGCATTTCGGCCATCCGACTGTCATCAGCGCGCCGCTCGATTCCAATCGCGCCTTGCGCGACAGCAGGCAACATATCCTCGGGCGCAATAGCCCCGGCAGCGACATCACTCATGCCGAGGCGGTTCAGACCCGCCATTGCCAGAAAAGTGCATTTTGCGACGCCGTCCTCAAGCTTGCGCAGCCGGGTCTGAACGTTGCCACGAAACTCAACGACATTCAGATCAGGGCGGCGGTAGAGCAACTGCGCGCGACGGCGTAGGCTGGATGTCCCCACCAGGTCTCCGGGCTCCAGATCCGACAGGCCTGCAGCATGGGAGGACACGAATGCATCCCGAACATCCTCGCGCGGGAGATACGTCTCCAGCACAAGGCCCTGCGGTTGCTCCACGGGCATGTCCTTCATCGAGTGGACAGCAATATCGATCTTGCCGGCCAACAGGTCTTCTTCGATTTCGCGGGTGAACAACCCCTTTCCGCCGATCTCTTTCAATGGGCGATCCTGGATCGCATCGCCGGTCACTTTGATTACGACGATTTCGATGGACCCTTGCGGCAAATCGAAGGCCTTGGACAGGCGATCGCGAGTTTCATGCGCCTGGGCCAGCGCCAGCGGCGAACCGCGTGTTCCGATCTTCAGGGGGGCGGTCGGGGTCGGTATGTTCAGTGCCATAAAATCTGTCTACCGGCGTAAACCTAGCCTGACAACCTCCTGTCTTGACAATGAGACGCTTTGCGATGACCAAAGGGGAGACACAGGGAGGAAACATGGCCGAAACCAAGACATTGCTGCGGGCTCTTGCGGGCGAAACCCTTGATATTCCGCCGGTTTGGCTGATGCGACAAGCTGGTCGCTACTTGCCGGAATACCGCGCGACGCGCGCGCAGGCCGGTGACTTTCTATCGCTGTGCTATACCCCCGAGCTGGCCGCAGAGGTGACCTTGCAACCCATCCGGCGCTATGGATTCGACGCTGCAATTCTGTTTGCCGATATCCTGCTGGTCCCGCAGGCATTGGGCGCTGATTTGTGGTTTGTCGAAGGCGAAGGCCCGCGCTTGTCTACGGTGACCGGCGCTGGAGACTTGTCCAAACTCAAAGGTGCCTCCGACATACACGGGCATCTTTCACCAGTTTACGAAACGGTGAAAATCCTGTCGCGTGAACTGCCATCCGAGACGACATTGATCGGGTTTGCCGGAGCACCCTGGACCGTCGCCACTTACATGATCGCGGGACGCGGGACGCCCGATCAGGCCCCCGCCCATAAGCTGAAGACTGAAGATCGTGCAACTTTCGAGGCGTTACTTACCCTGATCACGGATGCAACGATCGACTATCTATCCGCGCAGATCGAGGCCGGCGCAGAGGTGGTGAAACTCTTCGACAGTTGGGCCGGATCCTTAAAGGGCCCGGACTTTGAGGCCTATGCGCTCAAACCAGCGAAAAAGATCATCCAAACCATCAAAGCGCGCCACCCCGGCGTCCCGGTGATTGCCTTCCCACGGGAAGCAGGCGAGGGCTATATCGGCTTTGCAAATGCGACCGGGGCGGATTGTGTGGCACTCGACAATTCGGTCGACGCGAGTTGGGCTGCGCAAAACGTACAGTCTGATGGTTGCGTGCAAGGCAACCTGGCCCCACACCACATGGTCTCGGGCGGGCAAGACCTGATCGATGAAACCAAGCGCATACGCGACGCCTTTGCCGGGGGTCCGCATATTTTCAACCTCGGGCACGGGATCACGCCGAATGCGGATCCCGAGAACGTTCATGTTCTGATAGACGCGCTGCGCAGCTAATCTACGTCCATTTCGCAACAGGCGGCAAACTCATCAAAACGGCGTTGGCGTCATGTCCGGTTTCCAGACCGAATTTCGTGCCGCGATCATAGACAAGGTTATACTCCGCATAGAGCCCGCGATGCACCAGCTGCGCTTCCTTGTCCGCATCGCTCCAAGCTGCATTTCTGTGCCGCTCGGTGACCCCAAGGAAGGCTGGAAGAAAAGCGCGGCCCACGTCCTGTGTAAACGCGAAATCCGCATCCCAGTCGCCGGTGTTCAGATCATCATAAAAGATGCCTCCAACACCGCGTGCCCGTCCGCGATGGGGTACATAGAAGTATTCATCCGCCCAGGCCTTGAATTTCGGGTAATAGCCTGGGTCGTGGCGATCGCAATGCTCCTTCAGGACGTCGTGAAAAAACTGCGTGTCTTCGTCGCGTTCGATGCATGGGTTGAGATCTGAGCCGCCACCAAACCACCAGGCTTGTGGCGTCCAGAACATACGCGTGTTCATGTGAACCGCCGGTGTTTGGGGGTTTTGCATATGCGCAACAAGGCTGATGCCGGACGCCCAAAACCGTGGGTCTTCGGCAATCCCGGGAATATTTCGAGCGGCCATAGCCTTCTGCGCACGCGCGCCCAGCGTTCCGAAGACGGCCGAGACATTAACGCCCACTTTCTCAAAAACGCGGCCGCTGCGCATGACTGACATCAGACCACCACCGGCATCCGAGCCATCCTCAGATGTGCGTTTGGTCTCGGTGACCTCAAACCGTCCAGCAGGCAGATCGGCGAAAGGACCTTCTGTTTGCGTATCCTCCAAGGTCTCGAAACTTTGCACGATGTCATCTCGCAAAGACCGGAACCAAGTTGAGGCTTGCGCCTTTTTGCTATCAAACTGTTCTGTCACGTTTCTGTCCTGTTTGGTTGACACATATCTAGCAAGGTTTCTGACCGCCTGTCACCACTCGCGCCAATTTTAACGCTTTGTTCAGAAACAACGTGAGACAGAGTGACGGTGATGAAACCAGCGCTTTTTATTTTGCCCGTATTTGCTGCGGCTTGCGTTGATGCAGGTCAAGATTGCCATGCAAAGGCTGTCCGCGATCTGTCCATAATACGCGCGTTGATTGCCGAGACGGAGGCCACGGTGGCACGAGGTTATGCGATCCGAACCGAGACCAGCAGCGTTGTCTACTCGGATTTTTGTCTTGGGACCGCGCTCGAGACATCCGATTTTGCGTTTTGCAATCGAACCGCGCCGGTGACCAAAAAACGACCTGTCGCCATTGACCTGAGCGCAGAACAAGGCAAGCTAGAAGATCTGAAAGTGAAGGAAGCCGATTTGGCCCGGAAGGCCGCCATCGAGTTACAAACCTGCAAGATCCAATCCGCCTCTTCGGGGCAAGGCATATTTAGTAGATACACATGACCCATACGCTAAATATCGATTTCTTAGGCTTGGATTAAATGAATCTCGCTGGATTTAGTGTATTTTATGAAAACCGGCTTTGTGGTACGTATTCGTCAAACGCTGAACATCAGCATAAAAACAAAATGGGAATGCAACGTCATTCCCGAGGCAGAGAACGGGCAAGCGTCGTGTATCACCGACTATTTGAGCTGCTGCGGGCAGGGCTATTTCTGAGTTTATTTTTTGCATCAACCGCACTGGCGGCACCCTATGCAGCCATGGTCATCGACGCGAGAACGGGCGAAGTCTTGCATTCGCGCAATGCTGACACCCGACTTCATCCAGCCTCTCTGACCAAGATGATGACGCTCTATGTTGCGTTTGAGGCGGTCCGGCTCGGGGAAATCTCACTCGATCAAAAGGTGAAGATCTCTCGCAAGGCTGCTGCCGAACAACCCTCAAAACTCGGATTGAAGTCAGGCCAGCGCATCGCGTTCAAATATTTGATCCGGGCCGCCGCGGTTAAATCGGCCAATGATGCCGCAACCGCAATAGGCGAGGCGATTTCTGGGTCAGAGGCCGCATTTTCGCGGCGGATGAACCGGACCGCCAAGGCGCTTGGGATGACGCGCACAACCTTCAAGAACGCCCACGGGCTTACGGAATCGGGACACCTGTCCACTGCGCGCGACATGACCACATTGGGGCGGCACCTGTTTTACGACTACCCGCAATACTACAATCTGTTCTCGCGCCGCTCGACGCATGCCGGCGTCAAAGAAGTGGCCAATACAAACCGCAGGTTGCTGGCAAATTACCGTGGCGCAGACGGGATCAAGACAGGCTATACGCGAGCCGCCGGGTTCAACCTTGTAGCCTCTGCTGAACGGCGCAACGAACGCATCATCGCAACTGTTTTTGGTGGCCGCTCTTCGGCGACGCGCAATGCCCGGGTCGCGGAACTTTTGGATATGGGTTTCAAACGTGCGCCCTCACGCGCAACCGTTCAAAAACCCAGCCTACCGCGCTATGCCAGGGTAAAACCGAAAACTGTCAAGGTTGCAGACATGACATTGGTGCGGCGCAGCCCGCGCCCACGCATGCGACCCGAGACATCGGCCCCAGCAGAAGATCTGTTGCTTGCCATTGTGAAAGACGCCGAAAGCAACGTTCGCGAAGCGCGCGACGACGTGGTCAAGACGGCCAAAGCAGAGCTTAAGTTGACAGCGAAACTTCCGCCCGTCGATCCAATGCCGATCCCGCTGCCACGCCCGCAATCCAAAGCCGCACCGGAAACGCAACTTGCGCAAGCGCCAACAGCTGCAACACCGCGCCCTCAGAAAAACCGGATTATCACCCGCGCATCAACGTCGGGCGGGCGTCATTGGTCAATAACACTGGGCAAATTCACGACCCGCGACAGGGCCGAACGCATATTGCTCCAGACCGCATTGCAGGAGATCGGCACGCTTGATCAGGCCTTGCGCAAGGTGGTCAATCGCCCCCAGGGCTGGGAGGCGAATTTTGTCGGTATGACACAGGCAAGCGCTGAGTTGGCCTGTGCCCGTCTTGTGGCACGCAATATGGAGTGTGAGACCCGCGGGCCGGCCTCTTAAACGGCTTCGGCGGTTTTCAAGTCCAGCGCCGCGGCAAGCAGAGCTTTCGTATAGTCCGTCTTTGGGTTTTCGAACAAGTCTTCGCTCGCGCCCATCTCGACCACGTCACCCTGTTTCATGACGAAGATCTTGTGGGACATGGCGCGCACGACTTTCAGATCGTGGCTGATAAACAGATAGGCTAGTCCGTATTTTTGCTGAAGATTTCGAAGCAATTCGACGATCTGCACCTGAACCGTCATATCAAGCGCGGATGTGGGCTCATCAAGAACAACCAGTTTCGGCTTCAAGATCATGGCCCGCGCGATGGCAATCCGTTGGCGTTGACCACCGGAAAATTCATGCGGGTAGCGATGCATCATCGACGGGTCGAGCCCGACCTCCTTCATGATCTCGGCAACCATCTCAGACGGATTCTGACCCGGATCAGTCCCATGAACACCAAGACCCTCCGAGATGATCTCCTCAACCGTCATGCGCGGACTGAGCGAGCCAAAAGGATCCTGAAACACGATCTGCATATCGGCGCGCAATGGTCGCAATTGCCGCGAAGACAATCCGTCGATCCGTTGACCTTGGAACGTGATCGGACCTTCGGATCCGATGAGACGCATAATGGCCAAGGCCAGTGTGGTTTTTCCAGAGCCACTTTCGCCCACAACACCCAACGTCTCGCCTGCGCGCACCGAAAGTGTCGCGGAGTTTACCGCCTTGATGTGACCGACCGTGCGCTTCAGCAGTCCGCGTTGTATCGGGAACCAGATCCGTAGATCTTGGGTCTGCACAATCTCGGTTGACCCTTCGGGCACAGTGACCGGAATTCCGGTCGCTTCCGCCTCCAAAAGCATCTTCGTATAAGGGTGTTTTGGCGTGTCAAATATTTCCGCTGTAGGCCCAGTTTCAACGATTTCACCATTTTGCATAACGCAGACTCGATCTGCGATCTTGCGCACGACACCAAGGTCATGGGTAATGAACAAAAGGCTCATATCCTCCTGCTCCTTGAGATGCGCCAATAGGTCCAGGATCTGGGCTTGAATGGTGACATCCAGAGCGGTCGTTGGTTCGTCAGCGATCAAAAGCTCTGGCCCATTGGCCAAGGCCATTGCGATCATCACCCTTTGGCGCTGCCCGCCAGATAGCTGATGCGGGTAGGAACCAAGCCGGGTTTCAGGATCGCGAATGCCGACCTTTTCAAGCAGCTCAATAATTCGGGCCCGCGCCGCTTCACCCACCAGCCCCTGATGCAAGGCCAGGCTTTCCGTGATCTGCTTTTCAAGCGTGTGCAGCGGATTGAGCGAGGTCATCGGCTCTTGGAAGATAAAGCTGATGTCGTTGCCGCGCACTTGCATCAACTCGGCCTCAGTGGCGGCTGACAAATCGCGACCGCCATAGCTGATCTGCCCCGAAACAGCAGCCGAGCCCGGCAACAGTTTCACAGTTGAGAGTGCTGAGACCGATTTTCCCGAGCCGCTTTCCCCGACCAGGGCAACAGTCTCGCCCTTGTTGACGTGAAAGCTGATGCCCCGCACAGCCTCGGTTTCCGTCCCGTCTTGCCGGAAGGCGACCCGCAGATCTTTGACGTCGAGAAGCTTCATTCAAAGGTCTTTCTGGGATCGAATGCGTCGCGCACGCCCTCAAAGATGAAGACCAGGAGGGACAACATTATGGCGAATGTGAAAAACGCAGTGAAGGCGAGCCACGGTGCCTGCAGATTTTGTTTGGCTTGCAATGTCAGCTCTCCAAGGGATGGGGCCGAAGACGGCAGCCCGAACCCCAGGAAGTCCAACGACGCCAGCAGGCCGATTGTGCCGGTGATGATGAAAGGCAGGATTGTCAGGGTGGCGACCATGGCGTTGGGAAGCATGTGGCGGAACATGATCGTCCAGTTTGACACGCCCAGCGCGCGCGCCGCCCGGACATATTCAAAATTGCGCGCCCGGAGGAACTCTGCGCGTACCACGCCAACGAGGGCGGGCCATCCAAAAAGAATGGTCAGGAAGACCAGCAGCCAGAAGGACCTGCCCAAAATCGCAAACATGATGATGATGATATAAAGTTGCGGGGTGGCCCCCCAGACCTCGAGAATCCTTTGGAACACGAGGTCGGTTCGTCCTCCGAAGAAGCCCTGAATCGCACCTGCAATGACGCCAATAATTGAAGAACAGATCGTGACGATCAGGGTGAACATGATCGACAAGCGAAAGCCGTAAATCACACGGGCCAGAACGTCGCGTGACGTGTTGTCCGTGCCCAGCCAGTTCTGCGCATCTGGTGCGGCAGGCGCGCTGCCCGGCCTGTCTACGATTGTGTTGAAACTGTAAGGGATCAGCGGCCAAAGGATCCAGCCGGTTTGAATATCCGCCCCGTCGACAAGTCCGGTTTCGGCCTGCGCGATGATCTCCTCGGGGTCATCAAAGCAGCTTTCCAAGCCAGCTGCAATAATCAGGCACTGGACCTCGATATCGGCATAAACGGCTTCGGTCTGGAAATCGCCGCCAAACGCGGTTTCGGGGTAGAATTTCAGAAATGGCGTGTGAAGCTCCCCTTGGTAGGAGACGAGCAAAGGTTTGTCATTGGCGATCAATTCGGCGATCAAAGACAACCCGAATAGGATCGAAAAGATGACCAGTGACCAGAACGCACGGGTGTTGCGGCGAAAGTTGCGCCAGCGCCGTTGATTGAGCGGTGAGAGCGTCATGTTTCACGGCTTTCGAAATCAATCCGGGGATCGACGAAGACATACATCAGATCCGACAGAATATTCACGACTAGACCGATCAGCCCGAAGAAGTAAAGCGTGCCAAATACGACCGGATAGTCGCGGGCCACAGCCGCCTCGAACCCTAGCCGGCCCAGACCATCGAGGGAGAAAATCGTCTCGATGATCAGCGATCCGCCGAAAAACGCGCCGATAAACAGCCCCGGAAAGCCCGCGATCACGATCAGCATGGCGTTGCGGAACACGTGACCATACAGAACCTTACGCTCGGACAGTCCCTTGGCTTTGGCAGTGATCACATATTGCTTTTTGATCTCGTCCAAAAAGCTGTTCTTGGTGAGCAGTGTCAGGGTCGCAAATGACGCAATTGTCGAGGCTAGAACCGGAAGTGCGATGTGATGGAAATAGTCGAGAACTTTGCCGATCAGGCTGAGCTCTTCCCAATTGTCCGAGGTGAGGCCGCGCAGCGGGAACCATTGCACGTATGAGCCCCCGGCGAACAGCACAAGCAATAAGATGGCGAACAGAAATCCTGGGATCGCATAGGCCACGATGATCGCGCCTGACGTCCAGGTATCGAAGGATGAGCCGTCCCGGATAGCCTTCCGGATCCCCAGCGGAATTGACACCAGATAGGCAATTAACGTCGACCAGAGGCCTAGCGTTATCGAGACGGGCATTTTCTCCCAAACCAGCTCCAGAACACCGATCGAACGGAAATAGCTTTCGCCGAAATCGAAGCGCATGTAGTTCCACATCATGGTGAGGAACCGCTGCAGCGGCGGCTTGTCGAAGCCGAATTCTTTCTCCAGTTCGGCAATGAAATCAGGCGGCAAGCCACGCGCTCCGACATAGTCTGTGTTCTCGGTCTCCAGATTTTCGGCCCCGGCCCCGCTGATCCCTTCGAACACATCCCCGCCGCCTTCCATGCGTGCGATGATTTGCTCGATTGGCCCGCCAGGCACGAACTGCGTGAGGGTGAAGTTGACGATCATGATGCCGATCAAGGTGGGAATGATCAGCAGCAGTCGTCTGAGGATATAGGCGCCCAAGGTGCGTCTCCTGGTTAGCGCAGCGCCCCAACGTCGCGCAGCTCGGCTGCGGCGTCGGCGTCATACCACCAGAAATCATACACGCCCGTGGCCAAAGGCGGCATATTTTCCGGGTGTCTGTACATGTCGTAATAGGCCAGCCAGGTATCCTTGTTGTACCATTGCGGAATTGCGAAGCCCAAGTGACGCAGAACCCGGTCAAGCGCGTGCACAGAGCTTGTCAGCTTGTCCAGCGTATCGGCTTCGATGACGCGTGGAATAAGCGCATCCACCGCCTCATTGCGCAGCCGCATCAGATTGCGTGAGCTGTTATCGGCTGTCTCGGATGCGAACCATTGCTTCAGGCCTGTGGACGGCTCAAATCCCATTTGGAAGCCTTGGTTGGTCATGTCGAAATCGCCTTTTCTGCGGCGTTCGACATATTGCGCTGTGTCGATACGTTCCAAATCGGCCTCAACACCCAGGGCTTTCAGATTTTCGATATAAGGGTTCACCACCCGATCATAGAGCGGGTTGAACTGAATAATGTTAACGGACAGTACTTCGCCGTCTTTGCGTCGCTTGCCGTCATCTCCGATCACCCAACCGGCAGCTTCGAGCAACCGGCCAGCCTTGCGATAGATTGAGCGGGACGGCTTCGCGCTGTCGGGATCCTGCGCCTCTGGTAGGGCTGCGGGTGCTGTCAGGATGTCTTCTTCCAGCAGGCCGGCGTCCACCAGCGGTTGCAGCAAGGCCACCTCTGCATCGCTCGGTGTACCTGAGGCCGCCAAATCCGTGTTTGGCCAGAACGAGATCGGGCGCGCGAACAGGCCATCGAATAGCGCGGCGTTCGTCCACTCGAAATTGAACATCATCGAAATGGCTTCACGGGTTCTAGGATCTTGCCACTTCTCACGGTCGAGATTGAAAACAAAAGACAGGGCACGACCGACTGTGCCGTCGGGCAACTCTTCCTTGATCACCCAGCCGTTTTCGACGGCTGGAAAGTTGTAGCTGACAGCCCAGTCCTTGGCGTCACTTTCAGCCCGAAACGTGTAGTCACCAGCCTTGAACGCTTCGAGGGCAGCGGAGCGGTCGGCAAAATACTCAATCCGGATCCGGTCAAAATTGTTTCGCCCGATATTATGCGGCAACCCTTCGCCCCAATAATCGGGGTTACGCTTGTAAATCACCTGCCGGTTGTAATCAAAACTGTCGAGCACATAAGCCCCGGTGCTCATGAACGGCTCGGTTGTGCTTTCATCCAGTCGAATACCCCCTGCTTCAAACCATTCTTTCGAAAACACTGGGGTGCCGCCAGCAAAGCCAATGCGGTCGCGGATCGGCGCCTCGTCCGTGAAAGTGAACTTGATCGTATAAGGGTCGAGAACTTCGACCGCCTCAATCCAACCATTCACGATCCGGCGGTATTCAGCGATCCCTTGGGTCTGAAACAGATTAAAGCTGTAGGCCACATCTTCCGCGGTCATTGGCGTGCCGTTTGAAAACATCACGTCGTCGCGTAGGTTGAACACTACCCATTTTAGATCTTCGGGATATTCGAGGGTCGTACACATAAAGCAATACGATCCGTAAGGATCGTCTGCTGTGCTGGTCAGAATGCTTTCGCTGCCGATCGTGTTAAGCGAGGCTGCAACACCTTGGCGGGCGTATTGATTGAAGCTGTCGAAGTTCCCCAACGCCCAGTTCGAAATCTCTCCGCCTTTAGGAGCATCGGGATTAACATAATCGAGATGCGTGAAGTCTGAGGCATATTTGAGCTCTCCGAAATTGGAAAAGCCGTGGCTTTCTATGGTCGCTTGCGCCGCGGCGGGCGACATACCGGTCAGGACAAGTCCGAAACTGAGCGCCAGCGCGGAGCCTGAAACTCGATTAAATTTGGAACAGCTTTTCCGTCCGATACGACCCATAAAACAACCTCCGATCATGGTTTCGAATTCGTCACAATTGCATTTAGAACAGAAGAAACGGGTTTCACTAGATAATAAAGCGCAACTTGCGAGATCGTGAGCATCTGTGCGAATTAACCAATCGAAAAAGGCTGCTCACCTGAGCAGCCTTAACGTTTCGGTAACATTTGGGGGTGGGATCAACCGCCAATTGTTTCAAGATAGGCGATCAGGTTGGCACGATCGTCGACCTTCTTGAGGCCGGCAAACCCCATTTTGGTACCCGGCGCCCAGCCTTTCGGGCTTTCCAGGAAGCCGTTGAGGTTTTCTGGCGTCCAAAATTCGGCCACAGCCGCCATGGCACCGGAATACCCGAAACCAGCTTCAGCGCCGATTGTCCGTCCGACAACACCGAACAGATGCGGCCCGGTACCGTTTGCCCCGTTTTCCAGCTTGTGGCAGGCTTTGCATTTCGCAAAGACCTTTTCGCCCTTGGCTGGATCGGCCGAGGCCAAAACAACAGCGAAGTCTACTTCTTCGACTTCTTCTTCGACAACGTCTTCCTCGACTTCGATGACATAGGCCGCCTGATGGTCGTCGCCACCATGACCACCACCGCCGTGATAGATTATCTCTGAGGCCCAGCCGCCGAGCAAGAATATGAGCAACGTGCCACAGCCCGCACCCAGGATTTTCGTAAACGTCATCGTGTCAAACATGATTTCGGCCATACCTCTATTCGTTTGAGCGTATCTATCGTCTTCCCTCGGTGCATTTCAAGGTATAGATACCGCGACCAATCGCCCAATTAGCGGAAAATCGACATGTCGCAGAAAATAGCGTTCCAGGGAGAACTTGGCGCATATTCCCATCAAGCTTGCGTTGAAGCGCGTCCGAACCACGATCCACTGCCCTGCGCAACCTTTGAAGACGTGATCGAGGCGGTTCGCTCAGGGCGGGCGGACTTGGCCATGCTGCCGGTCGAAAATTCAACATATGGGCGCGTCGCGGACATTCACCGCCTCCTGCCCGAAAGCGATCTTCATATCGTGGACGAGGCCTTTGTGCGGGTTCGGATCAGCCTTATGGCCCCGAAAGGAACGCAACTTGAAGATGTCAAACTGGTACGGGCTCATCTGGTACTGATCCCGCAATGCCGCGAGTTTCTTCGTCAGAACGGCATCTCAGCCGAAGCCAGTGCCGATAGCGCAGGTGCGGCGGCCGATCTGGCTGCCTCGGGCGAGCCCGGCGTGGCGGCATTGGCGTCAGAGCTCGCAGCTGACATCCACGGGCTTGAAGTCCTGGCTCGTGATATCGAGGATCATGCCTCCAACACGACCCGCTTTTTGATCATGGCGAATGAGGCAGATCTGTCGGTGCGGGGAGACAGCGTTATGATCACCTCTTTTGTCTTCCGTGTGCGCAATATTCCTGCGGCGCTCTACAAGGCCATGGGTGGGTTCGCAACCAACGGCATCAACATGACCAAGCTGGAAAGCTATATGGTAGGCGGGGCCTTCACAGCGACACAGTTCTACGCCGATATCGAGGGTCATCCCGATGATCCGGGCGTGGCCCTTGCGATGGAGGAGCTGTCCTATTTCACTTCTAAACTATCCGTTCTGGGCGTGTACCCGGCGTCGCCGATGCGGGACTGAATATTAGCCCTGACAGCGGGTCTCCAACTCCTGCGCAAGACGCTTGATGCGGCCTTTGTAACGACGGTTCAAGGTGTTGCGGGCCAGCTTTGCCGATTGCAGCAGCAACCGCGCCGAGAGCGTTTTAGGACGAATGTCCAATGCGACGCGCATTCGCGTGCGAGCCCGGGACATGGCGACCAGTTCAATTTCGAACGTTCCGCGCAAATTGGGTGAGGAAATTGCATAAACAAGGTCCTGAGGTTCGGCGACCGTCTGTAATTCCACACCGATCTCGCGGTTTCGGCCACGAAACTTGAAATTGACCCGCCATGTCCGCCCCAGACCATTGCTCTCCCCCTCCACCTCTCGGGCCAGGTCAATACCGCGGCGCAGGGCCGCGCGCTCGAAGACCTCGAACTCTGTGAGAGTACGAAACACTTTCTCGATCGGAGCGTTGATATCTTCGCGCGCGGAAAACTTCATGGCGACGTCGGCTCTATGGGCCCGACGACGGATGGCAAAGTCACGTCAATCAAGTGCATCAGCCAACCAATTGCGCAGCAGAAAATGTGCGATCGCCCCTTTGCGCGCAGGTTTCATCGTCTCGCTTTCGCCCGCGAAAATCGCCAACATCTCTTCCCGCGACACCCAGCAAGCATCTTCAATCTCTGACGGATCAATATCAAGCCGCATGTCTTCGGCCTCACCTTGGCAGCCAAACATCAACGAGGCCGGAAATGGCCAGGGCTGACTGGCCAAGTAACGAACCGGACCGACCCGAACACCGGCCTCCTCGAACGTTTCGCGTCGCACAGCAGCCTCGATCGTTTCACCTGGCTCGACGAAACCCGCCAGGAGTGAATACATGCCCTCGGGCCAACCCGGCGAGCGCCCCATCAAGACACTATTTCCGTAAGTGATAAGCATAATGACGACCGGATCAGTGCGTGGAAAGTGATGCGCACCGCAGCTTGGGCAATCGCTTTGCCAACCGGCCATGCTGATCTGGGTTTGTGCACCGCAACGGGCACAAAACCCATGTGTGCCATGCCACGCAAATATCGCCTTCGCGGTCGCTGCAAGTTCTGCTTGGCGCGAATCAAGCGTGGTCATCACTCCTCGCAGCTCTGCGAACCGATTGGCTTCGGGAAGGCCTGGATAGCTCTGTTCGGATGGATCAAAAAATGCGCCTAGCGTCTCCGGCATCTCTTCAGGTTCCCAGGCCGAGATATCGCGGGCAAATACTGCCTGATCGCCTTCTCGTCCCAAAAATATCGGTGCGTCTTGTGCGTATTGGAAAATTGGATTGTCGTGACGAAGCATGGCCAGCTCAACATGCTCTCCGAAATTTAAGAACGGTTTTCCGCGCCAGAAAGCCAGCACATTTGCGGTATCCTGATGCAACAAAGACTGTAGCTGCTCAGCATCGCCGCGCATCTGCGCGGCCCTATCCAAACCCGACCCCCCAAAGGTCACCGTTTCCGCGTTCTTCATGTCTGCCTCGGTTGCCTGGAATGTTTGTGCCATGATGCTGCGAACTTGGCAATTCGCTGCCGACTTGCGGATACGCATCAGTCTCACTATATCAACACATGAGAGGTTGGCGCGGGCGAGCGCCTCGCCAACCCGGTCAGATCCGGAAGGAAGCAGCCGTAACGAGCCCCGCTTGGGTCGTTGTCCAGCCTCTCACCAAGACCTCTTCTATGTTCGGCCGCGTGCAGTCAACGCTAGACCTCTCCCGGCGTCGCGCCTAATCTCATTCATGCTCGAATCCTTAGGCTCATGATGACCGATCCCGAACCCAACTCTGCCTATCAGGTGCTGGCGCGAAAATACCGCCCGGCAACATTTGCTGACCTGATCGGACAAGAGGCGATGGTCCAGACCCTGAAGAATGCCTTCGAGGCCGACCGGATTGCACAGGCATTTATCATGACCGGGATACGCGGCACCGGCAAAACGACGACGGCGCGTATCATCGCAAAAGGCATGAATTGCATCGGGCCTGACGGCACCGGCGGTCCGACAACCGATCCCTGTGGGACGTGCGAGAACTGCAAGGCCATAGCAGAGGGCCGTCATGTCGACATTCTCGAGATGGATGCGGCATCAAACACCGGTGTCGCCAATATTCGCGAAATCATCGATTCGGTTCATTACCGTGCCGCCTCTGCACGTTTTAAGGTCTACATCATCGACGAGGTGCATATGCTCTCTACCGGGGCCTTCAATGCGCTGCTCAAGACCCTCGAAGAACCGCCCGAGCATGTAAAATTTATCTTCGCGACGACCGAGATCCGAAAAGTCCCAGTTACAGTGTTGTCGCGCTGCCAGCGGTTTGACCTGCGCCGGATCGAGCCGGAGGTAATGATAGCCCATTTGCGCCGAATTGCGGAACTTGAACACGCAGAGATTGCGCAAGACGCATTGGCCCTGATCACTCGCGCGGCGGAAGGATCTGTGCGTGATGCTATGAGCCTGATGGACCAAGCGATCAGCCATGGAGCAGGTGAGACAACGGCGGATCAGGTCCGTGCCATGTTGGGACTGGCTGATCGTGGGCGCGTTCTGGATCTGTTTGATCTGGTCATGCGGGGCGACGCCGCAACCGCATTGCAAGAACTGTCCGCGCAATATGCGGACGGGGCCGATCCAATTGCAGTTTTGCGGGATTTGGCAGAAGTGACCCATTGGATCAGCGTTATTAAGATCACGCCAGAGGCTGCTGATGATCCCACTGTTAGCCCGGATGAGAGGACACGCGGGAGCGCGATGGCCGATGGTCTTCCAATGCGTGCTTTAAGTCGGATGTGGCAACTGCTGCTCAAGGCACTTGAGGAGGTGTCCGTTGCACCCAACCCGATGATGGCCGCAGAGATGGCGATCATTCGCTTGACCCATATGGCCGATCTGCCCTCGCCAGACGAACTGATCCGCAAACTGCAGAATATGCCGGCTCCCAGCGGGAACACGCCAGGCCCAGCCGCGCAAGCCGGCCGGGCCTCTGGTGGACCGAGTGGTGCAATTTCAACCACCCGAACTGCGCCCGTAGCGCGTGGAACACCGACAAGCGTAGCACCAGCAATTGCGGCTGATACGGACACGGCCCTGGCACGGTTCGCAAGCTTTGCGCATGTGGTCGATCTGATCCGCGCCAATCGCGATGTCAAACTGCTGGTTGATGTAGAAACCTGCGTAAAGCTTGCCAGCTATGCGCCGGGCCGGATCGAGTTTGAGCCCACGGAAGCGGCCCCGCGCGATCTGGCCGCAAGGCTTGGTGCGCGGCTGCAGCAATGGACTGGTAACCGCTGGGCAGTCAGCGTTGTCAGTTCTGGCGGCGCTCCGAGCATCGCCGCCGAACGCGATGCCGAAGCCGACACACTACGCGCACAGGCGCGTGCGCATCCAATGGTTCAAGCGGTCATCGACGCGTTTCCACACGCACGTATTGTCGACATCCGCACCGAGCAAGAGATCGTGAACAAAGCCGCGTTCGAAGCTTTGCCAGAAGTCGAGGACGAATGGGATCCGTTTGAAGAAGACTGAGCCCTTGCCTCTTGTGAGGACATGCGCGCGCTGCAATATGAAGACAGATATAAACTCGTGAGGAGACAGATATGCTCAAAGGACTTGGCGGGCTCGGCGATATGGCCGGAATGATGAAAAAAGCCCAGGAGATGCAAGCCAAGATGGCCGAAATGCAGGACGGCTTGGAAAACATGACCGTCATTGGCGAAAGTGGTGCAGGGTTAGTCAAAGCCACAGCCACGGCGAAAGGCAAGCTGACCTCGCTTGAGATTGACCCGTCGATCTTTAACCCAGACGAGAAAGAGGTCGTTGAGGATTTGATACTGGCCGCGATAATCGACGCACAATCAAAGGCCGGCCAGAAAGCTCAAGAGGAAATGAGCAAACTGACCGAGGGTCTTGGCTTGCCGCCGGGCATGAATTTACCGTTCTGAGCAGACGCACCGCAAAATGAAAAACAGCACCGACGATATCGAATCGTTGATCGAGATGATGGCGCGCTTGCCAGGGCTGGGCCCGCGATCAGCGCGACGCGCAGTGCTGCACATGATCAAAAAGCGCACCACTTACATGGTCCCGCTCTCCGACAGGCTGCAGCAAGTGGCAAGCTCGGCGCGGGAGTGTTTGAACTGCGGCAACATTTGCGTGTCCGACATTTGCGATATTTGTGAGGATCCACGACGCGCCACGGGCGAGATATGTGTCGTGGAGGATGTCGCCGATCTTTGGGCCATGGAGCGGGGACAAGTCTTCAAAGGGCGCTATCATGTACTAGGTGGCACATTGAGTGCGCTTGACGCGATTGGGCCTGAAGAACTGGGCATCCCGAGGCTCCTGGACAGGGTTGAAACTGAACAAATTTCTGAGATCATTTTGGCCTTAAACGCCACAATTGATGGCCAGACGACGGCGCATTACATTGCAGAGCAGCTTGACACCAAGGACGTCAAAGTCACGTCGCTTGCTCAAGGTGTGCCGATTGGGGGCGAGCTGGACTACCTTGATGACGGAACGATTTCCGCCGCGTTGAAAGCCCGCAAAGCAATCTGAAAAACCGACATACACCGTGTATGTGATCTACAATTCAGCCAATAAATCCGGCAAATCCCCAAGATCTTTCAACCGCCGAAAACGTGGATGGCCTTCGGGGGCATCGGCCTTTTCGATGTCCCATTCGTAGCGCGCAGGAACATGGGTTCCCCAGCCGCCCGCTTCAATCGCGGGCACAACATCAGACTTCATCGAGTTGCCCACCATCATCGCGCGCTCGGGGCCGTGACCGTGTCGCATAAAGGCGCGAATATAAGTTTTCGGGGTCTTGTCGGACACGATCTCAATGGCGTCAAACAAGTCGCCCAAGCCTGATTGTGCCAGTTTACGCTCCTGATCTAGCAGATCACCTTTGGTGATCAGAACCAAAGTAAAGTCCGCGGCCAGCGCCGTCACGGTTGCCTGTGCATGGGTCAAAAGATGGATCGGATGCGTGAGCATCTCTTGACCCATTTCAATAATCTCGGCGATGACCCGAGCGGGGATCGTTTGATCGGTGACTTCGATGGCCGTCTCGATCATCGACAGCATGAAGCCTTTTATACCGTAGCCATAGCGACCCAGATTTCGCCGTTCGGCCTGCAACAAGCGTGCAGGCAGGCTTGTGGTATCGGTATAGTCCGACAAGAGCGCCTCGAAACGCGACTGCGTAAGACGGAAAAACTCCTCGTTTTGCCACAGCGTGTCATCGGCATCGAATCCGATCGTCGTTATCGTTTGCAACATCTTAACTTTCGCCCCCTTTTCTGGACGCCGGGCTAACATATATAGTAAGCCTCATAGCAACACGCCCAACCTTAAAGCGAGCTTCGTTTTGACATCGTTCGAGATTACATTGGCCAAAAGTGACGATGACGGCGCCGATGGCGAGACCTCCGTCGTCACAGCAACCAAACCAAAGACGCAGCGTCCTCCGATGTATAAGGTGCTGCTGCTTAATGACGACTACACCCCCATGGAATTTGTCGTCATGGTTTTGGAACGGTTTTTTGGCCTGAACCACGCTCAATCCGTTGAGATCATGCTGACGGTCCATAAGAAAGGCCTCGCGGTGGTGGGGGTGTTTGCCTTTGAGATTGCCGAAACCAAGGTGGCACAGGTTATGGATTTTGCACGACGCAATCAGCATCCCCTCCAGTGCACGATGGAGAAAGAGTAGATCCCGCGCGGATCACTCGCCCGAACCATGTCCTCTCGTTTAAAGCTCGCCCTTGAGGCCGATTTCCTCCGCTTTGGAGAGGCCGGTACTATTGGATACATGAATGCCGGAGGATCATCCGACTTTGGCGGCGTAGATGCGGGGCGGATCGTGGCGCAAACGCATATCTATCCGACAGCGCAGGCGTTGAGCGTGCGCGGGGTTCGATGCGTCAGGGAAATCTCGGAGCAGGTGAGCGCCTGTATCGTGCAATGCCACCGCTCGAAGCTCGCAACGTTGGATTTATTGCGCCGCGCATTCGAGCTAACGGAACCCGGCGGGCTGGTGATCTTGGATGGAAACAAGACTGATGGGGTAGAAAGCGCGCTTAAAAGTGTGAAGAGCCGTTTCGAGCTCGATGGCAGCTATTCCAAGGCGCATGGTAAGCTTGCCTGGGTCTGCCGTCCCGAGACGCTCCCGGATTTGACCAGCTGGTCGGCATCGCCCCGAATCGTCGCCGAAGAGTTCACAACATTCGCAGGCGTTTTTTCAGCCGAGAAGATTGATACAGGATCGCAATTGCTGGCAGATCATCTGCCTCCCCTGTCCGGGCGCGTGATTGATCTGGGCGCTGGCTGGGGCTACCTGGCGCGCCGGATCTTGAAAAATCCAAGCGTCGAGCATTTGCTTTTGGCGGATGCCGACGCCTTGGCGCTTCAGGCCGCTGAATTGAACATAGACGACGCAAGAGCTGAATTTCTGTGGTGCGATGCCCGCACACTGGCCGCGAGCCCTGCGGATGTGATTGTCTCGAATCCACCGTTTCATGCCGGGCGGGTACCGGACCCGGGGCTCGGACAAGCCTTCATCGAAACAAGTGCCAGGCTTTTAAAGCCAAAAGGATCGCTTTGGATGGTTGCCAATCGGGGGCTGCCTTACGAAGAGACGCTCAACGTAAGCTTTGGACGCGTAGAACCCGTCGCGCAGACGCGCGGTTTCAAGATCATCCATGCAACAAATCCAAAAACTGCTCGAAAGAGATAGGCGCTTAGCCTAATCTGATCGTCAGCCCCATCGAGGACACAAACTCATGTCATATTCGATCCAAGGTAAAACCGCGATTATCACTGGTGCCGCGAACGGAGTCGGCCTGGCAATCGCGCGCAAGTTCATTGACCAAGGTGCCAGTGTAATGATGGCCGACCGGGACGAGAAACATCTACGATCCGAAGTCAGCGCCGTCGAAGAAGAGAACGGCAACGCCCGGGTGTTTCATTGCGACCTGCGTGAAAAGCTCAGCCAGGCGAACCTGATTTCCGCCACGATAGACGCGTTCGAACGTATCGATATTTTGATCAACGCCTCCCGTCAGGTTCTGACGACGGACCCGATGGATCCTGACGATAAAAGCGTCGAAGTTCTGTTGCAGCAAAACCTTCTGACGAGTTTTCGGCTGAGCCAGATGGTAGCCAAGCGGATGATCAAACAGGCAGAAGGGCAAGATGTCGACAGTGTCGGTTCGATCGTAAACTTATCATCGATTGCAGCACAGCGATCGCGCCCTGGCCTAATGGGCTTCTCGATCGCCACCGCGGCAATGGATCAGATGACGCGGACCATGGCGATCGCGTTGGCGCCAGAGAAAATTCGGGTCAACGCAATCGCCATGGGCTCGGTGATGAGTGCGAGCCTGAAAACCTCCTTGAATGAGACCGAAGGGTTGCGCGACGATATCGTCGCTCACACTCCGCTTTCGCGCATCGCCAGCCCGGGAGAGATTGCAGATATCGCACAGTTCCTGAGTTCCGAGGCTTCGGGCTTCATCACAGGGCAAATCCTGTCAGTCGATGGCGGCCGATCCCTGCTCGATCCGGTTAGAACCGCCGCGCATTAGGGTTTACAAAGAGATCCGGAACCGCGCGAACCCATCCGGGCCTTCGCCGGCGGGCTCAATTTCAAGGGTCTTCAGATCGCCAACATAATCGCCGGCCTTGGGGCCGGTGTCGAACAAAACAGAGGCTCCACCCAGCTCTTTGAACCGCCAATTGAAATCGGCGCGGGGCGAAACAGTCCCCTTCTCAACTATGTAGCGAACGATCACATCGCGGTTTGTGTCCGGGCCTTCAAAGACGATTGTGTCGCCCTTCGCGCCCGGGAACGATCCACCGCCAGAGGCTCTATAATTGTTGGTCGCAATGATGAACTCCTGATCCGGAGAAACAGTGGTGCCGTTATATGTCAGGTTGACGATGCGTGTAGCATCCGGGTTCAGATCTTCACCCTTGGGTCCAAATTTGGACGGTTGAGACAGATCAATCTCGTATTCGACACCGTCAATCACGTCGAAATTATAGGATGGGAAATCCGGGTTGAGCAGCACCTGGTCTGCGGTACCCGGTTCGATCTGATTGAACATGCCCGCCGACCGCTCGAGCCAGTCTTTCACCTGCGCACCAGTTACGCGCACAGCGCGCACCGTATTTGGATAAAGATAGAGATCTGCCACATTCTTGATCGCGACATCGCCCACCGGAACATCGGTGAAATACTCAGGCCCACCGCGACCACCCGCCTTAAACGGAGCGGCGGCACTGAGGATCGGCAGACCCTCATGCTCGGTCCCGGCAAGCATCTGATCGATATACCAGGTTTGCGCCTGGCTCACGATTTGAACGGATGGATCGTCCGCGACCAGCGCGAAGTAGCTATGAAGTGCCGCATCGGTTTTGCCGACTGCGCGTCGAACATAGGCAAGCGTTTCTTCATGAGCCGTTTTCGCGCTGTCCAGAACGGTCTGATCACTCTCGAACAGCGCGGTGATAGACCGGTCTTCGTTGCGCTTCGAAATCGGCCGGGCTTCGGAACTGTGTGATACTATTTTCCATTCGTTTCCGGAGCGCTCCAGCATCAGATCGATGACGCCCAAATGCGAACCCCAGAAGCCTCCCATGGCGGCGGGCTTTCCATGAATGGTGCCAGCTTCAGGATCAACGGCAGCAAATCCCTCATAGCGCGGTCCGGGGAACACCAGATGGCTGTGCCCTGTCATAATCGCATCGATCCCGTCGACCATAGCCAGCGGAACAGCCGCATTTTCCATGCCCTCGCTGTAATTGGCAGAGCCTATGCCCGAGTGACACAGCGCAACAATGACATCTGCTCCCTGCTCTTTCATTTGCGGCACGTAGGCTTTTGCGCTTTCAACGATGTCACGCGCTTGCACGTTGCCTTCGAGATGGCGGCGATCCCAGTTCATGATTTGAGGCGGCACAAAGCCGATCAGGCCGACCTTAATCGGATGTTGCGCCCCACTGCCATCGGTCACTGTGCGTTCAAGAATCACATACGGGTCGACAAAAGTCGTGTCCTTTGTCGGGTCACTTCCGGTTGTTTTCGCAACATTGGCCGAGACAACGGGGAAATTGGCTCCGGCAAGGGATTTGGCAAGGAAGTCCAGGCCATAGTTGAATTCGTGATTTCCGAGCGTCGATGCATCAAATCCGACAGCATTCATCGCCTCGATCACTGGATGCAGATCACCGTCTTTCATTCCGCGCTCATAGGCGATGTAGTCGCCCATTGGGTTGCCTTGAAGAAAATCACCATTGTCGATCAACAGCGAGTTGGTCGCTTCTGCCCGAATGTTACTAATGATTGATGCAGTCCGTGCGAGACCAACCGTGTCGATCTCGCGATCGGCGTAGTAGTCGTAGGGGTAGACATGCACATGAAGATCGGTCGTCTCCATGATCCGCAAATGGGCCTGGTTAGCCGCCGCGATGGCCGAAAACGGATGGACAGCAATCAATGCTGCACTGCTTGCTAAAAAATGACGGCGTGAGAAATTCAGTTTTGAAAAAGTCATGGCAATGCCCTCTATGATGTCCCTTCAGTCTAGCGGGTCACTTTGTAGGTTAGGCAACAAAAAAACCGCCGGTCCGAAGATCCGGCGGTTTCTGGCAAATTATTTTTGCACGTTTACTCTTTATCGTCTTCGGATGGAGCATCGGGCAAGTTGAACAAGCTGTCAGCATCTACGAGAAGCACATCGTCTTCTTCGTCCTCGTCACTGCTGTCGTCGGACAGGCTGAACGCCTCAAGTCCCGAGATCGCTGCCGGGATCTTGGGCTCGGGCTCTGTTCCAAGCGATTGCTCGGTGGACACGAGCTTGCGGCGCTCATCATCGGTCATGATCTCACCCTCGCGGGCTTTTTTCGCATTGGCCTTCTGAACGGCATTGTCCAGTTCAGACTGTTTGCACAAGCCAAGTGCGACCGGGTCGATGGGCTGGATGTTTTGGATATTCCAGTGGGTCCGCTCGCGAATCGCGTTTATGGTGGGTTTGGTCGTACCAACCAGCTTCGAGATCTGACCGTCGGACAACTCCGGGTGAAATTTCACCAACCAAAGAATCGACGCTGGGCGATCTTGGCGTTTCGACAACGGTGTATAGCGAGGACCACGCCGGGTTTGCTCACCCTCGGCGGCGGCATTGTATTTCAACTTCAAATTACGCGACGGATCAGCGATGGCGGCGTCAATCTCCTCCTGCGTCAGCTGGTTGTTGGCAATCGGGTCGAAGCCTTTGACGCCCGCTGCGACATCCCCATCAGCGATACCCTGCACTTCCAGTTCATGCAGACCACAGAAATCCGCAATCTGCGTGAATGTCAGCGTTGTATTGTCGACCAGCCAGACTGCGGTCGCTTTCGCCATGATCGGTAGAGCCATCTGAATTCTCCTCGTTCGCTGCTTCCCCAAAAGACACGTTTTATGCATTGCCCGGATCAGGGGCTGTCCCCCGGGGGACAAGTTCGCATTGTTGGGGAACTTGCAGCCTATATAGTGGTGCCAAACGGGAAGTGGAAGTGGAAATGCGGTTTTTGGTCCTCTGTCTGGGTATGGTCGCAAGTATGGCGCAGGCCGAGGGTGAGCCGGCAGGAGAGTTCGACTACTATGTTCTGGCGCTCAGCTGGTCGCCAAACTGGTGCGCATTGGAAGGAGATGCGCGTGGTGCCGACCAATGCGACTCACGCCATGACTATGGCTGGATCCTGCATGGTCTCTGGCCGCAGTTCGAACGCGGTTGGCCCAGCTATTGCCGCACAAACAGTCGCGATCCATCCCGCCGCCAGACCCGCGATATGAGCGACATCATGGCGAGCGCGGGCCTTGCCTGGCACCAATGGAAGAAACATGGCCGCTGCAGCGGTCTGAGCTCGGAGGCGTATTTTCAGTTGTCTCGCGACGCTTATGGGCAAATTGCGCGGCCCGAATTGTTTCGCAAACTGGACCGCCAGGTGATCCTACCGGCGTCAGTCGTCGAGGAGGCATTTCTGCAAGCGAATCCAAATCTTCAGGCAGACCACGTCACAGTCACCTGCAAATCGCGCCACATCCAAGAGGTGCGCATTTGCCTGAGCACGGCTTTGGAGCCCCGTAGATGTGGCAGTGATGTCTTGCGTGACTGTGATCTGGACCGCGCGGTGTTCGACCCGATCAGGTAGCCGCTTACGGGTAAGAACTGCGAGTCTTTCCCCTGAACCTCGTGCGCCTGCTCCCCTAAACTTTTCCTATGACGAACAGGAGCTCGGTCTTTGCTTCCAGACCGGCTTCGCCAAGTGTGCGTGGGAGTTCGACCTGCTGCGCGAAAATACGGTAGCGCGTGAGGACGTCCCCACGACCGGGCGCGTTATCGTTAGGGTCGCTCGGGCAACCGGGCGGCCCTGCTTGTTTCATATCGCATCAAGGTCTCTCAGACTAATCCGGGTCCCGAGCTGCGGAAAAATAACCGGGCAAATCCGGATCGGGCATCGTCACCGGTTTGCGAACATATGACAACAACCAGCTGGGGCCTGCCAGCAAAGTCGAGGCAAACGGCGCACGGCGGACCTGCGACTTGAACGTCTCGAACTGCAATACATTTTCGATCCGGCGGTCGAGGAATTCCCATGTCGCGACGTGATCCTCGGAGCTGTCACCCAACCAGAACAATACGGTTGAGCTGTAGACCGCCGACAAGGTTGCACGCTTTGTGTACCAGTTATAGTCCTCCGATCGATCTTCCAGCGCGTCCCAGATGGCGTCTGCGGTTCCCCAGACCAGGCGCGCTCCCTGCGCGGCATTCTGCGGCAGGGCAAAAAGCGCGGTCCCGCGGCGCACTTCTTCCTTGTGCGGCTCAGCGGCCTCCAACCGATAACGAACCGCTGCTGCAACACGTTCGCTATATTTCAAGGCCATCAGATCTTCGCGCTTCATGCGTGCGGCCATCTGCGCATCGCCGCGTTTATGAAAGGCGATTGCTGCGTCCAGAGCCCTGCGGGGAAACAGCTCACGTGCCTGCTCTTGTGACATCTCAGTGTCGCGTATTGCGGCTGCAAAGGATGTTTCGGACCAGCCGTCAAAAACGACGTGGCCCAGCATTGCATCGAGAAATTCCGTCTTCATGTCGCGCTTACCTTGTTTTGAACCATGCTAGACAAGCTAGGGTGGCTTTGCTATATGGCCACCTCCTGCAATCTTGCAAATCTAACTTAGGAAGGTGGTGACACCACATGCAGGTAAGCGTTCGCGACAACAACGTCGATCAGGCACTGCGCGCTCTGAAGAAAAAACTTCAGCGCGAGGGCGTTTTTCGGGAAATGAAGCTCAAGCAACATTACGAAAAACCGTCTGAGAAGAAAGCACGCGAAAAGGCCGAAGCCATTCGCCGCGCCCGCAAGCTGGCCCGTAAGAAGGCACAGCGCGAGGGCGGGCTCTAGAGCTCAAAGTCTTTCGACAAGAAAACGACCCCCGTATCCTGGGATGCGGGGGTTTGTTTTTTTGGCTGACGCGTTCAGGTGTCGGGCAATTTCTGCGAGTTATCGTCAGAATCTGTATCGCTGACACGGCGGGTCGTTACGCCCGGAATTTCGCCAAACTGGCGCGAGATTGCGTTGGGAAAGTAGCTGGTGGCAAAACCCTCAAAACCTGGCAACCGGGACAGGATCTGGGAGGTTGATACAGCACAGGCTGCCTTGGGCACCGCGCCATAGGCCTGCATCTCGCGGATCGCCAGGGCTGCCACTTCTGGGCTGACTTCCAGCTCCTGGATTACCGTGTCGAAGGTTTCGCGCGTGTGATAGTCGACATAGGTGTCAAACATCAACGGTGTCATTCCATAGTGAAGATCGTTGCGTTCAGGGGCCCATGGGTTCCACCACGTGCCAGCGGGATCCCAGATCACCCGTTGTGCGCCATTAACCATTAGAGCCGTATGCGCTCCGGATCCTGAGCGTTTATTCACAACCGTTAGAAGCGTCAGCTTCGCTGGTCCGGGATGTGAATAGGCATATTTTTGAACGTCTTCATCGGGGGCATAGATTGGCTCGGCCCCGCAGGCCGCAAGACTGATCAACAGCAGAATTGCGGCAAGGATCCGCATCCGGCTTATCCGTTGACCATCGCCAACAGCACCAGGAAGATCAAAATGCCGACAACCGTGTAGGTTGTAAACTTAACGAAACCTGCAAAAGTAGCCTCTTGCACCTTGGTATCCATCTTGCCGTGTTCGTGGTCTGCCATGGGGGTCTCCGACTTCAATTACCGGTTGATTACGGCATTCGCAGGGGCGTGTCACCAGCAAAGCCACGCGACACGAGCGCGCGGCCTAACTTTCTTCGAGCTCTTGCGCGAGACGAAAACCGATCCGTACCGGTTCGGGCTGATCAATATGTTTGGGCAGCGCACGCAGCAGAACGTTCAGTTGGCTGACATGCTGGATCTGCTGGGTTTTCACGCCAGCCGGGTCACTTCCGTAAAACGTGAGAATGTCCGGCGCATAAAATCCAATGCCTTCAATCCTCATGACGCCTGCATCACCACCGGTGAACCCCATGGCAACCTCATGGTTGTTGTCCAGCTTCTCCTCGAAATTCTTTATATAGAGGATCAGGCGCTCATAGGCCCATTCGGCGGGGCTCTTTTCAGACAGCGGCTTGCGCGCCACGGCTTCAGGCAGGGGCTGCTGTTCGGGCGTCGGTGAGACATCGCGTGTGTGGACTGCGCGTGCGCGGGGCAAAGCCTCGGCTTCGACAAGTTCTGCCGTCGTTTCTATTTCAGACATTTGAAGTCTCTATCCGCGTGTATTCGTAGGCACCCATCTCATTCAAATCTCGCCGCACTTGTCCAGACAAATAGAGGTGATTCACATGCGCGATCGCTTCAACCAGGGCCAAACCATACTCAGATGCGGTAATCTCGCGCTTGAACAGCGCGGAAAAGCACTCATGGGCCGTGCGTGGCTTATCCAGAATCTCAAGCATTCGAGCCAGCGCGCCGTGGTGGTTTTCACTCAGCTGCTCCAGACGCACCGGCAGTCCACGAAACGGCAGCTTATGTCCAGGTAATATCAGCTGATCTGGACGGGCAATTTCCGCGAAGCGCGCGCAGCTGTCCAGCCATTCGCCAACAGGGTCGGCCTCGGGTTCGGTCGGGTACACACCCAGATTGGGCGAGATCGTCGCCAGAAGCTGGTCGCCACCGATCACCAGCGCACCATCGTCCGACCAGAGCGTAGCGTGTTCTGGCGCATGACCATGCCCGACACGAACTGTCCAGTTTCGCCCCCCAGCGTTGAGCGTGTCGCCATCTGATATCCGGGTGAACCCCAAGGGCATCGGGTGAACCATATCAGAAAAGTTGAAGGGTCGCTCGCTTGCGCGTTGTTCAAAGATTTTGGGCGGCATGCCGGACCGACGGTAGAAACGCTGCGATTCCTCGGGCCAGCTGTGTTGTTCATCCAGAACCAGCATGCGGCCCAATAGCCAGGCCGTGCGCGTGGCGACCAGCTCGGCACCGTGCGCCTGAAACCACCCCGCCATACCAATGTGATCTGGGTGGTGATGCGTGATAATCACCCGGCCAACCGGTTTGCCAGACAACGGCCCAGCTAGAAGCTGCTCCCATTGTGCGACGCTGCGCTTGGTGAATAGCCCGGTGTCAACAAGGCACCAGCTGTCACCCTCGTCCAACGCAAATACATTGACGTGATCGAGCACCATTGGCAGCGGCAACCGGATCCAAAGGATACCTTCGGCCACTTCTATTGGCTGAAAGAACTCCGGGGGATGATCCCACGGAAAACGCAATGTGTCGCTCAAGCGGCGAAATCCTCGAAGCCCAGATCGAACAAATCAGCTGCACCCTGCCGCACTTGCTCGGCAAGGCTTAGATGTTCCGGCAAAAGCCTTGTCACGTAGACCCGCGCCAGCTTGCCGCGATGCGACTCGGAGCCGGCTGCAACGGCGGCTTTCAAATGATAATGGGCACCCAAAACGCGTGCGAACAGCCTCAGATACGAAACTGCGCCTGCGAAACGGTCATTGAGATCCTGCTGAACCAGCCATTCGGTCGTCTCCCGCAATGTCTCCGCGGCGCTGAACACCGCATCGGCCATATCCCCCCACTGGGACTTGGATGCCTCGGCCAGGGCCTCGATCTCGTCTATCAATGCGTAGGCGGCCTCGCCGCCATCCATCATCTTGCGCGCAACAAGATCCATGGATTGTATCCCGTTTGTCCCCTCGTAAATTGCCGTGACGCGAACATCTCGAAGGAATTGCGCCGCACCAGTTTCTTCAACGAAGCCCATACCGCCATGCACCTGGATGCCCTGTTGTGACACTGCGATACCTGTATCGGTCCCAAATGCTTTGGCAATCGGGGTGAGCAACGCGGCGCGGGCTGTCCAGTCCGGAGTTTCACTGACCTGCGCCATATCAATCGCAACAGCGCAAGCCGCGGAGATTGCGCGAGCTGCAAATGTATCGGCCTTCATTTCTGCCAGCATACGGCGGACATCGGCATGACCCAAAATAGTGTCCCCCTCGACGGGCTTGCCCTGTTTTCGATCGGCCGCATAGGCCAGTGCGTGTTGATAGGCGGCTTCGGCCACAGCCACGCCCTGCCCGCCGACACCCAACCGAGCGTTGTTCATCATGGTGAACATGGCGGCCATCCCATTGTGCGGCGTCCCAACAAGCCATCCGGTCGCCCGGTCATATTCCATCACCGCTGTGGGTGATCCGTGCAGCCCAAGCTTGTGTTCCAACGAGACGACTTTCAGGCTGTTGGCAACGCCTGGCGTCCCATCTTCATGCGGGATAAACTTCGGCACCATGAACAAGGAAATACCCTTTGTTCCAGGTGCTGCATCGGGCAAGCGGGCAAGAACCAGATGGCACACGTTTTCGGTAAAATCGTTGTCGCCCCAGCTGATATAAATTTTCTGGCCAGAAATCGCATAGGATCCGTCACCATTAGGCTCGGCCTTGGTGCGAAGTGCGCCAACATCCGAGCCAGCCTGTGGTTCAGTCAGGTTCATCGTGCCGCTCCATTCACCCGAGACGAGCTTGGGCAAGTAAAGCGCTTTAATCTCTGCGCTGGCATGATGTTCCAGGGCCTCAATCTGACCTTGTGTCATCAGAGGGTTGAGCTGAAGCGACAAACACGCACCACCCAGCATCTCATTGACGGCATTGGTCATGGATTGCGGCAGACCCATGCCGCCAAACTCAGGACTTGCGGACATGCCCACCCAACCGCCTTCGGCGATGGCATGATAGCCACCTGCAAAACCAGGTGATGTACGCACGACACCGTTCTCCAGATAGGCCGGGTGCAGATCACCGGGCCGTTGCAGCGGCGCAAGGATGTCGTTGGACAGTTTTGCGGCTTCTTCGAGAATTGCACTGACCAGATCGGGCGTCGCATCCTCGAACTTCTCGGACGCCGAAACTTTGGCAAATTCGACGACATGTTCGAACAGGAAGCTGTAGTCTTCCGCGGGTGCGCGATAGGGCATAGAGACCTCACTTGCATGGTGATCCGGGCACATTGCGCAGATCCGAAAAAACGCTTAAACTCACAGCGATTATGAGGCGTTAGACCTGGGGGGAGCAACCCAAACGCCACGTCACAACCTCCAAACAGAAACCTGATGACCCGACGCCTGCCTGCCAGCCATATTTCCGATGCCGTCACGCTGTTGCTTGCGGGCAAGCTTGTCGCTTTTCCGACCGAGACAGTTTACGGGCTGGGTGCGCGGGCCGATGACACGACAGCCGTCGGTGGTATCTTTGCAGCCAAGTCCCGTCCGCAATTCAATCCTTTGATTGTTCATGTTCCCGATCTGGCCGCCGCAAACCGGATCGCAAAGCTGAACGAGACCGCCGAGCGTTTGGCCCGGTCATTTTGGCCCGGCCCCCTCACACTTGTTTTGCCCTTGCGCGAGCAGACTACCCTTTCACCGCTTATCACGGCCGGTCAGTCATCCGTGGCCGTTCGCGTTCCAAGTCACCCGATTGCTTTGGATCTGCTGCGCGCAGTTGATGTGCCCTTGGCGGCACCGTCGGCGAACCCGTCCGGCAAAATCAGCGCAACCACTGCCGATCACGTCATCGAAGGGTTGGGTGGCAGAATTGACGCCGTTCTGGACGGAGGACCGTGCGATGTTGGCCTGGAATCGACAATTATCCAGGCGGATCCGCTTAGCCTGCTGAGACCTGGCGGGATCCCGCCCGAGAAAATCGAGGCCGTCCTGTCGCAGCCCCTTGCGATGCCCAAACTGTCTGGTCAGTCCCCGATAGCACCCGGTCAGCTGAACTCTCACTACGCGCCGGACTGCTCTGTTAGACTGAACGCCCGATTTCGTCTGGCCGGGGAGGTTTTCATAGGGTTTGGTGCCCAGCCTGATGCGACCTTCAATTTGTCGGAAGACGCAGATCTGGACGAAGCCGCGGCCAATCTTTTTGCAATTCTTCATCTGGCCAATGCGGCTGCGTTGCGCCAGAGCGCAAAGGCTATTGCGGTTGCACCGATACCGGCGCATGGGCCAGGTATCGCGATCAATGACCGTCTCAAACGCGCCGCCGCACCCCGCTCAGGCGTGTCCGCCATCGGACGATAAGAGCAGCGGGTCGATCCCCATTAGCGACAATGCAGCCAGCCACTTTTTTGTCGCGTCTGTTTCAAAAACAAGCTCCAGCGGCGCGTCGCAGATCAACCAGCCGTTGCGCTGTATCTCGCTTTCAAGCTGGCCCGGACCCCAGCCGGAGTACCCCATCGCCATAAGGGCTTTATTCGGGCCATCGCCACGCGACATGTCTTCAAGAATATCCCGTGTCGCGGTCATGCCATAGCAGCCGTCCACGTCCAGTGTCACATCTTCAAGCATGTAGTCCGGAGTATGGAGCACAAAACCACGCCCGCGTTCTACGGGGCCTCCGACATGGACTTGGCGTGACATCTGCTGCCCATCCGTCTCGATTTCGAGTTGAACGAGAATATCCGAAAAACTGATCGACGGCAGCGGCTTGTTCACGATCAGACCCATCGCGCCGTTTTCGGAATAGGAGCACAGAAAAATGACGCTTTGATCGAATCGCGGATCACCCATTCCTGGCATCGCCAAAAGCAATTTGCCGGTCAGGTCGGTCGAATCATCGGGTGCGCTCATACGCCTTAGACTGCGGCGTCAAACCTGCGGAGACAAGGCGCAGATACAATTGCTTGTCACAATGTCTCGCCGAAACGTGACTTTCGCTTTTGTGCCCGTTGCATATGGTGCCGGGATGACCTGGCGTTTCGCACTCCTTTTTCTCACTATGGTCTTGCTGCCTGTCAGCGCATTGGCGCAGATCAAGCTCAAAACCATTGATGATGTTGTCTCTGTCTACCTGATCGAAGGGTGGCGTGATTCAGATGGGACCCATTTAACCGCCGTTTCTTTCGATATGGCACCTGGTTGGCGAACCTACTGGCGCGCACCGGGCGATGGTGGACTGCCAACTTCGATCTCATGGCGTGGATCGAGAAATCTGGCAGCAGCACAAAAATTGTGGCCGCGCCCGCAAGTCTTTCGTACATTTGGCCTGCGGTCGATCGGATATTCTGATCGGCTTGTGCTACCGATACGCTTGACACCTCGCACGTCCGGGCCGATCCGGGTCAAGGCGGATATTTCCTTTGGAATTTGCCAGGAAATCTGTTTGCCCGCACGCGTGAAACTCTCAGCGGTTCTGGCCGATAGATCTGTACCACGATCCGCCGATATTCAGTCGGCTCTGCAGGATCGCCCAATGAGCGCGACACAAGCTGCGTTGCGGCAGAGCACATGCAGATTTGAGCCTGGCGAAGACGGTATTCGCATCAACGTTTCGCTGGTGCTTCCCAAACTTGCGGGCAAAGGAGAGGCGGTCGTTATCGAGCCAGGCGATGCAAGCTATTGGGTTTCTGAACCCGTCGCGCGACGACAGGGCCAGGTCCTTGAGGCCTCGGCGCTGATGGTGCCGCAGACCCCTGGAGGCTCGATTGATCGCGATAAGATGAGAATCACCGTTCTCAGCACGCAAACTGCGGTTGATATTCGCGGCTGTCGCGCGCCAGGCTAACCCTGCAACTGGCGTTTTTCAAACCTGACGGCGGCCCAGACCCCTAAGGAAAATCGCCCCGATCCAAGTCAAACTCAAAATCGCTGTCACCGCCGAAATGAAAACCACAAAGGCCGAACTGATAGCAGAAGGATCCAAACCGGCTGGCAGGATCGGTGCAAGGATTTGCGGCATCGCACCGGTCCAAAGGGTCGCCCCGAGAGTTCCGGAAAATATGGCAGCGACTACCAAGCTAAGTGTTGCAAATACTGCCCGCAAACCAATCGCGCCATGCTGACCTGATACAGCACGTTTGAAACCGGTAACCTGTCGGCTCAGATCAGCCTGCATCGCCATGAGCGACGGCACGACGAACAGGACCAGGACCATACCAAAGCCCAAACCATAGCATAGCGTTATAACCGTCGGCTTGAGAAATTGCGCGTGACGGGACGTCTCAAACAAAAGTGGTGCCAGCCCCAATACGGTGGTCAGGGTGGTCAACAATACAGGCCGCAACCTGTCGGACGTGCCGTCGATAATAGCCGGGATCAGCCCACGATCCTTGGCATACTCATCAACTGTCGAGACCAGCACAATGGAATCATTAATAATGATGCCCGTCATTCCAATAAGTCCAATGACCGTGAACATCGAGAGGGGGACGTCCCAAGCGTGGTGTCCATAGATTGTACCTACCAGGCCAAACGGAATGATAATCACGATCACAATCGGGCGAGACCAACTCGAGAACACCCAAACCAGGGTCAAGTATATCCCAATCAAACACAGGGAGAACCCAAGCAAGGCATCCTCGAGGAAATCCCGCTCTTGCTCAGCAAGCCCCGACATTTCGGAGGAGATCCCAAACTGTTGTTCGATCCTTGGAAGGATTTCGTCGCGCAGCTGTGTTGTGATTTCTGTCGCGCGCTCCGGGTTGTCCTCAGCGATATCTCCGGTCACCGTGACCAGTCGGATTCCGTTCTCACGTCGGACGGTGGAAAACCCGGTGCGTGATTGCACTGTCACAATATCCGCCAGCGGGACATAGGTGCCGGTTGCTGTGCGAATGAAGGTCTTTTCGAGGAAGTCGGCCGTCAGTTCTGCGGTTGGCAGTTCGACCCGAATGGTGGCCGATCGCGGACCGTCGGGATATGTCGCAGCCTCAATACCATTCAAACGGTTTCTAAGAACTCGCCCCAACGTATCGATTGTAATCCCCAAGACCTGCCCTTGCGGCGTCAGGTCCAGGATCAATTCTTCCTTGTCATAGGTCAGGGTGTCTTCGAGGGCCGAAACTTCCGGCATCGACGACAAAGTGGTTTTCAGTTCCTCGGAGGCTGACTTGAGAACCTCTGCGCTGGCACCAAAGAACTTGACATCCAGGGCGTCTCCTCCTGGGCCCGACCGCCAACCACGAAAGCTAACGGTCTCGAGCATTGGGTGGTTTTGAACTTCGTCTTGTAAATCGCCCAGGAAGCGAAAGGATGAATAGGGACGCTCATCCGCATCGATTAGCTCAATCGCGATGGAGCCCAGCTGGTCACGGTCCTTCGTATCCGATCCTGCGAGGCCGCGCCCTGTCGTACCTCCTATTTCGGCGACGACATAATCCAGCGGATTGCGTCCGTATTCCTCTTCGTAGCGTGCCGCAACAGCATCTGTCGCGCGTTGCAGCTCACGCATCATTTCGCGCGATTCATCACGGCCGGCACCGGGCAGCATTGCGAAATTGCCTGATATCGATCCGCGTTCTGGCGCATTGAAAAAGCGCCAGGTCACATCGCCGCGGATGAAGACTGCGGCTTGTGTGGCAAGAAGCACAAGTGCTGCCGCACAGATTGGGTAACGCAGCCAAATCACGCCTGCAATGAATGGTCGAAACAGAGTGCGCCTGAACCAGAAAAAGCCGCGTGTGACCACACGGCTGGGTATGTCATACCAGTGAACTTTCGCCTGCGCCTTCAGGGCGTGCGCCATATGGTTTGGCAGGATCAGGAAGCACTCAATCAAAGAGGCGATCAGAACCACAATAACTGTGAAGGGGATATCACGAATAAGATCCCCAAATCGTCCCCCAACAGCCACAAGGCCAAAAAACGCAATGATCGTGGTGATTGACGCGGAAAAGACAGGTGCCGACATGCGTTGGGCGGCGCGTTCGGCTGCGGTTGCGGGGTCTTCGCCCAAAGTCCGGGCGCGGTAATCCGCGTGCTCGCCCACAACAATGGCATCATCCACAACGATGCCAAGCGTAATGATCAGCGCAAAAAGAGAAATCATGTTGATCGTCAAACCGAAGGCGTACATCAGCGCGATGGCTCCGAGCATCGCAACCGGAATACCGGCTGCGACCCAAAACGCTGTGCGCGCGTTGAGAAACAAAAACAGGAGCAAAACAACCAGCCCAAGCCCGATCAGGCCATTGTCGACCAGAATGTCGAGCCGGCCTGTAATGGCCTCAGAGCGGGTGCGAATGAGATCAATCCGCACGCCCTCTGGCAGGGTCGCCTCCATCTCGGCGGCAATGTCTTCAACCTGAGACTGAATTTCAATTGCGTCGCCCTGATTTGATCTGTCTACCCGAACCGAGATCGCTGGGTTCTCGCCGACGAAATAGGCGCGTTCGCGGTCTACGCCGCCGACGATAACCGTGGCTACATCTCCGACCGTTAGATTTGTCCCGTCGGGTCTGGATGCGATAACGATCGCGGCAACCTGGTCGGGGCTACGTTTTTCCACCCCGGTTCTGACGCGAGACGCGCCGCCAGAGACGCCGCCTGCGGGGTCTGTGGACACCTCACCGCGGATCACTTCTGCTATCTCAGCCAAACTGATGTCATGTCGGATCAGCTCGACGGACGGGATCTCAACAAGTGTCTCCGGGGCTGCAACGCCTCGGATCGTTGTTCGGGTCACTCCGACAGCAAATAGTCGCGTAACAAACTCGTCGGCAAATCGACCCAGCTGATCGACGCCGATCGGTCCGGTAATCACAACATCGGTCACTCGGTCGCGCCAAATGCCACGACGCACTTCCGGTTCTTCAGCATCCTGGGGAAGGTTGGTGACTGCATCGACGGCCGATTGAACGTCATCTGCCGCACGCGCCATGTCCCATCCAGGTTCAAAGGACAAGGTAATTGACGCGCGGCCTTCTGTTGAGTTGGCCGTCGAACTTTCGACGCCTTCAACCGTCAACAGGGACGGCTCCATCGATTGCACGATGGCACGATCAACGTCTTCTGGCCCGGCCCCGGACCAAGTTACAGAGACGCTGACGTTCTCGACAATAACATCGGGGAAAAACTGCGTGCGCATGCGTGGCACAACTGCAATCCCGATCGCCAGAATGAGCACCAGGATCAAGTTGGCAGCAGTTTTGTGGCGGGTAAAATATGAAATTACGCCACTTGTTGCCGAACGGACCTGATTGCGCACCATCGCTAACTCCCCATACGGGATTCGATGCGCGCCACCATTTGTGCCGGAACTTCAGGTTCCGCCAATTGTGCCAACATCCTCGACTTGACGTCGTTCGGAATGCGCTGATTGGATTCGACGAAGGCTATAATTTTAGCACGGCGATCATCATCCAGCAGGACCATTTCTGGCCCTTGATCCTGGCTCTCGGCGCCGGGCCGAAGGGGATTGACCCGAATGCCTTCGCCAAGTAACGGCGAGCGTTCCGCGACGATTTCGCGGCCCGCAAGACCTCGCGCGCGGATGACTGTATCGTCGCCCTGCCGCCGTAGCACCTGGACATCTGCGAGCGTGAGGCGGTTTTCGTCACCCAGAACCAAAACAGTGCCCCGCCCGTCGACCGCAGTCGCCGGAACTTGGACCACTCGGGACAGTTCAGGCTCAGTCACTTGGACGTTTACAAAGTCGCCCGGACGCATGCCTTTCGGATCGCCAATATTGGCAAAGAGCAGCCGGCCCGTTGTGCCTTCGCTCACGGAGGCGCTGTCACGCACCAGGCGGGCAGACGTCGTCAGCGCCGTGCCCAGAACATCCAGTGTAACGGTTACAGGCGCATCAATCAGTTCACCTTCAGGGCCCAAAAGCCGCGCAAATTGCGAAGTTGACACCCGGAACGATACTTCGAGCGCAGACGGATCTACCAGTGTTGCCAAACGCTCATTGTTGGCCACAAGCCCGCCCGCAGAGACCGCAACATCCGTCAATCTTCCCGAAAAATCAGCATGAATCTCGGTATCTGCGAGTAAGCGCTGCGCATTGGCAAGGTTGATGGATCGGCGTTCGATCAATGTGGCGATTTGTGTAACGCGGGCCTCGGCTTGTTGAACGGCTTGGCGGCGCGACAGCACGGATTGGCGCGCCGAGGACGCTGCAAGTTCTGCTGTTTCAACCGCGGCCTCGGTACCTACACCCCGTGATTTCAGATCATTCTGGCGATCTAAGGCCCTGTCACGAAGCTCAGCTTGATCCTGAGCTGCCACAAGTTCGTCTTCGGCCAAGGACAGCGCACGCTGAGCTTCAGAAAAATCTGCGTTCGCCTCATCCAGGTCGGTTCTGGCAACATCTACTGAGGTTTGGGCATCAGCGGGGTCGATGCGGGCCAGTAGCTGGCCCTGACGCACCTCGGCACCTTCTTCAAATTGCGCGGCAAGCTCAACCAGTGTGCCGCCCAAAGGCGCGCGCAGATCCAGTGTTCTGCGGCTTGCCACTTCGCCGAAGGTCGCCAAAACCGGGCTGATCGTATCGGGCTGTATTTCAATGACATTTACGGAAAAGACGCGCTCGCGCGCCGGTCGGACCCGCTCTTCCTTGGCCCATCGATCCTGAAGCGAGGAATAAACGACACTTCCGGCAACACTCAGCAAGGCCACTGTCAATGACAGCAGGAACAATCCAACCAGGCTCCGGCGAATAAATCGCATGATCTTCAAACTCCTAGGCCTCAAACGGAAGATAGCGCGAGAACAGTCATTTTTCCAATAATACGGCTTAAACGTTCTGTGAGATCATTTCCGTCGCTTGTGTTCGTCCAAACGCGGAAATATTTCAACAAAGTTGCAGGGACGGTGCCGATAATCCAGCTGAAAGCTCAAAATTTCATCCCAGGCGTCCTTACACGCCCCGGTCGAGCCGGGCAGAGCGAACAGATACGTTCCGTTTGAAACGCCCCCCGTCGCGCGGCTTTGAACCGCCGATGTGCCAATCTTGGCCATAGAAACATGGGTGAAGACGGTCCCAAACGCATCGATCTCTTTTTCGTAAACGTCGCGATGTGCCTCGACGGTTACATCGCGTCCGGTCAGCCCCGTACCACCGGTTGAAATCACCACGTCAATTTCGGGATCAGAACACCAGCTTCGCAATTGTTGCGCGATAGCCTGGCGGTCATCGCGCACGATGTGCCGGGCCGCCAGGTTATGGCCTGCTGCCCGCAAGCGCTCAACCAACAAGTCTCCGGAGCGGTCATCGTTCAGATCACGCGTATCAGATACGGTCAAAATTGCGATGCGCACAGGTATAAACGTACGGCTTTCGTCAATCCTGGACATGGCCTATCTCTCTCAATTTGGCCTTCAGGCTCAACAAATCACTCCAGGCTTCACGTTTGGCCTCAGGCTTGCGAAGCAAATAGGCCGGATGAAACATTGGCAAAGCCGGTCGATCCAAAACGGAGCGCCATTGGCCGCGCAGTTTGGTGATGCCGCGCTGACCCAACAGGGCGCCACAGGAAATATTGCCCATCAGAACGATAATTTCGGGCTGTGCCAAAGAAATGTGACGCTCGACAAACGGAAGCATCATGGCGATCTCATCGGGGCTTGGGTCGCGGTTCTGTGGCGGCCGCCAAGGTAGAATATTGGTAATGTAGATAGGGTTTGTAGCCTCCGCGCGCCCGTGATCGATAGCGTTGAACATTGCGTCCAGCAACTGACCGGCGCGCCCCACAAAAGGTTTGCCCTGCTTGTCCTCATCGCGCCCCGGGGCCTCCCCGATCACCATGACCTTTGCGCCAGCCTGTCCATCCGAAAAGACCAGTGAACGGGCCCCGCGCTTCAGATCGCAATGCTCAAAGGCGGCAAGGGATGCTTGTAGCTGATCCAGGGTTTGCGCTGCCTGGGCGGCCTCTTTGGCCCGCGCTACTACGTCAACGGGTGCGAGACGGTCCCCAACCGGCTCGTCAGACTGTGCTGGTTTGGGTGCCGCGACCGGCGCCTCATAGCGATTGATTGGGCTCTCGCCTATCGCATCACTCACACCAAGCTCGCATTGCCATTCCAGCAATGCTTTGGCCGCGTGAAAGTCCAGTTCATCTGCTGATTCCATGAGTGCGGAAGATACGGGTGACACGGTTCGGGGTAAAGGAGGCGATCTTGCCATTGATGCGATCCCTCCAGATGCCTATAAGCAGCCAAATCACGTCAGAAGGTTCTTTATGGGTTTTCGCGCCAAGCATTTGTTGGGGATAGAATATCTCACCCCTGACGACATCACTTCGTTGCTGGATCTGGCCGATCAATATGTGGAATTGAACCGTCGTGATGTGAAGCAATCCGACACGCTCGCCGGTCTGACGCAGATCAATATGTTTTTCGAGAATTCCACCCGGACTCAGGCCAGTTTCGAGTTGGCCGGAAAGCGTCTTGGTGCAGATGTCATGAATATGGCGATGCAGGCCTCTTCGGTGAACAAGGGTGAAACGCTGATCGATACTGCGCTGACGCTCAACGCCATGCACCCGGATCTTCTGGTGGTCCGCCATCCACATTCCGGCGCGGTCAACCTGCTCGCCGAAAAGGTGAATTGTGCGGTTCTGAACGCAGGCGACGGGCGGCACGAACACCCAACTCAAGCGCTGCTGGACGGGTTGACCATTCGGCGTGCGAAGGGACGATTACACAGGCTCAACATTGCCATATGCGGCGACATTGCCCATTCCCGGGTGGCGCGGTCGAACCTGTTGCTTCTGGGCAAGATGGAGAACCGCGTGCGTTTGGTCGGGCCCGCTACGCTAATGCCCGCGCATATCGATGAATTTGGCGTGGAGGTCTATAAAGACATGCGCGAAGGTCTTGATGGCGTCGATGTCGTGATGATGCTCCGCTTGCAAAAGGAACGAATGGATGGTGGCTTCATTCCCTCTGAGCGTGAGTACTACCATCGCTACGGGCTGGATCCTGAAAAGCTGAGTTTCGCCAAATCTGATGCGATTATCATGCATCCCGGTCCAATGAACCGCGGTGTGGAAATTGACGGCACATTGGCCGACGACATCAATCGCTCGGTGATCCAAGAGCAGGTCGAAATGGGCGTTGCGGTTCGAATGGCCGCGATGGAGCTGCTCGCCCGGCAGCACAGAGCCCGGGACACGGGAGCGATGGCATGAGCGACCTGCTGCTGACCAATGCCAAAATTGTCGACCCTGCGACAGACCGGGTGTTCGACGGTGGTCTGGTAACCAAAAACGGGCTGATCAAAGAGATCTTTGCGTCCGGAGGGGCGGAAAGCGACGATGCGTTTCGGATGCGTAATCCGGCTGCGACCCATGTCGATTGCGGGGGAAAATATTTGGCCCCGGGAATCGTAGATGTCGGGGTTAAAGTCTGCGAACCGGGCGAGCGCCACAAAGAAAGCTTCCGCACGGCGGGGCTGGCGGCCGCTGCAGGGGGTGTCACGACGATGGTGACGCGGCCGGACACAATACCCACAGTCGACACGCCTGAAACGCTCGAATTCGCCAAGCGGCGTGGGGCAGAAATGGCCCCTGTCAACATCGCACCGATGGCAGCCCTGACGAAGAACCGCGCGGGCAAAGAAATGGTCGAGATGGGCTTTCTGCTTGACGCCGGCGCGGTCGCATTTACCGACGGTGACAATGTTGTGCGCGATATCAAAGTCCTGTCGCGCGCCATGACATATGCGCGCTCTTTGGGGGCGTTGGTCCTAGGTCATCCACAGGAGCCGACTTTATCCCAAGGCTCCGCCGTGACTTCTGGGAAGTTTGCGTCCTTGCGCGGCTTGCCCGGGGTGTCCCCCATGGCCGAACGGCTGGGGATCGAGCGCGACCTGACCCTCGTGGAAATGAGCGGCGTCGCTTATCACGCCGATCAGCTGTCTTGCGAGCACAGCTTGCCTGCGTTGCGGCGCGCCAAGGAGCTGAATCTCGATGTCACGGCTGGCGTTTCGGTCCATCACCTAACTCTGAATGAACTCGACGTCGGCGACTACCGCACGTTCTTCAAGGTCAAACCGCCGTTGCGGACCGAAACCAGCCGGCAAGCCATGGTCGATGCCGTGTCCGAGGGCCTGGTCGACATCATCTGTTCGATGCACACCCCTCAGGACGAGGAAAGCAAGCGCCTTCCGTTTGAAGAAGCCGCATCCGGGGCGGTCGGCCTCGAAACGCTGCTGCCGGCCGCAATGCGCCTTTATCATTCAGGTCAGCTGAGCCTGCCTAAGCTTTTCAAGGCCATGTCTTTGGCACCGGCCCGCAGGTTCGGTTTGCCTGCAGGGCGCCTTGAGGAAGGCGCACCAGCGGATCTTGTCTTGTTTGACCCCGACGCACCGTTTGTTTTGGACCGTTTCGCCTTGAAATCGAAGTCGAAGAATACGCCTTTTGACGGACAACGAATGCAAGGCAAAGTTCTCAAGACCTTCGTTGCCGGCCAAGAGGTGTTCAGCACATGACGCCAATGCTGAGCTCGGATCCGATGCTGCTGGCAGCGACAGCCGTTCTCGCTTATCTGCTGGGATCGGTCGCATTCGGCTTGGTCATCACCCGGGTGTTTGGTCTGGGAAATCTACGCGAGATCGGATCGGGAAATATTGGTGCGACCAATGTGCTGCGGACCGGCTCGAAGCCAGCGGCGCTCGCAACCCTTCTGCTTGACTCGGGAAAAGGCGCAATAGCGGTCGTCGCGGCCCGAACGCTGGTTGGAGAGGACGCCGCGCAAATTGCAGCACTCTTTTCCTTCCTTGGTCACTTGTTTCCGGTTTGGTTGGGATTTCGCGGCGGCAAGGGCGTGGCGACATATCTCGGGACACTTCTGGCCTTGTCATTTCCACTGGGGGTCGCAGCCTGTCTGACTTGGTTGGCGATCGCGTTGATGTTTCGTATTTCATCCTTATCCGCTTTGGTGGCGACGTTTATGGCCCCCGCTTGGGCCTGGACCGTCGGCAAATCTGAACTCATCGCCCTGACTTGCATTTTAGGGGCATTGATTTGGGTGCGGCATCGGTCCAACATTCGCAACATGCTCGAGGGAACGGAACCCAAAATTAATTTAAAACGTACGGGGTGACAGAATGGATTTTAAAACCGCAGTTCAAACATGTTTAAGCAAGTATATTGACTTCAACGGTCGTGCGCAGCGCTCGGAATATTGGTGGTTCTTTTTGTTTGCCGTCATTTGTTCGCTCATCGCTGGCGTAATTGACGGTCTAATATTTGGTGCACAGGTCGTGGGTTTGTTGGTCACACTTGGTCTGTTCTTGCCGGGCCTTGCCGCGGTTATCCGCCGTTTGCACGATCAAGATCGCGTTGGATGGTGGGCTCTGATCGCATTGGTGCCATTTATTGGTGGGATCGCTTTGATCGTGTTGATGATCCTGAAAGGCACTGACGGGCCAAACAAATATGGACCTGACCCGCTCGCCGATGGGTATGCGCCTTCCAATATTCCCGACGTTTGAGCCTAGTAGCTGTAATCTGCATAAATCCGGGTCAGATCGCCGCCCCAGTCGCCGTGATACCTGTCCAGCAATTCGTCCGCAGGGCTTTTGCCGGTCTCCAGACTGTCTTTCAGGGCGTTGAGGAAATGGGTTTCATCAGGGACCAAGCCGCCTGCACCTGGACGTGCGCGGGCCGCCAGGCCGTGATGTGATATGTCGACGGCTTCTTTCGCGAGATCGATCATTTTGACACCCTTGACCTGTGCATCGAGCCCAGCTTCCGAAGCGGCAACGCGCAGATCTTCTCGCATTTCCACGTCCCAGCCTCGAACCATGTCCCAGGCGGCATCCAACGCTGACTGGTCATAGGTCAAACCCACCCAGAACGCAGGCAATGCACACAAGCGCCGCCACGGACCACCATCAGCCCCGCGCATTTCGATAAACTTCTTCACGCGGGCTTCGGGAAACACTGTCGTCATATGGTCCGCCCAGTCAGACAATGTCGGCGTTTCTCCCGGCAGAGCCGGCAATTTACCTGCAAGAAAGTCCCGGAAAGACTGGCCCAGAGCGTCAACATATTGGCCGTCGCGATATACAAAATACATCGGCACATCGAGCACGTAGTCGACCCACCGCTCGAAACCAAAGCCGTCCTCGAACACGAAGGGAAGCATACCCGTGCGCGACGCGTCCAGCCCGCGCCAGACCCGGCTGCGCCAGCTTTTGTGTCCATTGACTTTACCTTCGAAGAAGGGCGAGTTTGCGAACAGCGCCGTTGCCACCGGCTGAAGTGCGAGCGCAACACGCATCTTCTTGACCATGTCGGCTTCCGACGAAAAATCGAGGTTCACCTGAACCGTGCAAGTGCGGCGCATCATCTGAGTTCCGTGGGTGCCGACAGTTCCCATGTAGGCATCCATCAGTTTGTAGCGGCCCTTTGGCATCAGTGGCATCTGCTCATGGGTCCATTCAGGCGCAGCCCCCAGCCCGATGAATTTCGCTCCGATCTTTTCGGCTACGCTTTGTACCTCTCCAAGATGCGCGTTCACCTCGTCGCAGGTCTCATGAATAGTCTCCAGCGGGGCACCGGATAGCTCCAGCTGGCCGCCCGGTTCCAGCGATATGTTGGCCCCCTCTTTGGTCAGACCGATCAGATGCCCACCCTCCTCAAGAGGACTCCAACCGAACGCGTCCCGCAAGCCGGACAAAATCGCCTCAATCGAGCGCTCGCCACTATAGGGCAAAGGCAGATGGGTATCCTGGCAATAACCGAATTTCTCATGCTCGGTGCCAATACGCCAATCCTCACGAGGCTTGCAGCCATCCGCCATATATTGTGCCAATTGTGCATGGTCCGTGATCGGACCGCCGCCGGACTGGGGAATGGACATGGGTCAAGCTCCGATAAGTCTTAGAGGTGAGGGGTGTCGAGAATTCAAAGGGAAGTCAATGCACAACACTTAATGCAGCAAAGCACGATCTTTTGCCCATATCACAAAATGATCATCTTGCTGATGCGCCAGCGCGTCGGCGGCACGCTCATAATCTACCGCTGGCAAGGAGGCCAAGGCATCAAACAAAAGGTCGGCCTGAGCCGCGTGCGCTGGGATCGCCAAGGTGCGGCCGCCATCTTCTTCAAAAGTCCAAAGGGCCGGGCTGGTCGCTGAGGTTGAGATCGTAACCCGTGCCAGCATATCCAGCGACACGGCCCCGCCATCATAGGGGGCGAAATAGCTCAACTGTCGTTCGTCCAGTTCAATCAGGCCGGGGCCTTGTTCCGACTGACGAAATCTTTGACGGCGAAAGGCTGTGAATGCCAGTGCAGCCCCGATCAGACCAATTCCGCCTCCGGTGACCTGTAACAACCAACCCGCTTGCAATAATGCCCAGACGCCCAACAGCATGATAACCACGCTGGCCAAGAACTCACTCCACCGGCTCAAGAATGCCGCGGCTTCAGGGCGGATTATTGTCATCGGATCTTGTCCTTTTCAGAGTTCATTCCAATCCCCTAGTTTCGATTGCCAAAGGCTCATCGCCGCAACTGCGGCCGTGTCGGCACGCAATATGCGCGGGCCAAGTGCGACGGATTTGGTTTGCGGCATTTCCAGAAGTCGGGTGCGTTCCGCGTCGGAGAACCCACCCTCCGGGCCAATGAGAATGCCCCATTTTCCCGGCAATGCCGAGTCAAACCCGTATTCGGTGCCTGCCAAAACTTCGTCACAAAACAGCAATTGACGATCCTGCGGCCAATTTTGAAGGACGTGACTTAGCTTTTGAAGCGCCAGGACATCGGGAACGTAGGTGCTGCCGCACTGTTCGGCGGCCTCAATCGCATGGGCTTGCAACCGGTCCTGCCTGAGACGCTCGGAATTTGTAAATTCCGTTTGTACCGGAATGATCCGCGCAGCCCCGAGCTCGGTGGCTTTCTCGACGATAAAATCAGTCCGCGCTTTCTTGATCGGCGCAAAGAGCAGCCACAGATCAGGCGGGTGAAACAATGCGCGGGTTTTTGAGACACAGGTCAGAAGGCCCCGGCGTTTTGTGGCCTGGGCAACCTCCGCCAACCACTCTCCGTCCTTGCTGTTAAACAGCAATAGTTTGGCACCAGCGGTCAACCGCATGACATTGAACAAGTAATTGGCCTGATCGCGATCGACAGGAACCGGTTTGCCCGTATCCAGCGGGTGATCTACAAACAATCTGATTTTCGCATCCGCCATGAGGTCGAGCATATGACTGGGACGACCAAGCCACAAGAAGCACCCGAAGGTCAGGTTGTCGATGCTAAGGATCACAACTGGGTCGACACACTAGCGCCCAAGGCGGCGCGTCCATTCTTGCGCCTGAGCCGTGCCGACCGGCCGATCGGAACATGGCTGCTTTTGCTGCCGTGCTGGTGGGGCGTGCTTTTGGCGGCGGCAGCGGATCCGGACGGTCTCGGTGGACAGGATGTTTGGATCATCGTCGGCTGCGCCATCGGGGCGTTCTTGATGCGTGGGGCCGGGTGCACCTGGAATGACATCACGGACCGAGACATCGATGCGAAAGTGGCGCGCACAAAGTCACGACCCATTCCGTCTGGTCAGGTGACAACGAAGGCCGCGATGATCTGGCTGGTCCTGCAAGCGCTCTTGGCATTTGGAATTCTGCTGACCTTCAACCAAACCGCAATCGTTCTGGGCCTTGCCGCACTTGTGCCGGTTGCGATTTACCCATTTGCCAAACGGTTCACGTGGTGGCCTCAGGTATTTTTAGGCATCGCATTCAACTGGGGCGCATTGCTCGCCTGGGCGGCGCACACAGGTTCGCTCAGCCTTCCCCCGGTTTTACTCTACCTCGCCGGCATATCCTGGACTTTGTTTTATGACACGATCTATGCGCATCAGGACAAAGAAGACGATGCCTTGATCGGCGTCAAATCAACCGCACGCCTGTTTGGAGAGAGCACACCCAGCTGGCTGAGACTGTTCCTGATCGTTACGGTGTGCTTGTTTGCGGCGGCGATTATCACCGCCATGGTCCCTGACGCGAATGTGTTGGCCTTGACCTTGGCCCTGGTCAGCATTTGGGCGATGGGTTGGCACATGGCGTGGCAAATGCGAAAACTCGACATAGAGGATTGGCAAGTTTGTATGCGGCTTTTTCGTTCGAACAGGGATGCGGGTTTGATAGCTGCGCTGTTTCTCGCCGCGGCGGCGCTGCTGTGATTGAAATGAGTCGCACCAACACCTAAAACAGCGTCGGTATCTGGTCGTTAACTTCGAGAGCTCAATGAGTTTCAAAAACACCCTGACATTTCTTGCAGCGATCCCACTTTGTCTGGGTGGCGCCTTTGTTGCGGCCGATTGGATCGAAGACCGCACGGGCGAGGTGATCGAGGAGGCCTTGATCGAATCCGGCCATGATTGGTCCGAGGTCATCACAGATGGTTTGCTTGTCACGTTAAGCGGCATCGCGCCCAACGAAGCGGCGCGGTTTCAGGCGGTGAGCCTCGCCGGGCAGTCTGTTGATTCTGACCGGATCATCAACCGAATGGATGTCCGCCCGACGCAAGAGTATGAGGCCCCGGAATTCTCGGTCGAAATGCTGCGCAATGACAATGGGATCTCCTTGATCGGACTCGTACCGGGTCGGTCAAACCGCGAAGATATCGTCGCGGCATTGCAAGGCGTTGAAGATGTCGCACAAGTGACCGATTTGCTTGAAAGTGCCGAGTATGAACAACCGGAGGGCTGGCAAGCAGCGGTTAATTTTGCCACCGAAGCCCTGCGTGAATTGCCGCAGTCGAAGGTATCTGCAAAGCCTGGAGGGGTGGCGATCTCAGCCATCAGCACCAGTGTTGAGGACAAGTCCCGCATCGAAACGTTTTTGCGCCGCCGTGTCCCATCAGGCATCGCGCTGGCTATGGATATCACTGCGCCGCGCCCGGTCATCTCTCCGTTCACGCTGCGCTACTCGATGACGGCTCAGACCAGCAGCTTTGACGCCTGCTCGGCCGACACCGACGCCACTGCGCAGCAGATCCTCAGTGCAGCCCGCGCCGTCGGATATGAAGGATCGGACACTTGCGATATAGGTCTGGGAATGCCGTCGCCGCATTGGGGCAAAGCGGTCGAAACAGCGCTCAAAGGACTTCGGAACATCGGCGGCGGAACGCTGACAATTTCTGACGCAGACGTGACTTTGGTGGCATTGGATGCAACCCCTCAAAGCGTGTTTGACCGCGTCGTTGGAGATCTTGACGCACAGCTTCCAGACGTCTTTTCGCTGCATGCCATCCTGCCGGAACAAGTCGTTGTTGACGGGACCGGTGATAAGGATGAATTCGTGGAATTCGTTGCAACCCGCAGCCCAGAAGGTCTGGTGCAGCTGCGCGGGCGGCTGCCTGATGACGAGATTGAGAAAATTGTCGGTGCCTACGCACGCGCCACGTTTGGCAGCGAGGCAGTCTACCTGGCCACGCGCGATGACGAAGACTTGCCGCCAGATTGGCCGGTACGGGTTCTCGCGGCCCTGGAAGCACTGGGTCTGCTTGAGAATGGTAGTGTTGTGGTGCAACCCGATTACGTCGAAGTGCGTGGCATCTCTGGTTCGAAAGATACGCCGTCGGTGATCTCGCGCTTGCTTGGAGACAAATTGGGGGAAGCGGCTAATTTTGACCTGAACATCCGCTATGATGAACTTCTCGACCCGGTCCTCAATATTCCGACTCCGGAGGAATGTATTGGTCGCATCAATGCGATACTGGCCGCCAACAAGATCGAATTCGAACCCTCGTCGGCCGAGTTGACAGACGTGGCGAATGACACGATGGACCAGATTGCGGCCGAGTTGCTGAACTGCCGCCGCACGCGGATCGAAATCGGCGGCCATACGGACAGCCAGGGACGCGAAAGCATGAACCTAAACCTGTCGCAACAACGCGCTGACGCGATTTTGGCTGCGTTGATGGACCGCCGAATTCTGACGCGAAACATCACAGCCAAAGGTTATGGCGAAACCCAGCCAATTGCTGACAACGACACGGAAGAAGGGCGCGACATCAATCGTCGGATCGAGTTCAAGCTGTTGACAGATGAGGGCAACCAGACCACTGACGAGGCACAGGCTCCCGAAGCCGACAGCAGCGAGACCGCCAGTGAATAGAACTGAATTCATAATTGCCACTGCGTTCATTCTTTTTGTGGCCTTCGCGATCGGCTGGTTTACCTGTTGGGTTGTGCAACGTCTCAGCCGTGTTTCGAGCAGCGATATCGCCGAGCTCGACACGATGTCAAAGGCGCTCCATGACGCCGAGGAGTCGCGCGATCAAGCGATCAACTATATGCAGCAGCGCGAAGCAGAGTTGATCAATCAACTCTCTCAAACCGAGGCAGAATTGCGGGCGGCCATGGACGGGCTGCGCGATGCAAGACAGGAGGCAGAGGAAATGCGGGCCTATATCGAACGTGCCAATCAAGGGGCCTGACCACTACCAGCGCTTAAGTGCCGCCTCGTCTTGATCTGTCGCAGAGACCCAGCTTGCACCGTCATTCAAGTGTTCTTTTTTCCAGAACGGTGCGCGTGATTTAAGAAAATCCATCAAGAAATCTGCAGCGGCAAAGGCATCGGCGCGATGCTTGGAGGCCGTGGCGACCATCATGATCACATCCCGTGGACGCAGGTGACCAAACCGGTGAATGATCAACACATCTGAGAGCGCCCAGCGCTCTCGCGCGTCCTGCGCGATCTGTTCCAGTGCCGCCTTGGTCATGGCGGGGTAATGCTCGATCTCCATATGCTCGAGACCGCCATCCACATCGCGCACAATCCCAGAAAAGCTGACCACAGCCCCAGCCCCTGATTGCGCCTCGGTGAAGGTGTTGAGTTCCGCGCCCGCATCAAAGGCGGTATCTTGCACGCGAATGCCCATCATCCACCCGTCATTGGGGGGAAGAATGCAACTTCTCGGGCGGCGGTGATCGGCGCATCAAATTCGACCAGCTCCTGATCCACGGCGCAACGCAAACTGGACAGGTCCGAGAACGCAACTGCATATCTTTCCTCGCGCTCGACCAGTTCGGACACCAGTTCAGCAACAGTTTTAGCCTGGGTCTCGATCTGCTCTTTCGGCAACCCGATCCGCTCTCGTACCCAGGCGAAGTAGAGGACATCTATCATGATAACCCCTCATCTTTCAGATGTGGCAGCGCCTTTCGAAGATAGTCCCAGCCGGTCATCATCGTCAGCGCCGCGGCAACCCACAAAAGCGCGACGCCCGCATACCAACTGTAAATCATCCCATAATATTTCCAGGTCAGACCAAGCTCATCCGGCACCTCGCCCAGCAAAACCTGACGTATGATAGTTTCGTCCATGCCAAAGCTCTGCATTCCGAAGTAGTGCTCAAAAGCTCCGGTCGAGAACAGCACCGCGATTGCAATCATTTGCGCTGTGGTTTTCCACTTCGCCAGTTTGGTGACTTTCAGCGTGCCAGCAGTCGAGCCCAGAAACTCCCGCAGTCCCGAGACGAATACCTCGCGAAACAAAATGACCGTCGCGGGCAACAAAATCCAAGGATTCATTCCGGCATATCCGGTGATAACCAAAAGCGCGATGATCACCATGGCCTTGTCGGCAATGGGGTCGAGCATGGCGCCAAACTTGCTTTCCTGCTTCCAGGCGCGCGCCAAGTAGCCGTCAATCCAATCGGTCAACGCGGCACTTACAAACAGCACCAGGGCGAACCAATCCGCCCAGGGTCTGTTGAAATACAAAAACATCACCGCGACGCCGGGTGCAGCCATCAGACGGAGTACGGTCAGAATGTTGGGCAAGTTCCATTTCATAGTAATCATTTATCCCGACCGGACAAAATGGGAAAGTCGCACGACTATCCTTCGGCGTGAAAGTGGTCATAAATTTTCTGCGCCATAGATTCCGATACCCCTTCGACAGCCGTTAGATCAGACAGGTTTGCGCGTCCAACCGCCTTGGCAGATCCGAAATGTTGAAGCAGCGCTTTCTTCCGCCTGGGGCCTATCCCCGCGATCTCATCAAGCGGGCTCTTCATCTGGGATTTGGCCCGTTTCGCACGATGGGTACCAATCGCGAAGCGATGCGCCTCGTCGCGCATACGCTGTACGAAATAAAGCACAGGATCGTTATGTCGCAGCGCGAAGGCCGGCTTTCCGGATCGGTAAAACTCTTCCTTTCCCGCGTCCCGATCGATGCCTTTGGCGACACCGATCATGTCGATATCTTCAACGCCGAGCTCGGACATAATTTCTGCCACTGCGCTGACCTGCCCTGCTCCGCCATCAATCAATAGAAGGTCGGGCCAGCTTTCAGTCTGCCTGTCCGGATCCTCCTTAAGAAGCCGCTTGAACCGCCGCGTCAGCACCTCTTTCATCATGCCGAAATCGTCGCCAGGCGTGATCTCCTCGCCCTTGATATTGAATTTGCGGTACTGGTTTCGCAAAAACCCATCCGGTCCCGCCACGACCATGCCGCCCACAGCGTTGGTGCCCTGGATATGAGAGTTGTCGTAGATTTCAATCCGAGTGGGCGGGGCTTCTAGGTCAAAAGCTTCCGCGATACCGCGCAGCAGTTTCGCTTGTGTCGCGGTCTCGGACATCTTGCGCGCAAGGCTTTCGCGGGCGTTGCGTGTGGCATTGGCGACCAGTTCCATCTTCTCGCCGCGTTGCGGAACCAGAATCTCAACTTTGCGCTTCGCCTTCTCGGACAGGGCCGCTTGCATGAGATCAGGATCCTCAATGCCATGGCTGAGAATGATCTGGCGAGGCGGATCCTTGTCGCCGTAAAACTGTCCAAGAAAAGCCTCCAGCACTTCAGGCTCAGCTGCATTGGCTGTCTTGGGATAATAGTCGCGATTGCCCCAGTTTTGGTTGGCACGAATGAAAAAGACCTGAACACAGGCCTGCCCATGCTCCATATGCAGCGCAACGACATCGGCCTCTGATACGCCCTTGGGATTGACCCCTTGGGCGGTTTGCACCTGGGTCAGCGCGCGGATGCGATCGCGCAATGCCGCTGCGCGCTCAAATTCCATCTCGTCGGAGGCCTGTTGCATCTGCGAAGCAAGCTGAGCCTGAATATGCGTCGAGCGGCCCGCCAGAAAACGCGCGGCGTCGCTGACCAATGCCGTATAGTCGTGCTCGGAAATATAGCCCACACATGGGGCAGAACAGCGTTTAATCTGAAACAAGAGACAGGGGCGTGAGCGGCTTTCGAATGTTGCATCTGAGCAGTTTCGCAACATGAACACTTTTTGCAGTTGATTGAGTGTTCTGTTCACAGCCCCCGCACTAGCAAAGGGGCCGTAATAGTCACCTTTTTCGCGCTTCGCGCCGCGATGTTTCTTGATCTGCGGAAAGGCATGCGCCTTTGAGACAAGAATGTTGGGAAAGCTCTTGTCGTCGCGCAATAGCACGTTGAATTTGGGCTTAAGTTGCTTGATCAGGTTTTGCTCAAGCAGCAGGGCTTCTGTCTCGGTGCGCGTGGTCAGAAACATCATCGACGCGGTCTCGCGGATCATCTTCGAAATTCGCGCCGAATGACCGGCCGGGTTAGCGTAGTTCGATACCCGTTTCTTCAGATTGCGCGCCTTTCCGACATAGAGAACCTTGTTCTGTGCATCGAGCATGCGGTAGACGCCGGGACTGTTGTCCAGAGTATTGAGATAAGACTGGATGGATGCATGGCCCCGGAGCTCGGACATGTCAGTGTCTAGGCGTATTTCGGGTTCATTGCTCATCACACCAACATCGTGATTCTCGTGATGATCTGCAATGGGCACGCCAGAGGATCAAGAGAAAAGCTTTCCACTATTTCTGTGGATAAGCTTGGGGAAGCTTTCTCAATGGCCGTGATTTTTCGTTGAAAATAAGTAGGTCAACGGAATTGCTTAATTTTTAGGCGTTTTTCTAAGTCTTTGAAATCGCTTCTGAAATAAATTTCAACTTCTCAAGTCATTGAAAAACATGCAAAAAGATTAACAAAATTGTTACATTCTGACGGAGAGTGGACAACCTGCTTGATCAGATAGTTCCGAAAGGACCGAAATGGTCCTATTCGACCCCGATCACATCAGGGGTTTTCCACCCCAAATGTTGCCCGCCATCAATACAAAGCAACTGGCCCGTCAATGCCGGAGAGCTCAGAATGAAACGGAGCGCGGCTACGATATCCTCCGGATTCGAGCCCCGTCCCGTGATCGTCGCCTTGCGCTGTTTGTCGAAATGTTCAGCCGACTGCCGACCACCTTTGAGGGTCGGTCCGGGTGCGATCCCGTTGACCCGCACATTTGGGGCTAGCGATTGCGCTGCTGTCTGTGTGAATGCCCATAAGCCCATCTTCGCGATTGTATACGTCATGAACTCCGGCGTCAGCTTACGCACGCGCTGATCGACCATGTTTACAATGGCAGCTTGTGCATCAGGTTCATCAAACTCTCCGATTTTTGCGGCGGGTGCCTGTGCGGCAAAAGCCTGGGTCAGCACGAAAGGGGCACGCAGATTTGACATCATATGGCGATCCCAAGTGTCCCGGGTCGCCGTTTCCAGATTGTCATACTCAAAGATCGAAGCGTTGTTCACAAGAATAGAAAGCGGACCGTCCAACCCGTCGACAGCGCGCCCGATCAGGGTTTCAACCTGATCCAGGTCCGTCAGATCGGCCTGCAAGGCGACCGCACGCTGACCCATTGCCTCGATCTCTGCAACCACATCCCGAGCTGCGGTTTCGGACCCGGCATAATGCACCGCAACGTCGCAACCTTGTCGTGCCAGCTCCAACGCCATCTCACGACCGATCCTGGCCGCAGCACCTGTGACCAAAGCATTCCCCGTGATCATTTTTCAGCCTCCCAAATGCAAGATCATCCACAAATATGCGATGTAGAGGCCAACCAGGACAACGCCCCATCGTCGACCGATTTTTTGATTGTAGAGGACGATAGGTGTCAGCAAAAGTGACGCCCCGAGCATGACCCACAAATCCAACCACAAGAATTCCGGCGGCACCGGAATCGGACCCACAAGGCTCGAGATCCCAATGATGGCGAGAAGGTTGAACACATTCGAGCCAATGACATTACCAAGCGCCACATCGGCCGATCTTCTGTAGGCGGCCATAATTGTTGTCGCAAGCTCCGGCAAGGACGTTCCGATGGCAATAAGCGTCAGTCCAATTACCGTCTCCGAGACCCCGAAATCGCGCGCGATAACGACTGAACCATCGACCAGAAGGCTGGCTCCTAGTGGCAATCCGATCAGGCCTGCAATCAGGAAGAAAGCAATCTTCCAGCCGCGCATGCTGGGGTCGGCACCTTCGGGCTCTGTCTCTCCGAACCGCATATGACCTTGGGCTTCGCGAAATGCATCCCAAAGCATATAGGCCAGTCCGAACAGAAGGATCAGGCCGTGCCAAATGGTCAGGGGGCCAAAGAAGCACAAGATGATGAACAACAGGCTGGCCGCGATCATCATTGTGAAGTTCTTCCGCGTATCCGTGCCTTGGGTAAACAGGCCAGCGAGCAAGGCGGGAACCCCTAAGACCAGCAGAATGTTTGCAGTGTTAGAACCAACCACGTTACCGATTGCGATACCTGGGACACCATCAAGAATGGATTGAATCGAAATCAGTAACTCAGGGGCCGACGTTCCGAATGCGACGATCGTCAGACTGACAATCAATGCAGGCACGCCCAATCGAAGCGACAGGTTCACGGCACCACGCACAAGTGCGTCTCCGGCAAACAAAAGTAGCAAAAGGCCCACTGCGGCCATTTGAAATTCGTTCATGACCGGTCTTTCTGTGCGCAGGCGCAGGGGCCTTTTCCGATCTGCGGCATGTCGCAATTCGGGCACCGGCGTGCTGCGCGCAGACGTGGTTTTGGCATTTTAGGAAGCCGCAGCTTTCCAAACATTGCCAGCACCATCATGCCCAGCAAAAACAGGCTCATGATTTTTAGGATCATCTGATCTAAAGCCCGTAACGCGCCCAAAGCGCCTTCTCTTCAAGCTCGATCAGAGTGTCGCTCAAGATCCGCGCACCAAAGCGTTGAAACAGCGACTTTTTGGGCCCGTAGATCGTGAAGCGGACCTTCTCGCCGAAGATTTCCTGCATTTTTGGGACGAGATGTCCAATCCCGTCAACAAGACCAACATCAACGGCTTTTTGGCCCACCCAGATTTCGCCAGTAAACAGGTCTTTATCATCGGTCAGCTTCGCGCCGCGGCGCGATTTCACATGGGTGATGAACGTGTCATGGATCTGCGCTTGTAGCGCTTTAAGACGGGTTACATCGCTGTCGCGCTCTGGCCGGAACGGGTCCAGCATGGATTTGTCTTTCCCGGCGGTATACACGCGACGCTCGATGCCATTGCGGGCCAAAAGCTCATTGAAGCCGAAACTGGCAGAAATCACGCCGATAGAGCCCACGATCGAGCTGTCATCGATCCAGATTTCATCCGCCGCCGCGGCCAACCAGTAGCCGCCAGAGGCCGCGACATCCTCAACAAAGCCGTAAACCGGAATGTCAAACTCCGCGGCAAGCCGCCTGATACGCGCGCCAATCAGTGAACTTTGCACAGGTGAGCCACCAGGCGAGTTCAACTGCAAAGCAACGGCCTGTGGCTTCCCTTTTCGAAATGCCTTGGCGAGTTGACCTGCGACAGCTGAGTCACTGAGAACGCCGCCGCGCCCTCCTGCAGCGATAACACCATTTAAGCGAACAACAGCAACCCGCGGGTGGGATTGCAGGAAAGGGATCCAACGTTTCATGGGGTTGATTTAGATGGCAGACCCCGATCAAACAAGGGCTCGGATAAAAAGCTTGGCGTTCTGGGTAATTCTGTCGCAATCGGGCTTGCTTCGGCCCAAAGGTTGAACCACCCTTTTTTTACGACCGCACACCAGCATCAGGATTGTTGCCATGAAGGATTCCAACTTTATTAACGAACACAATGCACGCCACATGTGGCATCCAATGGGCCATCCCGGGGCACTGATCGAGACCCCACCGCGCATCATCTCCTCGGCCGAAGGCTCTACCATCACGGACAGCACAGGTGCAAAAGTCATCGATGGTGTCGGTGGGCTCTGGTGCGTCAATGTTGGCTATTCCTGCGATCCGATCCGGACTGCTATTTCCCAGCAGCTGAACGTGTTGCCTTACTATTCAGGGTTCGCAGGAACGACCAATGAGCCCGCGATCGAATTGAGTTTCGAGTTGCGGGAAATGTATGCCGAGGACGGCATGGCACGGGCCTTCTTCACGTCGGGCGGATCGGATTCAGTCGAAACCGCGCTGCGCCTGGCCAGGCAGTATCACAAGATCAAAGGTCAGCCCGGACGGACAAAATTCCTGTCACTCAAAAAGGGGTATCACGGCACACATTTCGGCGGCGCGTCGGTGAATGGCAACAACCGGTTTCGGATCAACTATGAACCATTGATGCCCGGGTGTTTTCACCTCACCAGCCCTTATGCTTACCGCAATCCGTTTGATGAAACTGATCCCGACCGTCTTGCAAAACTCTGCGTCCAAGCCGCCGTTGATGAGATTGAATTCCAGGGAGCGGACACGATTGCAGCCTTCATAATGGAGCCTATTCAAGGCGCTGGCGGCGTCATTGTCCCACCGGCCAGCTATATGCCTGCCATGCGCGAGATCTGCACACGCTACGGCATCTTGATGATCTCTGACGAGGTCATTACAGGCTTTGGCCGGTCCGGCGACTGGTCCGGTGCGCGTCATTGGGGTGTCCAGCCCGACATGATGACAATGGCCAAAGGCATCACATCTGGATATTTCCCGTTCGGGGCCTGCATGGTCAGCGACGCCGTCGCCGAGGTCTTTGAAACCGGCGATCCTGCAGCGGCCAGTATCTTTCACGGCTACACTTATTCGGCGCATCCCGTCGGTGCGGCGGCTGCGTTGGCCTGTATTCGCGAAAGCCAAAGACTGGCGATCCACGACAATGCCGCCGCGCGCGGTCAGCAGATTTTTGAGGGTCTGCAGAAGCTTGGCGAAAAATACGAAATCGTTGGTGATGTGCGCGGTGGTCATGGTTTGATGGCGGCACTTGAGCTTGTTGCGGACCCCGCGACGAAAGCTCCCATGCCGCCCGACCGCATGACTGCGGCCTTCGAGGCAACCTATGCAAACGGGGCCATGGTTCGGATCGGAGCAAACAATCTGTTCATGTCGCCACCTCTGGTTATCACACCGGTGGAGATCGAGACGCTTCTGTCTGCGCTTGACGCGGGACTGGCCGCGATTTCCTAGAGGTCGGTGATCGGACGCGTAACTTTCAGGTTCTAAATGACGCGGGCGGGCAGCCGGGGTCTGTGAACAGATGCAGCATATGCCCTGCGCTGACACACAAAGCCGCGTCTTGTTAAGGCCAGCCGTGGCGCTAGTTGTTTGTGCGTGTTGATTTTTTAACACCTACGACAGGAGAGTCTTATGTCACCCAAATCCTTTTCAATATCGCGCCGATCCCTTCTTAAATCCGCGGCCGCAGCGCCAGTGGTCGCCGGGGCAGCCTCGATCGCGGCACCTGCTTTTGCCGACGGCCACGCAGCTGCGCAACCAAACGCGGTCAAAAACAGTTTCATGCTGGGTGATATGGAAGTTGCAACGCTTCTGGCCGGGTCTGCGACACGCGACGAACCCCAATCGATTTTTGGGATGAATGTATCGGCTGAGGAATTTGCCACGGTCAGCGCCGAGAACTTCCTCCCGGCGGATAAGGTTCAGTTCTTCTTCACCCCGACTGTTATCAATACCGGTTCGGAGACGATCTTGTTTGATACCGGTCTGAACCCGGCCAGCATCACCGGGCCTTTGGCTGCTGCAGGTTACGCTCCGGACGATATTGATGTTGTAGTCCTGACCCACATGCATGGCGATCATATCGGCGGGTTATCCGGCGATGACGGGACGCCGACCTTTGCCAACGCTCGCTACGTCACCGGGCAGGCAGAATTCGATGGCTGGGCCAGCGCAGAGAACGAGAACTTCGAAAAGAAGGTTCGGCCATTGGCAGACAAGATGAGTTTCATAGGCGATGGTGGATCAGTGGCGTCGGGTGTCACCGGTATGCTTGCTGCAGGCCACACGCCGGGCCACATGATTTATATGCTGGAAAGCGGGGGCAAGCAGCTCGCAATCACAGCCGACACCGCCAATCACTACGTTTGGTCATTGGCTTATCCCGAATGGGAAGTGCGCTTCGATCAAGACAAGGCCGGTGCCGCCGCTGCCCGCAAGCAGGTCTTTGGAATGCTGGCAGCCGACAAAATTCCGTTCATCGGCTACCACATGCCATTCCCGGGCATGGGCTATGTCGATACGCGCGGGGAAGGCGGGTTCCACTATGTTCCGGTCAGCTACCAGATGATGCTGTAGCGCTCACGCGTTCCAACCTGATTTTCTGATCGCGGCCCCGTGTTCATCCAGACGCGGGGCCGTTTTCTCAAGCGCCAGCACGCTGTCCGAGAACCGCATCGGAGAGCGCACGCCCGGAACGCCCTGGGGCGTAACCACCAAGTCGCGCGCCAGGATTTGCGGATCCGCAAAGACATCCGCGAGCCCGTTGATTGGAGACGCCGGAACAACAGCGTCTTCCAAAGCAGCAAGCAGCGCATCGCGGCTCCAATTTCGAATATATCCTTGCAGTTTTTCTGTGAGTTCAGACCGCGCCTCCACACGTTTTGCATTCGTCGCAAAGTCATCCGTCCGGGCTAGAGCGTCGGCACCTAAAACTTGGCACAGCCGTTCAAACTGCCTGTCGTTGCCCACGGCAATTATGATATGCCCGTCTGACACTTCAAAGACCTGATATGGGACAATGCTGGGGTGTGTATTGCCAATCCGGCCCGGTTCTTGCCCCGAGGCAAGATAACCGGAGGCCTGATTGGTCAGAAGTGAGGTCGCGCTGTCGAACAGGCTCATATCGACATGTTGGCCGCGCCCGGTCTGTTGCCGCTGGCTCAAAGCGGCTTGGATGGCGATCACACCGTAAAGGCCCGAGACAACATCGGTGACCGCGACACCGAAGCGCATCGGATCGCCGTCTTTCGCACCGGTGATCGACATCAGACCGGCCATCCCTTGCAGCAGATAGTCATAGCCGGCCCGCGCGGCGTATGGCCCGTCCTGACCGAAACCAGTGACCGAACAATAGATCAAGCGCGGGTTGCGCGCGCTCAAGCTGTCATAGTCCAGACCGAATTTCTTCAGCCCGCCCAGCTTGAAATTCTCGATCAAGACATCGGCCTCGTCCACCAAACCGTAGAGCAGATCCAGATCCTCCGGGTTGGAGAAGTCCAGAGCGATCGATTGCTTGCCGCGATTGCAGGAATAGAAATAAGACGCCGTCTTGTCGTCGCCGCGTTCAACAAATGGGGGGCCCCAAGTACGCGTATCATCACCGCTGGGGCTTTCCACTTTTACCACCGTTGCCCCGAGATCCGCCAGCACCTGACCGATCAGCGGGCCCGCCAGAATGCGCGCCAGCTCCAGGACCTTCATACCCTTTAGCGGTTGCATCAGAAGAAGGCTTGCAGACCAGTTTGTGCACGTCCCAGGATCAATGCATGTACGTCATGCGTGCCTTCATAGGTATTCACGGTTTCCAGATTTTGCGCGTGTCGCATAACTTGGTATTCCGCCATGATCCCATTGCCGCCATGCATATCTCGCGCGGCCCGCGCGATATCCAACGCCTTGCCGCAATTGTTGCGCTTTATCAGGCTGATGGCTTCTGGTGCGGCACTTCCCTCTTCCAACATGCGACCAACCCGGAGCGAGGCCTGCAAACCAAGCGTGATCTCGGTCTGCATATCCGCGAGTTTCTTCTGGTAGAGTTGAGTTTGCGCCAAAGGCTTGTCGAATTGCTTGCGGTTCATGCCGTAGTCCAGAGCCCGGTGCCAGCAATCTTCCGCCGCACCCATCACGCCCCAACTGATCCCGTAACGGGCCCGGTTCAGACATCCAAACGGCCCCTTCAGTCCTTCGACATTGGGCAGAAGCGCGTCCTCTCCGACGGCCACGTCTTTCAAGACGATCTCGCCGGTGACAGACGCGCGCAAAGACAGCTTTCCGCCAATCTTGGGCGCGCTCAAACCTGGCATTTCTTTGTCGAGGACAAAGCCGCGGATCTTTCCGCCATGGGCCTCGGATTTTGCCCAAACGACAAAGACATCCGCCATTGGGCTGTTGGAAATCCACATCTTTGCGCCGTTCAGCACATATCCGTCATCGGTTTTCGTGGCGATTGTTTTCATACCCGCCGGATCCGAACCGGCTTCGGGTTCGGTCAGTCCGAAACAGCCGATTAACGTTCCGGCACAAAGTCCCGGCAGATATTTTTGCCGCTGAGCTTCGGATCCGTAGGCGTAGATCGGATAGATCACCAGCGAGGATTGCACCGACATCATGGAGCGATACCCGCTGTCAACGCGCTCCACTTCTCTGGCGATCAGACCATAAGCTACATAGCCCGCGTCCAGCCCTCCATACGTGCTGGGAATAGTTGCGCCCAGCAATCCCATTTCACCCATTTCGGTGAAGATTTCAGGGGCTTCGGATTCTTCGAGATACATCTCGGTGACCCGCGGCTGGAGCCTCTCGGCCGCGTACCGGCGCGCGCTCTCGGCCATCATGCGTTCATCTTCAGTCAACTGTTGGTCGAGATGGAACGGATCCTTCCAGTCGAATGTCGAGAGTGAGGGTCCATGACCCATGGCTTGACCGTCTGGCATCTAAGGCCTCCCAATTCGAAGTCAAATCTTGGCACGAGTATACATCCTAAGTTCATGCGATGAAATGGGATGTCTGGCAGACTAATAGTCGCGTTCGAAGAAGACACCAAGCGAGGAATTGCCATCGCTTTCAAGGTTGCCCCGCGCGGTCACCGACGGGCTGAGGTCAATGTTGAGCGAAACCGCGCCGCCAGATTGACCACCAACTGTCACATCAGTGTAGACGTTTTCTGACAGGTACCTGCCCGCTCGCACGGCTGTGTTGCCCTGCTCATCACTGCTCACATCTAGATCGTCGAGACCGAAGCTCTGCCGGAGGTTAGAGATCACACTGATCCCTCCACGACCAGCCAGCGTTGCGACCGCATTTGCCAGCTGAAGGGCCTGGAACGCACTGATTCTTGAGGCGTCACGTCCGAAGAAGATTTGGGCCAGAACCTCCTCTTGTGGCAGATCCGGTACCGATTCAAATGTAACGCGCGGGTCTGTGGCATTGCCTTCGATCACAATACTTGCCGATCCTGTTTCCGTTTGCGTGCGTGCAACAAAGCGCAAGAAGGGCTCCAGCGTGCCCTGCAACTGAACCAGACCTTCATCCAGTTGAAATCGTTGCGACAAGATATCAAGCCGTCCCCGAATGAGGTTGAACTGACCAATCGACGAAACCGACTGTGTCGTACCACCCACAGCAAGGCTCCCGCCCAGCTCAGCGTCCAAGCCCCGACCGCGCACAAAGATGCGCGACGGGGCGCTCAGCTCAAGATCCAGCCCATAGCGTGGCCCCGATCCGTTTGGCGATGACTGCGCGCGGTCCAATTGTCCGGCACGCTCCAGGGTTTTGCGAATCTCGGCTGACGCGTTTTCATGTGATATCACCGGTAGGTCGCCTGCAGCCGACACGCTGCTTGACGGAACGCGGATCTCTGTCTCACCGAAGTCGACCCGGCCGGAAATTATCGCGCCCCCGGCCAAGGGGCCACGTATGGCGACCTGACCATTGGCCTGGGTTCGGTAAAGCTCTGGATTGGTCAATGTGGCATTCTCTATCGCGAGCGCCAGATCCGCATTATAGCCACCGGTCATCCCAACCGGCCCGTTCAACGAAATTCGACCACCTGTGGACAAGGTCGACTGAACATCCACCGTAGCCTGGGCCGCGCCCAGCCCGATACGCGCGCCGATATCAGTGAGCGCAAAGCCCAAATCCGGGGCCGCAAACCTCGCTTGCGACGCAACAATTGTGCCTGAGACCGAGCCCAGCGCGGGCGGCCCATCAACCGTGAGGTCGAACTCTGCCCGCCCTGCCAGGCTGCGCGGTTTGAGAACCGGATCGAGAAGTCCAAGCAAGCTGGACCCGTCCACATCCAGCCGAAGCCGCCCATCCGTGCTGATCTGTCCAAGAACTGTCAATCGCGTATTGCCCGGCGCGGTTGCTTGGGCGTCCACCTGCCAATCCGGCCCCGCCTTGTTGAGCTCACCATTGGTCGCAAACGGACCTTGAATTTGTGGTATAAAGACAGAGATGTCCGGAAGCCTAGCGTCAAAATCAACACGTGCGTCAGGGCCGGTGAGTTGGCCGTTGATCTGGGCGCTTGAGCCAAAGGGCCCCGAGGCTTGGACCTCACCGCGCCAGCCCGTCGCATCTTGTTCCGCGATGCCGGTCAGGTCCAGTGAGCCCTCCAGAACATCGGATAATATGCGCGCATCCTTAAGCGTCAAATCAGCACTAGCGGTGCTGTCATCGGTCGCCAAACGCGCGCGCGCCGCCAGCGACAACGCCTCATTTTCCAACTCCAGGCTGCGCAAGACGGTCCCAGCCTCGCTGCGTACAATATCCGCTTCAAGCTGCGTCACTCCGCGCAGGACCGCGTCGGCCTGCGGTTGAGAGAGTGTCAGGTCGCGCGTTCTACCGACCACGTCGACATCGAATGTTCCGGCCAGCGGCGCCGCACTGCCCGTAATTGCCACCGACGCCGCCCCGGACAAGTCACGACCTGCAAACCCTTTGAAACGGGAAACATCGTCTGTTTCGAAATTGAGATCAAATTCGGAATGCATGCCTGTCGTAACCGTGTCGACTTCGGCAGAGCCTGTTACCGCGAAACCCGCTCCAACCAGATCAACGCGGCTCAATCGTAACGGACCACCGGCGGCAAAACCGAACACCAATTCCCCTGCAAGCTCTGAGCCAAGCGCCTGCGCCACATCCGGGTCCTGAAGTTTCAGCTCTTCCACCGCCAGATCCAGATCACCCGCGAGCGTTCCAGCCCGACCGATCTTGCCGTCCAATGTGCCAACCGCGCTCAGATTCAGCGCTCCAATCCGGGCAGTTTCGTTGGTGAAATCGGATACGCGCAGATCCAGCCGCCAGGCGTCACCAAGGTCTTGGTCAAAGTTTAGGGAAAAGGACGCACTGTTGAGCCGGGTTTGCCCACCGGTGACTGGAAGCAACACGCCGCCGCCATCGGGCTCAAAAACCTGTCCGTCCACATCCAGCAGAACGGGCCAGGCCTTTGCGTTCAGCTTGACCGATCCTGCAAGATTGATCGTGCGTGCGCTGAGCTGGAATCTGTCCAACGCAATCGCGCCAAGGGCATCGCGCTGACCACGGGCGGTCAAGCTCAACTTTTCGCCAAAAAACGGTCGGTATTGAGGGGCAAACAGCGCCGTTACATCGCCTTCGATATCAACATCGAACCGGCGCGGCGGGCTGATCTGGACCCCTGCGCCTTGATCCGCGCGAAGCGTGACCTGACCTGACAACCGGTTGATACCATCGCTCGACAAGGCAATGTCGCTGGTGAAATCATCAAGCTCACCGGAGCCAGCAATGCGCAGCGCCAAAGCCGGCCGGTCCGGCAAGCCGAGCAGCCGTGCGGCAATGCCATCGGCGGCTTCTTGCAGATCAATATTCAGATCAAGCGACTGTGTCTGATTTGCGTAGCTGGCCGCGATGTCGAACCGGCCCGTCTGGCTATCCAGACGGTTGGCTTGCAAGGTGATTTCCCCAGAGCCTTCGGACAGACTTAAGGTCGCGTCGAGGGATAACCTAACCTCCTCGCCCAGCAGCGGCGCGCCAAGCGTGATCTCCGCGACGCGCAACTGATCTATTTCAATAAACACTGGCAGATCCGGTAACGCGAACCCGGAGGCCTCCGGGTTCGGTATTGCCGCCTCGCCGCTATCTGGTGCCCTGGAGATCACCAGCTTGTCCGCCGTTAGCGCGGTTACATCGAGCCGCCCACGCAGCAGCGCTGATCGCGCCCAATTCAGCCGCGCGCCTTCCAGCTTCAACCAGATGCCCTGCTCGTCCGCAATCGTCATGCGGGCCAGCGTCGCCTCCGAGCTCAGCGCCCCTTCAAAACCTTCAATCCGGACCTCGCGCCCCGCGTCGGAGAGCGCGTCTTCAATCAATCCGGTCAGAAATCCCCTGTCGTCTTGTTGCGCACTCGCACCGCCGGCCATACAGACCGACAGGATCACAATCGCGATGGCTGCAAGTCGTTTCAAAATGCTTGTCCTATCCCGACATAGATCTGGAAGCCTGACATGTCCCCAGGACCGCTTACCGGAACCGCGAGGTCCAGCCGGATCGGGCCAATTCCCGTGTTGTAGCGAGCCCCAATGCCGGCACCAGAATGCCACCGGCCACTGCTGCCGTCAGGAAAGGCTTCCCGGCCAATATATCCAGCATCCCAAAAACCTACGAGGCTCAAGTTTTCCGTAGTCTTGGCGCGTATTTCGCCGGACAGGCCCAGAAAAGCACGCCCACCTGCTGTTTCATCACCAGGCAAATCAACACCCAGCGATTGAAAGTCCTGACCACGCACGGTGCCTCCGCCGCCGGAATAAAACAAAAAATCGGTCGGCGCATTTGATAAGGAAGCCCCGGATACAGATCCAAGCTGGCCTCGCACCGCCAGGGTTACTTTTTTGTCCGTGCCTAAGCTGTAATACCCCCGCAGATCTGCGGTCAATCGAAGGCCGCTCGAGATTCCATCCAGCCCGTAGAACGGCGTCGCACCGAGGTTTGCGAAATAGCCAGACTTTGCGTCCAACGTGTCGTCGCGATAATCAAAGGTTGTACCGAGCGGAAATTTCATCAGCGTATAGCGGCGGTCCCCGAAGGCGTCTTCTGTTTTGGCAGTCTCCAGTCCGATCCCGAGCGTATATTCCCGGCGCGCGGTGGCGTATCGGCGGATGCCGATTTCAAGATCCAGCGAGCGGGTCTTAAAATTCGGCTCATCCAATCGTTCAAGCGACGTCAAGGCGTAGAAATCCGTGTCCTCATTAAACGTCGCGGGGCGATCATACCTGACCGAAAGGCTTAGATCTTCTGCACTGGTTTCCCCACCAATGTCGGCGACCTCCCCTTCAAATCGCAGCCGACCGGCATCCCCCAACACGTTGCGGTGCAACCAGAACCCAGAAATGGTCACGCCATCCTGCGAGGAAATCTCGCCGCCAAAACCGACCCGACGGGGCAAATTCTCTGCGACTTGCAGCTCAAAATCGAGAGTGTTGTCCGAGTTCGGGTTAGTGTCTTCAATCAACACGGCGGAACTGAACGTGCCGGTTCGCCGAAGACGCGTCTGAACCGCATCGACCAGGTCTGGGGAAAACACGCGACCAGCAGGAAAGCCTGCGATCTGAACCACACGACGCGTGCGGACATCGGTGTTCCCTGCGACAGTCATCGTGCCAAATCGCAATTTTGGGCCCGGATCGAGCGTGACTTGGGCATTCAATACGCGGATTCCATGATCAACCGTAATCGATTGGTCGGAAACACGGACCTTGGCATGGCCTGTATCTCGCCAATCGTTGATGCCCGTATCAACTGCCGAGCGGATTGACGCGATCGACGCAGGCGCGCGCCGCGCGAATTCATCCGGAACTTTTGAACCGAAGGCCAAGGGCGCGATAGATGCCACCCCAAACCTGTATGGAGGCCCAGGAATGATCCGAATGACCATTTGTCGGACCCGCACGGGTGCGCTCAGCGCAGACAGGTCCGCGACTTCTCGCCCATCTGCACGGATCGATATCTGACTGCCAAACCGGCCCAGATCATACAGCACCGAAAGCAGTCTTTCGTAATCCGCCTGACCCGCGGAGATCAGGTCTTGCGGGATGGCCTGAGCTGCATCCTCGATTGCGAATAGGACCGAGTTTGCGCGCACCCGCTCTTGATCCTGCGCGCTCAATGCCGGTGCGATCAAACGGATTTCGGCCGATATCGCAGGCCAACTCGCCACAAGAAGGGCGAATATGGCACAAAATGAAACGCGGCGAAGCGGCACGTGTCGGGTCCAATCAGGCTTGGTGATACCAAGGTTTAGTTCGGTGTCATGACAAGCTCCACAGAAGATTTCTTTAAGTCCGATTCAAGGGGAAAAAAGGCGTCGTCATGCAGGCCTAGTCCGACTAGAGTTTTTGCAGGTCTAAATGGAGAGCCAGCTTATGCAAATCTACGCCCATGACCGGCATGCTTTTGCGACGCGAGCACTTGGCGGTTTGCCCGAGGGGCTGCCTTTTCCAAGCGTTGACGTCACTGCGGTGCAAGCCTTGTTGAGTCAGTGTCCCATCGCCAAGCCCACGCCGCTAATTGATGCGACAGCATTGGCGCGGATTTTGGGGATTGCTCGCTTGTCCATCAAGGATGAGCGCAATCGGATGGGACTTGGCAGTTTCAAAGCGCTCGGTGCCGCTTATGCAATTGCGCGCGACGCCAAACTGACCGGGGCCGCGGATTTGTCCAAAGCACTCGCAGGACGGGTCTATGTGACGGCCAGTGCGGGCAATCACGGCCTGTCAGTTGCGGCTGGCGCGCGGATTTTCGGCGCACAATCGTGCATCTATATAGCCGAGTCTGTGCCGGCCTCCTTTGAACAACGGCTCGCAGAGGCGGGCGCACAAGTGCGCCGCGAGGGCAGAATCTACGAGGAAAGCATGGCAGCCGCCGAGCGGGCAGGCCAACAGGACTCATGGCATCTGCTGTCCGACAGCGCCTGGGTCAGCCATATTGATCCGGCGTTTTTCGTCATGGAAGGCTATCTCGCAATGGCGGAAGAAGCGCATCAGCAGATTGCCGCACCTCCGACTCATATCTTTTTGCAAGCCGGTGTTGGCGGGCTTGCAGGCGCGGTGGCAGCCTATGCGCGCCATGTCTGGAGCGACGCACCTAAAATTGTGGTTGTTGAGCCCGACGCCGCCCCGGCCCTACAAGCCTCGGTCCAGGCAGGGGCCTTCACACCAACCACGGGACCGGTGTCGAACATGGGACGTCTGGATTGCAAAGAGGCGTCCTGGATCGCGCTGAAAGGGCTCTACAGAGACGCAGATTTCTTTGTCACGCTCAGCGACGAGTTCGTGGAAAAAGCGCTGGTGCAACTGGCAGATCATGCGCTGAACGCCTCACCATCGGGTGCGGCGGGTGTCGCTGCGCTGTTTGCTGATGAGACGGCACGGTCGGAACTTGGGCTGGACGCGTCCGCGCGCGCCCTGTGCATATTGAGCGAAGGACCAGCCGCATGACGCGGGGCTTCCCGGAGGCCGAATATCAGGTTCGGCTGCGTAATGCTCAGCAAGGGATGGCTGAGGTCGGGATTTCGGCCCTATTGCTGACGGGGGAGGCCGATCTTCGGTACTTCTCGGGATTTCTGACGCGATTTTGGGAAAGCCCGTGCAGGCCATGGTATTTGATCGTTCCTGCCGCAGGCACCCCAGTTGCTGTCATCCCGCAGATTGGACGGCATTTGATGCACCAGACATGGCTGCGCGACATTCGCACCTGGGACGCGCCGGCTGATCCTGACGATGGGCTGGACCTGTTGGTCCAGGCACTGCGCGATGTTTGTGGCAGCGGCGGGCGCGTGGCATTTCCCGACAGGCAAGGCAGCACGTTTCGCATGCCGCTTGGTGTCTATCGACGGTTACTTGACGACATGCAGGACACCTCTTTTGTCTCGGACGGAGGCTTAGTTGCGGGTCTTAGACAGATCAAATCTGCGGCCGAGATCGACAAGATTGAAACAGCTTGCGCGATTGCGTCCCGCGCTTTTTCTCGCGTCCACGAGATCGCAAAAGCCGGTTGCACTTTGGAAGAGGTGTTCCGCAAGACCCAGCAGCTTTGCCTGCAAGAAGGCGCAGATTGGGTTCCGTATCTGGCAGGCGCATGCGGTCCAGGTGGGTACGGAGACGTGATTTCTCCGGCTTCGGCGCAAGAGCTGAGCCCGGGCGATGTGCTCATGCTGGATATTGGTCTGGTCTGGGACGGCTATTTTTGTGATTTCGACCGGAATTTCGCAATTGGTCCCGCAGACCCTGCGACCCAAGCCGCCCACAGATGCTTGATCGATGCTGTAGATGCCGCGGTCGAGATCCTCCGCCCTGGATGTACTCTGGGCGACGTTCATGCAGCCATGGCACAGGTATTAACCACGGGTCACAAGCCGCTTGCCTCGGGCCGGCTGGGGCACGGGCTTGGCATGCAGCTGACGGAGGGGCTGTCGATCTTACCCGGAAGCGATGTCGAAGTTGCCGAGAATATGGTTCTGACTTTGGAACCCGTTGCTATGACCGGGCCTGACCGGATCATGGTACATGAAGAAAACATAGTAGTGAAAGCGCAAGGCTGCCGATTTCTGTCCAAGCGTTCCGGTACAGATATCAAGGTGCTAGAGGGTTCAGTATGAACACATTCGAATATGACCTTGTCATGGAACCGCGTGCCCTCCTCGGTCTGGTCGTTCTGCAATCGGACGAAACCATTGAACAAGAGGCACGCCAGGTTCTGCCAAGCTCAATCGACTTGCTGGTGTCACGCGTTCCCAGTGGGGCTGTTGTCACGCCCGAGACCTTGAAAGAAATGGAAGATCATATCTCCGATGCAGCAGCGCTGTTTCCACACAGTGCTGAGTTTGATGCATCAGGCTATGCCTGTACCTCGGGCACGTCGGTGATCGGACCCGCCCGGGTGGCCGAACTTATGCGCAGCACCACCTCGACCCGCTACGTCACAGAACCGGTGTCAGCGCTCGTTGCTGCGTGTCAGCGGATGGGGTTGCGCAAGCTTGGGTTCTTGTCGCCCTATGTCGAAACCGTTTCCGACACGCTAAGAGCGGTGCTTTTGGAGCAAAGCATAGAAACACCGGTGTTTGGGTCTTTCGACGAGGCAGAAGAAGCGCGCGTTACACGGATCGCGGCTCACTCGGTTCACCAAGCGGCGGTTGCGCTTTCAAAACGGTCAGATGAACTTGATGCGGTGTTCTTGTCTTGCACCAATCTTCGGACTTTTTCGGTGCTCGAAGATATCGAATCCGAGATCGGCCTGCCTGTCCTGTCGTCCAATCTTTGCCTGCTTCAGGACATGCTACTGGCAACGGGCCACGGGATCGATCCGGCGGTTCTGCCTTGCGCCTTGACCAAACACGACGGGTCCGCCGCCCTGTAACAGGGATTAGAAGTCCAGATTTTCGACACTCAGCGCGTTGGTCTGAATGAACTCACGCCTTGGCTCGACCACATCGCCCATCAGTTTCGTGAAAATGTCATCCGCTTCGGCCATATCCTCGACACGAACCTGTAATAGGGTTCGGGCTTCCGGGTCGAGCGTCGTTTCCCACAATTGATCCGGGTTCATCTCACCCAAACCTTTGTAGCGCTGCAAAGACAACCCACGCTCGCCTTCTTCAAGAATTGACTGCAAAAGATCGATCGGACCAAACACGGGCTGCTCGCGGTCTTTTCGCACCAGACGGGCTGGCAAGGCGTAGACTTCTTTCAGGCTTTCAGTATAGCCACCCAAGCGGCGTGCCTCGCCTGAGCGCAACACGGGGCCATCGAGCACACGGACTTCGTCGACACCGCGCAGCACACGCCACAACCGAATTCCTTTGTCTTGCGTCGGGCGCCCTTGCCAACCGCGCTCATATTCCAAGGCGATCAGATCCAGCCGGGCGGCGACTGTGTCCGCCACGCCTTGCAAATCAGTGTCTACCTGGCCGGCAAGGAACGCCCCTGCGATGGCAGATTGTTCAAGGATATGGTGCGGGTAGTGGGTCGGGAACACGTGCAAGATGCGACGGATCGAGCGGGCTTCTTCGACAACGCGCATCAGGTCCTGGCCCACGATTTCTTCGCCTGTGCCCAGCTTCAGGGTCGCCCCTTCGATCCCCATCTCGATCAGATAATCCTCAAGGGCCGCCTGATCTTTCAGATAAACCTCGGATTTTCCTCGGCTGACTTTGTAAAGAGGCGGTTGCGCAATGAAGAGATGCCCATTCTCAATCAACTCAGGCATCTGGCGATAGAAGAACGTCAACAGCAGCGTGCGGATATGGGCGCCGTCGACATCAGCGTCTGTCATGATGACGATCTTATGGTAGCGCAGTTTGGAAATGTCGAACTCGTCGCGCCCGATCCCGGTTCCAAGTGCCATGACCAGGTTTCCGATTTCCTGGCTTCCCAGCATTCGGTCAAAGCGGGCACGCTCGACATTCAAGATCTTGCCCCGAAGCGGCAGAACCGCTTGTGTCCGCCGATCGCGACCGGTTTGCGCAGACCCGCCCGCACTGTCGCCCTCGACCAGAAACACTTCTGTCTTTGAGGGATCCTTCTCGGAACAGTCCTTCAGCTTGCCAGCCAGAAAATTCACATCAAGCGCAGTCTTCCTGCGCGTCAACTCGCGCGCCTTACGCGCCGCTTCGCGTGCCTGGGCTGCTTCAATGATCTTGGTGACGATAATGCGGGCCTCATTCGGGTTCTCTTCGAACCATTCCGCCAGCTTCTCGTTCATCAAACCCTCAACGGCAGGACGCACCTCTGAAGACACCAGCTTGTCTTTCGTTTGTGACGAGAATTTGGGGTCGGGCACTTTTACCGACAGAACGCAGGTCAAACCCTCGCGGGCATCATCGCCAGTAAAACTGACCTTTTCCTTTTTTGCGATCCCGGAGGACTGAGCGTAGGTGTTGATTGTTCTGGTCAGCGCGCCGCGGAACCCGGCCATATGGGTCCCGCCATCACGCTGCGGAATGTTGTTGGTGAACGGGAGGACCGTTTCATGGTAGCTGTCATTCCACCACATGGCGACCTCGACCGCGATCTCGTCACGCTCCCCGTTTATAAAAATCGGCTCGGCCATCATTGGCGTTTTCGATCTGTCAATATACTTGACGAATTCCTTAACGCCGCCCTCATAGAAAAGCTCCGTCTTCAACGCTTCTGCCGGACGCTCATCTTCAAGGATGATCCGTACGCCGGAATTCAGGAATGCCAACTCTCGCAAGCGTTTTTCCAGCGTCTCAAAGATATAGTCGCGGTTGGAAAACGTATCTGTCGAGGCCAGAAACCGAACCTCCGTACCAGTCTTGTCCGTGTCGCCGACGACCTCAAGGTGGTCAACCGTGAAGCCGCCCTCGAAGCGTGCGACATGCTCCTTACCATCACGCCAGATCCGCAGTTCCAACCAGTCAGACAACGCGTTGACGACCGATACGCCAACGCCGTGTAGTCCGCCAGAAACCTTGTAAGAATTGCTGTCGAATTTCCCGCCCGCATGGAGTTGCGTCATGATCACTTCGGCCGCAGAAACACCTTCTTCTTCATGAATTCCAACCGGAATTCCGCGACCATTATCAGACACAGACACCGATCCGTCGACATGAATTTTAACGTTCACGGCATCTGCGTGGCCTGCCAAGGCCTCATCAATTCCATTGTCGACGACTTCGTACACCATATGGTGCAAACCCGATCCATCGTCGGTGTCGCCGATATACATGCCCGGACGCTTGCGTACCGCCTCTAAGCCCTTGAGAACTTTTATAGATTCAGCACCGTATTCTTCGGGAGGTGTGTTGGGATCGGACATATTTTGCCTTCTTGGTATTATGCCCAAAATATAAGGGTTTCTGCGAGGAATGTCACGCAAATGACGCAATATATTGTGGCTGCGTGCCTTAGTTTGTGCAGGCTTGCAGCTTGACTGAAATCAGCGCGTTCAGGTCACTGCGATTACCGCCGCCACACCGATCAGAAGCCAGCCCGCGATCAGGTTCATCCGCCGCAAGGCCTTGGGGGACCGCAGAAGTTGGCGCACGCTGTCTACGCTTGCCGCCAGAATCAGGTTTCCGACAAGCGGGACCAGGAAACTCAGCGTGCAAATTGCCACTATGTCCAAGGCGCTCACCTGGGTCAGATCGAAAAAGCCCGGCAAAAGCCCCATGTAAAACAGTATCGCCTTCGGGTTTCCAAGGATCACCACCAGCCCGGCGACAAATCCTGCCCACATACCTGGACGGGTTAGCCTGCTGTCGGCCCCAAGTTCTCTGTCAGCGTGACGCAACAGCAAAACACCCATGGCCAGAAACATTAAGACGGCGACCCAGCGCAAGACATCCATGACCCACGTAAACTCTGAGACCAACCAGGTGACGCCCAGAATGGCCAGCAGCGGCCAGACAACATCGCCGACCACCACACCAAGGGCCAACGGCCATGCGGCGCTGAACCCGCCTGACAATGCGCGGGCCAAAAGCGCCACCCAAACAGGACCGGGCGTCAGAAACAGAACGAACAATGCGCCTGCATAGAATACAAGTTCCATCGGAGAGATTGTCATGAACTCGGTGTCCGGTAACGGAGTGGATCTCGCTGCCTATAGCTGATCAATTTGCGAGATACCATCAACCTCCTGAACCTCGAAGCGTTGTGCTCTTTGACCAAGTTCTTCGAAAAGTTCAGCTCCTGTTCCGGTCATCCAGGCCTGAGCATCCAGCGCACAGATTTCATCATAGAGCGCAGCGCGGCGGTCAGCATCCAGATGCGCTGCAACCTCATCCAGCAACATCAAGGGTGGGCTGCCAAAATCGGCCGACAATGCCCGAGCAGAAGCCAGAACGATTGCCAGGAGCAAGGCTTTCTGCTCTCCGGTAGAGCATTGCCGCGCCGGCACATTTTTAGCGGCATAAATGGCCTGAAAGTCAGAACGATGTGGCCCAATCAGAGTCCGGCCAGCGCGCATGTCAGTTGGACGCCCCTCCGCGAAAGCTGCACGCAAGCTGTCGATCTCTTGCAAGTTCGGCGTATCGCCCGGGTCCTCTACCGACAAGATCGCGCGGGGAAATAGTGTGTCAGCTGTCTCCATCGACGTCTGGAGGCGAACGACGGTCCGCGCCCGCGCCGCAGCTATTTCGACAGCCGCCTGCGCCATACGATCCTCCAGTGCCGTGTACCACGCAGGGTCACGAACCATGTCCTTAAGAAGCCGGTTTCGTTCCCGCATTGATTTTTCATAAGTCACTGAAAATTCAGCATGTAATGGCTCAAAAGCCAGCGTAAGACGATCCAGAAAGCGTCGCCTAACCTCTGCGCCTTCTAGCCAGAGCCGGTCCATTGACGGGATCAGCCAGACCATCCGGACCACCTGACCCAAGGCGGTTTGAGTTACCGGTTTATCATTCAAAACAACCGCCCGCTTGCCCGCAGCATCGGCAGATGTCTCAATTTCATGTGTTTGGTCCAAGCTGTGGAGTGTGCCTTTAAATTTCCATCCAAGGGCCTCAGGTCGACGGGCTAGTTCTTCGGCCTTGGCGCGCCGTAATCCGCGACCCGGCGATGTCAGAGAGATCGCCTCCAGAATATTTGTCTTGCCAGCCCCATTGGCACCAAAGATCACAACCGGACGTCCGTCTGCCTCCAGTGTCGCGTGTTTATGCGATCTGAAATGAGACAACTCCAACCGGCTCAGATACAGGCCCGTCATCGTTCGACAGCCCGTCCGAACTTACCTAAAAGTCCGCCGGGGTCAGACACGCATCGGCATGACAACATAGACCGCCGATTGGTCATTGCCTTCACGCATAAGCGTTGGATCACCCGCCGAGTTGAACAGGAACACCGCATTCTCGCGGTCAACTTGGCCTGCGATCTCCAGTAAGTATTTGGCATTAAACCCAATATCGAGATGATCATCACCATATGCGACGGCGAGTTCCTCTTCCGCCGCCCCGCTATCGGGGGCATTCACGGAGAGGACCAGCCGGTCTTCGTCGAGTGATAATTTAACCGCGCGCGAGCGCTCCGAAGAGACTGTCGCGACCCGGTCAACGGCTTTAGCGAATTCAGCCGCGTCCACTTCCAAGCGTCGCGTGTTACCTTGCGGAATAACTCGGGTGTAGTCCGGGAATGTCCCGTCGATGACCTTGGACGTCAGGGTGATCTCTGGGGTGGCAAACCGCACTTTGGTTTCCGAGACCGAGACCGCGATCTGCATATCATCGTCATCCAACAATTTACGAAGCTCTGCGACAGTTTTGCGCGGTACAATGACACCGGGCATATCTTCAGCGCCCGAGGGCAGATCAGCGTCGATGCGCGCCAGGCGGTGACCGTCTGTCGCAACACATCTCAGCGCGCGACCGTCATCACCCTCGGCCACATGCATATAAACACCATTCAGATAGTAGCGCGTTTCCTCAGTGGAGATTGCGAATTTCGACTTATCAAATAAACGCCGCAACACCGGCGCAGCGGCGGAAAAATTGGACTGGTACTCCGATGAGGCCATAACCGGAAAGTCTTCCTTAGGCAGCGTCGTGAGAGAGAAATTCGACCGACCCGCTTCGACGGTCAATCGACCCGATGCGCCATCATCTGTCAGTGTGACCAAAGCACCATCGGGAAGTTTGCGGACAATTTCGTGCAAAGTCGTCGCCGAGACAGTCGTAGCGCCGGCGCGTTCAACCTGTGCCGTGGCCTTGTCGACAACCTCAATATCAAGGTCTGTCGCCCGGAAACTCGCCATAGTGCCATCTGCTTCGATCAAGACATTTGCCAGAATGGGGATCGTGTTGCGTCGCTCGACGACGGATTGAGCTTGCCCGACAGCCTTTAAAAGAACCGCGCGTTCAACGCTGATTTTCATGAACTGACCCCTCTGAGACGCATGGACGATGAAGGTATCCTCTTCGCCCGGGAATGCAAATGTTTTGCGGGAATGTCTGACGTTAATCCCGGAGCGTCAAGGCCTCAGGCTTCTAATGAGCGCCGTAGCAGCTCTGCGTCCTCAGAGACCTGATTGTCTTGCGCCTTGAGCTCTTCAATCTTGCGAACGGCATGAATCACGGTGGTGTGGTCACGTCCACCAAATCGTTTGCCAATTTCGGGGTAAGAGCGCGATGTCAGCTTTTTGGCCAGATACATCGCCATCTGGCGTGGTCTTGCGATATTGCGGCTGCGTTTTGGCGACAGAAGATCGGACAGTCGCACGTTATAATACTCACAGGTTTTGCGCATGATTTCGTCCATCGTGACCTTACGGTCAGAGGCGCGCAGAATATCGGCCAGGCTCTCCTGCGCCATATCGAGCGTGATTTCGCGACCGACCAGCGAGGCAAAGGCAAACAGCCGTGTCAATGCGCCCTCGAGGACGCGAACATTATTGGAAATCCGATGCGCCAAGAATTCAAGAACGCCTGTGGAGATTTCCAGTTCCGGGTATTGCGCACGATACTGGTCCACCTTTTGCTGCAAGATCCCCAGTCGCAGCTCATAATCGGTCGGGTGCAGATCGACCACCAAACCCCATTGCAGACGCGATCGGATGCGCTCTTCCAGCCCATCAATTTCTCCGGGTGCGCGGTCTGCTGAGATGATGATCTGTTTGTTCTGATCTACTAAAGCATTGAATGTGTGGAAAAATTCATCTTGAGTGGAATCCTTTCCGGCGATGAATTGAACGTCATCGACCATCAAAACATCGACAGAGCGAAACAGCTCCTTGAAATCCATCATCTGGCGATCACGCAAGGCCTGGATGAAGCGATACATGAATTGTTCTGCCGACAAATACACGACCCGCAGTTCTGGGCTGCGCTGCTGAAGCTCCCAGGCGATAGCATGCATCAGATGGGTTTTACCCAGCCCGACGCCCCCATAGAGAAACAGCGGATTAAAGGTCACCGGGCCGCCATCTGCCACGCGACGGGCCGCGGCATGGGCAAGCTCGTTCGGCTTTCCGACGACAAACCGGTCAAATGTGAAACGCTTGTCCAACGGCGCGCCTGGCAAATCATCACCACCCGAGGCCGCAGCGCGGGCCGGGCGGTTGGACGTGCCATCTACACGGGGTGTTACGACGGTCGCGGTAGCAGTGTTGACCGAGAACAAAAGACGGCTGACAGCAAAGCCCGCGGCTTGGATCTGACGCTTTATTTCGTCGCCGAAGTTCCGCGACACCCAATCGCCCTGAAACTTTGTTTTTACGCCAAAGCGGGCAACCCCATCTTCGAGAGCCTGAAACTCAAGCGGTTCGATCCAGTTTACAAAGTTGCTTTTGCCGAGAATTTTCCGAAGCTCATTACACACCTGTCCCCAAACGTCGTTTGTCATCTTTTACCCGTCTTATCGTTTCAAGACTGCCGCCATGGCAATCCACGGGCCTTCCATCCGTTCAGGCCCCCCCGTTTGTGTTCAGCGTCCAAATCGCCCTCAAATCCTTCCACCACATTGACGCATGTCATGGGCAATCCTTCTGCAAAGAAGGCGCTCGACACGGCTTCGGCGGCGCTTTGAGATCGGACTCCAGATCGGCAAAGAAAGAACGCGCGCGCGACAGTATCGCCAACGACCAATTCTCTCACTGCGTCAACGAATCCTGGGTTTATGGACATATCCGGATATTCAGCCCAACAGATGCAGTGCAACTGTTGACCGAGCGACGACAGATCTGGTTTCCCAACAAACCCCCATTCGGGTTTGGTTCTGACGTCGACAAGCACGGCATCTGAGTTGGTCTTCAGATAGTCCCACGTTTCAGTTGGCAGCAACTTTTCAACGCGCGGACTGGTGTCCGTGCTCATTCCTGATGTCCCCCGTGACAAAGTGAATCGCTGAGTGAACCTAACGAGTCCCGTACCCTGATCGCAACTGATCTTCGCGCTTGACTCCGTGATCTCTGAAATCGAATCTCGTGAAGCTTTTAAGGGTGGCTCGTAAGTGTCTGAACACAAAAAAAACGCGCCTTTGAGGCGCGTTTTCTTAAAATTCAGTTAAGGCCATTAAGCGCCGATGCTCTTCACTCGTGAGGAAAGGCGGGACATTTTTCTTGCGGCGGTGTTTTTATGAAACACTCCTTTTGTGACGCCGCGCATCAGCTCAGGCTGCGCAGCACGCAACGCATCTTTTGCAGCATCCTGATCGCCGGATGCGATCGCTTCTTCGACTTTACGCAGGAATGTACGGATGCGCGAACGGCGCGCTTTGTTCACTGCGAAGCGGCGCTCATTCTGGCGCGCGCGTTTTTTGGACTGAGGCGAATTTGCCATACGTATTTACCCCGACGGTTCGGTGTTTAAATCTCAGACCGCGCTTCTAGGCGCGAGTCGGGAGCAAGTCAACGGGGTAATCTGCCTATTTGTCGCGGAATTGTGGCTCACGCTTTTCGACGAAGGCGGACATTCCCTCGCTTTGGTCTTCGGTCGCGAACAGCCCGTTAAACACGCGGCGTTCAAACAGCACACCCTCACGCATTGACGTCTCATAGCTGCGGTTGACCGTTTCCTTAACTGCCATAGCGGCCAGTTGGGACTTTTCTGCAATTTTTGCCGCTGCGGCCATCACATCCACCATCAATTTCTTCGCCGGAACGACGCGGCTGACCAGGCCACAACGCTCTGCCTCTTCTGCATCCATGAAGCGCCCGGTCAGATGCATGTCCATTGATTTCGATTTCCCGACAAAGCGTGTTAACCGTTGCGTTCCTCCCAAGCCGGCGATTACCCCAAGATTGATCTCTGGTTGGCCGAATTTTGCTGTGTCCGAGGCAATAATGAAATCGCAAACCATTGCCAGTTCGCAGCCACCGCCCAACGCATATCCAGAGACCGCGGCTATCATGGGTTTACGCGCGTTTTCCAATTTCTCCCAGTCGGCCACAAACAGATTGCCCGAATACGCATCCACAAATGACTTTTCGCGCAGTTCGGTGATATCCGCTCCGGCCGCAAAGGCCTTTTCAGAACCGGTCAGCACAATGCAGCGAACTTTGTCGTTGCTTTCCGCTTCTTGTACGGCAGTTCCCAATTCCGACATCAGTTTGGCATTTAACGCGTTCAGCGCATCGGGTCTGTTCAGTTTTATAACCGCAACGTGGTCTTCTATCTCAACAATGATAGTTTCGAACGCCATGACATATGCCTCTCGGTCTAGATCAAGTCTGTAGAGTTAACATGTTGGAGCAATTGATCAATTCATCTTTGACATCGCGGGCAGTAAAAAGAGGACCGGCCCGACTGCACAATCCGACCGATTGTCCCGCCGCATCCAGACCGCTGACAAGCTTCACCTTCCCGGTCATAAACAGCAAAATTGTGCTGAAAATAGCCAAGTTCGCCATTGGTTTGACGGTGGTCTCTGAGCGACGATCCCCCGGCCTCAATGGCCTCCTCAAGAACTGAGCGGATAGCCGGCACCAGATTCTGAACCCGCGCGGCACCGAGTTTGGAGGCTTTGCGGCGCGGTGAGATCCGCGTGCGATGCAAAACTTCGCAAACGTAGATATTCCCCAAACCTGCGACGACCCGTTGATCCAAAAGGGCTGTTTTTATTGGTGAATTTCGAGATTTGAGCTGTTCTGAAAGATAGGAGCCGTCGAATTGGTTGCCCAAAGGCTCTGGTCCGATCTTACTGAGCAACCAATGATCTTCCACTTGAGCAGTCGGCGCGAGATCCATGGCCCCGAAGCGACGCGCGTCGTTGAAGGTAATTCGGGCCGGCGCATTTGTATGCAACACGACGTGGTCGTGTTTGCCAGCAGGTGCCAGATTGTTTTGAAACTCCGCCGTGTTTTGGCCATCGATTAACATCCGCCCTGACATGCCCAGATGGATGATCAGAGTCTCGCCGCTGGACAGATCCGCAAGGATATATTTTGAGCGCCGTCTGAGACGTTGCACGGTTGCCCCGCCAAGTCGATCTGCCATGCCTGGTGGGAATGGCCAGCGTAAATCTGGCCGGTTTACATCGGCGCGTAGAATCACATGGCCCTCCAGAACTGGAACCAGGCCACGTCGGACCGTTTCAACTTCTGGCAATTCTGGCACGTTTATTCCTTATGTCCTGCAAAGCGCCGCATTGTCACGGCTCTGACGGCCTCTATAAGGGATGCAGACGCAACGGACTGCAAGATGAGATGACAAAGAGCAACGCAAGAACCACCCATTTTGGCTTCAATGAGATTCCCGAGGACGAGAAAGCCGGCCGTGTCCACGGTGTTTTTACAAATGTCGCTTCGAAATATGACATCATGAATGATGTGATGTCGGCTGGAATTCATCGCGTTTGGAAAGACGCGATGATGGATTGGCTTGCACCACGCGAAGGTCAGCGTTTGCTCGATGTCGCGGGCGGAACAGGGGACATTGCGCTGCGCTTTCTCAAACGTGCGCGCATTGCGCAGGCCGTCGTTCTAGACATGACCGAGCAGATGCTCGTGGAGGGTCGGAAACGGGCTGAGGTCGAGGCACTGTCCGATCAGCTGGATTGGGTTGTCGGCGACGCGATGGCACTTCCGTTTGAAGACAATAGCTTCGATGTCTACACGATCAGCTTTGGCATTCGAAATGTCACCCGTATCGAGGACGCCTTGTCCGAGGCCTACCGTATACTCAAACCAGGCGGCCGCTTAATGGTTCTGGAGTTCTCGCAACTGCCGAACCCGTTGATGCAACAGGCCTATGACCTTTATTCGTTTAACGTCATCCCAAAGATGGGCAAAATGATTGCCAATGATGCGGACAGCTACCGCTATCTTGTTGAGTCAATTCGCAGGTTTCCCGACCAGGACAGTTTTGCGTCGATGATCCGGGCCTCGGGATTCGAACAGGTTCGCTACCGCAATATGACTTTCGGGGTCGCGGCCCTGCATAGCGGGTGGAAAATCTAAGTGCGCGGTCCGCACAATATCTGGCGATTGATCCGCACAGGTGCCACGCTGGAACGCACCGGCGCGATGGGGGTGGTTTTGGACGCTTTTCGCGCGCCACGTCACTTGCGTATCGTTCTGCGTGGGTTGGTCTATCCATTTCAGTGGTTGGGCCTAAAAGGCGACCCGACAATGCCACCGGCCACCCGCGCGCTGACGGCATTGGGACCCGCCTATATCAAGTTTGGCCAGATCCTGTCGACCAGACCGGATGTCGTTGGCGATGAACTGGCGCTTCAACTGCGCGTATTGCAGGATAAACTTCCGCCATTCTCGACCGAAGACGCCAAGGCGACTGTCGAGGAAGAGCTCGAACAACCGATCGATCAGATCTTTTCCGATTTCTCGGAACCCGTGGCCGCCGCCTCGATTGCTCAGGTTCATAAGGCACGGTTGGCCGAGACCGGCGAGGATGTTGCGGTCAAAGTTCTGCGCCCTGGGATAGAGCGCGCGTTTCGCAAGGATATTGATGCCTTTTATTTCGCAGCCTCGCTGATCGAGTTCCTGTCGCCGGCCTCGCGCAGATTGCATCCAACCGAGGTGATCGAGCATTTCGATGGTGTCGTTCAGGGGGAATTGGATTTGCGCCTAGAAGCCGCCGCAGCTGGCGAATATGCAGCAAACACCGCCAATGATGCAGGCTTTTTTGTCCCACGAACATTCTTTTTCCAGTCCGGTCGTCGGGTTATGACCTTGCAATGGGCCGAGGGGCTGGCATTTGGAGATGTCGACGACATTGAAGCGGCAGGTCACGATCGAAAGGCGATCGGAGAGCGCGTGCTGAGGTTGTTTCTCCGTCATGCTCTAAATGACGGCTATTTTCACGCAGATATGCATCACGGAAATCTTAAAGTCAGCGGCAATGGTGATATCATTGCCTACGATTTCGGCATTATGGGGCGGATCGATGGCTATACACGCCGTGTCTACGCCGAGATTCTCATTGGGTTCATTCGCAAAGACTACAGGCGCGTGGCCGAGGTCCATTTTGAGGCAGGATATGTACCACGGGACCGTGACATCGACGCCTTCGCACAGGCTCTACGCGCTGTCGCCGAACCCATCTTCGGGATGGACGCCACGCAGATTTCGATGGGCCGATTGCTGAATTATCTGTTCGAAGTTACCGAACGCTTTGGCATGGAAACGCGGACAGAGCTGATCTTGCTGCAACGGACCATGGTTGTGGTAGAAGGGGTGGCGCGCACAATGCACCCTCAGATCAATATCTGGGAAGTCGCGCAGCCGGTGGTTGAAGACTATATCAAAGACAATATCGGACCACGGGCATTGGTGATGGATCTGGCCAGCACGGCCCGCGTCCTGGGACGGTTCGGACCGAAGTTGCCGCAATTGGTCGAAACGATTTTGCGTACGCAACAAGCCGGCCCGCAACCCGTACCAACGCGCGTCCCGACCCGGAAGAAAGCCGCCTATATCGGCCTTGGGTTTGTCGCCTGCACCTTCGTTGTCGCTTTGTTTCAGGTGCTCAGCTAGAATCACGCAGGCTGACGAAGTCCAGTCACTTCGGTCGCGGCAACCGTCGCACCTCCCTGGAGAACCACGAGCGATCCTGTGTCCGTCGCTCTGACCTCTGAAACCTCCGCGAAGTGCTCAACTGAACCGACATTGACCAGTTCATTTTGAGAAAATGCCTCGACGGTTAAGGAATAGGCCCCTGATGGGATGGGTGTACCATCAGGAAAAGTTCCAGCCCATTCAATCGGATCTTCGCTGACCGGAATATTGATGCGCTGAACCTCGGCGCCTTGTGCGTTCGAGACAACCAGCTGCGCCGTTTCGGCGAACGATGGCAGTTGCGGATAAATCTCAATCGGTGTGCCCGAGAATTGCACAGCGCCTGAGACCCGTGCCTCCATACCGACCCATCCTGCCATATCAGCAAGGCTGGACAAGTTCATCGTTTGCGTGAGGCTGGTGAGCAAGTCGTTGGTTTTGACCTGCTGTTCAACGCCAGAAAATGTCGCGAGCTGCGTTGCGAAGTCCTGGCTGTCGACCGGATTGAGGGGGTCTTGATTGTTGAGCTGTGCGGTGAGCAGGACCAGAAACGTCTCGAAATCCGAGCTCAACGCATCTGCGGCATCCGGGGCCTCGGTGGTAGGTCCACTGGCGACGCCGGTTTGCGCGCTATTTGTGGATGTGATTGATGTGGTTTCCATGAGTATATTCCTTCGTTTCGCGCCGCTGTTCGGTCCGCGAGTAGCGCTACAACCTTATGTCCATGCCGTCCGTTTGAACGGTCACAATCTGGCGGGATTGCGAGCCTTGTTCGGCATTGGCACCGTAGCCATTTGATCTGCTTTCGGGGTCGGACGATTGATCTTCGGATCGCTCCCCTTGCGAGAATGAGAATGCGGTTTCGCCGAAGCCAAGATCCTGAAAAGATGCTGAAAGATCGTCCGCATGTTTGCGCATCAGATCCAGTGTTTCTGCGCGCTCTGCGTGGATTGTCACGTTTACGCCCGCGTCACGCGCACTGAGAACGATCCGAACGGATCCCAATTCTTTCGGGTCAAGACGGATTTCGGTCTCTGCACTATCAGAGGCGTGCACCGCCATAGCGATCTGATTTGGAATTGGTGCTGCCTGTACGTTCGGGGCTTGTGGTGCCGGCGCAGGGGTTGGTCCGCTGATCACTGGCGTTCGAGGGGCCTGCGGATCGCTGAGTTGCGGCCCGATCGGTTTCAATTCCTCGCCGCTGACAACAGCACCATCGATGGCTTTGGCCAGGGCTGTACCTTCGGTCAGTGGTGTCGTTGGTGGAGAGGTCGAAGCGAGACCCCGCGCAGGTAAGACTTGTTCCATTCGGGGTTCGGCTTGTGGGGCCTGCATATCGGATGTGATGCTCCGGGCATCTTCTTGTGGAGCGGGCCCCGCTCCGGCAGCTTGAGCGACGACTGGCATCACTGGTTTGGCAGGTATGGCCTCGACAGACTGTCCAGAAGAAACTCGAGGGGCTGGCTCGCCGCTGAGATCGACGCGTTCCGGGGCGGCGGCGGACCGCACGGTTTCATCAGATTGAATGATCGGTGCGGAACTGGGTTCCAGCGGAGCGGCTCCGGCAAGCTTTGTCCGGGGCTCTGCAAGCGTCACCGCCGGAATGCGTGGGTCGACGGGAGCTTTAGTCTCAACACGGGGGGACGGCGTATCTGCCGATTTGGGGGCGGCGACAGGTAACTGCAGATCCTTTGTTGGAGCATCGATCGGTCTCTCAGCAGAAACGGAATTAGGAGATGGAACAAGTTTGTCCTGAGGCTGGGCTTGAACAGACCCATCGCTGGGGTCTCGTGAAGGTGCCCTCGTGTTCCAGGCCGCAGATGCTTCCGCCAGCGCAGATTCAGGCAAGCCTTTTTGCTCCAATTCAGTTTCATTTGGATCGCGGAGCCGATCCGCGGGTCTAGGAACCTCACCGCTTTGTGCAATCTCCGAACTGCTTAGTCGCTTTGAAAGGTCTTCAGACTTCTGTGTAAGATCTTCGGGCGAGCCAGTTTCACCGCGATCTTCACGCGCTGCGAACGTCTCCGCCACCGTGGTTTCCAAGCCCTGTGCGCGCGTGCCAAAGGATCCAGATTTCGTGGGTTCCACCCGAACGGTTGAGCGCGGCAACTGACCCTCCTCCGAGACCTCGAGCTCTGCGTCTTTGGGCTGCATAAAGTCTGATTTCACCAGAGCGGGAGTTGCTTGAGGGGCAGCCAAGATCGAACTGGAAACCGGAACTGGTATCGCAGTCTCTGCTCGCTTTGTTGGCACAGCAATTTCGTTTGTGCCGGCATTTGAGGGTGAAAATGCGGGAAGCGGCAGTTTGGTGGTCAGATCGCTATCAGGGTCCAGCACCTCAGGTGGTGCCTGTTTCGCGTCAAGCCCCTCCAGCACTTCGCCAAATACGTGTTCCACCGCCTCCGGAGCGGTGTTTTTTGCCGACGGTTGCCCGTCTGTCGATGCTTTTGCAGCGGGTGCGAGAAATTCTATCTGCATGTGTTCAGCCTGACTTCTGTCTGGATCGAAACAAGGCTTCGCATGACACTGGTTACCACTTCTTTACGGCCTGCGAATATCAACCACTCAGTTAGTTCGAATTTGAGGTATCGAATATGGTCGAGCCAATCTCAGGCCCACAAAGCACAGGTTTTTCAAATAAAACCAAAGTTCTAGATGAGGAGCAGCTGCGGCAAGCGTCGAAAGACTTGGAGGCGGCATTTATTGCAGAGATGTTGAAATCCGCGAAATTTGGTGAGTCGCGCGAAAGTTTCGGCGGAGGAATCGGGGAGGAGCAATTCAGCTCATTCCTGCGCGATAACTATGCACAAGAAATGGCCAACGCGGGTGGATTCGGATTGGCAGAACATATCTTCAATTCATTGAAAGTTAGGGCTGAAAATGGCTGATCTCAAATCCCGAATTCTTGATCTTTTGACGCGTGAGCGGTTGTGTTTAACGCAGGGCGAGTTTGACAAACTGCCCCATCTTGCTGACGAAAAGGCTCGTCTCATCGACGTGCTTCAAAAAGGTCGGGCGCAGCTGACGGCTGAGGCGGTAGAGGTTATTCGGAGCGCTTGCGCGCGCAATGATCGATTGTTCGAGGCATCAGTTGCAGGGTTAGCAGCAGTCCGCGATCGGCTGGAGGCCATACGAAACGTCCGGAATGGATTTACCACCTATGGCGGCGATGGTCGCGTGCGTAAAGCGCCCAACCAGACAGGCACTCTGGAACGCCGCGCCTAAGTGACGAAAATTTTAGGTAATTTGCCGAATGGAATCTGCGCGGGTTAGCACTCTATTAGGTCTTAGCATGCCATCTGGTTTTGCGTTTCAATGATGAGGCGGCACTGAGATCGAACAACAAGATCTCAGTAGAAAATCAGAATGATAGTAGTGCCACTCTGTTGGCTTTTCGGGGCGCTGAACGCGCCCCTTCTATCGAGGAACTAAATATGTCCAGTATTCTTACAAACAACAGCGCAATGGTTGCCTTGCAGACCCTCAAAGGGATCAACAACAACCTCGCTAAGACTCAGGATGAGATCTCGACTGGTAAAACCATCGGATCTGCAAAAGACAACGCTGCACTTTGGGCCATTTCAAAAGTCATGGAATCCGACGTTCAAGGCTTCAAAGCCATCTCTGAAAGCCTGTCCTTGGGTGAGTCGTCTGTCGCTGTTGCACGGAACGCCTCCGAATCCGTTACTGACCTCCTGACAGACATCAAATCGAAGATTGTCGCGTCTCAGGAAGAAAACGTTGACCGGACTAAGATTCAAACTGACATTGGCCAGATCCGTGACCAAATCGGCTCGATCGTGACTGCTGCTCAGTTCAACGGCTTGAACTTGCTGAATGGTGGCGAAGACATCAACATCCTGTCCTCGCTGGACCGCGCCTCTGACGGCACAGTTACTGCGTCTAGCATTAGCGTTTCGACGGTTGACCTCTCAACGACCGCCGCCTCTGTTGACACGAGCGGTACGTATGCAGCTGGTACAGGCGGCAATGCTGTCCAAACCACAGGTACCGCGGCAACTGCTTCCATAACTGTTGGCACACCGACAGCTGGGGTTGCATATGCGCTGACAATCGACGCGACAGATGGTGCTACAACTGGTGGGGACTTCGCTGACGCGGTAGCGTTTGACACAACTGGTTCTGCATCCGCTGAGATCACTTATGTCGCCGCAGACGGAGATACTGCTGAAGACGTTGCTGCAGGACTTGAAGCAGCGTTCAATCAGTATGTTGCAGACAACTCTCTAGACACGGCAGCGTTTGATGTGTCGCGTACAGGAGCGGCCCTGTCATTCACCCAAGCAGGTGGTGACGCGGACAACACCGTCGACGTTACACTTGACACTATCACAAGTGCCAACAACGTTGCGGCTGGTGCGCTGAACGGATTGGCAAGCATTGACGTCACAACAGATGCAGGCGCAACTGCAGCACTCGACGCAATTGAAGGGCTGATCCAGACGTCAATCGACGCCGCCGCGGAATTCGGTTCTGCTCAAGGCCGGATCGAAATTCAAGCGGACTTTATCAGCCAGATCTCGGACAGCTTGAAATCGGGTATTGGCGCTCTTGTTGACGCTGACATGGAAGAGGCATCGGCTCGCCTGCAGGCGCTGCAGGTTCAGCAGCAGCTTGGTGTACAGGCGCTCTCGATCGCCAATCAGGCTCCGCAGCAGCTTCTGTCGTTGTTCCGGTAAAATAATTGAGGGCGCGCAGCAGCGCGCCCTCAGACTTAAACAGTTAGTGAACATTTGGACCAGGAAGGCCATACCGTGAACGCACACCTAAAAGCGCACCGGACTTACGGACAAGTTAATCAAGCAATTCGCTCAGAAAGATCCATTGAACTTGAACTCTTCGCGCGGGTTACCAAGCAAATGTCTCAATACTGTGGATCCAGAGGGCGCTGCGACGCAGACTTGGCAAGCATCCTCCACGAGAACCGAATGCTCTGGTCCACTTTGGCAACAGCTGTTGCCGACCCAGAAAATCTACTCGACCAGCAACTACGTGCTCAGATATTTTACCTTGCAGAATTTACCGATCAGCACACCCGCAAAGTGCTCAGAGGCGACGCCTCAGTCGACGCACTACGGGACATAAACTTTTCCATAATGAAGGGGCTTCAAGGCGAAGCGAAAGCAGCATGACCGGACTTGTTCTGAAATTGAGCCCGAAAGAACGTATTCTCATTAATGGCGCGGTGATCGAAAATGGCGACAGGAGAAGCAAACTCAATATTGTAACGCCAAATGCGAATATTCTGAGACTTCGCGACGCGCTGCATCCTGAAGAAATCAACACACCAGTTCGGCGCGTTTGTTACATCATTCAGCTGGTGTTGAGTGGTGACGCCGATGAAGAGGACGCCAAACCTCAAATATTGCGCGGCCTCGAACAGCTTAGCCAGGTCTTCAGTGATCGCGACAGTCGTGAAATTCTTGACGGAACAACATCACATGTTCTGGAAAAACGATTTTACCCTGCTCTCAAAGCGCTGAAATCGCTGCTGGCAAGAGAAAGCAGGCTGCTCTCTGGAGTATCTGGATAGTGTTTCAGCCTGTCCTACCTGCAACCGGGCTTACGGGCTGGTTTTTTCTAAAGCGCACCGCAGAAACCCAACAGGAAACACTTTCACAAAGCGGTCTAGTCAAGCGGGAAAGCGAGTACTTTCGGGAGAACATTGGCAAGGTACAGTCGCCATCAGATCTTATTGAGGATCGCACACTTCGAAAAGTTGCATTGACCGCGTTTGGGCTTGAAGGTGATCTCAACAATAAGTTTTTCATAAATCGCATCCTCGACGACGGAACGACAGAAGGAACCGCTTTGGCGAACCAACTGTCTGACAAACGGTACTTGGCGTTTGCTGAAGGAATGGGATTTGTCGATGGGCGGTCAAACCTTTTGTCTGATCCTTCCGCGGTGGAACGAATTATCCAAGACTTCCAATCTCGGACATTCGAAGCTGCTGTCGGTGAACAGGACCCCAATTTAAGGCTTGCCTTAAGTCTGGAGCGAGAGCTTGGAATTATTGCGGGCCGTTCCACTTCAGTCGATACAAAATGGTTTTCGGTGATGGGAAACCCGCCGCTGAGGAATATCTTCGAGAGCGCGATGGGACTTCCGAGCTCGTTCGCAAGTATTCCGATCGACGATCAGCTCGAAACTTTAAAGGCACGGTCTGAAAGTCTGTTCGGAACTTCCGATATTGCAGATTTTCAAGACCCTGAGTTGCAAGAAACTTTAACGCGCCGATTTTTACTCAACGAACAACTTAATGCCAACGCCTTTGCGTCAGGTCAGTCTATAGCATTACAATTGTTGCAAGCGTAAATCGAATTATCCGAGCCAAAGATCAAGTATTCGTCCGTCTGAATTTGGCCAGTCAAGAAAGTACGGTATGCTTGAATTTCTCATTGGGCCGCAACCGACCCCACATTGTCGTGTACATCTTTTCTAATCCTGCGTGTCCAAGGACATAGATTTTTCCAATCGGGCAAAACTGTCTGAAAAACTAGGAAGACCTTTAAGGGTCAAAAACGCTTCCAGCCTGGGACGCGCACGGACCGCGGCATCGATAGCGGGCACGCTTCCAGGTGTGTAAAGGCCGGCTTGAATCATCATTGCAGCTTCTTGATAATCGGTCATCAGTGTTCGGCCTTTGGCGAGGAGTTCGTTTTGTTCCTCTGTCGCAGCCTTCGGCAGCGAACGAGAAACGGATCGTAAAATGTCGATGGCCGGAAATCTTCCGCGCTCCGCAATCGTTCGATCCAAAACTATGTGTCCGTCGAGGACACCGCGGACTGTGTCCGCGACGGGTTCTTCCATATCCGATCCAGCGACCAGGACTGAGAAAACGGCGCTTATGGATCCAGCGCCCCCAACTCCAGGCCCGGCACGCTCACACAGGCCCATGATCGCTTGCGATGTTGATGCGGGAAAGCCTGACATTTCGCTGGATTCGCCCGCGGCAATTGATACTTCGCGATGAGCTTCTGCAAACCTCGTGAGTGAATCCGCCAAAAACAGGACATGTTGGCCCTTGGAGCTGAAATATTCAGCTACAGACATGGCCGTCCATCCCGCCCGTCGGCGCGCCATAGGCGATTGATCCGAGGTTGCAGCAACAACAACCGATCGCGCCAAACCAGCTTCTCCCAGGACATCCTCGACAAATTCGCGCACTTCACGACCACGTTCGCCAACAAGCGCGATCACAACAACATCCGCGGTCAAGCCACGTGCAAGGTCGGCCAACAATGTCGATTTTCCAACGCCTGAACCTGCAAACAACCCGATCCTTTGTCCTTCGACAATTGGAAGAAAAGTATCAATTGCCGAAATTCCAGAGAGCAAACGTGCGCCGAGCCTGTTGCGGCCTGCAGCCGGTGGTGCCGTTTTCCTCAAGTTTAACTCAAGCTCCCCCGCCGGAAGAGTGCGTCCATCTAGAGGCCGTCCAAACGGGTCAATTACTCGGCCCAACCACTGCTCACTTGGCGCGATGGTCGCCTCATTTGTCGTATAAACGCGATCACCAATCGCGTAGCCCGCCGCCCCGGTCTCCGGCAAAATAGTCACCAGTTCACGATCAATCCGGATCACCTCGCCCAGGCAGGATTGATCAGATCTGCCATTGACCCGAACAAGGTCTCCAATCCGGCAAAGATCTGAGATCCCTTTCGCGTCAACCACATGTCCCTGCGAGCGCGTTATCGTGCCAAATCTTTGCACGAGCTCAATGGAAGAAATCGCCGACGCCAGTCTTCCTAGATCCGCTAAAGCCAAATTCGAGTCCCAATTCAATGTGTTCAATTACCGTTTCTAAAGGAATCACCCTTAAAGGTTGATGAAACACCTCGAGGGAGAAACCCCGATGTTCGATACGCTTGATATATTCAAGACAGCACATGCTGCCGCCAAACACGCCGCTGGACGGCAGTCTGTTGTGGCGGAAAACGTGGCCAATTCCGATACTCCGGGATTCAAGGCGCGCGACATCGGTACCTTCGAAGATCTGGTGAACCAATCGTCTACGTCAGGTTTGCGAACCACGCGTGAGACACACATTAACACCCCTGCCAATACAAGAAGCACCGGCACGTTCATCGATCGCAATCTAGAGGCGTCACCCAACGGAAATACCGTTTCGATCGAGACGGAGATGTTGAAATCCATTGAGGCCGAGCGGCAGCACTCGCGCGCGATGGCTGTTTACCAATCCTCTTTGAACATCCTGCGATCCAGCCTCGGTCGGGGAGGCTGAATTAAACCATGAATGACTTAAATAAAACTCTGGCTCTCGCAACCAGCGGCCTACGTGCGCAATCTGCGCGTCTTCGCTTGGTATCCGAAAATCTTGCGAACTCTGATACGCCCGGTTACCAACGAAAAATTGCGAGCTTCGCGCAAGAGATGATGAATACCCAGGCGGTCGGCGAAGTGCGGCAGGGGCCAGTTCGTCTCGATCAAACTACACTTCCGAAAGTCTATGATCCGTCGCATCCGATGGCCGATGAAAAGGGCTATTATGACGGATCAAACGTCAATCTAATGGTTGAGATCGCTGATGCGCGCGAAGCGCAGCGCAGCTACGAAGCCAACCTGAAACTCTTCGAACAGTCCCGCAAAATGTCCGCGTCCCTTCTGGACATTCTTCGCCGATAAAAAGGAGCATTGCTATGGATATCGCCAGTAATTTGGCCGCACGCGCATATGCGTCCGCCAAGCCTGCAACCAAAGCAGAAGACACCAGCAACCCGGTCGCTAAAGCCGCTGGAGAATTTGCCAGGTTGGTTGAAAACGGCGAAAAAACCGCGACTTCGGCGCTCGTCGGCGGGGCCGATCCACATGCTTTGGTTCAGGCGCTTGCGCAAACCGAGCTCGCCGTCGAAACCGCAGTGACGGTTCGAAACAAAGTGGTCGAAGCCTACCAAGAGATACTCAGGATGCCCGTCTGATGATGAACGAGGCCGAATTTTTCGATATTTTGCGCCAAGGGCTTTGGGCCGCCGTTATCATGTCGGCCCCAATTCTTGGGGTCGCATTGGCAGTCGGCCTGGCCATCGGATTGGTTCAGGCCCTGACATCTGTCCAGGAGATGACACTTACCTTCGTGCCCAAGGTCGCGGCAATGCTTGCAGTCTTTTGGGTCTCGATGTCCTTCATGTCCCGCACATTGACCGTATTTTGGGCCGACGGGGTTGTCCCGTTGATCGCAGGGAGCTGAGCTATGAGCAACTCCGTCTATGCAGCGCTCACACGTCAATCCGGCCTCTGGCAAGAGATGCAATCGGTCGCCAATAATATTGCCAACAGCTCTACAACCGGCTTTCGATCTGAAGGTTTGGTGTTTGCTGAGTATATCCGCAGTACTGGCCCTGAAAATCCCTCCATTTCAATGGCCACAGCCGGAGCTCACGCGACGGATTACACGCAAGGTGTGCTTTCGGAGACCGGTGGCACATTTGACTTTGCTGTTGAAGGCGAAGGCTTCTTTCAGATCGAAACCCCGGCTGGACTTCGACTGACACGGGCAGGATCCTTTACGCCCACGCCTGCCGGCCAACTGGTCACGCCGGATGGTTACCCGCTCTTGGATCAAGGCGGTGCGCCGGTTTTCGTTCCGGGCAACGCGGCGAGCATTTCTGTAGCCCCCGACGGAACGATGAGCGCGGATGGCGTACCTGTCGCGCAAATCGGATTGTTTATACCCGCTGAAGGAGCCGAAATTCGTCGGGAAGATGGCGTTCGTTTTCAAGTCGATGGCCCGCTTAACCCTGCTGATCAGGCATCTGTTCTGCAGGGCTTTCTTGAAGGCTCCAACGTCGATCCAGTCGCCCAGGTCGCCCGGATGATCGAAGTTCAAAGGGCCTATGAGATGGGGCAGTCCTTCCTGGAAAAGGAAGATGAGCGGCTCCGCTCAATCATGACGCTGATGCGCAACTAATAAAATAGAGGCTCGAGATGAATGCATTAAAAATCGCCGCGACCGGAATGAAGGCGCAACAGACCAAGGTTGAGGTCACGTCGAACAACCTCGCCAACATGTCGACCACCGGGTACAATACCCGGCGGGCAGAGTTTGCGGATCTGCATTACCAGCAAATTGCCCGCGCAGGATCAATCAATGCGTCCGATGGCACGGTGCTGCCGGCGGGTGTTCAGTTAGGTCTGGGTGTACGCCCTACCGCAGTAAGCATCACTGTCGCCCAGGGGGCGCTGGAACAAACCAATGGTGATCTCGACGTTGCCATTGAGGGAAAGGGGTATCTGGAGGTTACTCTTCCTTCAGGCATCTCGGCCTACACCCGTGATGGGGCGCTGAAGCGGTCCGGTGACGGTCAAGTCGTCACCTCAGACGGATACCCCTTGGTTCCAAACGTCACAATTCCTGAGGACGCGCGGTCCATCTCGATCAATGCCGACGGCGAAATATTCGCCTATTTCAATGACAGGATTCAGCCCGAGCAACTCGAACAGATCACCCTGGCCGGATTCACCAATGAAAAGGGCCTCGAGGCGATCGGATCCAACCTTTTCCTTGAGTCCGGGGCCTCGGGTCCCGCGACAATCAGCGACGCGGGCACAAATGGACTTGGTGTTTTTCGTCAGGGATACCTTGAGGGATCGTCCGTTGATGCGGTGCGCGAGATAACCGACCTGATCGAGGCCCAGCGCGGCTATGAATTAAACGCCAAAGTCATTACAGCGGCCGACCAGATGCTCGGCGCGACCACGCAAATTAGATGATCCGTGCGTCGATCATAGTTGCAGGATTTTTCCTGTCAGGCGCCGCGTGTTGGGCCGAAACCGTAGTTTTGGAACGGACCGTGCGGGCGCATGGCATCATCACGATGGATGACCTGCGTCTGATCGACCAAACTATTCCAGGCACAATAAGTGATCCGAACCAGATCGCTGGCTTGGAGGCACGCTCGATCCTTTATGCTGGTCGGCCGATCCGCAAAGGCGATGTTGGCCCTCCGGCCGTCATCGAGCGCAACCAGCTGGTCGAGCTCGTTTTTTCGTCCGGCACGTTAGTCATTGCAACTGAGGGTCGTTCACTGGCGCGTGCCAGCATCGGAGAGCGCGTCAAAGCACTCAACCTTGCATCCAGATCGACAGTTACAGGCGTCGTCGATGACTTCGGTAGAATTGTAGTGGGGCCTTAGGCATGAACTTTTGGACAACTTTACGAAATCTTGGAAAGTTAAGCCTTGTTGCAATGCTTGTGCTGAGTGGTTGCGGGCGCCTTGAACAAGTTGGCAAAGCACCTGGTTTCTCTTCGCCCACCCGAAGCCCAGAACACTTCGCGATGATGCGGACGCCTGTGCCGGACACCGCACTGACCAGCGATCTTCGAAGCGGCGCATCATTGTGGCGTGCCGGCCGCAATTCGCTGCTTGGAAATCAGCGTGCACAGCAGGTTGGAGATATCGTGACAGTCGTCATTGAAATTGATGACCGGGCAGAAATCTCAAACAGCAGCTCACGCTCACGTAACGGAAGTGAAAGCCTCCAGGTTCCGCAGATTCTTGGAATTCCCCAGCGCTTAGATGGGTTTCTGCCTGACGGCGCATCTTTCGACAATGCTGTGTCGACCAATTCCAACAGTTCGTCAGCCGGCGATGGATCCGTGAGCAGAAACGAGAAACTAACACTGCGTATTGCGGCCACTGTGGTAGAAGTCCTGCAAAACGGTGTTCTGAATATTCAAGGCTCGCAAGAGGTTCGCGTGAACTTCGAACTTCGTGAGCTCTTGGTGACAGGTTTTGCGCGCACGGCGGACATCACGCGCCAGAATGAGATCACATATGACAAGATGGCCGCCGCGCGGATTTCATACGGGGGCCGCGGGCAGATCACGGATGTGCAACAACCTAGATACGGGCAGCAGATCACAGACATATTGTTGCCGTTCTGACCGATGAAAAAACTTCTGCCCCTCATATTCGCCCTTGTTGGTCTCGGAGCCGGTATTGCCGGCGGTATGGTCTTGAAGCCAGAACCCGCTCCCGAGGAAAAGTCTGCCGGAAAAGAAGATGGCAAAGACACTGACAAAGACGCCTCGAAAGACACGGGCAAAGAAGAGGCGGCCGGGGAAAAGGACGCTGGTGACACCTCATCTTCGGCGTTTGTTAAGATCAATAACCAATTTGTTGTTCCTGTGGTCAAGGGCGAACGTGTGCAGGCGCTGGTGGTCCTTTCGATCAGCCTGGAGACGCAGCAACAGTTTACAGAACGCCTCTATGATCAGGAACCGAAACTGCGCGATGCCTTCCTACGCGTGATGTTCGACCATGCCTATGCGGGAGGGTTCGGTGGCGCATTTACGGCAAGCCCGACCCTGGACTCGCTGCGCGCAGCTTTGCTGGAAAGTTCGCGTCCAATTGTGGAGGATGCGATAAAGAGTGTTCTAATTACAGATATCGTGCGTCAGGATACTTGACGGCGACGACGTATCTGCCGTTCGGCGTCCGACAACTTTTCCGAAAGCGAAGCAAAAGCGTGCCACCGTCCAAATGACCGCCGCAGTTCGGCTTCAACGCTGCCACGATGGGCCAGTGCCTGGCTGAGCTCAATATTCAGGCGCGCGCGTTCCGCCGAAATCCACTTCTCTGCAGCAGATGCGTAATGCATCATGTTGAGGTCTCCGGCTAAGGCCTCACCCGTCCATCTCGCGATGGCTAGCTCATCGATCTGCGCCTGCAAGTCTTCGACCTTTTTCTGAGCAGTGTTCAGGCGCGCGCGATCCTGATCGTATTTAGCTTCAAGCACGTCTGCGAGCAGGTTGCGTTGTTTTTGATTTCGTTTCATTCACCCGACCTGCCATTTCGGCGAGCTTTGCGGCGAATGTCTTCGGCAAACCGAATGGCGATGGCGACGCTTCGGTAGTGCTCTTCGTGTATTTCCTGACCGATCTCGACTGTCGCGAAAAGCGCGCGCGCAGTGGGCGGGTCGCTTTTGATCGGAACTTGGGCGTCGGTTGCGACTTCACGTATTCGGGCTGCGATTTCATCGACACCCTTGGCCACACAGACCGGGGCACCACCCGACCCGCGATCCCATCGCAGCGCGACTGCGTAATGGGTCGGGTTTACGATAACCACGTCTGCGCCTGGCACATCTGCCAACATTTGGTTCATCGCAATGTCATAAGCACGTTGCCGACGAGTTTGCTTGAACTGTGGATCGCCCTCCGACTGCTTTGTTTCGTCCTCAATGTCTTTGCGGGACATCCTGTTCTTGCGGATGTGTTCGGCAGACTGCCACAGGAAATCGACCCCGCCGATAAGCAGCGACAACACAAAGACCAGCAACAAAAACTCGGCAAGTAGATCTTTGGCCAGCAAAACCAGACCACCTGATGTGAATGACAGGCTTTCCATCAAACGATCCAAATTTACGTACACGAAATACGTTAGCAACAGGCTGACCAATGACAATTTAGCCGCTGATTTCGCGAACTCAAAAAGGCCGTTTGCGCCGAACTTGTTCTTCGCGCCGGAAATTGGTGAGATCCGGTTTAGCTTAAAGTTGAGCTTGTCTGGAGCAAACACAATCGCCCTTTGTGCAACGAGCGAAAGAAGGACGAAGAGGATCGGGATAGCGAAGAACGCCAACAGTCCAAGTGTGAGTTGGCTTAGAAGAGTGCCAACGAACCAGGTACCACCAGATCCAAAAGCCAATTTGGCCAACTTGTCGGCATCCTGAAACATCACCGCAAGGCGCGACGCGAACTCCACGAAACCAAATTGCTCCGCCAGGACAACCGCCAGCAGCAAACCCAAAAAGGATGCCGAAACGTTCAGATCCGTGGATTTCGGGACATCACCCTTTTTGCGGGCTTCCTCGAGCCGTTTTGGCGTCGGATCAAAACTTTTTTCTGCAGCTTGGTCTTCCTCGCTCACTGGAACGCACCGTCCCGCAAATCGACGCCGTCAAGCATGAGATCAACCCACAGCGAAAGAAGGAAGGGTGAAACGATCAGTAGCAGAACCAGCCCCCCCATCGAGATTGCCGGTGCCCCAACAAATGCCACCATAAGTTGCGGCATTGCCCGGCTTATTACGCCAAGGCCCAAATTATAAAGAATTGACGCCAGAACGAATGGTCCTGCCAGACTGAGACCCAGAGCGAAAGATCTGGCAACTTGGTCGATCCCCCAGTCAGAAATATCTGCACCGTTTGGAAACCGGCCGGGCGGAAAAAGCTCGTATGACAAGATCAAGGCCTGCACCACATAAACATGCAATCCGAGCATGGTCGCAAGCGCGAGGCCCGCGACAACCAAAAGCGTTGAAAAAGCCGGCTGCGGTTCTGCACCCAGCCCACCACCGAAGAGTTGCGACAACGACATGACGTTGGCCGCAACAGATCCCGCGATCTGCAAGGCAAACACGAAAAAGCGAAACAAAAGACCTAAGATGAGCCCAACGACGACTTCAGAGCCCAACATCGCGGGCAAGGGGGCAGTAGGTGTCACGGTTCCTTCGGAGATCGCTGGGGTCACAATGAGTGCGAACGCCAGTGCTGCGCCAAGCTTGACCCGTATCGGTACAGATTGTTCCCCGAACGCAGGCAGAACGGCCATAACAGCGCTGACGCGGATAAACACCTTGGCAAATTCCCACAGCCGGTCTTCAAGAAGTCCAGTCAATGCGGCGAGTATTTCAATCATGTTGGAACGAACCCGACTATTGAGGGTCTCGCATCCCGTGCAATCTCTTCAAAAGAGAACACCGGCGCGGATATGCCTTTTGCGTTAAGAACTGTCTGTATATAGCGCCGTTGCCTTAGGCCGGTGACAACCGCAGGAAAAATCCCTTGTTCTCCTGCTTTGCCGATTTTTTCCGAAATGCCAGTTGCAAGTTTGTTGAACTCCTCCGGCGGCAGGGCAATATCGTCACCTTCCAGTTGGTACTTCTGGAAAATCTCATTCCACTCCGGAGCCAATTGAACCAACGGCAATGTGCCGTCTTCGCGGCGCATCTCCGCAACCAACTGGAAACCAAGCTTTTGTCGGACATGTTCGCAAAGACCCTCGACGGTTCCATAGATGTTGCGACCTTCTGCAATGGCATCCAGGATCATAGGTAAATTGCGAACTGATACCCGCTCATCAAGGAGAAGTTTTAAAACTTGAAGCAATGTCTCATGGGTCACCTTCTCTGGAATGACTTGGTCGAGCAGCCGTCGATTTGCCTCACTTCTCGTCTGATCGGACAAGTTCACAAACTCATCAAGCAGCCGTCGGAGGCTACGCATTGTGAACAAACGGCCCAAATTCGACTTAATGATTTCAAGCAGGTGTGTCGCCAGGATCTCGGTCGGGGTGACGACAGTACAGCCGGTCATAACAGCTTGGTTCTGACTGTCAGGGTGTATCCACTTGGCTGGCGCGCCGTAGACAGGCTCGGCGACGACATCGCCCTCTATGGTCGACATCTCATCGGGCGGCAGCAAGGCCAGGATCGCTTCTGCCCGTAAGTTATCAGATGCCTGCTCGACGCCGTGTATGTTAATCTGATACCGCCCGGCAGGCAGTGCCAAATTATCGGTCAATCGAATTTCCGGCAGGACGACGCCGAAATTTGTAGCGACATAGTTGCGCATGTTGGAGATACGCGCCTCGAGCCCGGTTGCAGGGTCAAGTGCCATCGCTACCAAGTCCGGCGCAAATTCGACATGTATGTCATCAAGATCAAGCAAATCCCCGATTGATTTCTCTGGTGTGACTGCCTCGGAAGCTGGAACAGATTCCACCGGCTCTTCCTTTGCTGACGTACGCGCGAACCAAGAACAGCTCACAAGCAGTATTGATCCCAGCAAGAATGGCAAAAAGGGAAGCCCGGGAACGAGTGCGAAGACAAACATCAAGACACCGACTGTGGCTAACGCGGACGGATAGCGACCAAGCTGAGCAACGATTGCTGTATCGGTTGCACCTGATGTTCCGCCACGCGCCAAAAGCAAAGCCGAGGCAATCGAGATAATGACAGCTGGGATCTGAGTCACCAAACCGTCGCCCACGGTAAGAATTGCATACGTCTCGAACGCTCTGCCAATCGGCATATCGTGCATGACTGTTCCAATGACCAGTCCCATGACGAGGTTAAGCAGTGTGATCAGCAATCCCGCGATCGCGTCACCTTTGACGAATTTTGATGCACCATCGAGTGAGCCGAAGAAGGTTGTCTCGGCCTGCTCGCGCTCGCGTCTCGCTTTCGCCTCCGCGTGATCGATCGCACCGGCCGACATGTCGCTGTCGATCGCCAATTGCTTTCCTGGCATTCCGTCCAGTGCAAAACGCGCACCAACTTCTGCCATACGTGCCGCGCCTTTAGTGATCACGATGAAATTCACAATCAGCAACACACAGAATACAACCAGTCCCATAAAGACACTGCCGCCCATAATGAACATGGCAAAGCCTTCGATGACATCCCCTGCAGCCGACGTGCCGGTATGACCGTTTCCGATGATGAGTTTCGTCGACGACACGTTGAGTGACAGACGCAACATCAAAGACGCCAAAAGAATTGTCGGAAAGGCTGAAAAATCCAAAGGTCGGTCGAGAAAAAGCGTCACCGTGAAGATTAGGATTGCCAACCCAAAGGACACCGCAAGCCCGATGTCCAGAACCCATGCCGGCATCGGTAGAATCATCATGACTATGATTGTCATAAGAGCCAGTGCCAAAAGCACCGTTGGCTGAAAGATTGTTCGGATTGTCAGCACAGGTTAGCCGGCGATCGTATCAGAGGCTGGAAGAATGTTCAGCACCGGGTCGGTTCGATCAAGTGTTGCGGCCAGCCAAACCATCGCTGCCAGGACAAGACCTAAAAAAACGGCCCAATGGCCCTCAAGAAAAAAGCGATTCACCTGAAACCTCATGCAATTCTTGCCGGTGTTTCCAACTTTAATCGAAAACAATTTACGAGAGGTTTCAGGGGTCGCTATTCTGTAGCTTCCAGCAAGGCAGTTATGACGTCCCGCGATTTCATACTGCGCTCAATCTGGGTGGTAGCAGAGGCCAAAGGACGCTCAGAATTCAAAACCCCAGATTCGTCCTGCAGCATGTCGGCCGCTTGGCGTCGAATATCGTCCGGCGGCAACAAATCGTAGGTTTCTGATATCCATGCCGGAATAAAATCCTGGTTTTCGGCTGAACGCTCAACCAAACGCCGAGGAATGCTACGCGTTTCACCACGCCGAAGCGCAAGCTCAAGTTCTAGATTGGATTTTTCCCGACCATCGAAGCGTTCGAGTTGCGCCTCGGCTATCTCATATTGTGAAAGTTGGATGTTGAGGCGGATGCGGTCTGCTTCCAGAAATTCGCGATGCGGGCTCTTCGAGATGACCTTCGCCGTAAGATCTGGGAGCCCCATATTTATCAAGCGCGCGGTGACTGACGCAGTTTCTTCTTGCGCGGTGATCTCAAATAAATCGTCTTCCAGCATACGCAAAACGGCATTGACGACCGCGGCAGGGCGCTCACTATTGGCGACGGATAGCAAAATGTAACTGGTATAGGTCGGCGCGTATTCGTCAGACAAGCCTGACAAAAGATCCATCGCCTCATCAAACCGATCAGCTAGCGCGTAACCTCTCACCAATGCACGACTGAGATCGGACGCTTCAGCGGTGCCCTGCAATTGCGCAACATATGACTCAGCAAGCAGGATGTCTGAATCGCTTGGGGTTTTGTTTTCTTGAGCCAAGGCTTCCAGATATAACGCCAGCGCAACGGGCGCGTTCTCACCACCGGAATTCGCAATTGTGGACAGACGCGAGACCCGATCCGATCGAGTCGGGTCAGAAATGACTGCAGCAAACTCGCTTGCTGGATGGCTTCCCGCGCGATTGATCGATGTTGCGATCACGCTTGCGCTAACATCGTCACCCCTACGATTGAGAGAAATTATAAGCTGCGGTCCTAGGATTTTCTTCAAATGCGGTGGAAATTCAAAGAACAGCGCCGTGATCTCTGCGGTCTCATCGTCAGATAAAGGACTGGAATACGCCTCGGAGTGAACGGACCAAAACAATTGAAACGGTCCACACTCATGCGCACCGGTGGGAAGAAGAGCCCCGTCAGGTGCCCTTCCGTCGACAGTGTTTGCGAGAAACCGCACGATCTGCGCCTGCTTTTCGGACAGTCCGAACACGCGTGCCGCTTGTCTGGCTTCTGCGCCCAGCCCAAAGTAAAGGTGTAGTCGTGCAAAGGAGAGCGCAGCGCGTGCGTCAACATCATCAAGGTCCGATACAAGAACGCTACGGGCTTTTTGCAATTGGGTTGAGTACGGCTCGTCCGTTCCCCACGTTGACAAAGCCCATTCGGCATCTCTGATGCATGATGCAGGGCGTCTGGGGGTTGGTCCTTCAGATTGCTCAACTGCGAGATCAACTGCGGATCGAATGCGAATCCTATCCTGCGCGCGCAAATCCATCGGCTCCGGTTCAGCGACACTTTCAGGTTCGGCCAATTCGGTTCGGGGTTGATCGATATCAGTATTTTCAGTGTCAAAGAACGAAGACCATTCTTCGCGATCGGCCGGCGACAAAAGGTCCAATCCGGCAGCCCGCGAAAACCCCTCAATCAGCTCTGTACGATCAAGGCTAAGCGGCGCAGCTGGATCTTCGGGATCCTCAACTGCAGCAATGTCTGGATCATTGGTTTGGTCCGATACTTCCGTGACTGTTACACTTTCAAGCACTTCGGACACACTCGGTGCGACCAAGTCTATTGTCGTTGAGCCACCAACGGGAAGCGACGGGTTCTCGACCGTGGCGGCGCGTTCGGATTCCTTAGGTTCGATCGGATCTGCGATGTCTACAATGACGAAGTTTTCGCGATGCCGCGTGGCGATCACCAAGCAATCACAGTCCAACTGCAGATTGAGGCGAGAGGGTTCAGAACTCAGCTCTCGCAATCTTCTTCGGGGTACGAAATCGAATACCGCACTGGTATCAAAACCCTCGCTCCACCCTGGAATGTCAAAGACATAGCCAGTCTCACTTTCGGAAACCTGCCAGTTTGCTTCAGGTGGAACTGTCAGGACCAGACGGCTGAACCCTGGGTGCTCGCCAGACCGGATCGCAATTGGTTCTGCGTAAACTGGTGCTACGGACCACAGGAACAGTCCTAGTACAACTCTGATCATGCGGCCGCCTGCTTGGCGTCCTTAAGTGCTTCTTCGAGTGACGCAAAAGACGGACGTACATGGCTCGGTGTGTTCTGCCGACCGACCTCGATACATATGTTGACCGAGTGATTGTGAAGGTTGGCAACCAGAACCTCGCGGATCAATCCATGAAAGTGGTGCTCGTCTTCGACGACGTTCTTCACGCGCGCCGCGAAAGGCCCCACGAATCCATAGGCCAAAAACACGCCAAGAAAGGTCCCAACAAGAGCACCACCGATCAGTTTGCCCAGAATTTCCGGAGGCTGGTCAATCGAACCCATTGTTTTGATAACGCCGAGAACAGCTGCAACAATCCCCAACGCCGGAAGGCCGTCCGCAATCGTCTGAAGCGCATGACTGGAATGCAAGGCATGATGGTGATTTGCTTCAATCCGCTTTTCCAGCACTTCTTCGACCTGATGCGGATCATCATAGTTCATGGACGCCGAGCGCATGGTGTCGCATATCAGTTCAACAGATTCACGATCACTGAGAATTTTGGGATAGCGCCCAAAGATATTCGACTCTTGAGGGGCCTCGATATGCGGCTCCAATTCAACTGGATTCTTGCGCGCGACCCGGATTAACTCGAACAAAAGGCACAGAAGATCCTGGTAGTCGTTGGGTTTCCATTTTGGGCCTTTGAAGACTTTGCCGACATCCTTCAATGTATGCTTCACACCGCCAAAATCATTTGCGATCAGGAATGCACCAATAGCCGCTCCGCCGATCATCGTGATCTCGTAAGGCAAGGACTTCATGATGATGCCCATCTTACCGCCCGCCGCGAGATAGCCGCCAAAGACCATCCCAACAACGCAGATCATCCCAACAATTCCGATCATGACTTCAAACCTTCAAGGATTAGTACGTACAAAGGAGCTATTGAGTTGGAGCGTTGGCATTGCGACCTGCCAAAACGACGCTAATCGCATATGCTTTTTCAGACGTTAGCGCAGACATTATATTCGCAGCAGCGCCAGAGTTCATTCGGCCAAGGAACCCTGCGGCGAATTCCGGAGCCATCTGTTCGAAAACCGCAGCTGCCATTTTCGGCTTCATGGTTTCGTAAACCGACGTAAGACGCGTCACATCGTCTTCTGCAGCGCCATCGACACGTGCAATTGTCGCGCGAAGCCTGTCTTCGGTTTCGATCAAGCGCTCTAACTCTTGGTCAATGTTTTGACGCGCAACTTTGAGTGCTTGCTCGCGGTCAAGTAACGCAATTTCTTTGCGGTCCAGTTCCATGGTTCTCTTCTCAATCAATGACAACATTTCTTCGAAGTTCTGTGGCACGCCAACTGGCGCTCTGACAGGTGCCGTGACTGCCTTTTCATCGCTTGACGCCTCCTTGGCGACGGCGAATCCAAAGGCGCCCAATCGCAGCGCACCGGACGCCACCAGCATCATGACAACGATACCAAGAACGCCTCGCACGCCGAAAATACCCGCGATCTTGCTCATGTCTCAGCCTCCTTGCGATCCGCGTTGTGCCGCAAAAACATAGATATTTCAGGTGCTTCACCCTTTTCGATCACGGAGTCCGGCTCCAAAACTAATGGTGGCTGCTTGGGGGCTTCGCTCGGCAGATCGTCCAGGGCCGCGACCAAGACCTCTAGCCGTTGGCTGGCGTTTTCAGCTTTCGTGGTTTGATCGTCCAGCGCCGAGGTTGAGGCCGTCGCTGCTGCTTGGGCTGCGTTCAGAACTGAGGTCATTTCATCTACCTGTTTAGACAAAATAGCGATAGCTCCGCCTAGATCCTGATCCAGACGCGTCAGCCGGGTTAGTCGGCGCGACAAAACTATGCAGTAGAATGCCGCCGCCAGAGCGCCAGCCCCGAGAAAAATATCCGCCAAGTAGTTCATTCAATTTCCATCATGTGAAGACAAATTCCGTTATCAGCAGGTCGCGTACGTAACCTTTGCCTGTGACAAGCTGAACGCGCCTCAGCATCTGGGCCCGAAGCCGAATCAACGCCGACGGGTCTTCCAGCTCTTCGAGGTCTACGGCGCGCAAATACCCATTGAGTACATCCAAGACCCGGGGCATCGCATTCTGGACATCTTCAAGTTTTACTGGATCGACTTCGAGTTGAGCATTGAAGCGCAAGTAGTTTCGACCGCCGCGACCCAGCGAAATCACCAAAGGCTCGATTGGGATAAAGCTTGGTTTCTCTGTTTTCTTTTCGGCCTTTTCTTCGACTTTCTTTTCCTCTCCGCCCAAGCCCGGTATCAGGCCCGCGTAGCTGGCATAGAAGCCACCACCACCCGCAGCCAGGAACATGACAAGGCCCATGATAAGGCCCATCTTGCCCCCCTTCTTCGGGGCTTCTTCTTCCTCGGTCTGCTCGTCGCTCATCCGAATCTCTCTCGAAGTTCACTTTTTGTGCTATACCCTCCATTCGACTAACCGATTGTTAAGGCTGATGGCTCTAAGTGGAGAAAGTGAGGTCAGAAGGCTCACTAGCAAAACTGAGGGAAGTCACTTGCAGCAAATAGCCAATATGTGGACCACGATGGACTGGCAGAAGCGCCTCTTTGTCCTAGCCGCGACGATGGCAGTGGTCTTCGGTGTTCTGACAATGTCGCGCATCGCAAGCCAACCCAGTATGTCATTACTTTACAGTGGCTTAACTCCAGAAGCCGCGGGCGAAGTGATCGCGGCACTAGACGCACAATCCGCGAATTACGATGTGCGCGGGAACGCCATTTTTGTCGAAAGCATGGACCGTGACAGACTGCGGCTTACGCTCGCCGGAGAGGGTCTGCCTAAAACGGGCGGCCTGGGCTATGAACTGCTTGATAACCTCTCCGGATTCGGCACGACTTCACAGATGTTCGATGCCGCGTATCTGCGCGCAAAAGAGGGTGAGTTGGCCAGGACAATTCTGGCAAATCCTCAAATCAAATCCGCCCGTGTCCATATTGCAAAAGCTGACCGGATGAATTTCCGCGAAGCACAGCGGGCAAAGGCCTCTGTTTCCGTGCGTGGCTCAAGCGGATCGGTGAATGCCGAAACCGCGAATGCGATTAGATTTCTTGTGTCCTCTGCCGTGGCGGGGCTTGCCCCGGCCGATGTTTCGGTGATCGACGCGACTCAGGGCGTGGTTTTGAACGATGACACTCAGAAGACGCCGGCCAGCTCCGGGCTGGATCGGGCCGCGCTGCTGAAAGGCAATGTCGAACGCTTGATCCAAGCACGCACTGGGGTCGGAAATTCGGTTGTCGAAGTGAATGTTGAGCTTTTGTCTGACGAAGAAACCATCGTCGAGCGTCAGATTGACCCCGACAGCCGCGTTGTCATCAGCACAGAAACGCAGGAAACAACAAACAGCTCGAGCAATCAGAATTCGGGCGCTGTCTCTGTCGCATCCAACCTACCAACAGGCGAAGGTGGCAGTGATGGGCAAAGTTCGTCACAAGGCGCGGATACTCGGGAAGTGATCAACTACGAAGTATCCGAAACAACGCGCGAGATCCGGCGTTCGGCCGGTGGGATCAAGAAGATCTCTGTTGCGGTGTTGGTCGGTGCGGCGGTTACAACCGATGCTGGCGGAACAGAAACTCAAACCGAACGCAGCCCCGAGGAGCTCGCAACGCTCGAGGATTTGGTCAAATCTGCGATCGGTTTCGACGAAGCGCGCGGCGACAGCGTTACGATAAAGTCGATGTCCTTGACCACGCCCGAAGAAACTGCCTTTGAAGCTCAATCCGGCTTCGCCATGCCTGCCTGGCTCGATGTGATGTCTCTTATTCAAATGGCAATAACGGCTGCCGTCGTTCTGGTGTTGTCGCTTATGGTTGTTAGGCCGATCTTACTCTCCGCGGCCGAAAATGCGGCGGCACCTAACCTGCTGCCCGGGCCCGAACCTGATCCCGCCAGCGTCCAGGACACTGGATCAACTGAGGCATTGACCGGAGAAATCGATACATCGACAGAATCTGCGATTGCGGATCTGCCCGCAGTCAATGTCGGAGGCTTCGATGGTTTCAACGACGATCCAGTCAACCGATTACGATCCTTGATTGAAGAACGTCAGGACGAAACAGTCGAAGTTCTGAAAGACTGGCTCGAGACGCCAGAAGAGGCGACCTGATATGGGATCGATGATTTTCGAAGACTTTGGAGCATCGCCGCCGGCCAAGGCCGAGACTGTCGCGCCGGAACCTGATATTCAATCTACCAGAGCTATCTTCGACGAAGGATATGAGCAGGGCTGGAACGATGCTGTTGCGTCGTCCGAGGCAGAACATCGTAAGGCACAAACGGACATTGCGGTCGCTTTGCAGGAAACCAGTTTCTCCTACGTCGAAGCACGGATGCATGTTCTGAAATCAATGCGCCCGCTTCTGAATGCTGTTGTCTCAGTTATCCTGCCGGATCTTGCAAAGGCTTCGCTGTCACAAAGGATCGCGGATGAGTTGTTCAAACTCACGGAAACACTGGAACAGCCTCTGAAGATCTCCTGCTCGCCTGAGGATCTTGGTGAGATTGAAAAGATCGTGAATTCAAACGCATCTTTCCCAGTTCGCGTCGCCGCTGAGCCCACGCTCGCCGAAAACCAGGTCGTGATGAAGTTCGAAAATGGCGACGCAGAAATGGATCTTCAAAAAACATTCGATTCTATCACCGAACTTCTCAACGACTTCTATTCTTCCCTAGATACTGAAGAGGCAGGCCATGTCAGAGCAGGGTGAAACTGGATCCGCTGATTTGCTGAAAGATGTCAATATGGAGGTTCACGTGTCCGTTGGGCGGGCGTTCCCCTCTGTCGAGACCTTAATGCAGTTGGGTCCGCAAAGCGTATTGACGCTAGAACAAACCGTGTCGGATCCCGTAGAGCTATTTATCGGCGACAAACTGATTGCGCGTGGTCACCTCGAAGAAGTTGAGGGCGACGATTCCGGACAATTGGCGATCCGAATTACAGCCATGGGAGATCCCGTTGCGGGGTTGAAGTGACGTTGGCGCTCATCCGTTTCAGCAGTCTGACACTTCTATTTTTCCTAGTCCCGGATCTTGCCATGGCGCAAGAATTCTCGGTCAATCTAGGGGGAGAGGACGGCTCGCTTAGCGCACGCGCGCTCCAGCTGATTGCGTTGATCACGGTGTTGAGCCTCGCGCCAGGCCTTGCGATCATGATCACATGTTTTCCGTTCGTCGTAACGGTTTTATCAATTCTTCGGCAGGCCATCGGATTGCAACAGGCCCCACCGAATATGCTGATCATCAGCCTAGCTTTGTTTCTGACCTACTTTGTAATGGAGCCCGTCTTTTTGAAAGCCTGGGAGGATGGCTTGCGACCGCTGAGCGAAGGCACCACCTCGATCGAAGACGCCTTCGCGCCCACGCTGGCGCCCTTTCGAACCTTCATGGCCGCGCGCCTGGACATGGATACATTTTCAGCGCTTCTCCAACTGCGACCACTGCCCGCAGACGTGTCGCCCGACCAAGCCCCGCTATCACTCCTCATTCCGTCTTTCATGTTGAGTGAAGTCGAACGCGCGTTTCAAATCGGCTTCCTGATTTTCTTGCCGTTCTTGATCATTGACCTTGTTGTTGCGGCGGTCTTGATGTCGATGGGCATGATGATGGTCCCACCCGCAATCGTCGCGCTTCCGTTCAAACTTGCGTTTTTTGCGGTTGCGGACGGCTGGAGCTTGATCGCAAATGCATTGATCCGGAGCTACTTTTGAACATGGATGACGAAACCGAAACCCCTCATACTACGCGCAATTCTGACACAACGAACAAGGCACATATGCTTGTAGCCATGCTTGGTCAGGAATTTACCAACTCCACGGCCCATCCGTTCTTTGACAAGCTGAACGCCATGGTATCGCAACCCGATCCAAGCGCAAAACCTGTTCCAAAGGGCGCGCTGGAACGATTGTTGGCTGCACTACCCGCCGCAGCCGGACCAGATAGCTCAAAACTCGCCCCTCGAGAGGCCACAGAAGCAAGCAAGCCAGAGAGATCTACCGGTGACATGATGGAACGTCTTTCACCATCCATGCGCGTCTTGCTTGACCAGCATCCCGCAGTTATCGCGCATTACCTTGCGCATAACGCACCGGCAGAGCGAATGACTGTTATTGGAAAATTACAGGGCACCACGGCGCGCCAGGCTGCAGTCTACTTCACGCGCTTCTTTAATGCGGGACGCAAGGCGGGCTAGCTTTTCCCCTACTGAACGATGAAATCGGCATGTAAAGCTCCTGCGGCCTTGATGCTTTTTAAAATGTCGATCATGTCGACTGGGGAAACACCTAAGGCATTCAGCCCGGCGATCACTTCTGAAAGGGACGTGCCGCCATTCAACGCTGCAAGCCCTGTTCCGCCTTCTTCGTCAACATCTACGCGCGTGCGCGGCACAATCACCGTCTCTCCTTCACCGAACGGGTTCGGTTGGATGACCACCGGGGTTTCCTCTATCCTCAAGGTCAGATTGCCTTGTGCGACCGCAACACGTGAAATTCGGACATCGTCGCCCATCACAATGGTTCCGGATCGCTGGTCAACAACGACGGTAGCGCGTGTTTCCGGTTCGATTTCCAAATTTTCAATGCGGCTCAGGACATGCGCCGGGGATTGGAGGCGGGTAGCTGTAATATCCAGTTCAACTGTCCCGGAATCCGTCATCAAAGCGACACCACGTCCAAGAGCCGAATTCACAGTTTGCTCGACCTTCTCGGCGGTTGAGAAATCCGGTGACCTCAGCGCAAGCCGCAATCGCGTTAGAGAGGAGAAATCGAAATCTACCTCGCGTTCCACACGACCGCCGCTTGGAACAGTACCCGCTGTTGGAACGCCGTGAACAATGCGCGCAGCGTCACCTTCTGCTGATATTCCGCCGGCAATAACGGTCCCTTGAGCCACGACATAGATCTCGCCATCCGCAGCCGTCAAAGGTGTCATGATCAGTGTTCCACCCAGTAGACTTTTTGCGTCCCCGATGGCCGAAACAGTCACGTCAATTCTTGACCCCGAGCGCGAAAATGGTGGCAATGCAGCCGTGACCAGAACTGCAGCAACATTCTTAGGTCTGAATTGCTCTCCCGAGACATTCACACCCAAGCGTTCAAGAATACTGGCCATCATTTCTTCGGTGAACGGAGAGTTTCGAAGGCCATCGCCTGATCCGTTCAGTCCAACGACCAATCCGTAGCCAACCAGATCGTTGCCGCGGACCCCGTCGAATTCAACAAGGTCTTTCAAGCGAACCGGTGCGGCAAATGCAACCGCGCTCAACGTCACAAACACGGCGGCGGCGAGGATAAATTGCAGTATTTTTTGGATCATCTTAGATACTCCGCCAAGCTAAGGAGGGACGTCTTGGCTGTTATCAGGTAAAGGGTTTCAATCTGAGTTTGCACAGCTTCAAGTTCTGTCGCGGTTTCGTAGGGATCCGCTGCAAGGATCTTGTTGCGCGCCATTTCGAGGTTCTGCTCCTCGACACTCAGTGTTTGGTCAACGGTTTCAATCGTCTCCTGAGCAAATCCGATACGCGAGCGAGTTTCGATCAAGGCATCCTCTGAGGCGACCAAACCAGTACCTGCTTCGGTAATAATGTCTTGCTGAGCCTGCGCATCGCCCGAAAAGCTTCCCTCGACGACAAGGACACTGAGAGCAAGGCTTTTGAGCAGGTCACGCACCATTTCACTGTCGGCCGTCGGTAGTGGTTCTACGGAATTAGCGGGGCCAATCCGCGTCGACTGTGTTGCGGCCTGGTCACCCAAATATCCCAGGGTTTCGAACCCACCGCCAGGCAAGTTGAACCAATCATCCACAGCTTGGATGAGATCAGTGCTGGTTGTGGCCAGTGCGGTCGCCGCAGCGATATCTGCCAACATGGCATCTGCATCGGCCAGCGGTGCTTGATCGGTATCAACCCCGGAAAACAGGAAACGACTGCCCGAGTTTGTATTCAGTTTTGCAACGGTATCGGTGAACTTATCTCTTGCATCTGACAGTCTTGGAGATGATTGCAGGTCGGGCTCCAAAGTCACGATGGACAAAAGCTCCGCCCCGTTTCCCGCGATCAGATCCGAAATCGAGCTCAGCGTATTTTGAGCCGATGCATATTCAAAATCTGCAGCATTTCTAACCGAAGAATAGCCTTCGATGAGTGTCAATGTTCGCTCCAAACTGGATAAAGCCGAAAAGTCACCGCGTACCGCGTCGGTGACATCCGAGACTTTGCCTGTTGCGAGTTCCTCTGAGAGCCTTGCAAGATCACTCTGCAAGCTCGCACTTTGACGGCGCAGCACCAAACTTTGGGCGAGGTCGCCAACGCTAGAAAAATTCATGCTAGATCCTCAAGATGGCATCAAGCATCTCGTCAATTGTCGAGATGACTTTGGCATTTGCAGCATAGGCTTTTTCGATCAAGATCAGCTTCTGCAGTTCCTCATCGGTATTTACACCGTTGCTCAACTCAGCTTCTTTGAACTCCGACACCTGCGCTGCCGCATAGCTCTGTTCTGTTTCGGCTGCGTTTTTTGATTGGCCGATTTCGGAAAGCAGCTCAGACACCAGCGATGCGCTCGACCCCGCACGGAGGAAATTGCCGGAAGCCGGTGTCTGCGCTTCATTTAACCTGTCCGACAAGCCAAGAAGTAACGCGTTTTGCCCGCTCGGACCTTGAGTGACAGCGCCAAGGCCATCCCGAAAACGCCAAATTTCACCACCCTGAGCCGGATCAACCAAGGCATTTAACGATAGACGATTTGACAAGCCTTCTTCGTTCAGTGGGTCGAACGCAGCGCCGCCATCCGTGAACAATCCAGCGTCGCCGGGGAGAAGCGTCGTGTCCAAAGCGGGGTCAGCGAAGCGCTCGACTAGGTTTCGTGAAAACGCATCGAGTTGGCTTTGCGTTTCGCTTGCAAGAGTATCGCGAACATCAAAGAGCGCTGATAGCGAGCCACCACTCACCATCTCCAAGCCGGTTCCAAAGCTTGCCGCAGCACCGGAGATTGTCAAACCAGAGAGTGATCCAGCCCCGATATTCATATCCGGGGTGATCACCAACGTGGGGCTGAACTCCAATACAGCAGCGTCCGAATCCAACAGGATCGAACCGTTACTGGAAACCAATGCGATACGACCGTCATCGCGCGGAATTTCACGCAAGGGAATGATCGACGAGATCTGATCAATCTGAACCTGGCGTTGGTCCATGAGCGTATTGACATCCCCGCCATCGTAGCTTCGCTGTTGAATCTCGTCGTTCAGCTCCTTGATCTTCTGTAGGCCCAGGTTCACCGCGTCGACTTGTATTGCGATTTGCTGATCTGCAGACTGGCGAGCGTTCTGGATCGTGTCGGCGACAGAATTGATCCGGGAGACCACGGACTTTGACGCGTCCAGCAAAGCCTGCATTCGCTCTGTGCTCTGCGGAGTGCCGGCAGCCTCAACCAGCGCAGATTCCAATCTGGCAAACTGTGCCGAAAGGGACGCCGGATCATCCGGCGTCCCGTAGGCTTGTTCGATCCCGTCAAAGTAGAACGCTGTAGTGGAAAATGCGCCCAATGTCGCATCTGCGCCACGACGGTCGTTCAAGATGGCCTGGTTCGTGACCCGCTCAATTCCCACGACCTTCACGCCTGCGCCCGAGTTACCGTTGGACACCGTGCCCAAACGAATTTCTCGTTTGCCGTAGCCCTCCGTGGTAGCATTGGCGACGTTGGACGAAACCAGTTCGGCAGTTCGCGACGCAGCCGTCAGACCCGAAACAGCGTTTGATAGTCCGCTTGAGATGCTCATTCAGACCTCCTTACCCAAGCTGGATCAACGTTTGATGTTCGTGGTTTCCTGGAGCATCTCGTCAACTGTTTGAATGACTTTTGCGTTGGAAGAATACGCACGTTGGGTCTGGATCAGCTGCGTCAGCTCGCCCGCGACATCGGTTGAGGATTCTTCAAGTGCAAACCCCACAATATCACCGGTCGGACCATCGCTGGCGTCCCAAAGGAAGAATGATCCACTTTCATTTGAAGGTCTGTAGGTTTGGTTGTCCAGTGCGATCAGCCCGTTCGGGTTCGGCAGGTCAACCAGTGGAATTTGGTAAACGGTTCGTGTGATGCCAATATCAAATGTCGCTTGCACAAAACCGTTCGGATCAACTTCAACGGCGATCATGTTGCCCACCGGGGAGCCGTCCTTTGTGATCGAAGTCGGAGCAAAACTGTCCGACAGTTGCGTGATGCCTGTGCCTTCGTTCAAGCCACCGATTGAGATATCCAGAGGGCCGCCAGCGACATTGACATTAAAGGAGCCCGTCACACTCGAATAGGGATCACCAGCGCCACCGGGCGGCTGGGTTACACTGAGCAGAGTACCGCCACTAGCCCGGGAATCGTCAAAGGTCAGGATATACTCACCGATAACCGCGTTACCTTGGGCTGAGTCACGAAGCTCCATGTTCCATTGGTTGGACGCTGCGCCTGCTGTTGGAACGACTGGTGTGTATGTCACGAATACATTCTCGGACGTGCCAAGGTTGTCGAAATACTCGACCGAAAGTTCAAGCGGATCACCGGATGCACCAACTTCGGTTTCTGTCGCAGGAAGGTTGACGCCCAAGTTCATACGGGTCGTTGGCTCCCCGGCAAACTGGTTCACATTGATCTGGATCGGCTCCAATCCGTCGGAGGTGTCACGTGGATTGGTTGGAACAGTGCCGTCTGCATCTGCGGGCCAGCCCATCAGAACCATACCAGTTTCGTTCTTGAGATAGCCTTCGCTATCTGTTCGGAAGGATCCGGTCGTCATCAATCTAAACGGAATGTCTTCGCCCGTGAGCCCGATTGCGGATTCAGTTGTCACCGGAATGAACCCGCGACCACGAACCGCAAGATCTGTAGAATTGTCGGTTGTAAGCAGCGCGCCGGGCTGGTCAATCAGGCGTTGAGAGGTGACCCGCACACCACCTGCAGAGTACTGCCCTGCCCCTTCGGAGAGGACCAGTGAATGGAAACTGGTTTCTGCGCGCTTGTAGCCAAACGTGCTTGAATTTGCGATATTGTCGGAGATCGTGGACAATCTACTGGCGTTCGCGGCCAAACCGGCAACACCTGCGTTCAGGGACGATGAAATTGTCATGGTTGCGCCTTTCTGCTGCATCCTTGTATTGGGACGCACTATTTGTTGCGGCGACTTAACGTGGGGCTAACAGATAAAATTGGATATAGATTCTGTTGTCGCACCCATATTTAGACGTCATCACGCAGCAAGACGATCTCAAGACGATTGTTTCGAAAGGCCATAGGGTTACGGGCGATTGGCTTTTGCTGGCCATAGCCGATGATCTTTTCGACGCGCTCCGGCAGAAGACCATCCGCCTCAAAAAGCTCCCGGGTTGCATGGGCGCGCTCTACCGTCAAATCCCACGCCGGATTGTCAAGCCGCACCTGACTATAGGCCCGGCTATGTCCTGCGACCGAAATTCTGTTGCTGGTCAATGACAGTGTATCTGACAGCATCTCGGAGATCGCTATCATGATTTCTGTTGGTTCCGCGGTTTCGGGCAAAAAGAGCGGGTCTTCCTCAAGGTCAAAAATCTCAATCAGAACACCTTCCTCTGTGACCCGCGTGATGATGTGGTCCAAAGCCATTTGCGCCACCAGACTTTCTCCCCCTTTGCCGGTCAGCCCGGCTTGAACCTTGGCTAGTGTCTCATCGGCTGTTTCCTGATTGGCAGGACCGGTATCACCTTCGGTTTCAACGCGGGTCTGGGTGAGTGACAGAAAGCCGCCGCGTCCGTTTTGAGACAGCGTGCTTTGCGATTGAAGACTGTCACCGCCAAAGGCTCCATCCCCGCCACCAGAAACACGCGCGACGGCAATTGTCGGGCTGAAATAATCCGCCAACCCTTTGCGTTGCGTTTCAGTCGTGGCGTTTAGAAGCCACATCAACATGAAAAACGCCATCATCGCGGTCACGAAATCCGCGTAAGCCACCTTCCAGGCCCCACCGTGGTGCCCGTCACCACCGACAACCTTCTTGCGTTTGATAATTGTAATCGACTGTTCGTTGTCGGACATCGGAGCTTTTCCTCTCTTCGGCATAGCGGGTTTAGTCGATGAGAATGAAGCTCTGTTTAACACGCCAGCGAACGCAAAGATTGACTTGCGGTGTTATCGATAACATAAAGCGATTGACTTAAATGACGCCGTGAAAGGATCCAGCCATGCCCGCCACCCAAAACCTGTTCGACCTATCCGGCAAACGCGCCTTAATCACGGGATCGTCCCAGGGCATTGGATATGCGCTTGCCGAAGGGCTGACGGCTCACGGAGCCGAAGTTGTGTTGAACGGGCGCGATGCTGCGAAACTTTCTGCCGCAGCTGCTACGCTTGGGACCGATCTGACGCTCGCCTTTGACGCTACGGATCACGACGCCGTACGGACCGCCGTGGACGGGTTTGAAGCCAACCATGGCCCGATCGGCATCTTGATTAACAACGCCGGGATGCAACATCGAACCGAGCTGGAGAATTTTCCGGCCGACGCGTTCGAACGTTTGTTACAGACCAATATCGCATCGGTTTTCCATGTCGGACAGGCGGTCGCGCGCCACATGATCTCCCGCGAAAGCGGCAAGATCATCAACATCGCCTCGGTACAATCGGCCTTGGCGCGACCTGGCATCGCACCTTATACCGCGACCAAGGGCGCAGTCGCCAACCTGACAAAGGGCATGGCCACCGATTGGGCGAAACATGGTTTGCAGTGCAATGCGATCGCGCCAGGATACTTTGACACACCGCTGAATGCCGCCCTTGTGGCAGATCCGGAGTTCACCACCTGGTTGGAAAAGCGGACACCAGCCGGACGCTGGGGCAATGTGGATGAATTGGTCGGCGCCGCGGTCTTTCTGTCGTCCGCGGGCTCCAGCTTCGTGAACGGACATACGCTCTATGTGGATGGCGGCATAACGGCGTCGCTTTGATCTGATGTTGCGTGGGATAATCATGGGTGTTGCCGGCTGCGGAAAATCTTCCGTGGGCGCAGAAATGGCCGAACGTCTGAGCGCGCGATACTTCGACGGCGACGATTTGCATCCTCCTGAAAATATTGAAAAGATGTCGGCAGGACACCCGCTTGATGACGCGGACCGCGCGCCTTGGCTGAGCCTTGTCGGTGCCGCGTTAAGCGCAGCAGAAAGCCCAATTCTGGTGGGATGTTCCGCCCTGAAACGGAAATATCGCGATATCATTCGCGACGCCGCTGGCGGACCAGTTGTCTTTGTGCATCTTGCTGGCGCACGAGAGGTCATCGAAGCCCGCATGTCCCAGCGCGAGGGCCACTTCATGCCAGTGTCGTTGCTCGACAGCCAGTTCGCTGCGCTTGAGGATTTACAACCAGACGAAACCGGCGTTGTCATAGACATAGACCAGCCATTTGATGCCGTGGTCGAGGAGGCCACAGAGAAGGTCAAGAATACCTAGTCGACGCAGGCAGGCAGGCTGTACCACCTAGACCAAAGGAAGCGGCCCATGGGCAATACGCCAAAGATGAAAGACGTCGCCGAAGCCGCCGGTGTGTCACCGATGACCGTCTCACGCGCCTTTCGCAAGGATGCCTCTGTAAGTGACGACACCCGGGCCCGAATACTCGAGATTGCGCAGTCTCTCGGATATGTCTTTGACGCGACCGCCTCGACGCTGCGCTCGAAACGTACGGGATTTGTTGCGGTTACAATTCCATCGCTCAACAATGCGAATTTTGCCGATACCGTCACTGCAATGTCCGAGGTGCTGGCGGAGCATGGATTGCAAGTGTTGTTGGGCTACACGAATTACAATATGCGCGACGAAGAGCAGCTGGTCGAAAACCTTCTGAGACGGCGGCCCGAAGCCCTGGTGTTGACGGGTGGCAATCATACACAGCGGACCCGTGATCTGCTGAAACAAGCCGAAATCCCTGTGGTCGAGATCTGGGACGTTCCGGTCAATCCGATTGAGCATGTCGTGGGGTTTTCGAATGCGCAGGCCATGAAGCTGGTGGTCGAGCATCTGTTGAACAAGGGCCTGACACAGCTCGGCTTTCTGGGTGGAGCCGCATCTGGTGACACGCGGGGCAGTGACAGGAAAGCGGGCTTTGTCTCAGCGATGCAGGCGAAAGGTCTGGAACCGCATGTCCTGTCACCCTCGCACGGGACACCGATGTCGATGCAAGAAGGGGGCGATGCAACCATACAGATGCTCTCGGCATATCCCCAGCTGCAAGGCTTCGTCTGTGTCTCCGATCTGGTGGCGTTCGGTTCACTTTGCGCATGCCAGAGACAAGGCTTGAAGGTCCCGCAGGACCGCGCGGTTGCCGGGTTCGGAAATTTCGAAATCTCTGCGACATCGCATCCAAGATTGACTACTGTCGATGTGTCCTCGCGGATCATCGGTGAAAAAACAGGAGCGCTTTTGGCAAGATTGCTCGTGCGCCTTGGACGGCCTGTCAATTCGGATCCTGTGTGTGAGGTTGTGCAGACCGAGCTAATCGTGCGCCAATCAACGCCTTAGCCCGCCACGGCGGTCAAATCGCGCACCCTGCTTTCGGTGATACGCAAAACGCGAATCTTACCAAACGTAGACTTCCATCTCGTCGGCTTGGACAAAATATCCCGTTTGGCCCAGCTCGGTATCTTGCAATTGCGTGCGCATCTGTCCGATCACCCACACGGCATCCCACAGCTTTTCATCCGGCCAAGGGGTCTTGGCCTTGACCATCACCAATTGGTTGGCTGGCGGCGGCGGCACGTGGATACATGCCCCGACATAAGGTACCAGCATGAAGTCAGTGACACCCTTTGACGTGAATTCCAACGGGATTATGAACCCAGGCAGCTTGATATAGGCCCCGTTCAACGCCTCGTTCAATTTGGTGGCGTTCTCGTCAAAAATCGGGGCCCAGGTATCATTAAACTCGTCAAGATCGCCCTCTCCAATTATCTCTGCATAGGGCACGCCGGGCGGGATCAGATCGTCCCACGTGACCTCGCGCGCAGTGTTTGCGAAGGCCGCCCTGGGAACTATGGCACCTGCTGAGATCAGTGATAATGCGGCGCGACGGCTTAGCATCCTGGGTTTTTCCTGCATTACGTTCGAACCGTCATACCATCTTCCAAAGACATGCGATAGGCGCGCAGGGCCGGAATCAAGCTCACAATTGCGCTAGCAGCCACCACCGCCAGACCCACACGGACCTCACGCCAGCTTGGTGCGTCTATCGGCAGCCAGAGCCCATAGGCCTGATCAACCATCGGCTGGGCGATAACCAGTGTCACATAAAGCAAGACCATACCAAGCGCGGCCCCCATGAGTGCAATCAATATGCTCTCCAGAACGAGCAACCCCAAGATCGTGGCAGGCCGTGCACCCATGGCGCGGAATATTGCCATCTCGCGCCGTCGCTCGTTCAGACTGGAAAAAATCGTAGCCATCAGTCCGATCAGCGCGGTGACCACGACCATTGTGGACACGGCCAGCAAGGCTGTCTCGGCAATGCCAACGATGCCCCACAGCTCTTGCAAGGCAACACCGGGCAAAATCGCCAGAAGCGGTTCTTGCGAATATTCATTGATCGCACGTTGCAACGCGAAGGTTCGCAACGGATTCTCAACGCCGATCAAGGCGGCAGTTAGCGCCTTTGGCGTTAGCTCCATCTGTCTGATCTGATCCACCGGTGTTGTCTGGCCGGGGATCTTTGCACCAGATTTCCAGTCGACATGGATCGCCTCGATAGCTTCCATGCTGACGATGACCGTGCGATCCACGGGCGTGCCGGTTTTCTCAAGGACGCCGGAAATTCGGAACGGTTGATCCTCATGTTCAGTAAACGATGCCAATCCGTGTGCGACGATGATCGGATCGCCTGTTGAATACCCCAGGGTAGTTGCAACATCAGCCCCGATTACGGCGTCAAACAGGTCTGACATAATGATGCCATCGGCAAGTTCGAGCGCTCTGCCCTGGCGATACTTGTAGTGCTGGAAAAACTCTACGCTGGTGCCCATAACCCGAAACTGGCGGTGGCTGTCACCCAGCGATATTGGCACGATCCACTCGACTTCCGGACGCTCAGTGATGTCCTGATAACTCTCCCAGGTTATGTTGTTGGTCGCGTTGCCGATGCGAAAAACGGAATAAAGCAACAGCTGCACTGACCCCGACCGCGCCCCAACGATAATGTCTGTCCCCGAGATCGTGTCGGCGAAGCTGTCTTTCGCCCCTGTACGCACCTTCTCGACACCAAGAAACAGGGCGACTGAAAGGGCAATCGCTAAGATCGTCATCCCAACCGTAATCGCGCGTGCAAATAGCGAGGCAATCGCGAGCCGAAAGATCACGCCGCCACCCGATTGTCGTCCGTGATATCCTCCATCCTGACCACTCGGTCAAATTGATCGCCCAAGCGTTCATCATGACTGACCATCAGTACGGAGGTCTTGTTGATCGCCGCCTGATCGAACAGTTGTTGAAGAAATAGGGCCTGACTTTGGGCGTCTAGGGCAGACGTCGGTTCATCAGCCACAATCAGGCGAGGAGTACCGATCAATGCCCGAGCCACGGCGACCCGTTGTTGCTGACCCACGCTCAAATCCCGAGCCCTCGCGAACATCACACCGGGTGGCAACCCGAGATCGGTGCATAGTTTCGCGGCCACAGCTCGCCCATCTCCAACGCGCGATTTGCGTTGGGGTGCGAAGTTCAATGGCAAAAGAACGTTATCCAAGACCGTGCCGAAGGGCAGCAGATTGAATTGCTGGAATATCACACCGATTTGCTCGGCCCGCAGCCTGTCGCGTTGCCCGGCGGAAAGCTTTGAGAGATCCTGACCCGCGACCTCAACACTTCCATCCTCGACCAGAACCGTACCGCAAATCATCGACAATAGTGTCGATTTACCGGATCCGCTTTCGCCCAGCAGCAAAACACGCTCACCAGTTTTTACAGAAAAATCGGGGATATGCAGCGCAAACCCTGATCGACCCGGCCATCGAAACCGGGCCTCACTCAGGTTAAGTACGGCGGTCGTTTCGGTCAGAATACCCCCCGAAGCGACAAGTTCGGATCGGACCGCATGACTTCGAAAGCCTGTGCGCCGTCCTCGGTGACGATTTGCACTTCGAGCTCCTCTGCAGCTTCGAACGTTTCAAAATACTTGAATGCCATCGTGTCAATCTTGTCGGGGTTTGTACAGGTCACGGCGAACTCGAGATAGAATTCCGAGTGCGAAGCTTCGTCGGCGTGCTCTTCGTGATCGTCATGATCGTGATGCTCTTCGCCTTCGGCATGTTCCTCATGCTTGTCGTGATCATCATGTTCGGCGTGCTCGTCGTGATCGTGTTCATCGTGATCATGTTCGGCATGCTCTTCATCTTTGTCGTGGTCGTCGTGGTCGGAATGCTCTTCGTGGTCGTCATCATGCTCGGCGTGATCATCTTCTTCAAGCTCAAGTGCGGCATAGACTTCGGTCAGGAAACATCCGGCAGCCTCTGGAAGTTCGAATAGATCGAGCGGCTTGGTCAGCAGCCCCAGCGCGTCAGAGATCGCGCCCCTATCGGCTTCTGTTTCGGCGACATATTCAAACCCTACGATATCAGCGCCCGGTGCATGAAGTTCAAAGACGAGGGATTGATCCACGGCTGCGATATTCAGTTCGCCCACACCGTGCTCATGCGAGCCAAGTTCCCGCTGTGTTTCAGAAATTGCCGGTTGAGCGGTGATGACCAGCGCCACTGCAAGTGCTTTCTTCATCTGTCAAATCGATCCTTTTTGTTGACCCCACGAAGACTGAGCCATGGAGTCGTCTACCATTTAGGTGTTATAAGATAACAGTTTCAGACGCTAAGCAATGGCAATGTAGACGCAGAGCCGAGACCCTGCGGGAGAGCGCTCATAAGAGGGAAATGAATCAGCCTCGAAGGCTAACCCAGGCCGCATTTCGCGCCGAAGATCGAACGCAAGCATCGATAAATTCAACCCCGCGCAATCCGTCATAGACCGTGGGATAAATCACCGCTGCGTCTGGTGCGCTGCCAGACTTATGCGCGTTAATGGCCTCAGCGGCTTCGGAGTAGATGGTCGCAAACCCTTCAAGATACCCTTCGGGATGGCCCGGCGGTATCCGACTGACCCGCGCGGCACTTTCACCGGCACCTGCCCCATTTCGGGTGATCAGGCGCTTGGGTTCACCAAACGGCGTATGCCAAAGGTAGTTGGGATCTTCCTGCGCCCATTCCAGCCCGCCGGTTTCGCCGTAAACGCGAATTCTCAGTGCGTTCTCGTTTCCGGGTGCGACCTGCGAACACCACAACATGCCTTTGGCTCCGCCCTCAAAGCGCAACATGACATGCCCATTGTCGTCCACGCGCCGACCTGGAACAAAGGCGTCGAGATCAGCGGCCAGGCTTTCAACCTCCAGGCCTGTCACGAAGCGCGCCAAGTTATGCGCATGGGTGCCAATATCGCCAGTTGACCCGCCTGCGCCCGAACGCGCAGGGTCTGTTCTCCATTCGGCCTGTTTGAAGTCCTGCTCGATCGTCAGCCAGTCCTGGGGGTACTCCACCTGTACCACGCGGATCTTTCCGATCTGGCCCTCTGCAACCATCTCGCGAGCTTGGCGCACCATGGGGTAACCGGTGTAGTTATGGGTCAGGATGAACAGAGCATTCGATGCCTCGGCCGCTTTCACCAGTTTCTTGGCATCCGCAAGCGTTGAGGTCAGCGGCTTGTCGCATATCACATGGATCCCGCGTTTAAGAAATTCACGCGCAGCCGAGTAGTGAACATGGTTTGGCGTCACGATCGACACCGCTTCGATGCCCGATTTCAAACGTGCCTCACGGATCGCCATGGCTTTAAAATCATCATAGATCCGCTCCACGCCCAGCGCCTCACCCGAGGCACGGGCCTTTTCCGGCGTCGATGACAAAGCACCAGCCACCAGTTCGAACCTGTCATCAATGCGCGAGGCAATTCGGTGCACAGCCCCGATGAATGCATCGTTGCCGCCGCCGACCATTCCCAGTTTGATCCGTTCCATCATGAAATCCCCAGCATCTTGCGATTGGCGGCTTCATCTGTGCCGCCATCGGCGAAATCATCAAAGGCGCGTTCCGTCACGCGAATGATATGGTCGCTGACAAACTTCGCACCCTCACGCGCACCGTCTTCTGGGTGCTTCAGACAGCATTCCCATTCAACAACCGCCCAGCCGTCGAAATCATTGGCGGCCATCTTTGAGAAGATGGCGCTAAAATCGACTTGTCCATCGCCCAGCGAGCGGAAACGCCCGGCGCGATCAACCCAGCTTTGATAGCCGGAATAGACACCTTGGCGTCCGGTTGGGTTAAACTCGGCATCCTTGACGTGGAACATTTTGATCCGGTCTTTGTAGATGTCGATATTGTCGAGATAGTCGAGGCATTGCAGCACATAATGCGACGGATCATAGAGCATGTTGCACCGCGCATGCCCGTTCAGGCGTTCGAGAAACATCTCGAAAGTCACGCCGTCATGCAGGTCTTCGCCCGGATGGATCTCATAGCAAATGTTGACACCATTTTCGTCTGCATGGTCGAGAATGGGTCGCCACCGGTTGGCAAGTTCGTCAAAGGCGGTCTCGACAAGACCCGCCGGGCGCTGCGGCCAAGGATAGACGTAGGGCCAAGCCAGCGCGCCCGAAAATGTCACATGGTTTCCAATCCCCATATTTGCTGACGCTGAAATCGCCTTCATAACCTGGTCGACAGCCCAGGCTTGTCGCGCCTTTGGATCGCCATGGACAGACGGATCCGCGAAGCCATCAAAAGCCGTGTCATAAGCTGGATGCACCGCGACCAGTTGACCTTGTAGATGGGTCGACAACTCGGTCACCTCGATACCGTTTTCAGCGGCCTGACCTTTGAATTCATCGCAATAGGTCTTGCTTTCAGCAGCTTTCGCCAAATCAAACAACCTGCCATCCCAGCTCGGCACCTGAACGCCCTTATAGCCGCAATCAGCAGCCCATGTGGTGATCGCATCCCAAGAGTTGAATGGGGCGTCATCTCCGGCGAATTGCGCCAGAAACAGGGCTGGGCCTTTGATATTTTTCATCGTGCTTCCTTCCAAGTCATCAGATTATTTGGGCATATTTTCCTTCAAATATACATCAATGCGGATGCGTTCCTGAGCGGCATTTATCGGCATCTGGTCACATTTCGCGCGCAGAATGCGAACGGCACTGCGCACGAGATGACCGGAATCCTGACCGATGACGGCGTCGAACAGTTTCTCGTCAAGCGCACGGCGCGACAGCGGTGTAAGTTCATGTGCAATCACGACAGGCTTGGGATCAAGCCGCGCCGGCTGAAGGAATTTCAAAAGGCCCTCATTTCCAGCAGCAGAAGAATAAATTCCAACGATATTCGGATTTTCCTCGAAAGTCGGTGGCAGCAGGCGTTCAATCAAATCCGGATCATCGCGGCCTTCCAAAGACGCCAGTATCTGAAGATGCGGGAAATCGCTGGCCATGATTTCATCAAATCCCAGACGACGTTCCAGGTGGTCACGCGCCAGCATCGAGCCGGTCAGAACAAGCACTTTTCCGTGGCGTGGCCCAAGGAACCGTCCCAGGAGCTGCGCCGCAGTTCGCCCGGCCGATACATTGTCGATGCCAACATAATTGTCCCGCTCAGAGCTGGGAATATCGGCCACCAAAGATGCGACCGCGATCCCGTTGGCCTTTAGATGCGCAATCGAGTCGCGGACCGAGGGCGTTTCCGGGCCAAAGATCGCGACGCCGTCAACGCTGGTCTCGTCGATGGATTGAATAGCGCGGGCCAGCGCCATCGGGTCGAACGCTGCCACACGAAGAAACGACAGACGGGTGCGCTCATGGCGCAGGTTTTCCTTTAACTGTTCGATCTGCTTTTCAAGTGAATACAGAAATTCATTCTGGTTGGAGGGCAGAATAAAAACAAAGTTATAGACCCGCCCACGCGCCAGATTGGCGGCGGCGGTGTCTCGAACATAGCCCAAGTCGACAATAGCTTTATTGACCTTCTTGACCGTCTGCTCGCGCACGCCAGGTCGCGCGTTTAGAACCCGGTCAACCGTGGCAAGGCTAACTTCGGCAACGCGCGCAATGTCGTTGATCGTCGGGGTCTGATTTGGGTCTCGGTCTTGCCGCATCGGGTCCTTTCGTAAGATCACATGACTTTGTTGAGCCCCTCAAACAGGCGCGCGACAGCTTCGGCGCCGGGGTCATTGTGTCCGATGAGATTTTCTTCCGGCACATAAGAGGCGCGGCCTGCCTTTGCTCGTCCCATTTTGGCGGTCCCATCGGCCCCGGCTCGCGCTGCGGATGCTGCGGTTCCGATGCCCTCACTCAAAGCTCTGAGCGCGGGATCAAGTGCATCGATCATTGTGCGGTCGCCTCTCTGCGCGCCGCCCACTTGACTGATCCGCTCGAGACCAGCCAGCAGAGCCTTGTGAACCGGCTTACCGCTGGCGCACGCATCTCCGGTCGCACCAAAGAAGATCGCCAGTATAACGCCGGACGATCCGCCCATGGTTTGGCTCAACTCGTCGCCCAAGGCGCGAAACAGCTGCGTTGGATCGGCCAAAGGCAGCCTGTCCAACGCGCCCTTTAGCGCCCGCGCCGCCGTCGCAAGGGTGCTGCCCGTGTCGCCATCGCCGGATTTTGCATCCAGATCGTTCAGTGCGGCTTCCGATGCAACCAGCAGGTCACAACACTGATTGATCACATCACGCGTGGCCGCATTCGCAGACGGAATGGGCCGGATTGGGCTTAAGCCATCTGGCAGCGGCTGGACGATTGCTGGCTCAATGGAGTGCATTCCTGGCCAGGCTTGTGGCCCGACCGGTGAGGCAAGATGGGCGGCCACCTCTTCGTCAAGGGCCAAGACGGATACAGAGAACCCATGCATGTCCAGCGAGGTCATCAAAGGTCCGGGGCCAATGATGTGCTTGATGTTTTTGGCCCGTGGAGAGGCGGCAAGCTCATGTGCCAGAACGCTCATCTCCAACGGTGTCGTTGAGCCCAAATTGTTCAAAATTGCCACATGTGCTGCGTCGCTGAGTTTTGGCTCTAACTTCTCCAAAACCAGATCCATTGCGGTGCGGGCATCTTTGAACGCGACCTGTTGAACTCCGGCCTCGCCGTGAATGCCCAGCCCCAGCTCGGCCATACCGGGCGCGATGCGCTCCTCTTTCTCGGACCCAGGTACTGTGCAGGTGTCCAGCGAGGTGCCAATGCTTGCCATGCGCGAGATTGCATCTTGCGCGGCCTGCGCTACAGTTTCAAGATCGGCACCGGCTTCTGCCAGTGCGCCCGCGATCTTGTGCACAAAAAGCGTGCCTGCGACCCCGCGCGGCTGCGGCAGGTCCGGCAACGCGATATCGTCATCGACCACCACCATCGAAACTTTCAACCCGAAGGCGCGCGCGCGCTCTGCAGCAAGACCGAAATTCAATCGATCGCCGGTGTAGTTCTTGACGATCAGCAAGCAGCCCGCAGGTCCCGTGACAGCCAGAATTCCTGCCAGGACCGCATCGACCGAGGGGGAGGCAAAGACCTCTCCGCACACCGCCGCGGTCAGCAGGCCCGATCCTACAAATCCAGCATGAGCTGGCTCATGTCCAGAGCCGCCACCAGAGATCAAAGAGACCTTGGATTTGTCCCAATCGCTGCGACACACAACCTTGATATGCGGGTAGCCATCAAGCCGGGTCAGCGCACCACCAGAGGTTTCGAGAAGCCCGTCGATCGCATCGGTAACAAGCGTGTCTTTGGCGTTGATGAATTGACTCATATCTGAACCTCCTTATCGAATGCGATTGCCGGCAGCGTCGAAACACAGCGGATTTCTTGGCGCAATCTTGATCTGCGCGCCGGGCTCATACGCTGTGGATGGGTCAGCGATTGTGACAACCGGGTGGCCGTTTAGCGTCAGATGCAGACGGTTTTGATCGCCCAGGTGTTCGACGCGTTGCACTTCGGCTTCCTGACCTGTGCCTTGTTCAATATGTTCCGGGCGCAGTCCGAACTGAGTAACCCCAACCGGGGCCGTTCCGAACATATCTGCGGGCAGAACATTGATACGCGGCTGACCCAATCGGCTGGCCACGTAAAGTGAATTTGGGTTTTCGTAGATTTCGCGAGGGGAGCCAAACTGTACAAGTTTCCCATCATTCAAAACACCAACATGGGTGGCCATGGTCATCGCCTCGATTTGATCATGCGTGACGTAAAGAAGCGTCGCCCCGAGGCTGGCCTGAATGCGCTTGAGCTCCACCCGAAGATCGGTCCGCAGCTTGGCATCAAGCGAGCTTAGCGGCTCATCCATCAGATAGATTGCGGGATCGCGAACCAGCGCGCGCCCGATAGAGACACGTTGCATTTCGCCACCCGACAATTCGGTGGCCTTGTTGTCCAGCTTGTGACTGATCTGCAAGACTTCGGCCACCTCCTGAACCTTGCGCGCAATCACATCGGTGGGCGTACGCAGGATCGGAGATTTCAGCGGAAATTCCAGATTGTCGCGAACCGACAGATGCGGGTAGAGCGAGTATTGCTGGAAGACCATAGCCACGTCGCGCTGTGCCGGAGTTTCGTCTGCCACGTTACGCCCATCGATCCAGATCTCGCCCTGATCTGGTTTCTCCAAACCCGAAATTAGCCGAAGCGTTGTGGTTTTGCCTGCGCCCGTCGGACCGAGCAGTACGACAAATGCGCCGTCAGGGATCTCCATCGATATGTCATCCACAGCGACATCTGCACCGAAACGTTTCGACAGATTTTTTAAGACAACCTCAGCCATGGGGCAGCACCGCCTGATTTAATTCCGACCGCAGCGCCCGGCCATTGGTTTCATCAAACAAGGTGACCTTTGAAGTCTCAAAGGACACACCGATCTTTTCGCCAACCGTTGCCACCTGACCACTGTCGATCCGTGCCTTCAGCTCCCCATTTGCAGTGTCGAGCGTGACGATCTGGGTCGTGCCCAGATATTCGGTGGCCAACACCTCGCCGCGATATGCGCTATCGTCGTTTAAGGTCACATGCTCTGGCCGGACACCATAGACCAGCTGACCAGACGCGCCTTGCCTTTGCTGCGGCGTGCCGATCTCGACCCCGGCCATTCTGATCGATTGGCTACCTTCGGAAACCGTGCCTTCGAACCGCAAAAAATTCATGGATGGGGAACCGATGAAATCTGCCACGAACATTGTGGCGGGTTTGTCGTAGATCTCCTGAGGCGTGCCGAATTGTTCGACAACCGCGTTGTTCATCACAACAATCTTGTCGCCCATCTGCATCGCTTCCAGTTGATCGTGGGTCACGTAGACGGTTGTGGCCCCCATACGGTCGTGCAATGCCCGCAATTCATCGGCCATATGCTCGCGAAATTCCGCGTCCAGAGCCCCTAACGGTTCATCCATCATGAACGCCTTTGGGTCGCGGACAATCGCCCGACCCAATGCAACCCGCTGGCGGTCACCCCCCGACAACCCACCGACCGGTCGGTTGAGAATATCTTGAATGCCCAAGATGCCAGCCACTTCGTCGATTTTGGCTTTGACCTGCGCGCGCGGCATGCCTTGCGACACCAGAGGGTAGCTAAGGTTCTTGCGGACATTCATATGCGGGTAAAGCGCGAACATCTGGAAAACAAAAGCGATGTCACGTTGGGATGGCGGCTTCTGGCTGATCTCTTCACCGTCCAGATATATCTCACCGGAGGTTGGCAGTTCGAGGCCTGCGATCATGCGCAAGGTCGTGGTTTTACCGCAGCCCGAAGGCCCGAGCAGCATGAAGAATTCTCCATCCTCGATGGTAAAGCTGCTTTCTTTCACGGCAACAAAATCACCAAACTGCTTTCGGATATTCTTGATTTGAATCTGGGCCATCAGTCTATCTCTTGCCCGATCCGAACCGGGCTACGATCACATCGCACAAAAAGCGCTCCGCACGTCCTCGATATCGTGTTTCTACGGGGGGTTTCGGCCAGTCTGGTACCATCCGAACTGAGCGACCACGCCACGGGGCAAACCTGTACAGACATCCGGGTCACTCCTTGAAATGAGACACAATGATAAACATCACCGTGCCCACCAACGTTGTGACAAATGAATAGGTATAGGCCCACAAGAAGAACGGCTGCATCAGCATGACGACACCTAAGCCGATCAGTATTGTGGCGAGCATTTCCCAAGGGCCGCGTCTGAGGCTGAGTATGCCGGCGAAAAAATTGCTCATTTGCGTACGGCTCCGAATGTGATCCCGCGCAGCAGATGCTTGCGAAGCATGATCGTGAAAATCATCACCGGCAGCAGGAAGAGCGTGGCCCCTGCGGCGACCGCCGGCCAATCAAGGCCGCCCACGCCGATAATCGTTGGAATGAAGGGCGGCGCGGTCTGTGCTGTGCCCGAGGTCAACAAAACAGCGAAGGCGTATTCGTTCCAGGCGAAGATCAGACAGAAAATAGCCGTGGATGCGATGCCGGTGGCTGCCTGTGGTAAGACTACTTTATAAAAGGCCTGGAACCGCGTGTACCCATCAATCAGTGCGGCTTCTTCATACTCGCGCGGGATCTCGTCGATGAAGCCTTTGAGAAGCCAGACCGCGAGTGAAATATTGACCGCCGTATAAAGCAGGATCATGCCAAGATGCGTGTCAGACAGACCCAGCTGCCGGTACATCAGGAAGATCGGAATTGCCACCGCAATGGGCGGCATCATTCGGGTCGATAGAATGAAAAACAGCAAGTCATCCGCCAAGGGGATCTTAAACCGACTGAAGGCGTAGGCCGCCAGGGTCCCCAGGAATACACTCAGAAACGTCGAGCCAAATCCGATGATCACCGAGTTCATGAAGCGCTCGCCAAATTTCGAGGGTCCAGCGATCACCATGTCATATTGCCGAACGATATCCTCGTACCAGGTCTGAGGCGGGTTTGCGTCAAGGAACTCTTGCGTCTGCCGCGTCCGGGTTGTGAACAGATTGACGTAGCCTTCCAAGGTCGGTTCAAAAATGACCTTCGGCGGGTAGCTGATGGCATCAGCGGGCGACTTGAACCCTGTGAGCATGATCCACGCCAACGGGGCCATCGTGACCAACGCGTAGAGAATGACCAGTGCGCCGGCGAACCATTTCGAGCGCTTGGACGGCTCTGTGACAGAGAAGCTGCTCATCTCTCTTTAACCTTGTTCAGCGCTTTGACATAGATGGAGGCCAACCCGAACACCGTGACGAACAAGATGATCGCGTAGGCTGATGCGTAACCGGTACGCCATTTTTCGAACGCCTCACGCTTCAGGTTGATTGATGTGAGCTCGGTTGTGGATCCAGGACCTCCACCTGTGAGCTGGACCACAAGGTCAAACATCTTGAAGTTCTCGATGCCACGAAACAGCACCGCCAGCATCAAGAACGGGAGCACCATCGGAATGGTAATGGTGAAGAATTGCCGCAGCTTGGACGCCCGGTCCACTTCGGCCGCCTCGTAGATATAGTCGGGGATCGATCGCAAGCCGGCAAGACAGATCAGCATCACAAATGGCGTCCACATCCAAGTATCAACGATCACAATCGACCATGGTGCCAACTGAACCGAGCCCAGCATTTCAAAACTGGACGGATCCTTGCCGGTGAAAAACGCGACGACGTAGTTGAAGAGCCCGATTTGCGGCTGATACAAAAACTTCCAGAAGTTGCCGACCACCGCTGGGCTTAACATCATCGGCAGCACGATAATGGTCGTCCAAAGGTCATTGCCCTTAAATTTCTTGTTAATCAGGTAGGCCAGCGTGAAGCCGATCAGTACCTGGAAGAAAATTGTCCAGAACAGAAAATGCGCCGTGGCCTGCATGTTCAGCCAGATATCGCTATCGGTGAGAATGCGCTCGTAGTTGCGGGTACCCACCCACTCGATCGGACGATTTCGGTTGGCTTTGAAGTTTGTGAAGCTCAGACGGATCGTCCAGATCAGAGGAAATATGTTGATCGCCAACAACAGAAAGATCGTTGGACCAACAAAGATCCAAGCAATCGCACGATCGCTGAGACCTTTTATCTTGCGGGCCACCCGTGGCGGGGTGGCAGTGGCAACGCGATCGACAGGCGTGTCTGACATGACCAGAATCCGAAGGAGAAAAAGACGTGTGGAGAGACTGCCCCGGCGAAAATCCGGGACAATCTTCAGGTTTCAAGCGCCTGCGATATGCAGGCCAGACTTAGCAATCAGAGTTTACCCTCGTCCTCGAAGACTTCAGTCCAGTCCTCGATCAGCTTGTCCAACGCTTCCTGAGCTGTGCCCTGATCGGCGACAACAAAGTCGTGGATGCGTTTTTGCATGGCCAGCAGAAGTTCAGCATAGGCTGGTTCCTGCCAGAAATCCTGAACGCCACCCATGGCTTCGAGGAAGTCACCCGCAAAAGGTTGACTTTCGACAAAGCCCGGATCGTTCAGCACCGAGTTGTGGGCCGAGTATCCGCCGAGCTCCCACCATTTGGCTTGTACGCCTGGTTGCGCAAACCATTTGATGTACTCCAGAGCCGCGTCCTGTTTGTCAGAATAGGCGACAACAGAAATGCCCTGTCCACCCAGCGTTGAGCCCGGTTGATTTTGCGGCGGGTTCACGAAAAAGTCGATCTTCTCACCACCCGTGTTCGGGTCAGCGTAGAGGCCCGGAAAGAACGCGAACCAGTTCATCGCCATGGCAACCTGGCCGGACTTAAAGGCATCAAGGCTCTCGCCCATATAGCTGTTCGTGTAGCCTGGGGGTGTGGCTGTCTCGTAGAATTCTTTATAGAATTCAAGAGCTTCAACAGCTTCGGGTGAGTTTACGGCACCTTCCATGTCATATGCGCCAGGGGTGTTCTCGTATTTGAAACCCCAAGGGTATAGCGCGGATGTGACGCCCATCGTGATCCCTTCGGACCCACGCTCAGTGAAGATCGCAGCACCATAAACCGTCTTTCCATCGATCTCGCGACCTTGGAAGAATTGCGCGATCTCAAGCATCTCTGTTTGCGATGTCGGCTCAGCCAAATCGCGTCCGGTCGCCTCTTTAAACGCAGCCTGGATATCTTCACGTCCAAACCAGTCTTTGCGGTAGAACCACCCGTTCGCATCCCCCATCGCGGGAAGTGCGTAATAGTTTGGCGTGCCCTTCGGCCAAGTCGAATACGCATACACTGTGGCGGGCGCAAAATCGTCCATGCTGATGCCTTCGGAATCGAAGAAATCATTCAGCTTCACATAGTGACCGTTTTCAGCGCCACCACCGATCCATTGGCTGTCGCCAATTAGAAGGTCGCAAAGTTTACCACCGGAGTTCAGCTCGTTGAGCATACGATCCGCAAAATTTGGCCACGGGATAAACTCAAAGCTCATGGAGTGCCCGGATTGGCTTTCGAATTCCTTGCTGAGTTCGACCAACGCGTTGGCAGGATCCCATGCTGCCCAGCACAGGGTCAGATCTTCGGCCTGCGCTGTATTCGCCATCGACGCGGCGGCAAGACTTAGCGCACTGACAGAGGCCAGTTTCAATTTTGTCATATGTATTCCTCCCATGAATTCCGATGCCGAAATTCCACCCTTGGCATCGAATCGTTTTTCGTGACCTAACGCTATTTGAGGTACGCACCTCAAGTCTAGGAATTTTTGAGGTACGCACCTCATTTTTTTACAAGCAGTTGATATTTATGCTTTTTATTATTCGCCTTCGTGATAGTCGTTTTGCCATCCCGACAGCGGGTAATTCTAAATCGACCGATCAATATGCTTCAACCAGCTCTGGCGCCCGGCAACAGCGCTCGATAGGGACGGCCGAAAAAATTTGCTTTGCCAGCTAGGGTTCAGCTGGTACGAGGTTTGATCTCGCCGTGATTTCATAGGCTTTTCCGGCGCTTAACGAACAGGTCCAGAGACGTTCAGATGGGAGTTGCGCGCGCTCGTCCAAAAGACTGTATTGACGTGTCGCAGGAAATCCTATTCGGTACCGCTCGATGGTTCTTGGACGCTTAAAGCTGAAGAGATGAAAAGGGAACACGGTGCGGCGTAGCCAGTAGGCACCAAATCCGTGACTGCCCCCGCAACTGTGAGCGGCGAGCGACCCCGATATGAACCACTGGACGAGACGTCTGGGAAGGTTCGGGGAAACTGAGACCCGCGAGTCAGGAGACCTGCCATCACCGGCACAGATATGTCGCCGGCCTTTCAACTCGATACAGGCGGGGTGCCTGGTCAGGAGCATATGATGGCACAGCGGTTTGTCCCGCCACCTGGTTCTATTTGCAGCGCCCTCGCGACCCGCGGAGGGCTCAGTGGACCATCGAATTACAATCTGCACATCTTGTCGTCACAAAGGTACAGACTGCCGCCCAGGATTTGAACTGATTCAGAGCTTGCGTCGGGCGATGGAAAAAGCCGGCGACGCGATCCCTGAAGAGTTTGAGATTTCCGGCGTGGCATGCATGGCGGGATGTGATCGCCCATGCACGGTTGCGTATCACGGGACGCGAAAGGCGACCTATCTGTTCGGCGATATCGATCCGGACACCGATATCGACGATCTCGTGGCCTTCGCCCAGCAATATGCCTACTTGCATGACGGTTGGTGCTCCTCCGTCGACCGGCCCGGAAAGCTGCGAAAGACGACCCTGGCCCGAGTTCCCGCGGCGATTGTGGTTATGGAAGAGAGTGAGGCACGGGCATCATGACAGCTGCTAGCCTGAACGTAAAAGATCTGTCCTGGGCCCCTGGACGCAAGCGCGACCCCTTGTTGCAGGCGACAAGCTTTGAGCTGAAATCCGGTCATGTGCTAGGTATCGTTGGGCCAAACGGGGCAGGAAAGACCACTTTGCTGCGTCTGCTCTATCGGTATCACCGTCCAGTCACTGGAACGGTCCGCCTTGACGGAGAGGATATCTGGGCGCAGACAGCGCGCAGCGTTGCACAGCGGGTCGCCGTGGTGCTGCAAGAGCAATATAGCGACTTCGCGTTGAGCGTTGCCGAGATCGTGGCCCTCGGCCGGACCCCGCATCGGCGCGGATTTACGGCGCAAAACGGCGCACGCGACAGCGAGATCATCGATGCGGCTCTGGATCAATTGGATCTTCGCCACCTTGCCGAACGTCATTTGGGAACTTTGTCTGGTGGCGAACGTCAGCGGGTCATGGTGGCGCGTGCCCTTGCTCAGCAACCCGAACTGCTGATCCTGGACGAGCCCACGAACCATCTCGACATTCGCCATCAACTCGAAATTCTCGAGCTCATCCGCAATTTGCCACTGACGATCGTCACGTCTCTGCATGATCTGAACCTCGCCGCTGAGGTTTGCGACGATGTACTGCTTTTGCACGCGGGTTGTCCTATTGGTTTCGGTCAACCTGCACAGGTCCTGACCGAGGCGGCAGTGTCTGCCGCCTTCAAGGTCGACACATGGCGCGAACGCCTAGTTCCTAGCAATATCAATCACTTAACATTCCACCTACAAGACAGAGGATCCCATCCATGACAAAGCTTCTTTTCGCCTCCGCGATACTGACCCTGAGCGTCGGCGCAGCAGCGGCCCAGACCACAGTGCAAAGTTGCAACCGGAGTGTGACATTCGACAGCCCACCTGAGCGTGCGATTTCCAACGACGTCAACTTGACCGAAATGATGCTAGTTCTCGGCCTAGCGGACCGAATGGTGGGCTACACCGGCATCTCCGGGTGGAAAACACTGGACGAGGAAATGCGCGCAGGTGTCGAAGAACTACCTGAGCTATCGGCCAAGTACCCCACAAAGGAGGTGCTTGTGGGCGCGGATGCAGACTTCTATTTCGCGGGCTGGAACTACGGAATGAAGGTCGGGGGTGAAGTCACGCCGGAGACATTGGAGCCCTTTGGCATCAGCGTCTATGAGCTGACCGAGTCCTGCACGCACATCATGCAGAAGGAAAAGGCCAGCATCGAAGACATGTATGCCGACCTCACCAATTTGGGTCGTATCTTTGATGTCGAAAGCAAGGCGGCCAAACTTATCGAAGGATATAAAGCGGACCTAGCAAGCTTTTCGAGCGGGCTGGATACAGGTGAGCCGCTTCGCGTTTTTGTCTATGACAGCGGCGAGGACTCTCCCTTTACCGCCGGTCGCTACGCTATGCCCACGGCATTGATCGAGGCCGCAGGGGGCGTCAACATCATGGACGATTTCGAGAAAAGCTGGGCCACCGTCACTTGGGAGGAAGTCGTCGAGCGAAATCCGGAAGTTGTGATGATCGTAAACTACGGCGATGTGACGGCAGAACAAAAGCGTGATTTCATGATGTCGAACCCGGCATTTGCCGAGCTTGACGCGGTCAAGAATGACCGTTTTGTCACGCTTGAATACGTCGAGGCGACACCAGGGCCCCGTAATATTCAGGCCATCAAGACCCTGGCTGAATCCTTCTGGGGAAAATAGCCCAATGGGCGAGGCCAAAGCCAAAAGCCACCACGCATCCCGAAGCTACGGAGTGAAATCCGTCTTCGTCGGTGGGGGTGTCTTGCTTCTGGCCTCGCTTTCAATTGCGATTTCTGTCGGTGCCGTTCCAGTCCCGCTCAGCACAGTTTGGGGCGTGTTTCTCAACAAACTGGTACCCGGTCTCATCGAGCAAGACTGGTCCAAGGGCCGCGAAACGATTGTGTGGGAAATCCGATTTCCTCGGGCTCTGCTAGCCATGATGGTCGGTGCCGGGCTTGCCATCGTGGGCGCAAGTCTGCAGGCTGTCACGCGCAACCCACTGGCCGATCCGCATTTGTTGGGGATTTCTTCAGGCGGGGCCTTTGGGGCTATCCTCGCACTTCTCCACACGGGTCTTTTTCTTGGCCTGCTCACTGTTCCGCTGCTTGCGTTTCTTGGCGCGCTTGGTGCCGCAGCAATCGTGCTGGGTGTGTCGCATTTTGCCAATGCCGCTAGCGCCGACCGGCTTGTCCTTACCGGGGTTGCCGTCTCTTTTATCATCATGGCTGCGGCCAATGTTTTGATCTTTTTGGGGGATCCTCGCGCCACACATGTGGTCGTGTTCTGGATGCTTGGCGGCCTTGGTCTGGCGCAATGGAGCCAGCTGCTCTACCCGCTGGTGATCCTTGCAGCTTGCAGCCTTTGGTTCAGTCTGCGAACGCGTGAACTGAATGCGATGACGATCGGAGATGAAACTGCATCGACGCTCGGTATTCCAGTGGCGCGTTTCAGGCTTTCAGTCTTTATTGTCGGCGCGCTGATCACCGGGGTCATGGTCGCGTTCTCCGGGATAATCGGGTTTGTTGGGCTCATGGTTCCGCATGTTGTTCGCATGCTCCTTGGCGGGGATTATCGGCGGGTTCTCCCAGGCTCTGCCCTTCTGGGTGCCCTGTTCCTTCTATGGGCCGATATCGTGGCGCGCACGATTATGGCCCCAGAAGATATGCCGATTGGTATCGTCACCGGCCTTGTGGGCGGGCTATTTTTCGTTTGGCTTCTCATCCGAAATCGCGCGTAGCGGACGGCGCACGCTTTCCAGCTAGCTTAAGGCAATCGACGGACAGCGATATCCCGTGCCCATGCTTTGGAGGCAAAGTATCGTACGGAAAAACAAACGCCCTGACACATAAGTGTCAGGGCGTTTCGTTTGGTTGGTGGCGGGAGTAGGATTTGAACCTACGACCTTCAGGTTATGAGCCTGACGAGCTACCGGGCTGCTCCATCCCGCGCCAATTCAGACGGCTTATCTACGCCTGTCTCTGAGAGTCTTCAAGGGCAAATCAGGCCGGAAATTAATTATTTTTGGGTGTTTTCGGCAATCATTGAGATCATTTCAAACATGATCGACGCGGCGCCCAACGCCGTTATGTTATTGGGGCTGTCCTTTGTCGGCATCAGGCAAACGACGTCGCCACCGACTATGTTGAGCCCCCTGACCGAGCGAAGCAACGCAATCGCCTCATCTATCGAAAACCCACCGACCCCGGGCTCTAAATTGGATACACCGGGTGCCACGGTTGGATCGAGGCAATCGAGATCGAACGTGATGTAGACCGGCCGGTCTTTGAGTGTCTCGCGGGCCTGTGCAATGACGTCAGCCGCTCCGCGTTGGCGATACTCCCCCATCGTCACAACGTTGTAGCCGTAGTCATAACTCGGTTGCAGCCAATCCAACGTCCGAGGATGGCCTCTCAACCCAATCTGCATCGAGCTCTTCGGGTCAACTTGGTTCTGATCCACCAGATAGGCCCCCCAATGCGCAGCAGATTTCTTGGCACCGAGGAAATGATCCACCTTGGTGAACACATCCGTATGCGCATCCAGATGCAGAAAAGAGACCGGCTCCCCACCGGTCAATGCGGAATTTGCGATGCCTTGCACAATCCCGCCCGTGATCGAGTGATCACCTCCGATTGATACGGGGCGGGCACCACTTTCAGCAACCTGTTGATAAAATTTGGTAATTTGCGCGATACAATGCTCATTGTCATTGGCGCGCGGAAACGGCACGTCACCGATATCGGCGATCTTGGCCGCCGCCCAGGGGTCAATCTGGAAGTCGCCATGCACGCGACGCTGCACAGCCGAGACATTTCTCACGGCCCTTGGACCGAGATGTTGATCGCGCTCGGTCGTTCCGTTGCCCGTTGAATGCGGCACACCGACTAAGGCGATATCCTGGTTCGAAAGCTCTTCATGGGGCGCTCGGAACAACGTGGGGATGCCCCACCAATAGAGATTATCCATCATCGACTTGTCGTGTGCATCGGCCATTGGTCTTCCCCTGTTTGCAACGGACAGTGACGGACACGGATCCGAAGAACAAGAATTAGGTTTCAGTCGGACCCGTGACGTCGCCCTTAATTTCTATGCGCTTCGATGGCGGTTTTCACGAACTCGGTTTTTCGGTCTGCGTACACAGCTCGACCTTCGTCACCGAGCTCCTCTACAAGCTCTTGCTTCAAGGCGGCGTATCGGTCTCGTAGTGCTTGATTGCTCCGCAATGCATCGCGGAATGCGATCTGGTCCAGGCAGTCCGTGTCATTGGAATGGTATAGGTGCAGATTATGGGTTCTGATGTTCCCGTCCCGTAGCCTGATGAACAAACGCCCACTTCGAAGCCCCCTGTCGATATAGCCCAATTTCACAAGGGCAGGTGCGATCCGGTCTTCATGGCGTGAACGCATGGCGATATCCAAAATCGGCTTGGCTGCCAGACCAGGCACCGAGGTGCTGCCGATATGATCAATTTCAAACGGCACATCTGGCAGAGCCTGAGAAATCAAGACCGCTTCGCGCGCGAATAATTCCGGCCATCTGATGTCGTACGTCACCAAAGACAGGGAAGCCTGGCGTAATCCAAGTGCAGGGCTATCAGAGGTCATGGCGTGACCTTTCGGTTCGTCCAAGGCACAAAAAAACCGCCTCGAACGGGCGGTTGTTTTATGATCATCGTCAGAGAGATACGTTTGTTTCCCTTATTAGGTTTGGCGGTGACCTACTCTCCCACGTCTTAAGACGCAGTACCATCGGCGCAAAGGCACTTAACGGCCGAGTTCGGGATGGGATCGGGTGTTTTGCTCTCGCTATGACCACCAAACCGAA